>NZ_JBPFSF010000004.1:0-423103 GCF_051106045.1 Paenarthrobacter sp. FR1 | reverse complement strand
GGACGAACCTCTGGTGTGTCAGTTGTACTGCCAAGTGCATCGCTGATTAGCTACGTTCGGATGGGATAACCGCTGAAAGCATCTAAGCGGGAAGCTCGCTTCAAGATGAGATTTCCATACACATTCATGTGTGAGAGGCCCCCAGCCAGACCACTGGGTTGATAGGCCGGATGTGGAAGCGAGGACTAAAGACTCGTGAAGCTGACCGGTACTAATAGGCCAACAACTTACACCACACAACACACTGCACGCGTCCACTATGTGGTTCCCGAACAACAACCGTTCCAGGAACCACCACAACAAAATAACAACACCACAGTTGTAACCACAGACTTCCCACCCAACCCCACCAAAAGCGGGTTGGGACGGGTAACAGAGTTACGGCGGTCATAGCGTGGGGGAAACGCCCGGTCCCATTCCGAACCCGGAAGCTAAGACCCACAGCGCCGATGGTACTGCACCCGGGAGGGTGTGGGAGAGTAGGACACCGCCGGACATAAATTAGGAAGAGCCCCGACCACAGGTCGGGGCTCTTCACCTTTAACACCCACACAACAAACACCTATCCCACGCAGTCCACCACAGCTTCCACCACATGGCTGCGCTGATTGTCCTTGCGATACACCAGATACTCCGTGATGGGCTGGACTGCGTCGGCGAAGTCGAGGAGGACCAGCCGCGGATCGTCGTTGAATTCATCCTCTGCGATGACGCCGATCCCAAGGCCGGCAATGACGGCAGCATGGACCGCTTCGCGGCTGTCCGTCTCCAGGACCTCGGCCGGCTGCAACTTTGCCTGGGTGAGGGCTTCCTCAATGCTTCTGCGCGTCACTGAACCGATCTCACGAATGACCAGTGGGTGGGTTACCAGCTCCTTGAGGCCGATGACCTTGGCCCGGGCAAGTGCATGGTCATGCCGCACGAATGCCACAAGGTCTTGTGTAGCGAGCTTTCGCGCCGTGAGGTCGGGGTGGGGTGTCTCGTCCGCGATGATTCCCACGTCCACTGTCCCGGCCAGCACCCGATTCCGGATCTCTGCTGAGTTCCCACTGACCAGTTGAATGCTCACTCCTGGATTTCGCCTACGGAACGCGCTGAGGACACCCACAGCGTTGATAGGGGCGTCAGTGCCGAAGCGTAGTTCTCCCTGCATCACGTGGCGTGCTTTGGCGAGGACTGCCTCGGCTTCAAGTTCGGCCGCGAACAGCTTGGACGTCACCGCAAACAGCTTGCGTCCCAACGGCGTGAGTTCGACGGACCGGCCTGAGCGCTGCAGCAGTTTGATCCCGTGGTGTCGCTCCAACTGACGGACCTGTTCCGAAAGGGTTGGTTGGCTGACATGCGCTGCAGCAGCCGCCGACACATAGCTTCCATAGGTGGCCACCTGATGGAAGGCCCGCAGGTGGATGAGATTCATAGGCATGACCTAAGTCTCCTATAGATACGAATGACTGTCCCTATGAGTTGCCGGCCGACCCAAGTACGGTCAACGTTGTGAAGAAATCACCCCACATCCTGATTGTTGGCATCGACGGCGTCCGTTATGACTCACTGCTGTCCACTCCCACTCGCGCCATGGACCGAGTCGCCGCGACTGGCTTCCTTTTGCCAGTCCGTGTCCACCAAAGGAATGCCACCATCTCTGGTCCGGTGTGGGCCACTGTTGCCACCGGCGTTTATGCCGACCGCCACATGGTGACGGGCAACAGCCATCACCCAGCAGAGCTGGACGCATTGCCGGATTTCACGGAGGTTCTTCGCTCGTCCCACCCGGAGCTGCGGACCATGATCGCGGCCAGCTGGTATCCGCTGGCAACCCCCACACATTGCGGCCCCATCTTCTCCTCCCGCGGTTGGGTGCCAACGCCGGACCCTGAAGAAACGAACGACGCCGCCAGTTGGGTCTGTGCCGACGACGCTGTGGCTGACTACGCGGCCAACCGTTTGGAGAACGAGGATCTCGCTGCTTCTTTTGTGTACTTCGGTGAGGCGGATGTTGAAGCACATAACCACGGAACCGGCTCCGGCTACGTGGCCGCGATCCAGCGCTGTGACGCACGCCTGGGCACCCTGTTGGACGCCATTCAGGCAAGGCCGGACCGGGCTGAAGAAGACTGGACCGTAGTGGTGGTAACGGACCATGGCCACCTGGACGCCGGCGGACATGGCGGCGAGAGCGACGCTGAGCGTACGGCGTGGATCGCAGCCGGCGGTGCAAGCCTGCCCCGCAGGGTATCAGCGGTGGACCACGCAGATATCTTCGCCCAAGTACTCGCGACCTTTGGCGTCAACACAGCGGATTCCGAGGGAGTCCCGTTCGGCGGTCGGCAGGAAGCCCGGCAAGACCCTCGGCTGGACACGCCCTTGGGCAGGCGGCAAGCGGCGGGGCGGCGTTGACGTTCACTGTCACGGCCGCCGTTCTGTTGGCGGCTGTCCTGCACAGCGCCTGGAATGCCTTGGCCAAGTCCATCCCGGACCGGCTTGCCTCCTCCACCATGATTGCCATCGCTTATTTTGTCTCAGGCGTTGTGGGCGCAGCGGTTTTCGGCCTTCCCCTGCAGCAATCGTGGCCGTTCGTCCTTGCCTCGGCGGGACTCCAGACCTGCTACCTCATCCTGCTCACCACGTCCTACAAACATGGCGACTTCTCGCAGGTCTACCCTCTGGCCCGGGGGCTGGCCGTTCTCCTCGTCACGGCAGTGGCCACGACGTTCCTGGCAGAGAAGCTGAGCCCTTGGCAGTTGACTGGAGTGGCCGTCGTCGCGGGTTCATTGCTCAGCCTGGCCCTCACCGGCAAGGGCGCGGCACGAACGGGGCCCACCAATCGCAAAGGCACGCTCTTCGCAGTACTGACCGGCGCCTCGATTGCGGCCTACACCCTGGTGGACGGTACAGGGGTACGCGTGTCAGGGGACCCCATGGCGTATATCTCGTGGCTGTTCCTGCTCCAGGGCTTGCTGATTCCTTTGGTCTGCTGGCGCTTGGCCGCAGATCGCCGCTCCTTCGCCAAACGCGTGGCGCGGTATTGGAAGCCGGGGTTCGCTGGGGGACTGGTGTCCATGCTGGCCTACGGGATTGTGGTCTGGGCCCAGAGCCTGGCGCCTCTGGCCTTGGTATCGGCTCTCCGGGAAACGAGCGTGCTGCTGGCGGGGCTCATCGGAGCGCTTTTCTTCAACGAGCGGTTCAGTCGCGTGCGGCTGGCACTCACAGTGACCGCTGTGGCCGGTATCGCCGCCATTCAGCTGGGCTGATTGCCGCGCAACGAGACTAACCCGAGAAGAACTCCGACAACTCAGAGATCAGCTTTTCAGGAGCCTTGATGGGGCCGTCATGGCCGAAGCCGGGCAGGATGGTGTAGCTCGAGCCGGACAGGACGTCGTGGATCTGGCCGCAGGCAACACCAAAGTAGGCTGGGCTCTTTTCGCCCACCACGATCAGGGTCTCCAACGGTAGCTCCAGGAAGGGTTCAGCCGGCATGTCGGCGGCAATCACTGCCTTGATCTCGCGAACACCACAGGTCATCAACTCACGCATTTGCCGACCCATCGGCGTGCCGGCGGTGAGCTTGTTCGCCAATGTCAGCATGGACAGTGGCATGCGAGCGAAGGCGCCACCGGTCTCGACTCCCTTGATCAGAACGGCGAGACCGCGATCGTAGTCTCCCGCCGCCGTCGCGCGTTCATACTCAGGCGCCCATTCGGCCTTGACGCTGTGGTTGACGGAGACTGCGGGGTCGTAGACGGCGAGGCGTTCCACCGGGAGCGTCCGTGCCGCATGCAAGGCCACTGCGCCGCCGAAGCTGTGACCAAACACGTCAGTGCTGGACGTATGCTTCATGACGGCCTCAAGGTCCCGGATATCGGCTTCAAGGGTGTAGTCCTCGGCCTGCGGCGAGGAATCACCACGTCCACGACGGTTGAAGGTGTGGACGGGGCGGCCCAGAGCCTCACTCAGTTTTTGGGCGAAACGCGTGTAATCGGAGGCGGTCACCATGGAGGCAGGAACGACGACGACGCCGGAACCTGCCGCTGCAAGCTCACCACCTGTGGTGAGAACTTCGAGGTGTCCGCCGTCGGTTGAGATGATGATGTCGCGCGTCATGTCTTGAGCCTAACCGAGCCACCTGACAGCAGGCAGCATGCGGCCACGTATGTGGAAAACCAGTCAGCGTTTGAAGTACTCCGAAATGTCGGACACGAGCTCGCTGACGGCCGCGGGAACCGACCCGTGAAATCCCTTCGGAGAGACCTCCAGCGTGCTGCCCGGGACGGCCCTGTTCAGGCGCGCGGCGGCGACCTTATAGAACTGGGGACTCTTCTTTCCCACCATGAAGTGCGTGGTGGGTGGCAGAACAGAGAAGTCACGAGGTGTATCGGAGGTTTCGAACGCTGCCTTCAGCTCACCCACGCCGGACGGCATAAGCTCACGAAATAACTTGTTCACCTTGGTCCGCGACACCACGGCCATGAGCCCCACCAACACCGGCTCCGGGACCCGCGCGAGGGCCGTTCCCGGATGCATTCCCCGCCGCATCCGTGCCATTGCCCGATTGATATGGCCCTTGTTGACCGAGTCCGCGAACCCGGCAAGCCAGTCCGTGTCCATGCTTCCGTCAATATTCACCGCGGCGTCGTACACCGCGAGTTTGTCCGGCTGGTGGTGCGTGCCGGCGAAGGCCTGGGCTGCGTTCAAGGCCACGGATCCGCCCAGGCTGTGGCCCAGGATGTTCCGTGCTCCGGTAGCGTCCAAAATGGTGCGGACGTCGGCAATCTCCGTAGCCATGGAGTAGTCGTGCGGCTGTTCCGTGGATTTGCCCCGGCCGCGGCGGTCATACACGTCCACGGCCCAGCCCTCACCCAGGCCCTTTGACAGGGCGACGGAGAAGGGCCGATATATGAGCGCTGTGAGGAACGCCCCTCCGATGAGCACCACGCGGCGTTCGCCGGGCGCGTCTTCGGTGCCGTAGCTGTACAAGGCGAGCTTGCCGCCGTCGTGCGTCCTTATCTCGCGTTCCCTCACCGGAACATCCTAGGCGGCGTTGGCAGGTTCTCCTGGTAGGTGGCTCCCCGAAAGGAACCGGGCAATGCGTGCCGCGAGGCGCCGGCCGGGGCGCAGCGGACCTTCATGGAACTGCAGCGGCACAATCGCAAATTCGATGGCCGGCACAGCTCCGGCGAGGATCCGGCCAGTCTCTGCGAAATACGACGGACTCCACCCGCCGCTGAGCATCAGGGTGGGGGTAGAGAGTTTCATGAAGTCGTGAAGGTGCGCGTCGGCATCCAGTACCGCCCTCATTTCGGTGACCGCGGTGGGCAGCAGGGAACGCATCTCCAAGCCCAGCCGGGTCCGGGCCGAGAGGACACTCAGCGTCCGCAGCGCACCCATGGGCAGGTAGGAAATGGGCCCAGCGGTCCCCAACCCCTGCACCAGGTGTGCCCATGCGTGGTCCAGCTTGCCCGCAGTGACTGCTTCCTCAAGCTCCGGGCGCCACCTGCTGCTGAGGTTGCCGGACAGCGACACCGCGGCGTCGTAGGTGACAAGTCTGTTGATCTTGGCGCGGCGGGCGGCCTGCAGCGCCACGAATCCGCCATAACTGTGCGCCACAACATCCGTGGAACCGCTTTTTTCCATGACTGCTTGAAGGTCCGCGATCTCCGTGTCCACGGAATAGCCCGGCGGTTGGGGCGCGGAATGCCCACGGCCGCGTCGGTTATAGCTGTGAACCGGTCGGCCCAACATAACGCTGAGGGTCCGTGCGAATGGCCAGTACAGGGAATCGGTCACCAACGTGCCATGGACAAGCACGACGCCGGCCGGTTCAGCAGGTGCCTTCGACCCCGGAATCGACGCACCCGAGGCAGGCCGGAAGGTGTGCACCTCAAGCTGGCCGCCGCCGTCGTCCGTTTCAACCGTCCATGTCTCCACAATCCCGAGTCTAGGCGTTCGCCTGATCTTGGGGCCCGGAAGTAAAGGCCCGTAATCACCGGTAAACTTAAGGACTGTGACTTCCGCAAACACCCCAGCCCCGAACACCTCCGCAGAGCCCGTCGACGCCAGCGAGCAAATGCGCATCCGTATGGAGAAGCGCGCCAAGCTGATCGAACGCGGCACAGAGGCTTATCCGGTGGGTGTTGAGCGGACCCACTCGCTGAGTGAAATCCGCGAGAAATACGCGCACCTGGAAGCTGACGAGACCACGGGCGACACCGTGGGCGTCACGGGCCGTGTGGTGTTCGTGCGCAACACCGGAAAGCTGTGCTTCGCAACCCTCCAGGAGGGCGGCGTGGACGGCAAGGGCGTACGCCTGCAGGCCATGCTGAGCCTGGCCAACGTCGGCGAGGAAGCCCTCGCCGACTGGAAAGCGCTGGTGGACCTCGGCGACCACGTGTTCATCAAGGGCGAGGTCATCTCGTCCCGGCGCGGCGAGCTGTCCGTGATGGCCGACTCCTGGTCCATGGCGTCCAAGGCTCTCCGCCCGCTCCCGGTCCTGCACGCCGAGCTGAACGAGGAAACCCGGGTGCGCCAGCGGTACGTGGACCTCATGGTCCGCGACGAAGCCCGCGAGATGGTCTATAAGCGCGCCGCCATCACCCGCTCCGTCCGGGACACCCTGGACCGCCACGGCTACGTCGAAGTGGAAACCCCCATCCTGCAGCTGGTCCACGGCGGCGCTACAGCCCGCCCGTTCGAGACGCACATGAACGCCTTCGACCAGAAGATGACCCTTCGCATCGCCACCGAGCTTTTCCTGAAGCGTGCCGTTGTTGGTGGCATTGACCGTGTTTACGACATGGGCCGGGTGTTCCGCAACGAAGGCGTCGACTCCACACACAGCCCCGAGTTCACCACCTTGGAATGTTACGAAGCGTGGGCGGACCAATTCGTCATGGCCGAACGCATGAAGGAAATTATCCTGAATGTGGCCGACGTTGTTGGAACCCGCACCATCCAAACGGATGCCGGCGAAATCAATCTCGACGGCGAATGGGCTTGGGTTGCGGTGTACCCGGGTCTTTCCGAGGCAGTGGGTGTGGAGATCACTCCGGACACTACTGTTGAGGAACTGTTGGCGCTCGCTGCCAAGCACGAGGTCAAGGTTGACCCCAAGTGGGACGCCGAGAAGATCGTGGTTGAGCTGTTTGGCGAGATCGTGGAGCCCACACTGCTGAACCCCACGTTCGTCTACGACTACCCGCCCTCGGCCCAGCCGCTGGCCCGCCCGCACCGCGAGGACGGCCGCCTGATCGAAGCGTGGGACCTGATCATCGGCGGCATGGAGCGCGGTACTGCATTCTCCGAGCTCATTGACCCTGTGATCCAGCGGGACCGCCTCACGGAGCAGTCACGCCGCTCTGCTGCGGGCGATGAGGAAGCCATGCAGCTGGACGAGGACTTCCTCCGTGCCCTCGAATACGGTGCGCCGCCCATGGGTGGCATCGGACTTGGCATCGACCGCCTGGTGATGCTGTTCACCGGCGCGGGTATCCGCGAAACCATCCTGTTCCCCTTGCTGAAGCCCGAAGGACACTGATCATGGAGTACATCGCAGTCCTGGCGCCATCGGTAGTGGTGGGATTGATCTTCTGGTTTGCCATGAAGTCGATCTTCAATGCTGACAAATCCGAGCGCCAGGCCGAAGCCCGCGCCCAGGCCGAAGCGAATTCGAAAAATTCCGGCCCGGCCACTGATGGTCCAGTCGCTAAATAGGCCCTGCAATTGGGTTGTGGTTACCGTCGAATCCAATTGTGCTTTGACGCGCGTGCTTGCCGTGACAGATAATCAATAAAGAAACCCGGGGAATTTCTGATTATCCATCCCTCCCAATGAGAGGCAACTCATGGCACAGAAAGTAAAAATCATCCTCGTCGATGACCTGGATGAAGGGGCTGCGGACGAAACTGTCCGTTTTGGCCTGGACGGTGTGAGCTACGAGATGGACCTGTCCACGGCCAACGCAGCTTCGCTTCGGAACGCCCTGGAGCCATTCGTCGCTAAGGCCAGGAAGACTTCCTCTGGTCGCGCCACGCGGGGACGTGCAACAGCTGCCCGCAGCCAGGACTCCGCACAGATTCGCCAGTGGGCACGTGACAATGGCTACACGGTTAACAGCCGCGGACGTATTCAGGCCGAAATTCAGGAAGCCTACCAAAAGGCCAATTCCTGATTCACCACTTCAATGCCCCGGCAGTCACTGCCGGGGCATTGGTAGTTTAACCGCCCGGTTTGTTGGGCTCCAGGTTCCTCGAAGGCTAGGAATATTCGGTGAATCGCCTCCGCCTCTGGCGGCCCTGAATAGCGGCGCTATTGGGCGGTCGCAATGCTTCCGGATCTACGATGCCCACTAAGATCTACGATGCCCAGTAATACGCCAGTCGGTCCCTTTGCTGACGGTGGGAGGTAGCGGCCGGCCGTCGAGGACACAGGGTGCCACCACGTGTCTCCACGGTCAAGGGTGCGAACCGGATTTATTCCGTGGCCGCGTCATGTTTCCCCTGTGGCGAACACGCTCCAAAAGTCTTGCTCCGGCACGTAGCATCAAAGTACGTCGTAGCTAGGAGTGTGGCGAAATGTTTGAGAGATTTACGGACCGTGCCCGTCGCGTGGTCGTCCTTGCCCAAGAAGAGGCACGGATGCTCAACCACAATTACATCGGTACCGAGCACATCCTCTTGGGTCTGATCCACGAGGGTGAAGGCGTTGCCGCCAAGGCGCTCGAGTCCCTGAGCATTTCGCTCGATGGCGTTCGCGAGCAGGTGCAGGAGATTATCGGTCAGGGCCAGCAGGCTCCATCCGGTCACATCCCCTTCACGCCGCGCGCCAAGAAGGTGCTTGAGCTTTCGCTCCGCGAGGCACTGCAGCTCGGCCACAACTACATCGGTACTGAGCACATCCTGCTCGGCCTCATTCGCGAGGGCGAAGGCGTGGCCGCCCAGGTACTGGTCAAGCTTGGTGCGGACCTCAACCGGGTCCGCCAGCAGGTCATCCAGCTGCTCTCGGGTTACCAGGGCAAGGAGACCGCAGGCAGCGGCTCTGGCCAGGGCCAGCCGGAAGGTACACCTGCCGGCTCGGTAGTGCTGGACCAGTTCGGCCGCAACCTCACCCAGGCTGCACGCGAAAACAAGCTCGATCCTGTGATCGGCCGCGAGCAGGAGATGGAACGCGTCATGCAGGTCCTCTCCCGCCGCACCAAGAACAATCCCGTGCTGATTGGTGAGCCCGGCGTCGGTAAGACTGCCGTCGTCGAAGGTCTCGCCCAAGCGATCGTCCGCGGCGATGTCCCGGAGACCATCAAGGATAAGCAGCTCTACACGCTTGACCTCGGCTCACTGGTTGCCGGCTCGCGCTACCGCGGTGACTTCGAAGAGCGCCTGAAGAAGGTCCTCAAGGAAATCCGCACCCGCGGGGACATCATCCTCTTCATCGACGAGATCCACACCCTGGTTGGTGCAGGTGCCGCCGAAGGTGCGATCGATGCTGCGTCCATCCTGAAGCCCATGCTGGCCCGTGGTGAACTCCAGACCATTGGTGCCACCACGCTGGACGAGTACCGCAAGCACATCGAAAAGGATGCCGCTCTTGAGCGCCGCTTCCAGCCGATCCAGGTCAAGGAACCCTCTGTTGCGCACGCAATCGAGATCCTGAAGGGCCTTCGCGACCGTTACGAGGCACACCACCGCGTCACGATTACCGACGGCGCCCTCGCCTCCGCAGCGCAGCTGGCCGAACGCTACATCTCGGACCGCTTCCTGCCGGACAAGGCGATCGACCTCATTGACGAAGCCGGCGCACGCCTGCGCATCCGTCGCATGACCGCTCCGCCGGAGCTCAAGGCCATGGATGAGCGGATCGCCGAGGTGAAGATGGAGAAGGAATCCGCCATCGACGCCCAGGACTTTGAGGGTGCTGCCTCGCTGCGCGACAAGGAGCAGAAGCTCATTGCCGAACGCGCGGAGAAGGAACGCAACTGGAAGTCCGGCGGCATGGACGACATCTCCGAGGTAGACGAAGACCTGATTGCTGAAGTTCTGGCGAACTCCACAGGCATTCCGGTCTTCAAGCTCACCGAGGAAGAGTCCTCGCGCCTGCTCAAGATGGAAGACGAACTGCACAAGCGGGTCGTCGGCCAGGACGAGGCCATCAAGGCCCTGTCGCAGGCCATCCGCCGTACCCGTGCAGGCCTGAAGGACCCCAAGCGTCCCGGTGGCTCGTTCATCTTCGCCGGCCCCACCGGCGTCGGCAAGACCGAGCTCGCCAAGGCGCTTGCTGAGTTCCTGTTCGGTGAAGAGGACGCCCTCATCACGCTGGACATGTCCGAATACTCCGAGAAGCACACGGTTTCGCGTCTCTTCGGTGCACCTCCGGGCTACGTCGGCTACGAAGAAGGCGGCCAGCTGACCGAGAAGGTCCGCAGGCGTCCGTTCTCCGTTGTCCTGTTCGACGAAGTTGAGAAGGCCCACGCGGACCTCTTCAACTCCCTGCTGCAGATTCTGGAAGACGGCCGCCTGACCGACTCCCAGGGCCGCGTGGTGGACTTCAAGAACACCGTGATCATCATGACCACCAACCTTGGTACCCGCGATATCTCCAAGAGCGTGGCCACGGGCTTCCAGTCCGGCACGGACACCCAGACCGGCTACAACCGCATGCGGGCCCGGGTCACCGAAGAGCTCAAGCAGCACTTCCGCCCCGAGTTCCTTAACCGTGTTGACGACGTCGTGGTGTTCCCGCAGCTGACGCAGGACGAGATCATCGAGATCGTGGACCTGTTCGTGACCCGTTTGGAGCGTCGACTCAAGGACAAGGACATGGGCATCGAGCTCACCACGGCTGCCAAGGTTCTCCTGGCCACGCGTGGTTACGATCCCGCGATGGGTGCCCGGCCTCTGCGCCGCACCATTCAGCGCGAGATCGAGGACCAGCTGTCCGAGAAGATCCTGTTCGGCGAGCTGCACTCCGGCGACATCGTTGTGGTGGACGTGGATGGCGAAGGTGACGACGCCAAGTTCACGTTCGAAGGCAACGCCAAGCCGCGCATCCCGGAGATCGCTCCGACCGCGTAAGGCACGTTGCTTGACGGCAGGAAGCCCCGCTCATTCCGCAAGGAGTGGGCGGGGCATTCGCTTTAATCCGGCGGATGGGAGGGGATTCCTGCACCGGTCAGGTAATTCGTGACGATGCTGGTGAAATGCTCGTCCGGGTGGCCCTCGTCGGAGTGTCCTGTCAGCGCGGCAGTCAGGTGCGGGTAGTCCCCGGCCTTGAGGGCTTCCGCGAGGTACTGCCCGCGGTTTGTTGCGGCACCCTTCGGTCCAGGCGGACGCGCCGTGGCCATCTCGTTTTGCACGAATGCCGAAGTGATGGCTGACAGCATGGCCACGGTCTGCAGCTTGGCGGGGCCGGGAAGGTCCACGGATTCCAAGGTGGTCAGGGCGGCTTCCATGTAACGGAGTGAGTTGGGCCCCATGGACGGCCGGGTCAACAGCAGCGGAGCCAGCCACGGGTGCCGTTGCATGATGCCCCGGCCCTGGTGTGCCAGATCCAGCAGTTGCTCCAGTGGCCCGCCGGTCCCCGGCTCGAGGTGGTACTCGCCGCTGACTGTGTCCATCATGAGTTCAACAAGTTCATCGTGGGATTTCACATACCGGTACAGGGAGGCTGCGCCCGCTCCCACGCTGGCGGCAACCCGTCGGATGGAGACCGCAGCCAGTCCTTCCTGATCGGCGATCCGGAGTGCCGCCGTCGCGATTCCGCTCCGGGAGTGTTCAGGTTTTGGCCCGACCGCCGAGCGCTCAGGGCGGCGCCAGAGGTCGGTGGGATCCAAAGCAGGCAATCCAGTACCGCCTTTCCCGGGGTAGATGAGGTTTGGTCCTGGTCCCATTTGACTATATTCTTAATTGCGAACGGTGATCGCAATTATGGGCGAGGAGAAGCAATGCGGGTTCTTATGGTGACTCCGGGCACGCGCGGAGACGTTGCGCCCATGGCTGGGCTCGGTTCCCGCCTGCAGGGCATGGGGTACGAGGTGGCCATTGCGGCAAACCCCGCCTACGCACCCTTGGTTGTTGAGTCGGGATGCGAGTTCCGGCCGCTCCCTGGCGACCTGACCGAACTGATTCGGCAGCCTGCGCCCGGCGCGAAGGCTGCGGGAGGAAGTGTGCTCTCCTTCTGGCGAAAGCTCAGCGAATACATGGAGAACGCAGCTACCGGAACCCTGGTGGCAGCCGAGGCGGGCGCCGATGTTATTCTGGCCAATTCGGTGGCACCCTATGCCTTCGACGTTGCTGAGGCTTTCGGCATTCCGGCCATTGGCGCCCACCTGCAGCCCACGGAACCCAGTGCAGCGTATCCTCCTGTGCTGATGAATTCGGCTCGAAGCCTTGGCCCTCTGGGGAACAGAATCATTGGTGAGCGCGCATCCGCTGGCCCGGCACCCTATGACGCTCCCAGTGCACGCCTTCGAAAGGCGCTGGGGCTGAAAAAGGAAAGCCGTGCAGCCGGTGAGCGGCGTCGGAGGAGGGCGAAGGCCACCATCCTTCACGGCATTAGCCCCACAGTGCTGCCCAAACCGACTGATTGGCACTCCGGGCTTGTCATGGCGGGGTATTGGTGGCCGGTGTTGAAGCCGGGCTGGCAGCCGTCCGCGGATCTTGTGGATTTCCTTGCCGATGGTCCGCAGCCGGTCTTCGTCGGCTTTGGAAGCAGCGCCCACATCGACCCCGATTTCATTCTTGAGTCCACGCGCCGGGCTGGCGTGAGGGCGGTGGTGCAGGGTGTGGAGGGAGCCCTGGGCGACGACGCAATCGGCATTGGGAGCGTTCCGCATGAGTGGCTGTTCCCGCAGATGGGCGCCGTGGTTCATCACGCCGGGGCGGGGACTACTGCGGCGGGGCTGCGTGCCGGCGTGCCCACTGTGGGTGTCCCGGTGTATACAGACCAGCCGCTCTGGGCTTCCCGCGTTGCCGCCCTTGGTGCTGGGCCCGCGCCGATCCAGTACAAGAAGCTGACTCCGGAGCGCCTCGGTGACGCTGTCAAGCAAGCCGTCAACACGCCGTCGTATGCATTGCGGGCAGCGGAGCTGGGGGGTGCCATCGCGAAAGAAGATGGCACCGTGGCTGTTGTTGAGGCCCTGCGGAGCCTCTGACGCTTCGAAGAATATCTGAAAGTACTGTTTCACTGTGAGTGAACCACTCTGTGATCGGCGGCACATTCCGTGTTGAATCGGATCATGGACTCTGCTGACACTCACAATCAGGGCGAGCAGCCCGAAACTCCTTTTCACGATATCGACCACTATCTCTCCATCCCGCGGGTAGGTGGCCTCACACTGAGCCCGGATGGCAAGCGACTGGTGACCGCCGTGACGACGCAGAACGGCAAGGGAACCGAATTCGCCACGGCCCTGTGGGAACTCGATCCCACCGGCCGGAACCACGCACGCCGGATCACGCGCAGCGCCAAAGGCGAGGCCGGCGCCGTCTTCGCCGCCAATGGCGACCTGTACTTCACTTCCGCACGTCCTGACCCCGACAGCCCCGAGGCCGATCCCGTCAACGCGCTGTGGCTGCTGCCTGCTGATGGGGGAGAAGCGCGCGTAGTGCACTCCCGCGCCGGCGGCATCAGTTCCGTCCTGGCCGCTAAAGATGCCGACGCAACCTTCATCAACGCCGAAGTCCTTGCCGGATCCGCAGACGAGGATAACGACGAAGAGCGCCGCAAGGCACGCAAAGACAACAAGGTCTCAGCCATCCTGCACAGCGGCTACCCTGTCCGATATTGGGATGCGGACCTCGGCCCAGCCGAGCCACGTCTCTTTGCGGTGGAACGGGGCGAAGACCAGGAGCCTGGCAAGCCGTCCACTGTTGACGTCGCACCGCCGCTCAAGCTGCGCAACCTGACGCCCGGCATCGGCAGTTCGCTCCGCGAGGCAAAAACCGTGGTGAGCCCGGACGGTAAAACCATCTACACGAGCATGACCAGAGCCCTGGCAAAGGCCGACAGCCGCGAAGTACTCGCTGCCGTCGATGTCGCCACTGGCAACGTCAAGGTACTGCTGGACCACGAAGGCATGAGCTATTTCCCTGGTCCCGTCAGCCCGGACAACAGCACGTTGGTAGTGGAGAGCGAAAGTGACACCACTCCCACCGAGGCTCCCCAAGTGAAGCTGCACCTGCTCAACGTCTCCGGCGGAGAGACCACGGACCTGGAGCCGCTCGCGCACCAGTGGGACCGATGGGCCAACGCGCTCGCGTGGCTTCCGGATGGCAGCGCCATTCTGGCGAAAGCGGACGACGACGGCGCGTCGCCGGTTTTCCGGATTGACGTCGCCGATGGTGGCGTCACGAGGGTGACGAAGGATGCCGCCGCCTATTCCGACGTCGTGGTTTCCCCTGACGGAACCACGGCGTATGCGCTGCGAAGCTCGTACGAGTACCCCGCCGAGGCCGTACGGATCGACCTCGCTACAGGAGAAACAGTCCGGCTGCAGGCGCCCGCGGAGCGACCCGCCTACAAGGGTCGCCTGGAGCGCGTGGAGACGACGGCGGAGGACGGCTCGCGTGTTCCCGCGTACCTTGCGCTTCCGGACAGCGCGTCTCCCGACAGCCCTGCGCCGCTGCTTTTGTGGATCCATGGCGGACCGCTGAGCTCGTGGAACGCGTGGACGTGGCGCTGGAACCCGTGGCTGCTGGTGGCCAAGGGCTACGCCGTGCTCCTGCCCGATCCCGCCCTCTCTACAGGCTACGGTCAGGAGTTCATCCAGCGCGGATGGGGCGAGTGGGGCAAGAAGCCCTTCACCGACCTCATGGCCATCACGGATGCGGTAGTGGCGCGGCCGGACATTGACGAATCCCGGACCGCGGCCATGGGCGGGTCGTTCGGCGGCTACATGGCCAACTGGGTGGCCGGCCAGACCGATCGCTTCAAGGCGATCGTCACCCACGCCAGCCTGTGGGCGCTGGACCAGTTCGGCCCCACCACGGACGCGGCCCAGTACTGGCTGAAGGAAATGACTGTGGAGATGGCGATGGAGAACTCGCCGCACCGGAACGTCGGCAACATCAAGACGCCCATGCTGGTGATCCACGGCGACAAGGACTATCGCGTCCCCATTGGTGAAGGCCTGCGCCTTTGGTACGAACTCCTGTCCTCCTCGCAGCTGCCCGCGGATGAGAATGGCCAGAGCCCGCACCGCTTCCTCTACTTCCCGGACGAGAACCACTGGGTGCTGCAGCCGCAGCACGCGAAGGTCTGGTACGGCGTGGTGGAGCACTTCCTGGCCAAGCAGGTGCTGGGTGAGGAGCAGGACCTCCCGGAGGAGCTGGGGCTGTAAGAGGGCCGGTCAGAGCGCGGACATGCGGCGTATCCCGGCGGCGTAGTCGTCGAGGACTTCGAAGATGCCGCGGTGCTGCCATACGCGATTGCGGCCGCGGCCTGACGTTTCAGTCAGAACGCCGAGGTCCGCCAAGGCATCGAGTGCACGCAGCGCCGCCATCTCACCAAGTCCAAGTTCGTTCATGAGGTACTTCGTGTTGACCGCGGGCTGGCCGATCAGTGCGGGCAATACCTTCCATGCTGTGGCGTCCGCCCGCAGCCGCGCCATCTTCGCACGGGACTCCTCCAGCTGTGCGATGAGGTCGTCGACCAGCCGCGATCCGGTGGTCGCGGCGATCCGGGCCGCTCTGGCGAACTCGCGGACGATTGGGCCGGCATTGCCTTGGCGAAATGCGCCCAGTGCCGCGAAGTAGCGCGACGTGTCCACGAGGAGGCCTGCTGAGATCGGCGCCGCGGTTGAGCCCACGAGGCCCTTGTTGCGGAGAATCGACTGTGCCAGCGCACGACCGGTCCGGCCGTTCCCGTCGGGGAAGGGGTGGATCGTTTCGAACTGTGCATGGCTGACCGCGACTTGAACGAGTACGGAGACGTCTTGGCGGTCGATGAACTTAACAAGGTCCATGATCGCGCCACGAACACGGTCATGATGGGGAGCGACGAACTCGGCCATCAGCGGTCCGGCCTGGCCAGGGCCGATCCAGACCTGCTCGTCCCGCCACCGGCCGGCGCCGGAAGGATCGAAGCCGGGCTGGTGGAGCATCAGTGCTTTGTGCATCGCGAGGATGGAGTCCTCGCTGATGTCATCGGCCAACTGGATGGCGGCCTCCATGGCCCGGACGTTGCCTAAGACGGTTAGCGCGTTGGCTTTGTCGCCCTCGTTGATCTCGGCGAGGGCGAGCTGCTTGGCCGACGTCGTCAATTGTTCGATCTGCGAACTGGAGGCCGACTCGGTGCGCAGCAGGATGGCCGTCATCGGTCCGAGGGCGGGGTTATCCGTGCCAAGCGCCCGCTGGGCTTGCTTGTCGAACTCCACCAATTGGCGAGTCGCATCCTCGATGTCGGCGGCATCTTCGCCGGAGATCTCGGGAGTCCAGTGTGCGATCGGTGCTGTAACGGCCGCTTGGTAGGAGCCGGTCTGGCGCGCAACCTCTGCACGTGAGTACATCCCTGGCGCGCGGGGCTTCCAAGCGAAGGTCTCGAACGAGACCGGATCGACTGGAAGGTGCGGTTGCGGAGATGTGGGCATGCTCCTAACATACCAACACTTAGGAATATAAATGTTGAAAATGTCCTCATATACCAACACTTAATACGATAAGTGTTGGTATATGTCAGGGGCGGCCACGCTTGTGGTTACGAAGCCGCCACTCCCGCACCTCGCTAGGATGGGGGAGTGAATTCGACCTTCAGCCTCCGCCCTGCCCGCACCAGCGACGTGGCGGCTATCAAGAGGCTGGTGGCGCCCTTGGCTGAGGAGCGGATCCTCATGGCCAAGGAGACGGTGGCCTATTACGAGAGCCTCCAGGAGTTCCGGATCGCGGAGTCCGGCGATGGCGAAGTGATCGGCTGCGGTGCCCTGCACGTCATGTGGGAAGACTTGGCGGAGATCCGCACCCTTGCTGCAGCTGACTCCTGGCGTGGCCGGGGTGTGGGGCACGTCCTGGTGGAGAACCTGTTGGAGGAAGCGCGGGCACTTGGAGTGAGCCGCGTCTTCTGCTTGACGTTTGAGGTGGACTTCTTCAAGCGCCACGGCTTTGAGGTGATGGCGGACCAGTCGGCCGTGGACCCGCAGGTGTATTCGGAGCTGCTGCGCTCGCATGACGAAGGCGTGGCTGAGTTCCTGGACCTCGCTCGCGTGAAGCCGAATACCCTGGGCAACACCCGGATGATCAAGCAGCTCTAAGGCTGCGCCCAAGGCCTCATTTGCCATGCGCCACGGCGCGTTCTTCAAGCTGCCCGATTATGGGTGATTTAATACCTCTTCTCTTATATCCAGTTGATGGATAAACTGATCAAGGCTTGCTGGGGAAGCTTCCACCACATCGGTCAATTGAGAGAAGATCATGCAGTCCCACGCGTCCTTTTCAGATGTTTCAGAACTCCAACTCAGCGTGCGCGGTCCAGTGTTCACGCGTGCCGATTCCGGCTTCGCCGCCGAAGTAGCGGCCTTCAATTTGTCCACGCAGCACCAGCCCGACCTCGCCTTCGGAGCCCTCGACGCAGAGGACGTTTCGGCGGCCGTTCGTTGGGCCTCTGAACGGGGCATGTCCGTCTCCGTTCAATCCACCGGTCACGGTGCCACCAATGCCATCGAAGGCGGCTTGCTCATCAGCACCCGCCGCATGCTTGAGCTCAGCATCGATCCCCTTGAGAAAACAGCCCGCGTGGGTGCGGGCGTCCGCTGGAAGGCCGTGGTTGAGCTCGCCGCGACGTTCGGTTTGATGGGGCTCTGCGGTTCCACCACTGATGTGGGCGTGGTGGGTTACACGCTCGGCGGCGGCTTACCGATCCTGGGCAGGAAGTACGGCTTCGCTTCGGACCACGTCATTGCCTTCGAGCTTGTCACCGCTGACGGTACGCAGCGCCGGGTGACCAAGGACGAGAATGCCGAACTCTTTTACCTCCTGCGCGGAGGCAAGGGCAACCTTGGCATCGTCACGGCCATGGAATTCCATCTGTTCCCGGCGGCCGATCTCTACGCCGGTGGGGTGTACTTCGACGGCGAGCATGCCCCGGAAGTCCTGGGGGCCTTCAGGGAATGGGTGCCATCGCTGCCGGTGGAGGCATCGGCGTCCTTGGCGTTCCTCCGCCTTCCGGACATGGAGATGATTCCGGAACCACTGCGGGGAAAGTTCGTCATTCATCTCCGCTACGCCTTCCAGGGTGATCTGGAAACCGCGGCGGAAGTCCTGGAGCCCATGCGTCACTGTGCACCGTTCATGATGGACGCCACAGGTCCCTTGGACTCCACCCAGTTCGACACGATCCACCAGGACCCGGACCAGCCTGTACCGGTGCGGGAGCACGGCTTCCTGCTGGATAGGTTGGACGACCAGGCCGCAGAGACTTTGCTGCGGCACTTTGGCCCCGGCGTCGAAAGCCCAGTGTTGCTGGCAGAACTTCGTCTCTTGGGCGGCGCCTTGGCGCAAAGCGCTGAGGGTGAGGACATAGTGGGCGGGCGTGACGCAGCGTTCAGCTTCTTCATGGGCGCAATTGCTGTCCCGCCGGTTTTGGACATCCTGCCGGCAGTCTTCAACTCTGTTCATGAAGATCTCCGTCCTGCCGCAAACGCGGGGACGTTCGTGAACCTTCATGGCCACTTTGTGGATGCCGAGGACAGGGAGCGGCCCTGGTTGCCCGGTGCGCGGGAGCGGCTCCGTAAGGCGAAGGCCGAGGTGGACCCAAAAAACATGTTCAGCTTCGGGCACGTAGTGGGGCTTCCGGTGATCGATCAGACCGTATTGATCGAAGATGTCGTGACCACTGGCGGCGACGCCGTGCTCAACAACTAAGGGGATGCGGACAATGAATAATCGCGTGACGTTCCCCGATTTCTCCGCCTTCCAGATCGACATCCCGCACGGATCATGGCCGCACGAAGCGTCGTGGACCGGGGACCGCCATTCCGATCCTGACCTGTACTCAGCCTTCTGGCCCGAGTTTCACGCCAGGAGCGAGTCGGAGGAAGAGCCGGCTCATCAGAGGGGATCCGCGTCCGCGCCTTGAGCCGGGGACTAACGCATTTCCGTCCGGGAGTGCAGGCGGAAGGGACAGTCATTGGGGGCTGTCCCTTCCGTTATTTAAGTATCCTTCCACCGCTTCAAGGCCTACCGTGGCCCGGGCCGCCGGTAGTAGGGTCAGAGCACCAGCCACAGCACGCCCAGGAGCATCCCATGAAAAAGCTCATCAATGATCCACGCGCCGTGGTGGACGAGTCCGTCGAAGGCTTCGGCATGGCCCATGCCGATATCGTGGACGTCCATCCCGAGCCCAAGTTCGTCGTCCGGAAGGGCGCGCCAGTAGCGGGCAAAGTCGCCCTGGTATCCGGTGGAGGCAGCGGCCACGAGCCACTGCACGCCGGTTTCGTAGGGCTCGGCATGCTGGACGCCGCCGTCCCCGGGGCAGTGTTCACCTCGCCCACGCCCGACCAGATCATCCCGGCGACCGTCGCCGTGGACTCAGGTGCCGGCGTCGTGCATATCGTGAAGAACTACACCGGCGACGTCCTGAACTTCGAGACCGCAGCCGAGATGGCGCAGGCCGAAGGCGTGCATGTTCGTTCGGTACTGGTGAATGACGACGTCGCGGTGGAGGATTCGCTGTACACGGCGGGCCGCCGCGGGGTTGGCGGAACCGTCCTCGTGGAGAAGATCGCGGGCGCCTCTGCCCAACGAGGCGACGACCTTGATACGGTCACAGCCATTGCAGAGCGGGTGGTGGCCAACGTGCGGACCATGGGCGTAGCTCTGTCCGGTTGCACGGTGCCGCACGCGGGCACGCCGAGCTTCGAGCTCGCAGAGGATGAAATCGAGATCGGGATCGGCATCCACGGCGAACCAGGCCGGCACAAGATTGCGATGGAAAGCGCTGACGCCATCACGGACCGCCTGCTGGAGCCAGTGCTCGAAGACCTCGCCCTGGCATCAGGGGACAAGGTGCTGCTGTTCGTCAACGGCATGGGCGGTACCCCACAGAGTGAGCTGTACATCGTGTACCGGCGGGCGGCGCAGGTCCTGGCCGAACGCGGTGCCACCGTGGAGCGGTCGCTGGTGGGGAACTACGTCACGTCCCTGGAAATGCAGGGTTGCTCCGTGTCCGTGCTGCGCCTGGATGACGAACTGACCAGGCTCTGGGACGCGCCCGTCCACACCGCCGCGTTGCGGTGGGGAGCCTAAGCATGGGGCTGGACGTCGGCTGGGCAGTGGACTGGCTGAAGCTCTCCGCCAAAGCCATGGCCGAACATCGCGTGGAACTCATTGAACTCGACCGACCCATCGGCGACTCGGACCACGGCGAGAACATGGACCGCGGCTTCCAGGCCGTACTCCAAAAGCTCGACGAGTCCCCACCGGAAACTCCCGGGGCAGCGCTGAAGGCCGCAGCGATGGCGCTTATGTCCAAAGTGGGTGGAGCGGCCGGGCCGTTGTATGGCACCGCCTATCTCCGCGCAGCTACGTCATGGGGCGATGCTACGGACGTGGATGCCGAGGCGCTGGTAGCTGCCTTGGAGGCCGCCCGTGATGGTGTGGTGGCCCGAGGCAAAGCCGAACTCGGCGACAAGACCATGGTTGATGCGTGGACCCCTGCCGTGGAAGCTGCACGGAAAGCTGCCGAGAGCGGTGCGGATCCTGTGGGCGTCCTTGAAGCCGCCGCTGAGGCCGCAGAGACTGGCGCCGCGGCCACAGACCCGCTGGTGGCACGCAAGGGAAGGGCCAGTTACGTGGGAGAGCGCAGCGCCGGGCACCGTGATCCCGGAGCGGCATCCACGGCCCTGCTCCTTCGTGCGGCCGCGGCTGCCGCTGTGGGCTCCACCGGTGACCAGGGAGCCGACGCCGTATGACAGTGGGGATCGTGGTGGTTTCGCACAGCAGCAAGATCGCTGAGGGCGCGGTGGAACTCGCCGCGCAGATGGCGCCCGACGTCGACCTCGTCGCCGCCGGGGGCACGGACGACGACCGGATCGGGACAAGCCTCGAAAAGGTGCTGGCCGCCGTCGAGCAGTCATTGGTTGATTCCGGCGGCGACGGCGTTGTGGTGCTGACGGACCTGGGATCGGCGGTGATGACGGCTGAGTCCGCCGTGGAGTTCGCCAGTGAGCCTGATGCCATCCTGCTGGCCGATGCTCCCTTGGTGGAGGGCCTCGTGGCCGCAGCCGTCGCTGCCCAGGGAGGCGCCGGCGTTGAGGACGTTCGCAGGGCGGCTGAGGCCGTGGGTTCCAAAGCCGTGGAAGCGACTGAGTCGCCTGGCGTGGCCGAACCTGACGCAAGTGGTGAGTTTGAGCTCATCAACCCCCTGGGCATGCATGCGCGTCCTGCTGCAAAGATCGCCGGAGGCCTGTCCGGTCTGGACGCGGAGGTGACCGTTAACGGCGTCGACGGCATGTCGATCATGGCGCTGATGGCGCTCGCCGCAGGCAAGGGTTCCACGCTCCGCGTCGAAGCTCGGGGCAAGGACTCGCTGAAGGCCGTTGAATATGTGGGGCGGCTGGTGGAGGAAGGGTTCGGCGAGCTCTAGTTTCAGCGGATCTGCTCCAAGATATTGCTAAGTATGCTGATTAGTGATGTTGTAGAGGTACAAGGTTCCTACGACGAAAGAGGTGCGACATGGGTGCTGACGACAAGATGGAGAATGCCGGCGAGAAGCTTGGTGGCAAGGCCAAGGAAGCCGCCGGCAAGCTGACCGACGACAAGGGCCTCGAAGCTGAAGGCAAAGGCGACCAGGTCAAGGCAGACCTCAAGGGCGCCGGCGAGAAGCTGAAGGACGCCTTCAAGAAGGACTAGGAATGTGGACAGGGCCGCTGCGGTTGCAGCGGCCCTGTCTTGTTGTGCAGCGCTTGTTGAGTGCAGCGCCGTTCGTGGCGCGCGCTAACTGATGGAGGATGAAATCGTGAACATATTGGTAAAGCTCTTTGGCCTGGCCGTAAGCCTCGGCGCCGGTGCTCTGGCAAATAAGACGCTGGAGGGCCTGTGGCAGAAGAAGACCGGCAAGCCCGCTCCCAAGGACGGCACTGATCTCAATGACTCCTTGCCCGGCGTCCTGGTCTTCGCGGTAGTTTCCGCGGGTGTTGGCGCAGTGGTTCACGTTCTCACGCAAAGGGGCACCAAGAGCGCCCTTGCCCGCATGAAAAAGACGGCTGACGAGGTTTAGAACATGGCTATCGCTAAATTCCCGAGTGTTGTCATCGATTGTCCCGACGCGGCTGCATTAGCCGCCTTCTACAGCGAGCTGTTCGGTTGGGAAGTCGAGGACAAGGGCGACTGGTTCGACATCCGCCCCAGTGACGGCAGCAACTGCATCTCCTTCCAGCAGGTGGAGGTGTATCAGGCGCCGGTGTGGCCTGGACAGACGATCCCGCAGCAAATGCACCTGGACATGGTGGTGGAGGATTTGGACAAGGGCGAGGAAGTCGCCCTCGCCCTCGGTGCGAGCAAGGCCGACCACCAGCCGGGCGAAACATTCAGGGTGTTCCTGGATCCGGCCGGGCACCCGTTCTGCCTTTGCCTTAGCTAGGGCTAGGGCTAGGGCTAGGGCTGGCCCTGCTGCGCCGGGTCCTGCTGAGCGGCCCATTCCTCCACGCGGCGGTTGCTCTCTTCTTCCGACAGGTCCTCGACACGCGTCATGATGGACCAGCGAACTCCGAAGGGATCGCGGATACTCGCGTAGCGGTCACCTGAAACGAACGTGGACAGTGGTTCCCGGATGGTGGCACCAGCTTGCTCCGCACGTTGAACCAGCCCGTCGGCGTCGGCGCAGTACAGGCCCATCGAGTAGCAGTCGTTTTCTCCCTCCGGTGCCGGGACCAGGTGGTACTCGGGATTGGGCTCGCCCAGCTGGAGGTGGCCGTTTCCGAAGTCCAGTTCCGCGTGGACCACCATCCCGCCCATCTCGGTCTCACCCACTACCCGGGCTCCGAACACCTCCCGATAGAAGGCGATGGCCTCCTTGGCATTGGGAACGGCGAGGAACGGCGTGAGGCTGGTCAGGCCTTTCGGGATGCCGTGGGTCGTGTGTTCGCCGTGGGCGGCAGTGGTTGATGCGGTGCTTGTAGTATCGGTCATGCGTATGACGCTACGTGCCCGGTCCAGGCCGGCGCTTGGAAATTCGCGACAGGTTCAACGCCGAACGGAGGTCCTATGGAAAGCTCCTTCAAAGGCATCCTCTATCCGGCGCGGCTGCCCACCTTCCATCGTTTTCCTGCCCCTGCCGCCGTCGCTGACTTGGTGCAGTGGTTCTGGATCCCGGAATGGGACATAGAGCCGGGCCGCACCTCCCGGCAACACGTCATTGCCTACCCTGCCTCCAACCTGGTGGTTCAAGGTGATGGGGTGGAAGTCTCCGGTCCCACAACCCGCGCCGCGTACCGGGATCTGACAGGCAAGGGATGGGCGGTTGGTGCCCTCCTCCGCCCGGCGGCAGTGCCCCTGTTCGCCGATGACCCAGGAGCCTTGCGCGACAAAGAAGTTGCTCTGGCCTTGGAGGCTCTGCGCCGTCCGGTCGAGGCCGCCATGACGATGCCTTCCGGCGAAACAGCGTCCGACGGCGGCGCTCGCCGTGAGCTGGCAGTGGCCGCCTTTGTGGCGTGGCTGGTGTCGTTGGAGTGTGTTCCGACTGAGGAGGCGTTGCTCGCGAACAGCATGGTGGACCTCATCGCCTCCGACCCCGCAGTGGTCCTGATTGAGGACGCGGCATCACGTCTTGCGGTGTCGCCGAGGACCCTGCAGAGAATCGCGAAGAAGTACGTTGGCCTCAGTCCGTCCGCACTGATTCGCCGCCGAAGATTGCAGGACGCCGCAGAGCGTGCCCGGTCCAGTCCAACAGCGGACCTTGCGGCGATCGCCGTCGAACTTGGCTATGCAGACCACGCGCACCTCACGAACGACTTCCGGAAGTACCTGGGCTTTACCCCGAGTACGTATCGGAGGTCAGCTGGGGAGACTTGAGTGCCGGGGCCGACGGTTCGGCTGCTTCCTCGACGTCCGGCGTCCTGGGCTCCCCGCGGAAGGCGGCCAGCATTGCGTCGCGATCAAACTGTCCCTCCCATTTGGACACCACAAACGTAGCGACGCAGTTGCCCAACAGGTTGACCACAACGCGCATGGAGTCCATCAGGCGGTCCGCTCCCAGCAGGAGTGCCACACCCGCCACCGGGAAGATTCCCAAGGCTCCAGCTGTCGCGGAGAGGGCAAGGAAGGCCGAGCCTGGAACCCCTGCCATACCCTTGGACGTCAGCATGAGGATGCCCAAAGCGGCCAGTTGCTGGCCCAGATCCAGGTTGTGGCCGAAGGCCTGGGCCAGGAAAAGGAGGGAGATGGAAAGGTAGAGCGCGGCCCCGTCCAGATTGAAGGAATACCCGGTGGGGATCACCAGGCCTGTGGTTGCCCGCGAGCAGCCGGCGTTAGTCAGTTTGGTCATGATGCGGGGGAGTACTGATTCCGTAGAGGCTGTTCCCAGGGCCAGCATGAACTCCTCGCGGGAGTACTTAATGAACTGCCACAGTGGGACGCGCGGATAGACCCAGGCCACGATGAACAGCAAGCCGATGAACACCAGGGCGGAGCCGTAGCAGGCGGCCACCAAGAGCGCGTACGTGCTGAGTGAGCTGAGGCCGTACTGGCCGATGATGAACGCCATGGCTCCGAAAGCGCCAACCGGTGCCACCCGCATGACCCAGGCCATGATCTTGAAGAAGAGTTCCAGCGTGGTCTCCATGAGATCAATGACGGGCTTGCACTTCTCGCGGCCCACCACCACGATGGCTGCGCCGAAGAAGATGGCGAAGCAGAGGACCTGAAGCAAAGAGTTGGAGGCGAACGCCCCCACGACACTGGTGGGTATGACACCGAGCAGGAACTGGCCGATGTCCTTGGGCGGAGCTGTGGTGGTCTTGGCGTTTACCGCGTCCTCAGACAACGATGCGGGGTCAATATTGAGGCCGGCTCCGGGCTGGACAACGTTGGCCACGACCAGTCCAAAGGCCAGCGCGAAGAGCGTGGCGGCGGTGAAGTAGATGAGGGCCTTGACGCCCACCCTTCCGACGGACTTCACGTCGCCCACGGCCGAGATTCCCGTGACAATGACCAGGAAGATCAGCGGGGCGATGATCATTTTGATGAGCTGGATGAAGCCGTCGCCCAGTGGGCGGAGGGCGGACCCGACCTGCGGCCAGAAGTACCCAATGGCGATCCCCAGCACCACGGCCATGAGGATCTGGAAGAACAAGGATTTGTACAGGGGCTTCTTTGCCGCCGGGCTCACTTCGGGTACGGGTGCGGGGATCTTCAAGAGGGCGCCTATCTGTGCTGGGGCCGTGCAGGGTCACGGCCTGGGATCACACAAGACGCTATGAGGGGCTTGTTTCGGAATTGCTAATTCCAGAGTCCCCTTGTGTTTAATATCGGAATGAAGATTTCATAATGCGGAAATTCGGCTACGCTTGTAGCGGCAGGCAGGCGTCTGCCAGTACTTCTTCGGGCTTGCGGATCGGCTTGCGTGCAGCATCGAGATACAGCCTGTAGGACACCACATTCTCACTTGCGGCACCAGTGGCACACCCGCATCGGTAGGCGTGCAGCATCCACTGGCCGCCCAGGAGTGCCCGCAGCCAGGCATCGCATTCCGTCAGCGGGAGGGACGTTTGGATCCCTGTGTCCTTCTGGTCCTCGAAGGACTGCAGGGGTCCCAGCCGGTGTTGGCGACGGCCGAGGTGGCGTGGCTGCCCACGCCGTGGAGCTTCGGTCATGGCCGTGCGGAGCTCGTTGAGTTCCGCCGCATGCTTGTTGTGGATCCTCGCGCTGAAGTCCACGGCCCATGACCGTTCAGCTGCGGTAACCCCTTGATTGTCAGCGCTCACTGCATCTCCAAAGATCCACCATCCGGGCATGGTGGCAAGAGAATACCCGGCGGAAAATCAAATCGCCAGAGAGATCAGCTGAAAAACCCACACTGCCATTGTTGAGTCAGCTTCGCCTGCCGATTGCTGGTGTCCGAGGTGGGCGTGAGTCCCGGCGCCCCGGCTTCCCCTGCCCTAAGCGCAGCTACCGCTGCTTCAGCCCCTCCGCGTCCAGCACCACACCGGCCGAGACGACGCGGCCGCACTGTTCGCCGTACGGGTACTCGCCCGTCGGCGTGAAGGTCAACGCCCGGGCCTGCAAGGCCGTTCCGGCCGGGCTGGTACCCGTCACCGTCGCATCTAGCGGAGTCTCCGAGAGCGCCGGCATTTCCAGGAAACCTTGCAGGGTCCCGTCGGGCGACGACGTCGCCGAACAGACGCCATCCGGCGAGCACCCTTGGTCCACAGCCACTGACCCCGGATGCAGCACCAGCTCTTTGTCCGTGCACGTACCGTCTTGGCACGCCTTCAGTCGAAGCGATCCAACGTCATCTGCGTAGTTGGCCGACACCGTCACGGAGACTCCCGCAACATGTCCGATAGCCGGGCAAGCCACCGCTTCAGGAAAGCATCCCGGAAGCAACGCTGCAGTTCCCACGAGCGTCAAAGCCAGTCCGATTCTGCCCATGGCTTCAGGGTAGGACTACACGCCGGTGGAAGCTACGCCGGAAGCCGCAACCCGCCGTCGTGCATTTCCGCCAAGCCGTCACTCAACAAACCGTCCAATGCGCGCTCAAGCTGCTCAGGTGCCGAATTCAGCCTGTGCAGTGCGGCGAGCGGAATGCCAACTCCGGAGGGAGCGAAGCCAAGGTCGGCCGGTGAACGCTCGAACATTTCCCGCGGGACAGGGTAGGCGGCTTCGCGGAGGACGGCCATCACGGCGCCGCGGACCTGACGGTCGGTGCCGTGCCACGACTGGCCCTTGGGGGTGTACGACGGCGGCGGCTCACCGGCCGCAAGCCAAGCGCAACTCGAGCGGACGGGACAGTCACCGCACTTGGGACTGCGGGCCGTGCAGACCATGGCGCCGAGCTCCATGACGGAAGCATTCCAACGCACGGACAACGCCTGCTCGACTGGGAGGAGTGCTTGGGCAAGGCGCATTTCCCCGGCGGTCAAGGCCGGAGCGGGCAGGGCAGTTCCGGACACCAGCCGTGCGTGGACGCGCCTTATGTTCGTATCCACCACGGTCTCGCGCCGACCGAAGGCAAACGCGGCGACGGCGGCTGCCGTGTAACTGCCGACACCCGGCAGTTCCAGGAGCTCGGGATACGTGTCGGGAACCTTGCCGTCGTTCTGCTCGCAGATGGCGACAGCGGCCGCATGCAACCGCAGGGCCCGCCGTGGATAGCCCAAGCGGCCCCAGTGGCGAACGGCTTCGCCTGAGGGCTGGTTGGCAAGGTGGGCGGGCGTGGGCCAGCGGTCCATCCAGTCGCGCCACACCGGGAGCACCCGTACCACCGGGGTCTGCTGGAGCATGATTTCGCTGACCAGGATGCCCCATGGGCTGCAGTCGGGCTCGCGCCAGGGAAGGTCCCTTGCGGCTTCAGCGAACCACTGATCCAGGGCGCCATGGAGCTCGGTGAGCTTGTTGGAATCGGGAAGTGTCATACTGCCATCCACTGTAGTGGAACCCCGATCATCCGAGGCCCCGGGCAGTCCCATGGCCGACGTCACACACGTCCGGATTGGGGCCCTGCGGCGTGTAGGTTAGGTGCCCTGATACGCGCGAGCCTAGCCTAGAAGCATGGCCAACAAGGGTAAGCAGCAGTCGACCGCGCGCTCATCAGCGCCGGCGAAGGGTGCTGCCCGTGGCTCATCCCGTGCCGGTGCGCCGGGCAAAAGCAGCCCGACGAAGAGGCGACGGCCGAGCCCTGCCGTGTACCGCCGTCGTCGACAGGTTGTTTTTGGTGGCCTGCTGCTGGTGATCGTGCTGTTGGTAATTGGCGCGGTGGCCATCACGGGTGCCTTCACCGGGCAGCCGGAGCCGCAGGCCGTCACTACCCCGGACACCTCGCAGGCACCGACGCAGGGGAGCGCGCCCCCCGGAACATCGTCGCCGTCCGCCTCGCCGACACCTGTGTGCGACTTCAACCTCATGACAGTCACCGCCAAGACGGACAAGCCTGCCTACGGTGCGGAGGAGAAGCCACTGCTCACCATGACCATCACCAACGGGAATGCGGCCCCTTGCGAGGTCAACGTGGGCACATCCCAAATGGAGTACCTGGTGATGAGCGGTGCGGACCGCATCTTCTCGTCCAAGGACTGCCAGACCGGCGGCGTGGACCTGATCAAGACCATCCAGCCCGGGAAGAGCGAGACGGCCAATTTTCCGTGGCAACGCAACCGCACACTTGAGGGCTGCGGCGCGATCAACGCCAAACCCGGGGGCGGCGGCGCTTACTACACGTTCGAGGCCCGGCTGGGAAACAAGGCCAGCCCCAAAGCCGTTTTCCAACTGAACTAACGCTGGACCGCGGCGGTTGACGGTATTGGTCGACGGCGGCGGGCGGCTTAGAGGAAGCGGTCCAGCAAACTGGCCTCGGCCATGCGGCTCAAACCCTCGCGGACCGTGCGGGCGCGCTGATCGCCGATGCCATCGACGGTCATGAGGTCGTCGATGGTGGCGGCCATGAGGTTCTGGAGCCCACCGAAGTAGTCCACCAGGCGATCAGCCACGGCCTTGGGCACGGACTTCAGCCCGGACAGCAAGCGGTAGCCACGGGGCTGGACCACGGCGTCCAACTGCTCCACCCCGCCGGCGAAGCCGATGATGTGGGCAATGCGGCTAAGGTCGATCAGTTCCGTCGGGCCGAGGTTGAGGAGGGCTTGGACGGCCTCCTCGATTTCCTCCGGTGTTGCGTCCGGATCCGAGTAGTCACGAATGATGACGTCGCTGCCCGGGCCGCGGCCCATGGTGAGTTCCTCCACCTGCAGCGACAGCAAACGGCCGTCCTCGCCAAGTTCCAGGACGTACTGTGCGATCTCCTCCGAGATGCGGCGGACCATTTCCTGGCGCTGAAGAGTCACGGCGACGTCCCTGACCGTGACGAGAGCTTCGATCTCCAAGGCAGACAGTGAACTGGTGACCTGGTCCAACCTGGCGCTGTACCGTTCCAGCGTTGCCAAGGCCTGGTTGGCGCGGGCAAGGACCTTCTCCGAGCCTTCCAGGACGTGGCGCAGCCCGTTCACGTACAGCGCGATGATCTGCATGGACTGGCTGACGGAAATGACGGGGACGCCGGTCTGGATGGCGACGCGTTCAGCCGTACGGTGCCTGGTGCCGGATTCCTGGGTTTCGATGCTCGAATCGGGAACCAGTTGGACAGCGGCGCGGACGATGTTGCTGGCGTCCTTGTCGCAGATGATGGCACCGTCCATCTTGGCAAGCTCACGCAAACGTGTGGGAGAGAAATCGATACCGATATCGAATCCGCCGGAACAGATGGAGTCGATGGTGCGGTCATAGCCCAGCACGATCAAGGCACCGGTGCGTCCACGGAGGATGCGTTCAAGGCCATCCCGCAACGGAGTTCCGGGTGCGACTCTGGCCAGAGTCGCTTTGAGCGATTCTTCCGGGCTCCGGGCCATAGGGTTTCCCTTCGAAGGTGCAAGCCTCGGCTCACAGACAAGCTGAATCCGGCATCAGTGGGCGCTCATGAAAAATGCCCCAATGACGACAAGCACAATGATAGGGCGTCCGGGCACTGTTAACCGCACCAGCAAGCCCCAAAGTGGGTCATTTCGTTATGTTCGGCTGCCTCTGGAAGAGGGGTTTTCCCGCCTGTCTGACAGGTCCACTTTGGGGAACGGTGCCCGCTGACATGGGCGGATATAACAAATTGGTGTAGTTATTTCCGTGTGGATTCAGCGGTTTAGTAATCCACCTGCCGCTTCAGCTTGTTCCCAAGCCACAGCATTGCCAAGCTCACCACGAGGAATCCCACCGAGATGGCCAACGCGAAGATCACCACGCCGCCCCAGCCACCGGCGCGTGCGGGATCGATGAACCAGTACGGGTACCAGTCCACGAAGGCCCCGCGGACCAGGCTGTAGACCAGATAGCCGATGGGATAGAGCAGCCAGTACCAAATGTGCTTGGGCCTAAGGGTGGCTCGAGGCGGTTGGAAGAGCCAGTCCGCCACCATCACCACGGGCATCAGGTAGTGGACCACGAAGTTGACCCAAGGCAGCAGCGAGCCCAGGTCCTCACCAGCCAGCAGCGCCCCGAACACCAGCCCCACCACGGCCATGGCGATGGTGGCCGTTCCGCGGGTGACGTCGTCAATCTCGCTGGGGCGCTTGCGGATCAGCACCCTGTAGCCACTGATGAGCAACACCAGCGCCGCGAAGATATTGGACAGATTGGTGAAATAACTGAAGAAATTCCAGAAGTCGTAGCCCATGCCCAAGTGAACGGTCAGCTGTGTCCCCACAGCCACCAAGGTCAAAAGGCCAAAGAAAAAGCGTCCCCCGATAAGCACAGTTCTCTTGGTCATGAGCCAATCCTTGCCGAACCCGCAGCTCAGGAGGCACTCGACACCCCGGAAGGGCTAAGTGATCAACAGTTCCAGTGCCTCTGCGAGGTGGCCCACTTCGCGCACGGAGAAGCCGTCTGGGATGACGCCCGCACCTGCCGGACTGGCCGGCACTATCGCGTGCGTGAAGCCAAGCCGGTGGGCTTCCTGGATGCGTTGGTTGATGCCGGGAACCGGGCGGACCTCGCCTGCGAGCCCCACCTCACCGAACGCGATGAGCCGCTGGGGGAGTGCCTTCCGCGATTTTGCCGACGCAACAGCCAGGGCCACCGCCAGGTCCGTGGCGGGTTCCGTGAGCTTCACGCCGCCGACGGTCGCTACGTAGGAGTCGTCCTTGTGGAGCATGCAACCCGCGCGCTGCTGGAGGACCGCGAGCAGCATGGCAACCCGCGAACTTTCGAGCCCGCTGGTGGCCCGGCGGGGTTGGGAATTGGGGCTTTCTGCAAGGAGTGACTGGACCTCGGCAAGCAATGGCCGCCTGCCCTCCATGGTCACCGTGATGCAGGTGCCAGATACTGGCTCGCGGGTACGGGAAACAAACAGTCCGCTGGGGTCAGCGAGGCCCTCGATACCGGCCTCGTTCAGGTCGAAGCATCCGACGTCGTCCGTGGCGCCGTAGCGGTTCTTGACCGCGCGCAGCAGGCGCAGGCGGGAGTGGCGCTCGCCTTCGAACTGGCACACGACGTCCACCAGGTGTTCCAGCAGCCGCGGGCCGGCGATGGTGCCTTCCTTGGTCACATGGCCCACCAACAGCGTGGTCATGTTGCGTCGCTTGGCTGCGGCGATGATCGATGCTGCCACCTCACGGACCTGCGAGACGCCACCGGCGCTGCCCTCCACGTCCGCGCTGCTCAGCGTTTGCACCGAGTCAACAATCAGCAGCTTGGGTTCCAGCTTCTCCACCTGCCCAAGTGCCTGCCCCAGGTCGGTCTCGGCGGACAGATAAAGGGTATGGGCCACGGCGTCGATCCGCTCAGCGCGCAGCTTCACCTGCGCCGCGGACTCCTCGCCGGTGATGTAGAGGACGTCCTGTCCGGTGCGCGCGAACTTCGCCGCTACGTCCAAGAGGAGCGTGGACTTCCCGACGCCGGGTTCCCCAGCGAGCAGGATGACGGCACCTGGCACGAGGCCTCCGCCCAGGACGCGGTCGAGTTCGTCCACCCCGGTGGGAAGGAAAGCTGCCGTAGTGCCATCCACCTCAGCGATACGGCGGGCCGGTTCCAGAACGGTAGCGGCCGCCGTCGTACGCGCTACCGTGGCGCCGTACTCCTCAACGGTTCCCCAGGCCTGGCACTCGCCGCAGCGCCCCACCCACTTGATGGCTGTCCAGCCGCATTCGGCGCATTTGTAGGCGGGTGTCTTGGATGCGCGGGAGGTCTTGGAAGCCATGGGTTCAAGGTTAGTCGCGGGGACTGACACTATTAGCCGCCGAGTTGGCACTTAATGACAATGTCAGTCCCTGGGATTGGCATTAAATGCCATCTCGGCGCGGCCCGGCGCGCAATCAAAGCGCCGGGAGTACGGCCCGCGCCTCTTCGGGCTCCATGCCGCTCGCCTCCAGCAGGTCAACCATGAGTGGGCGGAACAGCATCACCACGGTTTCGCCCTCCAGCCTCTGGACGTCGAGCATTTTGGGGTGCAGCCGGGCAGCGATGTCCGAGAGGTCGTTCCTGGCTCGGCGGAGATGAACCCGGCGGGTACCTTCGCTCTGCTCGGACAACCCGATGGTCATCTCGTCGATCGCCGCGGCAGTTTCCTGCAGGACTTCGGAGATGCTCTCGATCGCTTCATCTGACAACGCCGCATGGTTGATGGCACTGGTGAGCCGGCGCGCAAACACGCGGCTGTTACGCAGCGCAAGGTCAATGTACTCCAGCGAATGCTCCAAGCCGGCGAGCTCGTCGCGATGCCGCCGGTGCGCCGGCGCCAGGGTTGCCACCTCGCCCGAGGCCCGCAGGGTCTGCCGCATCCGGTCCACCAAAGGCTGGCAGTTCCGGCCGCGGATCAGCGCGTGCCAGGCCGTTGTTGAGTCGCTGTCGATCATGGCTTTGGCGCACTCGCGCAGTACCTCCGCGAGCTCATGCAGGATCTTCTGCACGTCCTTCCTCGGCTCCCGTCGCGGATCCTTCGGCACCAGGATGGTCACCAGCAACGCGAACACGCCACCCACCACGGCATCCAGGCTGCGCGTAAACGGGCCGCCCGCCGGCGCCGGCAGCAGCACCACCAGCAACGACTGCAGTCCCAGCTGGGTGGTGAAGATCGTGCCGCTGTCCAGGAACCTGGCCAGCAGGATAGAGAAAAGAAGCACGACGGCGGCCTGCCAGATCCCAGCGCCCAGCCAGTGGAGCAGCAAATCACCCACCACGATGCCCAGTGTGCAGCCCAGGCCCACCTCTATGACTCGACGCAGCCTTGGGTCGCGGGAGAAGCCCAAGGCAATCAAGGAAGACGTGGCAGCAAACAACGGCCCTTGGTGGCCCAGTACATATTCAGCGAAGGCGTAGGCTCCCACCGCGCACACAGTCATTTGGATGGCGGGAGTCAACGAGTTCCGGCTCCGCACCAAACCCGTTCGGACTCTGGCACGCAGGAACCTCTTGCTTGCAGAAAATCCCTTCGCGGCAGCCATGCCTCCCAGTCTATTTGCCCAGCCCGTCGCAACGACCGCAACCCGGGCGGCGCTCAAGGTGGCGCGCGCCACATAACCCAATGGTCCGCCGTCGTTCACCTTCTGTTCACCTTCCACCGCAGGTCCCGTTACCTGCGCTCCTTACCTTCAGTAAAGGAACAAAAGGTCCTCAGCTCGCGCACGCCGAAATCTCCGTTCGGCCCGCATCGAAGAATCCCTGGAAGGGGCACATCCAAGTGAAGGCAACTCACTTCGGCCGCAACGCGGCAATCGCGGTCATCGCAGCCGGCGCTCTCGCGCTCACTGCTTGCGGTTCAGACAACGCAACGGGCACCACCGCCGGCACCCAGTCGGCCGCATCCGGCCCTAAGGTTACCGGCACCCTGACCGGCATCGGCGCCTCCTCCACCGGCGCGGCCATGGACGCTTGGAAGGCCGGTTTCTCCACCGCCAACTCGGGCGCCACTGTTCAGTACTCCCCGGACGGTTCCGGCGCAGGCCGCAAGGCCATCATCGACGGCTCGGCACAGTTCGCCGGCTCCGACGCCTACCTGAAGGACGAAGAGCTGGAGAGCTCCAAGGCCAAGTGCGGCCCCGACGGCGCCATCAACATCCCGGTGTACATCTCCCCGATCGCCGTCGCCTTCAACGTTCCCGGCGTCACCGAACTGAAGCTCGACGCCGCCACCGTCGCCAAGATCTTCCGCGGCGAAATCGCCAACTGGAACGACCCCGCCATCGCCGCCCTCAACGAAGGCGTCACCCTGCCGGACCTCAAGGTCACCCCGGTGAACCGCTCTGACGACTCCGGCACCACCACCAACTTCACCGACTACCTCGCATCTGCTGCTCCCGAGGTGTGGACGGACAAGGCTGCCGGCATCTGGCCCGCAAGCCTCGCGGGCGAAAACGCCAAGGGCACCTCCGGCGTCGTCAAGACCGTCACCGACACCCCAGGCGCCGTGACCTACGCCGACGACTCCGCTGTCTCCGGCAAGCTGGGCACCGCCTCCATCAAGGTGGGCGAAGAGTTCGTCAAGATCTCCGCCGACGCTGCAGCCAAGGCCGTCGAAGCCGGCAAGGCCGTTGACGGCCGCGCCGCCAACGACGTCGCCATCAAGCTGGACCGCAAGACCACCGAATCGGGCGCCTACCCGGTAGTCCTCGTTTCGTACCACGTAGTGTGCACCACCTACGAAACCAAGGAAGTTGCTGACCTGGTCAAGGCCTTCGAAACCTACGTCGTCTCCGACGAAGGACAGCAGACCGCAGCCGACGCCGCAAAGTCCGCACCGCTCTCCAAGACGCTGCAGGACAAGGCCAAGGCCGCTATCGAAACCATCAAGGCCAAGGCCTAAGGGTTTCCCGCGGGTTTGCTGAACCCGGCTGAACACTGAAGTTCCCTGTCCCGCGCGGAGTGGCCGCCAAGCCGCTGGCTGTAAGGTCCGCCGCGCGGGATAGGGAACTTAGCCATGTAAGACCAGTTCACTGAGACTGAAGGATCGTGAAGTGACCACCAACTCCCTGACAACCTCCCAAGGCGCAGGACGCGCCGGGGACAAGGTTTTCTCCGGGGCCGCAATGGCCGCAGGGTGCCTGATTCTCGCGGTTCTCTTCGGAGTCGCGTTGTTCCTTGTGGTGCAGGCGATCCCCGCCCTCACCGCCCCGCCTGAAGACATCCAGGGCGGCAACGGCTTCTTCGCCTACATCGCACCGATCGTGGTGGGCACGCTCATCGCCGCCGTGATCGCCCTCGTCATCGCCACCCCCGTGGCCATTGGCGTGGCCCTTTTCATCTCCCACTACGCACCGCGCCGGCTCGCTTCGGGCCTCGGCTACGTGGTTGACCTCCTGGCCGCCATCCCATCCGTTGTCTACGGCGCCTGGGGTGCAGCCTTCCTGGCCAAGGAAATCTCCCCGGCCTACGACTGGCTGGCCAATAACCTCGGCTGGATCCCGATCTTCGAAGGCCCGGCATCCGCCACCGGCAAGACCATCCTGACCGCCGGCATCGTCCTGTCCGTCATGGTCCTGCCCATCATCACCTCCCTGTCCCGCGAAATCTTCCTGCAGACCCCCAAGCTGCACGAGGAAGCAGCGCTCGCCCTGGGAGCCACCCGCTGGGAAATGATCAAGATGGCCGTGCTGCCGTTTGGCCGCCCGGGCATCATCAGCGCCATCATGCTGGGCCTGGGCCGCGCACTCGGCGAGACCATGGCTGTTGCCTTGGTCCTCTCCTCCGGCGTCCTGACCGCCAGCCTCATCCAGTCCGGCAACCAGACCATCGCTGCCGAAATTGCCCTGAACTTCCCCGAAGCCAGCGGTATCAAGGTCAATACGTTGATCGCCGCAGGCCTGGTGCTGTTCGTCATCACCCTGGGCGTGAACATGATCGCCCGCTGGATCATCACCAGGCACAAAGAATTCTCGGGAGCCAACTAAATGACCGCCACAGTAGTCCGGAAGCGCTCCGCGCTCACCAAGGGCCAGCTGCCCAAGTTCGCGCCCTACATTGTCCTGGCCGTCGCGCTGATCGTCGGCGCGGCCATCCTGGCGCTCATCGGCTTCAACGCCTTCGGCTGGGGCATTGTCTCGGCCATTTTGTTCGCCGTAGGCCTGGTCTCCTGGAGCGGCGCAGTTGAAGGCGCACGCAAAGCCAAGGACAAGCTCGCTACCTGCCTGGTTGTTGGCGCCTTCCTGATCGCGCTCCTGCCGCTGATCTCGGTCATCTTTACCGTGCTGGTCAACGGCATTCCGGGCCTTATCACGCCCGGTTTCCTCGGCACATCAATGAACGGCGTCACGGGCGCGTTCGACAACAAAGCAGTGGAGGAAGGCGCTCCCGTCCTCGGTGGCATCTACCACGCGCTGATGGGCACGCTTCAGATCACGCTCTTGGCAACCGTCATCTCCGTCCCTGTGGGCCTGCTCACCGCGATCTACCTGGTGGAATACGGCAACGACCGACCGCTGGCCCGCGCCATCACGTTCTTCGTGGATGTCATGACCGGCATCCCGTCCATCGTGGCCGGCCTTTTCGCGGCAGCGTTCTTCTTCGCAGTTGTGGGCCCCGGCACCAAGACCGGCGCGGTAGCCGCCGTCGCGCTTTCCGTCCTGATGATCCCGGTGGTGGTCCGCTCCAGCGAGGAAATGCTGAAGATCGTCCCGAACGAGCTCCGCGAGGCTTCCTACGCGCTGGGTGTGCGTAAGTGGCGCACCATCACCAAGGTGGTTATTCCGACGGCGATCTCCGGCATCGCGTCCGGCGTTACCTTGGCGATCGCCCGCGTTATCGGCGAAACTGCGCCGATCTTGGTGACCGCGGGCTTCGCCACCACCATCAACAACAACGTGTTCGGTGGCTGGATGGCTTCGCTGCCGACGTTCATCTATACGCAGATCCTCAACCCGACGTCGCCGTCCAACCCTGGTCCCTCCGACCAGCGTGCTTGGGGCGCCGCGCTGGTGCTGATCATCCTGGTGATGCTCCTGAACCTGGGAGCCCGCCTCATCGCCCGTCTGTTCGCACCCAAAACGGGACGCTAAACGGGTCTGCCGGGCCGCCCGGCACTCAAAACTTCCAGAACCCCCAAGGAACAAAGGAACACCATGTCCAAGCGCATCGACGTCAAAGACCTGAATGTCTACTACGGCAACTTCCTGGCCGTCGAGGACGTCAACATCAACATCCAAGCCAAGTCCGTCACCGCCTTTATCGGCCCGTCCGGCTGCGGCAAGTCCACCTTCCTCCGCACGCTGAACCGCATGCACGAGGTCCTTCCCGGAGCCCGCGTGGAGGGCGAAGTCCTCCTGGACGGCGACAACCTCTACGGCCCCGGCGTGGACCCCGTCACCGTTCGCACGCAGGTAGGCATGGTCTTCCAGCGCCCCAACCCGTTCCCCACCATGTCCATCCGCGACAATGTGCTGGCCGGTGTGAAGCTGAACAACAAGAAGATCTCCAAGGGCGCAGCCGATGCCCTGGTGGAAAAGTCCCTGGTGGGCGCCAACCTGTGGAACGAGGTAAAGGACCGCCTGGACAAGCCGGGGTCCGGTCTTTCCGGTGGCCAGCAGCAGCGTCTGTGCATCGCCCGCGCCATCGCCGTTGAGCCGCAGGTGATCCTCATGGACGAGCCCTGCTCCGCCTTGGACCCCATCTCCACGCTGGCCGTCGAGGACCTCATCAACGAGCTCAAGGACCAGTACACCGTGGTGATCGTGACCCACAACATGCAGCAGGCCGCACGTGTGTCCGACAAGACCGCGTTCTTCAACATCGCAGGCACCGGTAAGCCCGGCAAGCTGATCGAGTTCGCTGACACCACCAGCATCTTCAACAACCCTGGCCAGAAGGCAACGGAAGACTACGTCTCCGGCCGCTTCGGATAAGGGTTCTACGGGTTCCGGCTTCTATGGGGGGAGTCGGCACATAACGACGGCGGCCGTCGCCTTGGGGGTACGGCCGCCGTCGTTTTTTGTTGCCCAACTGACTGGCATTAGTGGTTATTCTGAGCCCTCAAAACAACCACTAATGCCAGTCAGTTGGGTCTACAGGTCCGCGAGGGGCGAGAACGCCAGCTCCAGGATGAAGGCCGCCGCAGCGGTAACCAGGGGAGTCGCCACCCAGAACAGCAGGATCCGCCGGACCAGCCGCCGGTTGACCGTGTGGAACCGCTGGTTGATGCCCGCTCCCAGCACGGACGCCGTCAGTGTATGGGTGGTGGAGAGGGGAAGATGGAAGCCGATGGCGCCGATAAAGAGCATCACGGAAGTCAGGGTCTGCGCCACGAAACCGCGCTGTGGATCCACCCGGATGAGCTTGTGGCTCAGCGTGTGTGAAATCCTCCAGCCGCCGAACATTGTTCCCGCCGTGAGCATGACCGCTGTGAGCAGCAGGATCCAAAGGGGAACCGTGCTTCCACTGGACAACCCGGCGGCCACCATGGCCAGCACAACCACCGCCGCGGTTCGTTGGCCGTCCTGGAGGCCATGGCCGAACGCGACGGCCGCGGTGGACACGGCCTGAGCCCTTCGGAACCGCCTATTCACCACGTTGGGCTGCGTGTAGCGGGCAGCCCATGTCACTGGCCATACCAGCAAGTACGCCGCCACAAAGGCGATGACGGGCGATAAAACCAGCGGGAGGACCACTTGCGTCAGCAGGACGTTGTCCATGCCACCCACCGCGTTGCCGCCCACTAGGACGCTTGCGGCGCCCGCACCAATCAGGCCACCCACCAGGGAGTTGGTGGAGGACAACGGAATTCCCCGCCACCACGCATACACGCCCCACAGGATGGCTGCAGTGAGCGCCGAAGCGAGAATGGTCAGCCCGCTGGTGCCTGTGGGCAAAGTGATCCACGACTGCGTAAACGCAAGGACAAAGGTGCCACTGAGCATGGCACCCACAAAGTTGAAGAGTGCCGCCAGAAGCACCGCGATGGACGGAGTGAGGGCACGGGTCCGGGTGGATAGGGCGACGGCGTTGGAGACATCGCGGAAGCCGTTGAGGAACGCGAATCCAGAGGCTAAGCCAACTACCAAGACCAGGATGGCAATGGTCACGTCATGATTCCTTGACGATGATGCTGCCTACCTGCGTGGCGACCTTCCGCATATCCTTGGTAACTTCCACCAACTGGTTGGCGATATCCCTGTGCCGCGCGTATTGCGTGGACTTCATGTCCTTGAGCATCTCGGCCACCCAGATCCGGTGCGTCCGCTCTGCGCGTTTGGCGAGCCTCAGGATTTCGATCCAGTAGTCCTCCAGCTCGTCCAAGTCCTCGAGCTTCCGCATGGCATCCACGGTGAGCTCGGCTTGGCGGCTGATGATTTCCAGTTGGTCCGCTGCACGTTTGGGCAGCCGGTCCAGTTTGTAGAGGGCCACCAGATCGCCGGCGGCATCCAGCTTCTCCATGGCCTCGTTAAGGTGGCGGGAGAGCGTGTACATGTCCTCGCGGGGAAGCGGGTTCACAAAGCTGGTGCGCATGTGCGTCAGCAAGGCGAAGTGCAGGTCCAAGGATTTGGACTCGTGCTCATGGAGTTCTTCGGCGAGGCGGTCGTGCTCGCTGGCAGGAGCGCCGAGGATCTCGGAGAGCGTTCCGGTGCCAGCCACGATCACGCCGGCCATCTGCGCGAGCAGTACGAGCCCGGCGGGTTCCTGGGGGAAAAGGCGCAGCTTCATTTCGCTTCCGGGCTGGGGACGGATGGGGCGCGGGCTGCTTGACTTGACGCTGCCCGTTTCGGTCATAACTTTACCGGTCCGCTGGCGCGGTCTGGGAAGTGCCCGGAACGTTGCGGGCAGTTGTCCCCATCGCTGGCGCCGCCCATCCGTGCAAGACTTAGCAAGTCTTCGAGTTAATCCAATCAATGGGGGAATTATGCGCATCAACAATGTAGTGAAGATCACCAGCCTCGCGGCGGCCGGACTGCTGGCCCTGACAGCTTGCGGCGCAACCACGGCGGGCTCGACGGCGGGTGGTACCGAATCGCCGTCGTCCGCCTCTTCGTCCGCAGCACCATCGTCCGCCTCTTCGTCGTCGGCGGCTGCGTCGTCATCCGCTGCCGAAGGGGCGTCCACGGGCGCCTACACGGCAGCTGCCTGGGCACTCCCCATCACGGATAAGGGCGACAAGCTCGGCGCCATCAAGGGCGATAGCTTCAGCGTGGACATTTACCAGGTGGCCACGGACGTAGCGTCCAAGGACAGCATGTTCGTGGATAAGGAGACCAAGGAAAACCTCCTGAAGAAGGGCGATCCGATCGTGTACCTGAACTATGTGGTCACCAACACCTCATCAGCAGACATCCCACTGAGTCATTCGCTGGTCACGCCCAAGGCAAAGTACCTGGACTGGAAGTACATGGGCGGCATGCCGTCCGATTCCAGCAGCGACGGGTACAAGAAGCACGGGCTGAGCAGCTCCGGTGTGAAGCTGAAGGAAAAGGATCCGTTCGTGCTGAAGCCCGGTGAGTCCTTCAACCTTGCCGAGAACTTTGCCTACACCGCGGGAAAGGAAACCGGAATCGAAGCGACTTTGACGCCTCAGGACGCTGCCGGCGACCTCGACCACGACAAGAAGGAAAAGGCCGAAACCACGGTCACGCTGAAGTAATCCTGCCGGTTTGCCCGGGTCCGCCTCAGTGCCGACCCGGGCAAACTGCGTTCGGGCATAAAAATGGTGCCGAACCGGATACGCCTCTCGGCGGTAGGCCGCTCGAAGCGGCTATAAGTTGAAGCCCGGGGGTTTCGCGGTTCGACACCAGTTTTAGTTTTCACCGTCAGGCTGGGTAAGTCAACATTGACAGTCCGGGGCCGACGTGGGTACGTTTCGCCCCTTTTGTTGCTTAGTCGAGCTCCCCTAGGCGCCACGCATTGGCGGCGTGCTCAAGGTCTTCGGCGGTCTTCACCAGTTGGTGCGAGTTGCGCGTGAGCTTGCTCGCGTGGCCCTCGTTGCTGTGCTCCGCGCCATCGGCGAGAGTAGCTTGGCCGAGCGCCACCACGCGGCAGAAAGCAGCGGAGCGTTCCAGCGCGACGTCGAACTCGCCGTCGAAAGCGCCGGACAAAATGGCGTCAGCCATGGTCTTCATTTCATCGGCTCCCGGTGGCTCGGCAGCGCCCGCCACTACGTTGGAAACCTGCGCGGTGTCGCGCCCAGCCCGGAAGTAGACGGAGATCTTCTCGGGGTTTTGGATGGTGGCGGCGCGGAGGGCGTAAAGCCTCCAGAGCGCGCCGGGAAGGCTCCGTGCGGGGCTTTCCGCCCACATCTCGGCGATGGCTTCCAAGCCTTGCTCGTCGGCCAGTTTTACCAAGCGACGGGTGACCTTGGGATCGTCGCTGTCGCGGCCTCGTCTGACAAGAGCTTGGGCAGCGAGGTGTGCCGCCTCGGAGACGCGCGCGGGGTCGGCGCCACCAGCGAACGGTTCGAAATCGATGGGCGCGAAGGGCTTGGGCTTGTGGTGCCTGTTTGCTCCGCCGTACGCAGGTGGTCCTGGCTGTTCGCTCATGACTTCACCGTACTCCTGTGCTCTGGTGGGGTCGAGTAACGGTTGCCGTTGTTGCTGGCGGGCCGCCACCACCTACTTTGCCGCCGCCTTGGGCCCGACACCCCGCTGCCGCCGCGCGCCGCCGTCGAACGTTCGCCTAAACAAGGTGACGACGGCGCACGTCACGTTGAGTTCCTTGCTGGCCTTGACCTTGGGGTACAGTATTCATGGCTGTTTCTACAGCTGGAGGGGCCTTTAGCTCAGTTGGTAGAGCATCGGACTTTTAATCCGTGGGTCGTGGGTTCGATCCCCACAGGGCCCACCCTCCAAGACAGGCCGGAGACGCTAAGTCTCCGGCCTGTTTTTTTGTTTCCTGGTCACGCCCACACTCCGATTCCGTCGGTTAGGCTATTCGATGGATTAATTATTCAAGTGAGGGGGCTCGGCGTGGGGATCTTTGATTCGGCGGTGGAGATTGCGTTCGACGATGGCGCCGCCGACGCTCTGATCAGCGCTGCTGATTCCGCGGATCAGGCTCTGCGCTCCGAGGGTGGCTTCCTGGGTGTCGCCACGGGTTATGCGATGGAGGACTTTAAGGGCGGCTATGCGACCTTGTTCGCCAACGCTTTGGCCGTCCGGGCCAATGACCGGGGCCGGCTTGCCGGTGTCCTCGCGGCGTTGGCGGAGGAGGTCAGGCAAGCAAAGCTCAAGGCGCGGGAAGAGAAGTCCCGGCTGAAGGACCTTAACCCTTGGCAGCAACGCGCCGATATCCGTGAACAACACTTTCAGTCTTTCGTGAGCCCGTTGAGTGATCCCATGCCGATGGATTGGCCGGTCGCTGCTCCGACGATTTCAGCGGTGTTTTCCCCGAGCGACCGGGTTCGATTCGCCGGTGGATCGGGGGGCGCTACCAGCTCGGCTGATCCTGGAAAGCTGCGCGAATTTGTGTCCCAATCCCGCGCCTTTACCAACATCCTGGACGCGGAGCTGGGGAGAATCCGGAACGCGTGGAGCGGTTTCACCTCAGCGTGTTCGTGGGTGAATAGCGGCAGTGTCACGTTTGTGTCGGGGTTCGAGGAACTGCTGACTGAGAACGCCGCTGACGCGACGTGGCTTGAGCAGATCGCCGCGGCATTCGAAGCAGCCGGCAGCGGCTCCCTGCCCGAGACCGCGCTCAACAGCGCCCTCATACAGTACGCACCACCGGGGCAAGTCGGTTTGAACGACATCGGGGCCCTGAACGCCGCGCAACTGAAAGCCTGGCTCGGCGGTGCCGGCAACGTCGCCCGGCTCGAAGTACTCCTGAAAGAACCAGGACTGGACCCTGTAGTGGTAGCCAAGTGGTGGGCCGGTCTCGGCCACACAGCCGCCGACGACGGATCAATCGAACCCGGCGAGGGTCAGAAGCTCCTGATCGAAACCCTCCCGTGGGCTATCGGGAACCTGAACGGCGTCACCGCCACCGCCCGGAACCTTGCCAAGCGGATACGCCTCGTCACCGAACAGAAGCGCATCAAGGCTGAACTCGCCGGGACGCCCGAGTCCCTGTTCACCAGCACAGGGCGGTCCATTCCAAACCCGCACTGGATACGTCTGCAAACCCAACAGAAAGCCCTAGACGGCATCGGTCAAGCCCTCGTAAACGCGGGTGCGTCAGGACAAGCTGTCCTGCTCGGCTTCGACCTCACCGACGGCTCCCCAAAGGCACAGGTCTCTGCGGCCAACCCCGACACAGCCGACAACGTTACCTACGCCGTGTCCGGCATGCTCATTACCCCCCAAAGCGGCTTCAACGACTGGGCAACAAACGCTGCTAACCTGCAATCGCGGCAAAGGCTGAACGACCGGAGTAAGTCGTTTGCGGTGGTCGCATGGATCAACTACGACCCGCCCAACCCGGCAACCGTGAGCAGCGGTGATGCTGCACGGGCAGGTGGCGAGCAGTTTGTCGCGGACCTGCGCGGTTTCAATGCTGTCAGGGATGGGTTGGGCAACAGGACCCCGGAAACCCTGAACGTACTAGGCCATTCCTATGGCACGACAGTAACCAGCGACGCCCTCGCCGCTGCAGATTTACGCGTCGCCTCGTTCACAATGCTCGGCTCCGCCGGCGTCGAGAAAGAGATTCGGAATGCCGAAGAGCTTCACGTGCCTGAAGGCCAGGTCTACGCCAGTGAAGCCGAACCTGACGCCCTGGCCAGATGGGGCCGTTCCCAGCGCCAGGATCCGCGTATGGAATCATTTCACGCGAAGGTGTTCTCCTCGGAAGCAGCCACCATCGACGGGACCCAATTTCACGGCACGACCGAACACAACTCGCTGGTGCACCGGAAGGACGGAGACGGGTACGGGTACCTGGATCGAGGAACCACCGCACTGTACGAGGCAGCCCTGACAACAACAGGCCACGGAGATCGCATCCTCCCAGGCGAAAGACCTGTCTCGCCCCTCGTCGGAGTTGCGGCAAATAAGTAGCCCAGGAAGAGTGAACCGCATGTCCTACCAACCCAAGGCCCGACACAAGGTCCCCAGCCTCCTCGCCGCATTGGTCTTCGCGGCCATGACGCTGAGCGCCTGCACGCCCACCACGACGGAGAACCCCATGACCGGCTCAAGCAACCGCAGCGACCCCGCAACCGTCAAAGCCCAGGTCGAAGAACTCAAGCAAGCCCTCGCGGACCTTCACGCCTTCAAAACCGAAACCCAGCAAGCTATCGGGCCTCAAAAATGGTCCGACGAAGGCCTCCGCAACAGTTTCTGTACCACACCCGACGGTGAAGAGGGCGTGAATTACGTCGTCCTAAGCCAAACCCCCGACCCCGTTGATCTGGAGGCGTCAGTAGACGTCGTTAAATCGTTCTGGGAATCTAAGGGCTTCAATACGCGCATCGAAACCAACCCCCGGGACCCGGGCCTCATCCGCCTCTACGCTGACCAGAACGGCGGACAGCTCGTGTCCTACACGGCGAACGTGCTGGGTTCCGGCCTGGAAATGGACAGCGCCTGCGTCGCAGGAGACCAGGCGGCAATCTACAAGGAGCTGTATCCCGAAAACTTCGGACTCCCTTCCAGCCCCAGTCCCTCACCGTAGAATCGCATGACCTTTGTACCCAGGGCCGGACGAAAAGTCCGGCCGCATATCGTTTTTGGTGGGCATTGAATCCGATAACGGGCAACGTAGAGCAACTCCCGAAGTTCAAAAACCCCTAGAATTAGCGGATTTTCGATGACAAGCGACCTACTCCAACACCAAAGGGAGAGACGCTGAGTCCGTCTACTTCAGCGGGCTTCCGCACAAGATCGCGCTGGTACTCCCCTGGGTGGCAGCCAGGATATAGCCACGTGGCCCATGGGGCAAACAGATGCCCGCATCGATGCTCATCGACCTAGGTGTAATGGCCAAGTGGGGTGAGGGACGCACCATGTCTACACGAATGGTTGACTCCAGCTCACAATGTTTGTCAGAGGGCGAGTGCGAGAGTAGCAACATGAATGCGCCGTTGGAGAACCTTCGACCCATCCGTGACGAGTTGGCTGTTCGCGGATGGGTCATTGCTTGTTTCCCCTTCACGTATAGGCAACGACGATATTTCACTCTGGTCCAACGCTATATGCCACCCGAGGAGACCCCTCAGTACCAGCTCGTGAAGCTGACCTTCATCGATGGCCGTGATACTAGCCGCACTCTGACGGCGGCAGCGAACACACAGCGTATAGCGGCTGGGGCGAGGGAGCTCCGAGAGTACTTCGGTATTGAGTACGCGCCAAATCTCGGGGAGATTTTGACCCAGTTCTGCGAGCAACTGGGAAAGTTCATTCCTTCAAGACTGCCTACCGCCCTGTCTCCCGAGGAGAAGACGGTGGTTCTGAGTCAGCTAGGTAGAAGCTCCAGCGAGGACCCAAATAAGGTCCACTGTTTCGACGTGCGCCGAAATGGGACGCGGTCAAACGGCACACTAAACCAGCGGTCGCCGTTCAATTCGCAGAAGACTGAGATGCTTCGGCCGACACTTTACGAAGCCTTGAAAGCTGATGAAAATCTCAGCTTCTACTACTCGGAACACCCGGAAGATGAACGGTCCGATACAGAGATCCTCGAGAGCTTCAACTGCAGAAGGTGACCTGGACATCTAAACCCGGTCTGCAATCTCTTCGTCCCAAGCCGCGGCGGTCGTGGATCACGGTGTGGATTTGGTGAAAGTTTTGGTGGGATATGGATCCAATGATCCCGGATCACCTGCAACGATATTTGGTGAAGAAACCCCGGAATCTAGGCGTTTTCAGTCAACCAGCAACACGCAAAAACACCCCAGGGCCAAACTTTTAATCCGTGGGTCGTGGGTTCGATCCCCACAGGGCCCACCCTCCAAGACAGGCCGGAGACGCTAAGTCTCCGGCCTGTTTTTATTTTCCCGGTCACGTCCCACACGCTGATTCCATTGGTTATGCTATTCGATGGATTAACTATTCAGGTGAGAGGGCTCGGCGTGGGGATCTTTGATTCGGCGGTGGAGATTGCGTTCGACGATGGCGCCGCCGACGCTCTGATTAGCGCTGCTGATTCCGCGGATCAGACCCTGCGCTCCGAAGGTAGCTTCCTGGGTGTCGCCACGGGTTATGCGATGGAGGACTTTAAGGGCGGCTATGCGACCTTGTTCAACCACGCTTTGGCTGTCCGGGCCGATGACCGGGGCCGGCTTGCCTGGCAGCAACGCGCCGATGTCCGTGAACAACACTTTCAGACTTTCCAGAGCGTGGCGATCGATCCGATGCCCATGGAATGGCCGGTCGCTGCACCCACGATTTCTGCGGTGTTTGCCGCGAGCGACCGGGTTCGATTCGCCGGCGGAGTGGGAGGCGCAACCAGCTCAGCTGATCCTGGCAAGCTGCGCGAATTTGTGTCCCAATCCCGCGCCTTCCGTCTAAAGACCAGCCGCTTCAGGAAGAGTGAACCACATGCCCTTTGAACCCAAGGCCCGGCTCGCGGGCCGCCGCCTGCTCGCCTCGTTGGTCGGCGCGGCCGTAGCGCTGAGCGCTTGCACGCCCGCTGCCACGGAGAACCCCATGGCCGGCTCAAGCAATCCCAGCGACCCCGCAGCCGTCAAAGCCCAGGTAGAAGAACTACAACAAGCCCTCAAGGATCTCCAAGCGTTCAAAACCGAAACCCAGAAAGCCATCGGACCCCAGAAATGGGTCGATAAAGGCACCCGAAACAGCGCCTGCAATGCAGGTGATGAAAGGGAGGGTGTGAACTACAGCGTCATGAGCCAAACCCCTGATCCCGTCGACCTGGAAGCATCAGTCAACGTCGTCAAAATGTTCTGGGAATCGAAGGGCTTTACCACCCGCGTGGAAACCAACCCGTTGGACCCTGGTCTCATCCGCCTCTACGCCAATCAGAACGGCGGAAACCTCATATCCTTCACCGCGAATGTCAAAGGCTCCGGCCTGGAAATGGACACTGTCTGCATCGCCGGGAACCAACACGAAATCTACAAGGAATTGGACAGGCAGGAAGCAAGCGCCAGTCCCTCGCCAATCACGAAGTAGAGCTGAAGAGCCCCGGCCCCTTGTTGACTCTGGGCTGGTGCACAGTTATCAATGCGCGTAGGTGCGTTCAGCCAACGCGACCGGGGGTAAGCCCCCGCTTCGCGACGACAGCCGCATGGGGACGGACTCCGGGGTCGACGCGGGAGTGGGTGCCGACAATGCTGAAACCGGCTTCCTGTAACAGTCCAGACATCTCCTCCGCAGACCAAAAATAGGCGCGAGTCACTGCGTGCCGGAACGGTTCACCCGCCGGGCCATCGAAGAAGCCGAGCAGGAGGCTCCCGCCTGGTTTGAGGCACCGGGCAAACTCGTTCAGAACCCGGCTGATTTCAGCAGGGGAGATGTGGATCAGGGAGTACCAAGCGAGGATTCCCGCCAATGAGTGATCCGGGGTGGGCAGCCGTTCAAGTGACCCGACAGAGAACTGGGCATCCGGGCAGAATTGCTTGGCCGTCTCAATAAAGTCCGGTACCAAGTCCACGCCTTGGACGTCCACCCCGGCGGAGTGCAGGAAGGCTGTCCATTGCCCAGGCCCGCAGCCGGCATCGATGACTTTCCCGGACAATTCCTGGGCCCATGACAGCACGAGCTCCCTGTCGGCAGGATGGGTGCTGCTGAGGGACCCGAACAACGAGGTGTACTCGGCGGAACGCGCAGAATAGGCGGCTCTCACCACAGCGGAAGACATGGGTCTCAGACTAGGGGCCGAGCGGCCACAGCAAGAAATCTCTTGACTCCCGCATCAACACCCCGTCAGCATAGTTTCTACAACGTTATAGAAACCAGCAAAACGAGCAGACAAGGACCCACCCTTTGGGAACTCCAGAAAAACCCATCGCCAAAATCACCATCGACGCCGCGTTCGTCGTGGGCCCTGTCAGGCGGAAGACCTTCGGGGCGTTCGTCGAGCACCTGGGCCGCTGTGTGTACACGGGTATCTTCGAACCGGAACACCCCAAGGCGGATGAAGACGGCTTCCGCACTGACGTCCTTGAACTCACTAAAGAACTCGGTGTCTCCACCGTCCGCTACCCTGGCGGCAACTTCGTCTCGGGCTACCGCTGGGAAGACGGGGTTGGCCCCAAGGAAGACCGCCCAACAAGACTGGACCTTGCTTGGCATTCAACGGACCCCAACCTGGTAGGCGTGGACGAGTTCGCCAAGTGGTCACAGAAGGCCGGCGTCGAACCCATGATGGCGGTGAACCTGGGCACCAGGGGCACGCAGGAAGCGCTGGACCTGCTGGAGTACTCCAACATCAAGGGTGGAACGGCCTTGTCCGAACAGCGCAAGGCGAATGGCGCCGTCGAGCCTCACAACATCACGATGTGGTGCCTCGGGAACGAGATGGACGGCTTCTGGCAGATCGGCCACAAGAAGGCCGGGGAGTATGCACGGGTCGCCGCCGAAACGGCAAGGGCCATGCGCATGGTCAATCCGGACCTGGAGCTCGTGGCGTGCGGTAGTTCGGCGCCCACCATGCCCACGTTTGGCGAATGGGAACGCGTGGTCCTCAACGAGACCTACGAACTGGTGGACCTGATCTCGGCGCACCAGTACTTCGAGGACTTCGGCGACCTGCAGGAACACCTGTCCGCCGGGTATCGGATGGAGGCGTTCATCAAGGATCTGGTGTCCCACATCGACCATGTGAAGTCGGCAACGAAATCCGAAAAGCAGGTCAACATTTCCTTTGATGAGTGGAACGTGTGGCACATGTCCCGGGACGAGTCCAAAGCGCCCACGGGTGACGACTGGCCGGTGGCGCCTGTGCTGCTGGAGGACCGCTACACGGTTGCTGACGCTGTGGTGGTGGGCGACCTGCTCATCACTTTGCTGCGCAACACGGACCGCGTCCATTCAGCGAGCCTCGCGCAGCTGGTCAACGTGATCGCACCCATCATGACCGAGCCTGGCGGACGTGCGTGGAAGCAGACCACGTTCCACCCCTTCGCGCTCACCTCGCAGCACGCCGCAGGCACGGTGCTCAATCTCGCCGTCGAGTCCCCGCAGCTGGCCAGCGAAAAGACGTCGGGCTTCACGTCTCTCTCGGCAGTGGCGACCTATGACGCCATGGCAAGGGAAGCCGTCGTCTTCGCCGTGAACCGTTCGGCGACGGACGCACTGACGCTGGATGCCGCCGTCGTAAGCCTCAATGCAAGCAAAGTCATTGAGGCGGTCACCTACTCGAACAAGGACCCGTACTGGCAGGCGACAGCCGACGATTCGACGTCGGTCCTTCCGTCCGAAAACGTCAGTGCAAAGCTCGACGGCGGTCGGCTCACCGCGGAGCTTCCGGCCGTGAGCTGGAGCATGATCAGGCTCGCGCTGGACTCCTAGGCGATTTGCTGCGAACCGTCCCGGAAGATCGGATACGGCGAGATCGGTGTGACCGTGGCCGTCGGGGTAAGCTCCGGTGCCTGCGCTGCAGGTGCCGGAGCGGGTTGGTCAACAGTCACAATGTCCATCGACTCCATGTCCAGAAGTCGTCGGCTCCCAGTGTGGTCCTGAAGCCAGAAAAGGTCGGTCCCCGCGACGGTCTTGACCACCGTGCCCCGGTGGTAGAGGCGGCCGTTGTGCCAAGCCTCGATGTAGTCTCCAGGGCTCAACGCGTGGGATTCCTCAGCGCTCCCCGGCATGGTGCCAAATGCCTGTGCCAAGCTTGCCTGTGTCTTCAGGGCCTGGAACAAGTCCCTGTTTGCGATGCTCATGTGTGCTCCCCTCAGCTGTCGCCGTCCGTTGACCCCAGCATTGCGCATGTTTGTTGCGGGGGCGTTGCAAGGGTATGAGCGATGTGTGACGGGTGAGGTTCAGGGGTCCTCGGAGGTCGGTGAACCATCCTCGGGGAGTTCGTCCGAGTACGGTGCCCGGGGGCCGCCATGGTTGTTCAGGAGGTCGTTGGCTGCCATTGCGAGCAGGTCCCGTTCGAGTTCCGGGATGGAGATCATGCCCTGCAGATAGGCCTCAACCTCGTATTCGCCTACTGATCCACCAATGCTGAAGTAGTACAACCAGAGGTTGCCGATGTTGATGTCGCCGGCATCGATCGCGGCCCGGAGTTTGCGCCGTTGTTCGGGTTCGTTGGTGTCGAAGCCCATGTCTGAGCCTTAGTTCTGGTCTGCCGGGATCCCGGCTACTATCTCGGCGCTGACTGCTTGCAGTGAACTGCGGTGGTCGCGGGTGTGCTTCAGCAGGCGCTGGAGGGCAACTTCATGGGGGATCTGGTGGCGTTCCATGAGAATGCCGCATGCCCGGTTGACCAAGTCCCGGCTATGCAGGGCTGATTGGAGACCCTCGCTGATGCGCTTGGGAGTCTCGGCGCTTTGGATGTGGGAGAGAAGGGTGGCTGCGGGCGTTGCGAAAAGCTCCAACAGGTTTGCGGTGGCGGCATCGTAGGCTGACGATTCCGGTGAGTAGACCTTGATGGCGCCGATGCTTTGTCCACCTGCCATCAGCGGCGTGCTGATCACCGACGTGATGGGAAGGTCACTGACGGCTGCGGTCCACTCCGGCCACCGGAAGTCGGCGCTGAGATCATGGACCAATACCGTCTCTTCTGAAGCCCACGCGGTAAGGCACGGCCCCTCGCCCAATTGGTACTGGAGGAAATCAGCCTGCTCCACCACCGTGTCCGTGAAGCCCCGGCTGGTTCGTCGGCCCTGGGAGTCAAGGATGGATACCCCCGCGCCGATGGTCCCGGGAACGGACTCCCTGATGGCCTGCGAAAGGCTTTGGACTGCGTGGTCTACCTTTTCCTCGGTCAGGAGGAGGCCCAGAATCCTGCCGATGGCGGTGGAGAGTTCATCCAGAGGAAGTTGCTTCTTCGTCATGGGTTCTCTCCGGCCGTTGGTGTCGGCTGGCCGACATAGGAATACAAGCGGATGCTTGGCGTCCGCCCTACTGTCCCAGCCTAGTGGTTTTTCGTGGAGTACGTCCGCGTAAACGGGCAGGTTCTCAGTCCTCGAAAGCTGTTCGAAACTCTTGGTCGCCGGAGACTCCGGCGATGACAGCTGCGGCCACGGCCCGCAATTTGACGTTGCGGTGATTGGAAGCTTTGACGAGGACCTGAAAAGCTGTATCGCGGCTGCAGCGGTTCTGCGCCATGATGATTCCGACGGCGGTATTGATCGTTGCGCGGGACTCCAGGGCGGCGGTGAGGTGCTGGCGCGCGTCCTGCAACTGGGCTATTTTCAGGGCCAGATGCAGCGCTTTGGAGCCGGTAGCTGTGAGGCGTTCGGCCACAGCGATGTTCTCTTGGAAAAATCCGTTGGGTCGCGTGGGGTAGAGGTTCACCACGGCGTCTCCCGTGCCTCCCAACCTCATGGGGAGGGCAAGGATGGAGCCTACTCTTGTGGCCGCGGCCGCCTGCATATACCGCGGCCAGCGTCGCTCGTTAACCACGTCCGTGACGTGTACGACGAGGCTGGTGCGGAGGGCCGTCAGGCAAGGGCCGTCGCCGAAGCTGTTTTGCACTTTGTCCAAGGTCCTGGCGAAGGCATCGCTGTCCGCAACTGCTACTGGCTGCTTCTGCCGGATCACAGTGACACCGCAGGCAATGGTGTTTCCCTCGGTGGTCAACTTCGCGGCAGTCATGTCCGCGAGGTCCTGGAGGAACTCGCGGATGTCCGCATTCTCCACGAGGAGATCCTGGAGGTGCACTACGAAGTCCGTCAGGTCCACTCCCTCGTAATACTGACGCAGCCCGTTGGGAGGGCTTCCGACGTGCTGCGATGGATGGGTGTCTGTCATGTACTGCCCCTTCTGCCGCTGGCCGGACCTCCGCGACCCTCGTCGTCCAGCTCTTCGAGTGCGGTGTCCACGAGTGCCATTTGGGTCTGATCGAGCGTTGTCAGCCCATTGAGATACCCGTCGAGGTCAAATTCGTCAGCCGTTCCTCCGATGCCGTAATAGTAGGCCCACAAGCCACTGAGGCTCAGGCCTGCGTTCTTGAATCGGTCGGCCGCAAACTTGTGTGGTTGTTCCGGCTCCGGATCCGCCGGATCGAGGGGAGCGCCAGTCATGAGTTCCCGCTTTCCGGCTCAGCATCCCCTGTCCGGGTCAGCATGTCCCTGGCGATTTCGTGGAGCCCTTGATCGCTGTTCCTCGCGGCCAGATGCAGGAGTTTCATGGCGGACTCCCTGCTGGAGCGGTTTTGCATCATGATGAGGGAAATTGCCGCATCCACCACAGCTCGTGAATCCAGCACAGACCGCAACTCCGCAGGGTAAGGGTCTGCCGAATGCATCCGAAGGGCCAGCCGCAGGATCCTGGACAGGGAGTCGGCGTGCCTCTGCACAGCTTCCAACGTGTCTGGATCGAAGGCCTCCGCTGCGGTGGAATAGCAGTTCAGGGCCGCGCGGGACCCGTGGTCCGTGCCGATGGGAACGGCGAGCATACTGCGGACATGCGCCCCGGATATCGCCTCGGCGTAGCCCGCCCATCGATCATCGGAGTGCAGATCCGGAATCTGGACGAGCTGACCTGTCCGTAACGCTGTGAGGCAAGGGCCGTCGTCGAATTCGTATTGCTTCTCGTCCAAAACGCGCGCGGAAACTGTGCTGCTGGCAACCGTGGCGGGACCGTCGTCACGTTCAACGGTGATGGCACACAGCATGGGTGTGTCGCCACCCAGGAGGGACGCAGAAATAGTGGTGAGTCCAAGGAGGAATTCGGAGAAGCCAGGGCTTTCCAGGAGCAGGTCCTGCAACTCTTCGGCTGTGGGTACTGCGTTGTTCTGGGCCATGCGGCCTCAATTCCAGCAACGCCGGAGTCCACACATCCCCGGCTGGCGGCTGTGCGCTCGCGGTCGCGCAAAGCCCGGATATTCAACCCCGGACATAGACGACACCCGAAATCTCCTACTTCAAACACTACGCTGGTGCCCTGCGACAAGATACAGACGGACCATAGCCGAAGGACTCCCATGCCGAGTGCAGTCACCCTCATCCGCTCCCATCAACTCAGTTCCGTCGCGCAGTATGCGTACGCGGCCACAGCCCCCAGCGATGCCCGGCTGATCTTTCTGGCCGGTTCCTGCCCCTTGAACGAGGACGGAACCACAGCGGGTATCGGCGATTACAAGGCGCAGGCGGAGAAAGCCATCAGCAACATGCGATTGGCTTTGGATGCCGCAGGAGCGGATTTGGGGGACGTCATTTCCACGCGTGTGTTGGTGGCGTCAGCCGACCAGGCCGATCTGGTCACTGCCTGGGAGGTTGTCCGGGAGGCGTTCGCGGATCACGATGTGCCCAGCACCCTCATGGGCGTCACAGTCCTCGGCTACGACCACCAGTTAGTGGAGATCGAGGCCGTGGCGGCCGTAACGGACTAGCCCACACGCAGGCCTCATCTGCAACGATGTATCCACCAGTACAAAAGGAGCATCTGCATGGCCGTCACCATGAACGACGTCGCGCGCGCGGCCGGAGTCTCGTTGAAGACGGTGTCGAACGTCATCAACAATTACGAGTTCATCCGGCCAACCACCAAGCAACGCGTCCTGAACGCCATCGATGAGCTCGGATACGAGACCAACCTGACGGCCCGCAGCCTCCGGTCCGGCAAGACAAGCATGCTGGGTCTGGTCCTGGCGGACCTCTCCATCCCGTACTACGCCGAGCTGGCCTCGGACATCATGAAGGCGGCATGGGACCGCGGCTACCGGGTGTTGGTGGAGCAGTCCGGCAACGAGGCAGACCACGAGAAAGCTGCCCTCCAAGGACAATTCCGCAGCCTCACCGACGGCCTCCTGTTCATCCCGCTCGCCCTCGATGCCGAGCAGATCATTGAGGCCGCCGGCAACAAACCCCTGGTCCTCCTCGGCGAATTCGTAGAGGACCCGCGGCTAGACATGGTCCTCATCCAAAACCACAGTGCCGCCGCTGCCGTCACCACGCACCTGCTGGCGGGAGGCCGCCGTCGTATAGCTGTCCTTGGTGCGAACGACGGCGACACGACCGGCAGTAATGGCCTGCGGCTGAGCGGATACCAGGCTGCGCTCGCTGCCGCCGGTGTTGAGTACGACCCGGCGCTGGTAGTCGGATGCGATTGGCGGCGCGACGGCGGAGCTGACGCCACGGCCCGGCTGCTGGACAGCGGGGTGGCTTTTGACGCGGTGTTCGGGCTCAACGATGCCCTTGCCCTGGGTGCGCTTCACGAGCTTCTGGTCCGTGGAAAGAAAGTTCCCGACGACGTTGCCGTTGCAGGGTTCGACGACATTGATGAGGCCCGTTTCGCGTCGCCGTCGTTGACCACGGTGGCGCCGGGTCGTACGGAAATTGCGGAGCGCGCCGTCGAACTTCTCATCAACCGGATCGAAGCGAAGGGCAGTATCAGCGACGTGCAGCAGCCGGAGGCGGCGTTCTCGCTGCGTGTCCGCCAGTCTGCGCCGTAGGGCGTTAGTGTCTAAGGGTGAACCACGTGATCCCTGCCGAAGTCATTACCCCTGCCGTCCTGATCGACGTTGACATCCTTGACCGGAACATCGACCGGATGGCGTCGAACATGCTGAACCGTGGGCTTCAGCTCCGTCCGCACGTGAAGACTCATAAAACGCTGGAGATCGCGCGCAAGCAGCTCGCAGCCGGAGCTGTAGGGATCACCGTAGCCACCATCGGCGAGGCTGAGGTCTTCGCAGCGGACGGTGTGAATGACATCTTCATCGCCTACCCATTGTGGGTTGAAGCCCCGCACGCGGAACGCCTTCGGGCGCTGGCGGCCAAGTGCCGCCTCGCGGTCGGCGTGGATTCGGCAGAAAGCGCGACGGCGATGGGTCGCCGGCTCGGCGCGGATGCGGGAAGCGTTGAGGTGCTGATTGAAGTGGACAGCGGGCATCACCGCAGCGGAGTGCTTCCCGAGGAAGTGGTGGACGTTGCCCGCGCGGCATCCTCGGCTGGGTTGAACGTGGCAGGGGTCTTCACCTTCCCGGGGCATAGTTACAAGCCCGGCATGCCCACCGGTGCGGCCAGCAATGAAAACGAGGCCCTTGGGCGGGCAGCTGCCGCTTTGACGTCCGCGGGCTTCGAGGTGCGGACCATCAGCGGGGGTTCCACACCCACTGCCCTGATCTCCGGGGAGACCATGGCCTCGGAACTGCGCCCCGGTGTCTACGTCTTCTGTGACGCACAACAGCTGGAACTCGAACGGTGCACATGGGACGACGTTGCGTTGACCGTGGCCGCCACTGTGGTCAGCCGTCACGAGGCAGCTGGTGGAAACGTGCGTCGGGTGGTGGTTGATGCCGGCAGCAAGATCCTGGGCAGCGACCGTCCGGATTGGGCCACGGGATTCGCCAGGCTTCCCGAGTACCCGGAGGCCCGCGTTACGGCGTTGTCCGAACACCACGCCACGGTTGTTTGGCCGGACTCGTCTGAGCTTCCAGCGCTGGGCACGCGGCTCAGGGTGATCCCGAACCACGTCTGCCTGGCCATGAACCTGGTGGACGAAGTCACTGTTGTGCGTGATGGGTCCGTGGTGGACACGTGGTCCGTGGCCGCCCGGGGACGCAACAACTAAGCCACTGCGGATACGCTCTGGAAAAGCGTATGGAACTCCCGGTTGTGGTAAACCAGCGGAGCTGAATTGGACGGATTCGACCGGATATCCAGGACCTCCGCTGCCAACAGTACCGAGCCACCCAGTGGTGCCCGATGGACGATCTCGCAGCGGAGCGCCCACTGGGCCTCCCTGAGGAGGGGCTCTCCGGTGGGCAGCAGCTCCCAGTCCATGCTGTGGGTGAAGCGCGGGGCGGCGGGGTCCGCGAAAGTCCGCGCCAGGTCCAGCTGATCGGCGCCCACCAGGTGCACCACGATTGTCTGCGCAGAGGCAATGAAGGAAGCTGAGCGGCCGCCGGTCACTGAAAATGCGAGCGTCGCTGGATCCACCGCCACTGATGCCACCGACGATGCCGTGAGCCCCACCGCTCCCTCTGGTCCGGAAGCCGTAACGATGGCGACTCCCGCCGGATGGGCACGGAAGGCGGCCCTGAACAGTTCGCCGACGGGCGCGGATGGCACGGATGGGGAAGAGGTCATTAATGCACCTTCGTGGGGTTGTCTGGATGGCGCCGCTTTGCCGGCGCACACCTGACTGATGCTAGGACCTCAACTTAAGTTGAGGTCAATTCGGGTGATTCCGACCCCCACCTGTGACGCCGTGGAAACGTAGCTGAAACTTGCGCTCCCTACTCTGGACACAACTGACACCGCCGTGCCCGGACACTAGGAGAATCGATGCATCTTTTGCCCCGTGAGCAGGAGAAACTCATGATCGTGGTGGCCGCAGATCTTGCGCGGCGGCGCCAAGGGAGGGGACTCAAACTGAACTACCCGGAAGCGGTGGCGATCATCAGTTACGAGCTCGTCGAAGGCGCCCGTGACGGCAAAACCGTGGCCGAGCTCATGAGCTACGGAACCACCCTGCTGCGCCGCGAAGACGTGATGGAAGGCGTCCCGGAGATGATCCACGACGTCCAGATCGAAGCCACCTTCCCTGACGGCACCAAGCTCGTCACCGTCCACGATCCCATCCGATAGGAGCCCCCCCATGATCCCCGGTGAATACAGGCTCCAGCCCGGAACAATTGCCTGCAACAGCGGCCGTGAGGCGATCGCCGTCGAGGTTGTGAACCACGGCGACCGGCCCGTGCAGATCGGTTCGCACTACCATTTTGCCGAAGCGAACCGCGCCCTGGAATTCGACCGCGAAGCGGCTTATGGCCGCCGCTTGGACATCCCCGCCGGCACGGCCGCAAGGTTCGAACCAGGCGACAGGAAGACCGTCCAGCTGATCCAGCTCGCGGGGTCGCGCGAAGTGTTCGGCCTGAGCAACGCAGTCAACGGAAAGCTCGACGGCGGCACTGGCGTTGCCGGGGAATCCCGCCCGGGCGTCGCAGCGGAAAGGGACCACCAGTGAGCTTCGAGATTCCCCGCAGGCAATACGCCGAGCTGTACGGCCCGACAACCGGAGACGCCATCCGCTTGGCCGACACCGAGCTGTTCCTCGAAATCGAGAAGGACTACACAGTTCACGGCGAAGAAGTGGTCTTCGGCGGCGGCAAGGTGATCCGCGACGGCATGGGCCAGAACGGCCAGCTGACCCGCGTGGAGAACATTCCGGACACCGTGATCACCAACGTGGTGGTCCTGGACTACACCGGCATCTACAAAGCCGACGTCGCGCTCAAAGACGGGCATATTTTCAAGATCGGCAAGGCCGGGAACCCGCAGATCACTGACGGCGTGGACATCGTGATCGGCGCCAGCACAGAGATCATCGCCGGCGAACGGAAGATCCTCACGGCCGGCGGCATCGACACCCACATCCACTTCATTTCCCCGGAGCAGGTTCCCGCGGCCCTGTGCAACGGCATCACCACCATGGTTGGCGGTGGCACGGGTCCGGCCGAAGGAACCAAAGCCACCACCATTACGCCCGGCGCCTGGCACATCTCCCGGATGCTGCAGGCCGCCGAAGGCCTCCCAGTCAATATCGGCCTGTTCGGCAAGGGCCACGCCTCCGCCGTCGAGCCCCTCGCGGAGCAGATCCGCGCAGGTGCCGTGGGCCTCAAAGTCCACGAAGACTGGGGCTCCACCACGTCCTCCATCGACATGTCCCTGCGCGTCGCCGACGAATACGACATCCAGGTGGCCATCCACACCGACACCCTCAACGAGTGCGGCTTCGTCGAAGACACCATCCGGGCCATCGACGGCCGGGTCATCCACACCTTCCACACCGAAGGCGCAGGCGGCGGCCACGCCCCGGACATCATCAAAATCGCCGGGCTGCCCAACGTCCTTCCCGCCTCCACCAACCCCACGCTGCCGTACACGCGCAACACCATCGAAGAGCACTTGGACATGCTCATGGTCTGCCACCACCTCAACCCGGACATTCCCGAAGACGTGGCCTTCGCCGACTCCCGGATCCGGGCCGAAACCATCGCCGCCGAAGACGTCCTGCACGACCTCGGCATCTTCGCCATCACGTCGTCGGACTCCCAGGCCATGGGCCGGGTAGGCGAAGTAGTGACGCGCACCTGGCAGGTAGCCGACGCCATGAAACGGCAGCGGGGAGTTCTGACGGATCCAACCGGAACAGCCCACGGATCCGCCGAATCGGACAACTTCCGCCTCAAACGCTACGTCGCCAAGTACACCATCAACCCGGCCATCGCGCAGGGAATGGCAGACGTGATCGGTTCCGTCGAAGAAGGCAAATTCGCGGACCTCGTCCTCTGGGACCCCGCGTTCTTCGGCGTGAAACCCGAACTCGTCATCAAAGGCGGCCAGATCGCCTACGCGCTGATGGGAGACTCCAATGCCTCCATCCCCACGCCCCAACCCCGTACCATGCGGCCCATGTTCGCCACCTACGGGAAGGCGCTCCAGCAAACGTCCATCACCTTCCTGTCCCAGGCAGCCATCGACGCCGGAGTGCCCGCCGACCTCGGCCTCGAACGCATCATCAAGCCCGTGTCCGGCATCCGCAACCTCACCAAAGCGGACCTGAAATACAACGGCGAAACTCCGGACATCGCCGTCGACCCCGAAACCTACAAAGTGACGGTCGACGGCGTCGAAGTCACCTCCCAGCCATCCGACGTGCTGCCCATGGCGCAGCGCTACTTCCTCTTCTAGGACCCCATGATTATCGAAGAAATCCTTGGCAACCTGCACGAACAACCCGACGCCTACGCCAGCCGCCACAAAGAGACAGTAGTGCTCCCCAGCGCCCTGCTGGTCAAACGCATCCAACGCGTCACCACCGACCACGGCAAGGAACTCGGCATCCGCCTGCCCAGCGGCACCGGCGACCTCCGCGACGGCGACATCCTCGCCGAAGACGACCACAACGTCATTGTCATCTCCGTGCTGCCCACGGACGTCCTGGTGATAGCGCCCAGGAGCATCCACGAAATGGGGGTAGTGGCGCATTCGCTCGGCAACCGGCATCTGCAGGCACAGTTCTTTGATGCCGCGTCCGAATATGAGGCCGAAGTCATGGTGTGCCAGTACGACCACACCGTAGAGGACTATCTGAAGAGCGTCGGCGTCCCCTACGACAGGCAAGAGCGGGTCATGCCGGTGCCGTTCCGCCATGCTGAGCACTCGCACTAGGCGCATACCGGTGCTGGCTTTCAGGGTTGGCAAGCCTCCGGCGGGTGATAGGGGCCGTGCCCGCTTCGCGATGCCCTCCACACCGCGGCCCCTATCACCCGCCTCCGCTTGTCGAGCCCAGTTCCAGCGCGGTGTGCTTTGAGTGCGACGTATCAGCTGGCTCTTCAACAGTTGACTGACTCGGCCTTGCCTACGGGGGCGTTTGCTCATTCTTTGGGGTTTGAGAGCTATATACATCGTGGGCTGGTCACTGATGAGGGGTCGTTTAGGGGGTGGCTTGCTGCTTTTGTGGCGCAGCAGTTGGTCTATTCAGATGGGTTGGCTCTGCGCTTCCTTTATGAGGGGGTGGATGTGGGCTTGTTGGATTCTGTTCTTACCGGGCAGCTGTTGGCTCGGGAGGTTCGGGAGGCTTCTTTGAAGATGGGTGGGCGGTTGCTTGAGATTGGCGGGGAGGTTTTTCCGTCGGGGGAGTTGGAGGTCTATCGGGGACTTGTTCGTGAGGGTGGCGCCATGGGGCATCAGCCCCTGGCTTTTGGGGTTATTGCACGGTCGCTGAAGGTCCCTTTCGACGAGGCGCTTTCCGCCTACATGTTTGCCACGGTTACTTCGCTGACGCAGAACGCCGTGCGCGCCATCCCGCTGGGGCAGAACGCCGGGCAACGGGTACTTCGCCACGCACACGATGCCGTTGCTGCCGCCGTCCTGGATGTAGCACAGCTGTGCTGGGACGACTTCGGGGCCGTGAGCCCCGGACTGGAAATTTCACAAATGCGGCACGAACGGCAACGTGCCCGCATGTTCATGAGCTAACCATCAGGAGGACACATGTCTGAACCCATCAAAATCGGCATCGGCGGACCCGTCGGAGCAGGCAAAACCCAGCTCGTGGAGCGCATCACCCGCCACATGAGCCGCGACATCTCCATGGCCGCCATCACCAACGACATCTACACCATCGAAGACGCCAAAATCCTGGCCGCCAACGGCATCCTGCCCGAGGACCGAATCATCGGCGTCGAAACCGGCGGCTGCCCCCACACCGCCATCCGCGAAGACACCTCCATGAACACAGCGGCCATCGAAGAACTCAAAACCCGGCACGCCGACCTGCAAGTCATCTTCGTCGAATCCGGCGGCGACAACCTCTCCGCCACGTTCAGCCCCGAACTCGTCGACTTCTCCATCTACATCATCGACGTCGCCCAAGGCGAAAAGATCCCCCGCAAAGCCGGCCAAGGCATGATCAAGTCCGACCTCTTCATCATCAACAAAACGGACCTGGCACCCCACGTCGGAGCGGACCTCTCCGTCATGGAGCGGGACTCCAAGGAATTCCGCGGCAACAAACCGTTCTGCTTCACCAACCTCAAGACGGACGACGGCCTGGAGGAAGTCCTGAACTGGATCCGCCGCGACGTCCTGATGCTCGACTTGGCCCAATGAACCGATGCGAGTTGGCGGTTAAGTCACCTTCATCCGCGTTCGCGGATCGCCCCACCCGCATTGCCGCGACAAAAGGCCAGTTCCTTATCCCCGGCTCCGCCGCCTCGGTGGTTACGACACCATGCGAGATGCGCGTATGAACACGACGACGCAGGTCGATTTCGGCTCAGACGTTGTGGGGAACCTGGGGCCCGGCTCCACGTTGGCCTTGGGCGAAGGGCCTGTGCGGGGGCGGTTGGAGTTGGGCGTTAGTGTGCGGGGTGGGCGGTCCGTTGCTTCGCGGCAGTTTCATGAGGGCGCTTTGAGGGTACTCAGGCCGCATTACTTGGATGGGTCCGGGCAGGTTTGCTACGTCATGGTCAATCCTGGCGGGGCGTACCTTGGGGCGGATTTGTTCCTCATTGATGTGGAGGTTGAAAACAATGCCGCGTTGTTGTTGACCACGCAGTCGGCTACCAAGGTGTACCGGACTCCGGGGTCGTTCGCCGAGCAGCGGATGAACATCCAGCTGGGGGAGGGCTCGCGGTTGGAGTTGGTGCCCGATCAGTTGATTGCGTACCGGGAGGCCAGCTACCGGCAGAATTCGCGCATCCGTCTCCACCCGTCGTCGAGCCTCGTCATGGCTGAGGTGGTCACTCCGGGGTGGTCGCCGGACGGCGCATCCTTCAAGTACGAAGAAGTGAGATTGCGTAATGAGATCTGGATCGAGGACGGAAGCGGAGCGAAGCTGTTGGCGCTCGACAACCTCCTGATTCTCCCACCCGTCAACGATGTGACCGGTATGGGGTTCATGGAGGGCTTCAGCCATCTGGGGTCGTTGGTGGTGGTGGATCCGCGGGTGAACCAGGCACTGGCTGACGAGCTGGCCCACGTAGCCCGGGACTTTGACGCGTATACAGGGGTTTCTTTGACGATGACTATTGCCGGGACCTGTGGGCTTGTGCTGCGATCGTTGTCGAACAGCACTGAGGAACTCAACACATTGCTGGGTGCCTGCACCGGCGTTCTCCGGGAACGTTGGTATGGGCAGGCGCCCTTGAACCTGAGGAAGTACTGATGACTGCTCTGACCGAGTTCGCCAGCATGTATCGGGAGCGGGAGACGTTATCCCTGCGGACCCGGCTGCTGTTCACTTTTGGTGCCGTGGCCGCTTTGCACGTTGCCGCCGTCGTGCTTCTGCTGGCCGGTTCCGCAGGGGCGGCTCAACCGCTGGCGCTCGGGTTGGTGATCACGGCCTATGTGGCCGGTATCAAGCACAGCTACGACTGGGACCACATCGCCGCGATCGACAACTCCACGCGCAAGTTCGTGGCGCAGCACAAGGATCCAGTGAGCGTGGGCTTTGCGTTCAGCCTTGGCCACAGCTCCGTGGTGATCCTGGCCGGCTTGCTGGTGGTGGCAGGCGCGACGCTGATCGGGCAGTTCATGGAGGATGGCACCACCGGGAACAAGGTACTGGGGCTGATCGGCAGCGGAGTGTCCGGGTTGTTCCTGCTGACCATGGGACTGTTCAACGGCTCAGCGTTCGTTCGTGCCACGCAGGCGTACCGGAACGTCCAGGCCGGCGGCGAAGTCCGACCCGAAGACCTTGAGGCGAAAGGTTTCGTGGCCCGGCTGCTCGCCAAACCCCTGTCCAAGGTCGAGCGACCGCGGAACATCTACGTCATCGGCTTCCTTTTCGGTCTTGGGTTCGATACCGCCACCACCATCGGGCTGCTGGTCATCACCACGACGGCGTCACTCGCCGGAGTCTCGCCGCTCGCCCTGATGGCGCTCCCGCTCGCGTTCACCGCCGCCATGACCCTGTGCGATTCCGCCAACGGCGTGGCCATGATGAAGATGTACAAGTCGGCCATCCACAACCCGCAGCGCAAGCTCGGCTTCAACGCCGTGATCACTGGAATCTCGGCCGTCTCGGCGCTGTTCATCTCCGTGATCACCCTCGGTGGCTTCATCAACGCCGCCTTCGAGCTTGAGGACCCTCTGACAACGTGGCTCGGAGAGATCGACCTTGGGGACGCAGGGCTGATCCTGGTGGGACTCTTCGTGCTCGTGTGGACCGTATCAGCCTGGCGTGGCCGGGGCGTCAGGGCTGGGTCCTAGGAAACGGCCACGGCGTTGAACAGCTCGGTGGTGTCCACGCCGAGATCCGGGGTGTCCAGCACATTGGTCAGGAACACCACGCAGCGGTCCTGCTCCGGGAACATCCACCATTCTGTTCCCGCCCACCCGGGATGGCCGTAGATTCCCTGTGCCAGCAGCTCGGACTGGTTGGCGGGCAACTGGAACCCCAGGCCGGTATGGCGGAGGGGCTTGGGCCGGGTGGTGATGTGGGAAACCTCAGTGGTCCGCGGGCGACGCATGGCGGCCAGCGTGGCGGGTCGAACGGCCTTTCCGGTCTCTCCCAGAAGCTCCGAACCCAGGTTGAGTAGGTCCGTGGCAGTACCGAACAGCCCGGCACCCGGGTGCTTTTTCCGGTACATGCCGTTGACGTTCAGGCCGGCCGCTTCGGTGCCGTGGATGGTGTGCGGGTTGCATTCGGTGCTGAATGTCAGGCCGCTGGCGCTGGTATCGCTGGCCAGGGACAGGAGTTGCTCCTCGAACGGGCGCCCGTCAGCCCACTCGGCCATCGCTGCAGCACCTTCGAAGGCGATGTTGCAATACTGGACAAGGGAACCCGCATAGAAGGCCTGTTCGGCGGAGGTGAGGTCCTCGCGGAGGGGCGTGCCGCCGTCGAGCGCCGGGTCTGCGATCCCGGAGCGGTGACTCAGCAAGTGCTCCAGCGTCACCGTGTCCGTGCGGCCTGCGCCGAAGCCCGGCAGGGCGTCACTCAACGCATTGCCCAGCGACAACTTCCCCAATTCCACCTGCCGCATGACGGTCATGGCACTGATCGGTTTGGAGACGGAGAACAGCGCAAAGTGGTGGTCGGCTGTGGCTTGCCTGCCGCCGTCGGTCCCGAACGCCACAACGTCCTCGATGCCTTGGCTCGAGGCAATGCCGAGCACTGCCACGGGCACCCGACCCAGGTCTACCTGCTTACGGGCCCAGTCTGCTGCGGGTCCTGTTTCCACCATTGCTGTGCCACGCTTTCGCTCGGGGTTTTGGTGATCTGAATCTATCGTGATGGCCCTGCGAAGAAACTTACCGCCACGTGTAACTGCCGGGGCCGAGCCGGAAACTATACAAGTATCCTGCAGTTCAGGGCTCTACTTTTCAGGGGGACAATCGTGCTTTCAGAGCGCGAATTGGCGTTTATCGCCATTCACAAAGACAGCTATCCATCCGTCTTCAGGTTTGTGCGCCGACGCGTGGAATCAGCGGAGATGGCTGAAGAGATCGCTGCCGACGTTTTCCGGGTCATGTGGCAAAAATGGTCGGATGATGCCCGCCCCGATCTCGCCTACCTGCTGACCGTTGCGCGCAACTTGGTGGGTAATGCCTACCGTAGCCGCGGCCGGCAGCAGGCTCTGCAGGAAAAACTGCGCACGACGGCGGTGCAGCGTTTCGGGGACGATTCCGAGAACGTCGCGGTACAGGATGCGATGGATCGCCTGCGGGCGCAGGACCGTGACATTCTACAGCTGGCTTACTGGGATGGCCTGGGCACGACCGACATCGCCAGGGTGCTTCAGTGCAGTGAGTCCGCCGCCAAGGTCCGTCTCCACCGGGCACGGACAGCCTTCCGGAAACAGATGCCTGCCGGGGCCGAACCGACCACACAGAAGATGGGGGTCTGAAGACAATGGATCCGATCAAGAACCAGATTTCAGCGATTGACCCGCTGGCGAACGAGCCAAACGAGGTCAACTCAGAAGAAGCTTTGGCGCGCATGCTCACCGGCCCACGCGTCTTCAGTGACAACAATCCACCAGCCGGCGTGGTGTCCCTTGAAGACCGCAGGCGCCGGAAGGCCCGGATCGCAGGCGGCCTGCTGCTAGGTGCCGCGGCTGTCACCGCGGGCGTCCTTGTAGCGGCCAACTTTGGCCCACTCACGGCTGCTCCCGCGCCGGCAGTCACAGTGAACTCCACGGAAGCGACGCCGACTCCGACCGCTACAGTCACGCAGGCGCCGTCACCCACCGCCACGCCGTCTGCCACACCGGAGGCGGCTGTCCCTGTCACCACTCCGCCCGTGGTTCCCACGGTTCCGGTGGTTGCACCGACAACGGCTCCCACCCAGGCGCCGGCCGCGGACCCCCAAAAGTTCACCTTCCCCGACGGGCACCTTTCCTTCACTCTTCCCGTTGGCTGGAGCGTCAAGACGGAGCAGGGGCCATATGCGACCGAGGCGGACAAGGCTGGGTCCATTATCGCCAAGGTCCTGGACGGCGCAGGCACTGAGGTCGCCGTGATATTCAACGGCAACTATGGCGACGGCACTGCGGGTTTGGTGGACCGGACCATCCTTGATCGGGCAGTGGTTCCCGGTGTTCGGGATAATTCGGGTGAGCTGGTGGAGTTCGGTTTCTCTTCGAACCAGTTGCAGTACATCCCCTACGAAGGGCCCCCCTACGAGGGAATGCCCTCACCCCGATCGGGACCTGCCGAAGGTCCTCCGACGTACATTATGGATGTGCGGCGCTCCTCGGAGCTCAAGGCCGGAGTCAGCTCCTCCGGGACCAACCAGGTCCGGGTTCCCAACGGCATCATGAGCGCCTACGTGCAGTTCGATTCCACCAAGAACCCCGCCTTCGCCACCCCTGCAGCGGCCAAGGACTGGATGGGCAGCACGCAGTACGCCCAACTGAAGTCCATGCTGCTTAGCCTGAATTACAAGTAGCCCATCCGGGGGCCAGCAAACGTCGCTCTGGCAGCCCCGAGCGACGTTTGCTGTCCCCTGAGGGGACCTTGACTGGTGCTGCCGTCATCTCAGGTACTTTGGCAGAAGGCCTTTATTCGCTAGGAGTATTTCTCATGACCGATATGGTTCGCCAGGCAACCGGCGCAGACCTCAGGGTTGCTGCCCGAGTACTTGGCCTTGCCTTTGAGACTTACCCTTGGACGAGATGGTCGATTCCTGACGTTGATTATGAACAGAGACTCGAACGGCTGCAGTACCTCTACCTGGGACATGCGCTTACCCATGGGTTGGTCCTGGTGGATGAACAACTGCGCTCCGTCGCTGCATTCCTTCGTCCTGATGCGCCCGAACCTGGTCCCGATATGCAGATCGAAGTTCTGGAACTGCTGGGTTCTCGAGCCACCGCGTTGATTGATCTGAGCTTGCCCCAGCCAAAGGGGCCGGCGTGGACCTTGGCCACCGTGGGCGTAGACCCGGCACATCAAGGCAAAGGGCTGGGCACGGCCGTGGCCTCGGAGGGTCTCACGCGAATAGACCGAGAGGCAGGTGCCGTGGTGCTTGAAACCTCGGACGAGCGTAACGTGCGCCTTTACAGACGCCTTGGTTTCCTTGTCACGGACACCACTGTGATTCCGGGTGGGCCCACTGTCCATTCAATGAGCCGGGCACCCCGATAACAGCTGCAGGGTCCCCCCCCATCAACCACTGCGCCATCACCGCCATCGGGGCCTGACAAGCGAACAGCAAAGGACAGGACGTGTTTGGGTGGCCGCGCAGCCGTCATCGGCCGGGCCAATGACGGCTGCGCTCACAACGTCCAAGGTATTTCCGTGCTCCAGGTACAGCTGGCAGCCCGGCAGCTGGCAGCCCGGCAGCTGGCAGCCCGGAGCGACGTTTGCTGGGGCCAGCTTGGGTTAGCGGACGGTGACCAGATGGCCGGCGGGGTCGTACCGGAAGGTGACCGGGCCGCCGTCGTGCTTCAAGGCGATGTTGCTGCCGTTCGGGGCGCCGCCGAGACCGTAGTTCTCAGCCCAGGAGCCGTTGATGGCGGCTTTGAACTCGTAACTGCCGGCGGCCAGGTTGGGCACTGACAGCTTCCAGATCCCATCCGCCGGGTCCAGCTGCAGCTGCGCCTGGGCGCAGTCCGGCATCCAGTCGCCCGAGCAGCCAAGCTCCGAATTCAGGCTGCCGGGTACCGAGACGGCCGCTGGCTGCGGGCCCGCGGTGACCGCGCTGATCACGTTGGTGGCGTGGTCGTACAGGAAGGTGGCGGCGCCGCCAGGGTGCGTGAGCACCACGTTGGGGCCATTCAACTCGCCACCCGCGCCATAGTTTTCGTCCCACGTGCCGTTGAGTGCGGCCTTGAATTCGTACGTGCCCGCGGGCAGGTTGGGGACATTCAGCTGCCAGAGTCGGTGCGTCGGCTCATAGCTCATGAGCCCCTGCTCGCAGGACGGCTGCCAGTCTTCGGCGCAACCGAGTTCGGTGTTGAGGCTGCCGGCCACAGTGACTGTCTCAGGCTGCGTCGGTTCTCCCACCACACCGCTGCGCGGCTCACTGGCGGACGTCTGCCCGCGGTTGTCCAGCACCACAGCGCGGTACTCCACGGACGTGCCGGACTCCAGCGACGAGACGTCGTGGAACACCTGGTACGGCGCGTTGTCGTCCGTGCCGATCGACGCCCAGTCGCCACCTGCAGTACGCGCTTGGAAGGTGACCTCATAGAACGAGTTACCGTCGACGTCGGCCGTCACCTTCTGGCGGGTGGCGTCCCCAGCCGCCGTGACCGGCTTCTTGAGTACGACGGCGGGCGCGGCCTTCGATGTGGCGAGTCGCCCCGCTGCTTCATAAACCACTGCGGAAAGCGGCGGGACGGTGACAGCCAGCTTCGCGTCCTGCCCGGACTTGGCGTTCTTGGCGGCCTCACCGTAGACCAGCTTGAACGGCTGTTTCGCTTCATACGTTGGGATCACCGCGGTCTGTGCGGTCTCGCTGTTGTTCACAGCCACGATGTACTCACGCTGTTCCTTGGCGTCGATGCGTGAGAAGGCATAGATCCCGGCCCCATCAGCGGCGTAGCGGTCTTGCTGGGCACCGGTGCGGAGCGTGGGGTGGTCTGCTGCGAGTGCCGCGAGCTCGCTGATCTTCTTGTACAGCGGGTGCTCGGTGTTGAAGTTGTCCGTGGCGTGAGTGGCGTTGGTTCCCAAAAGGTCGTCATCCAAATACTCCTGGACCTTGCTGGCGAACATGGTCTGCCTCGAGTCCTGGTCCCCGCCGGCGCCGGTGAAACCCTGCTCATCGCCGTAATAGATCACCGGGTTGCCGCGCGAGAAGTACATCAGCTCATGGGCCAGTTCGTCGCGCTCCACCAGTTCCGCGTCGGATGCTCCCGGGTTGTCCTGGGCGATAAAGGTGCCGATGCGGCCCATGTCATGGTTACCCAGGAATGTGGGCAGTTGGTAGACGTTGGAATCGGCATCCGTGTACCAATCGTCTCCGTCGAAGAAGTCCGCCAAGCCGCTGGCCTTGCTGCCTTGGGACGCGAAGCTGCGGGCTGCACCTTGGAAGCCGAAGTCCAACACGGCCTGCATCTTGTTTTTGGTGGTGAACTTGGATGTGACGGTCTTGGAGGTATCGAAGACTTCGCCGAACATGAAGAACTCGTCCTTGCCCTGCTCCTTGGCGTAGCTGAGCACCTGGGGGCCGAACTGCTGCCAGAACTCGTCGTTGACATGCTTCATGGTGTCGATCCGGAAACCGTCGATACCGAAGTCACGGATCCATGTTTTGTAGACGTCCATCATCCCGTTGACCACCTTGGGGTTCTCGGTGAACAGGTCATCCAGTCCGAAGAAGTCGCCGTACAGGGAATCTTCGCCGGCAAAGTTGGTGTTGCCGCGGTTGTGATAGAGCGTGGGGTCGTTCAGCCAGGAAGGAATCTTGATGTCCTTCTCAGCCGCGGGGACTACGGGCGTATAGGGGAACGACGTGGCCGCGTCCAAGGCAGGGAAGTCCTGCGTCCCGGCGTAATCGCGGTCATCGAAGACCTCGCCCGCGGCGGTGCGGTAGGGCTCGGTTTCCTTGGAAATGTACGGAGCCGAGGACGTCTCCTGGTACTGGATGACGTCCGCGGTGTGATTGGTGATGATGTCGAAGTACACCTTCATGCCGCGGGCGTGGGCGGCATCGATGAGCGTCTTGAGCTCGGCGTTGGTGCCCAGGTGGGGATCGATCTGGGTGAAGTCGGTAACCCAATACCCGTGATACCCGGCGGAGCTGTTCCCCAGTGTTCCGTCACCTTGTACGGCCTTGTTCTTGAAGCTGGGAGTGAGCCAGAGGGCGTTGGTGCCCATGCCCTGGATGTAGTCCAGCTGGTCTTGCAGGCCCTTCAGGTCGCCGCCGTTGAAGAACCCTTTGCGGGTGGGATCGAAGCCGGACACCATCGGATCAGGACCCAGCCCGCCGTCGTCGTTGCTTGTGGTGCCGTTGCTGAAGCGGTCCGCCATAACGAAGTAGAAGTTCTGATCGCTGACGCCGCCTCGGACCGAGTGCTGGGCAGCGGGGTCGGGCGCGGGCTTTTTGGTGGAGGCAGCGGCGCTCGCGGGGAGGACCGCGGCGGCGGTGAGTGCCGCCGTCGTAAGTACGACGGCGACTACGCGCCCAAGGGGGTGGCGCTGGTAGGGGAGGTGGCTGGCGTGGGATCTATAGCTGCGAGATAACAAGTGATGGAACCTTCCGCTAAGCGACAGTGCTGTGGGACAAGTCACAACTGTAAGCGCTTCCGTTCGCTTAATCTACGAATTATTGGGATTACGTGATGTGAAGAATCGGGTAAGTTCTTCAGAGTTGGAAGCGCTTGCAGTTCTTCTAGCTGAAATCGCGCCTGTTTTTCACTGTGCCCCTGCATGGCTTCACTCGAAAACGTTATGCATTTGCCCATAACCAAGCCCACGTGACTTGCATAGGGTTGAAGAGATCTGCTTCACACCACGCAGTGCCCCGATCTATCCCCAAGGATGAGTTTCAACGATGAAGAGCATCGCCCTCCTGCGCGAACGAGCCACCCGCGTCATGCCTACTGGTTCCCACTGCCCGGCGTCAGGCCTGTGGAGCCCCGATTCCGATCCGGACGCCGTCCAGGTTTTCGCTGAAGGCCACTTGCTTCCGGCCCACAACGGCGTGGCCACGGTCTGGCGGCGGCGAACTGCCGCTGAAGTGTCGGCATGACCAGCACCATCCTGAACAGGCCAGCCGACTACCGGCACGTGCCCGCAGCGGAGTGGGCCGACCTCAGCGCCGGTGATCCGGTGTGGATTTACGACGTCGCATGGGGTGCCGGAACGGGTCGCGTTGACGATGTTTCCAAGCACCAGGAACTGCTCTGGGTGGTCCTCGAACCGACGGGTCGCAAGTTGATCTGCGGCACGGACGACGTCGAGGTCTGGTCCGTCTAAAGACCCGCCGAGATGGCAAGTAATGACAATGTCTGAGCGGATGATTGTCATTAAGTGCCGTCTCGGCGTCAGTTAACCGGCCAGCACCAGCGCACTGGGTGAGCCGGTTTCCACTCGGCTGACGGGGCCGTCCGGCAGCCCGGTGTCCGGGTCCAGACTGAAACTCACGACGTCGTTGGAACCTTCGTTGGCCACGTACAGCCAGCCTTCGCGGACCAGGTGATGTCGCGGCCAATCGCCGCCGCATGGGACGTCCGCGAGGGGCTCCAGCTCGCTGCCATTGTGTGACACCTTCAGGATGCAAATACGGTTGCTGCCGCGCACCCCCATGTACGCGAATCGGCCGTCCGGGGACAACGCGATCTCGGCCCCGGAGTCGCCGTCGAACGGCTTGTTGACGCTGGCCGGAACGATCGCCGTAAGCTCGTACGTTCCGTCCGGTTCCATCCGGACGGTCGCCACCTCCACCGAGTACTCGGTATCCACAAAGACGGTTCCGCTGTGGTGGCGGGCCATATGCCTGGGGCCCGAACCCTTGGGCAGGATCACCTGATGGTCAGGCTGCAGGCCTTCGCCCGGTATGTACTGCCACACGCGGACCAGGTCATGCCCAAGGTCAGTTGTCATCACCCGTCCGTCCGGGAGCATCAGGCTGGAATGCGCGCGGCTGGGCCGCTCATCGTCGACGGGTGCCGTGGAGTGGGGATCGACGGCGGCCACCGCGGTTGTGCGCGAGGTGATGCCGCCGTCGTTGTCCAGTTCGTAGAGAATGACCTGGCCGTCGCCCCAGCAGGTGGCCACGATGAAGCGTCCCTGTGGATCTGCAGCGACGTGGCACGTGGCCTCGCCGGCGGGCCAGGGTTCACCGAAGGCCTCCAGAGTGGCGTCGCTGGTTCGGCGATACGCCCGCACCGTCTTGCCTTCCTCCGCCACGGCATAAACCACGGGAAGCGTTGGGTGCAACGCCAGGAAAGACGGTGAATTGGCCTCGACGGCCACGCCAAGGGACGTTAGCTTCCCATGGTCGTCCGCAGAGAGCGCCGTGATGCCCTCGCCCTTTCCGTTCCTGTCAGCCGTGTAGCAGCCGGCCCAGATCAGTGTTCCCACCGTCAGTGCCCCTGAACGTCAGAGTCGACGCCCGCGTCCGGACCGGCGTCGAGGGTCTGCAACCTGGTGAGGTCGTCCTGGTCCAGTTCGAAGTCGAAGACGTCCAGGTTCTCCTGCATGCGCTGAGGGTTTGCTGTCTTGGGAATGGCTACCAGTCCTTGCTGAACGTGCCAGCGAAGAACCACCTGGCCCGGTGTCTTTCCGTGCTTCCCGCCGATGCTGGCCAACACCGGAGCGTTCAGAAGGTCACTGCTGGCACCCAACGGGCTGTAGGACTCTGTGATGATTCCGTTGCGTTCGTTGAAGGCCCTCGCGGCAGGCCTTGGGATGGAGGGGCTCACCTGGATCTGATTCACTGCCGGCACAACGTCGGTTTCGCGGAACAGCCGGTCAAGGTGCGCCGGCTTGAAATTTGAAACACCAATGGACCGTACCTTCCCTGACGCTTGAAGTTCCTCAAAGGTCTTCCACGTGGACACGAATTCGTCGCGGCGGGGGAGCGGCCAGTGGATGAGGAGCAGGTCCACGTAGTCCAGCCCCAGACGTTCCAAGGATCCGTCCAGCCCGGCAACAGCCTTGCCGGAACCCTGGAATTCGCCATCGAGCTTGGTGGTGATGAAGAGCTCCCCTCGATCCACCCCGCACGTGCGGATGCCGTTGCCCACGCCCTTCTCGTTGCCGTACTTCTTCGCGGTGTCTATGTGCCGGTAGCCGTGCGCCACCGCCTCCACCACGGCGTCCTCCACCTGGGCATCATTCAGGGGCCAGGTGCCCAGCCCGAGCTGTGGGATCTTGTGGCCGTCGTTGAGTTCGATAAGCGGTGCACGTGTCATGGGCTGGGTCTCCTCCGGTTTTCTTTGTTTCTACGCTGGCCGCTTGCTGCTTGGCAACAGCTACCGTCGCGACCAGTCATACAGCCGATCACTCAACTCCATGAAGTCTTCCTTCACTACCTGAAGCTCGGGATGCTGATCATGCCACTCGACGATTTCCCTGGCCCCATCCGCGAACGGGATGGTGGCCCGGTAGTCAGGAACGAGTGCCTTGATCTTGGTGTTGTCGAAAATTACGGAGTGCGAGCGGTCACCGAGCAGGTTGGGTCCGAGTTCCGGGCTGTGGGCTGCGATGGTCTCCGAGGAAACGTGGAACAGCTCGGGTTCCGGAACTCCGGCGGCACGGGCGAACAGGCGGTAGATCTGGTTCCAGGGCAGGTACTCGTCCGAGGTGATCGTGTAGCTCTCGCCCACAGCCTGCGGCCTGCCCAGAAGTCCAACAAAAGCCTTGGCGAAGTCCCGGCTGTGCGTCAGCGTCCAGAGCGAGGTCCCGTCTCCGTGCACCATGATCGGCATCCCGGCACGCATCCGGTGGATGTCAGTCCAGCCGCCCACCATGGCGATCTTGGTCCGATCGTAAGTGTGGGAAGGCCGCACCACCGTCAAAGGGAAGTCCTGCTCGCGATAAGCCTCAAACAGTAGGTTTTCGCAGGCGATCTTGTCCTGCGAGTACTTCCAGAACGGATTCTTCAAAGGTGTGGATTCCCGGATGGGCAGCGTCGTGGGCGGCTTTTGGTAAGCCGAAGCGGAGCTGATGAAGACGTACTGACCCGTCCGCCCGCGGAACATCTCCAAACCGGCCCGCGCCTGATCCGGGGTGAAGGAGATGAAGTCCGCAACGGCGTCGAACTCCCTTCCCTTAAGTACCTCACGCACGGCCTGCGGATCGCGGATATCCGCGTGCAGTACTTCGGCGCCATCGGGAACCGGCCGACCGGCTGACCGTCCCCTGTTGAGGAGGGTCAGACGGTGGCCCAGTGCGACGGCGCGTTCAGCCGCCGTCGCACTGATGACCCCGGTCCCGCCGATGAACAGGATGTTCCGCGGCGAGACGGTGTCCGCCGCCGTTCCCAGGCTGACGGGGAGGAGATTACTCACCAGGCGTAGTCTTCGGGGGCGGGGCGGTGGCCCGGGAAGATGTCGTCGAGGCGCTTGAGGGCGTCCTCGTTCAGGGAAACGTCCAGTGCGCGGATGGCTGCGTCCAGTTGCTCCTGGGTTCGCGGCCCAACGATCGGAGCCGTCACGGCAGGCTGGTGAAGCAGCCAAGCCAGCGCAACGTCGCCGGGTGTGTGGCCCAGTTCGTCCGCGAAATCCTCGTACAGGCGGATCTGGTCCTCGTGCTTCTTGAGGGTTTCAAGCGCCCGTCCTTCAGTGCGGCGGACACCCTGCTCTTCCTTCTTCAGCACGCCACCCAGCAAGCCGCCCTGCAGCGGCGACCACGGGATCAAACCAAGGCCGTACTGTTGCGCAGCCGGGATGACCTCGAGCTCCAGTTCACGCCGGAACAGGTTGTAGATGGACTGCTCGCTGACCAGGCCCGTGTAGTTCCGCCTGCGGGCAGCTTCCTGCGCCTGGGCGATGTGCCAACCGGCAAAGTTGCTGCTGCCCGAGTAGAGGATCTTGCCCTGCTGGACGCCCACCTCAATGGCCTGCCAAATCTCGTCCCACGGTGTATCGCGGTCGATGTGGTGGAACTGGTAGATGTCGATGTAGTCCGTCTGCAGGCGCTTGAGGCTCGCGTCCAAGGCTCGCCGGATGTTCAGGGCGGACAACTTGGACTCGTTGGGACGGTCCGTCATGGTGCCGTAGAGCTTGGTGGCAAGGACGGTCCGCTCGCGGCGCTCGCCGCCCTTGGCGAACCAGCGGCCGATGATTTCCTCGGTCCAGCCGCGGTGGCCGGTGCCGCCATAGACGTTGGCGGTGTCGAAGAAGTTGATGCCGGAGTCCAGTGCGGAATCCATGATCGAGTGGGCTGTTGCCTCGTCGGTCTGCGGGCCGAAGTTCATGGTGCCCAGGCAGAGACGTGAAACCTTAAGGCCGGAACGGCCCAAATGCGTGTACTGCATAGCTGTTGAGTCCTTTGTTCGTTGGGTTTTAGAACTGGGTAAAGGCCGCGACGGCGGGATCGGAACCGATGCGGGCGCCCGCCTCCAGTGCCGTGATTGCTGCCAGTTCGGATTCGGTGAGGGTGAGGTCCGCTGCGCCGAAGTTCTCGCGCATACGGGCGGAGTCTGCGGATTTGGGAATCACGATGGTTCCCTGCGCGAGATGCCAAGCCAGGATCACCTGTGCAGGAGTAGTGCCATGGGCAGCTGCCACCAGGGCCACTTGCTCCGCGTTAAGGTCCTTGCCCTGGCCCAACGGGCTGTAAGCCTCAACGGCAATACCCAGGTCGCGGCACTTGTTGGCCAATTCGGCCTGCTGGTATGTGGGGTGGAGTTCGATCTGGTTGACGGCCGGCACCACATCCGCTTCCTTCAGCAGAGTGTCCACGTGGTCCGGGAGGAAGTTGGAGATGCCGATGGCCCGGATCTGCTTGTCCTGGTACAGCTTCTCCATCTCCTTCCACGCCTGCGTGAAGAGCCCCTGCGACGGGACCGGCCAGTGGATGAGGTAGAGATCGACGACCTCGAGGTCCAGGGCATCCCTGCTTCGCTGGAAGGCGTCATAGGCTTCGCCTTGCTCGCCGTTGCGGAGCTTGGTGGTGATGAAGAGGTCCTCCCGGGGGATCCCCGAGGCGGCGATCGCGGCGCCCACGCCAGCCTCGTTGCGGTACGCGGCGGCGGTGTCGATGTGGCGGTAGCCGGCTTCCAGCGCGTCTTCCACTACCTTCTGCGTTTCATCGGCAGGTACTTGGAACACACCGAATCCGAGCTGGGGGATGGTGATGCCGTTGTTCAATGTCAGCTCTGGCATGACGGTCTCCTTCGACGGGATGGTTATGGCCTGGCGCTCCACGCTGCTGTTCCAGAAAGCGTTTTCGGAGGCTCTGTACTGAGCCTATGCAGTTTTGGTGGCAGAGTCAGCAATCCAGCCTGATCCTGTTTTTCCTAGGTCTGGTAGTCCTACCCAAAATGGTGGTCTTTCACACGCAGCGAGCGGCAGAATGGACGGATGGGTCAAAGCGCCGAGTTCGGTAAGTTCCTCAAAGTCATGCGTGCCCGCCTCTCGCCCGAAGATGCCGGGGCGCAGGAGTCCAGCGGTTCCCGACGCGTGCCCGGGCTCCGGCGAGAGGAAGTCGCCCGGCTCTCCGGCGTGAGCACCGACTACTACACGCGCCTGGAACAGGGCAGGAACATCCACCCCTCCAAGGCCGTGCTGGATTCTGTGGCCCGGGCCCTCCGCCTTGACGCCGGGGAACAGGCGCACATGATGGACCTGCTGGAGCACTGCGCCAGTTCCGCCGGCAATCCAGGACCCGTGCAAAAGGTGAGGCCGGCCCTGCGCCAGTTGCTGGACGCCGTCGGGGATGTTCCGGCCATGGTGCTGGGCAGGCGCGCAGACGTCCTGGCCGGAAACCGGATGGCCTACCTGCTGTTCGCAGACTTCGCCGCGCTGCCGGCCCCTGAGCGGAACCTGACGCGCTGGATCATCCTGGATCCATCCGCCGGGGAGCTGTTCAGGGACTGGAAGACCGTGGCCGCGGAAGCTGTAGGCGCACTGCGAATGGATGTTGGCCGCCACCCGAACGATCCCCAGACCAACCAACTGGTGGGTGAGTTGGCCGTGAACAGTGAGCATTTCCGGCAGTGGTGGGCCGGGCACAGGGTGGCCACGCGGTCGGCAGGCACCGTGCGCTTGCACCACCCAGTGGTGGGAGACCTGGAACTGAACTTTGAGACACTCAGTCTCCCGGACGACCCCGACCAGCTCCTTCGGGTCTATTCAGCGAAGGTGGGATCGCCGTCGTCGGACGCTTTGACGCTGCTGAACTTTGGGGACGTGGGCACCCACGCCGAGGTCCCCGAACCCGCCCGCCGAGACGACAGTTAATGCCAATGTTTTCCAGAAACATTGGCATTAACTGTCAACTCGCGGTGAGGTCGGTCAGCGCTCCAGCCTGAAACCGAGCTTGATGGTGACCTGCCAGTCGGCCACTGCGCCGTCCTCCAGGTGGCCGCGGATCTCCTTGACCTCAAACCAGTCCAGGTGCCGCAATGTCTGGGAGGCTGTCGCGATGCCATTCTTGATCGCATCGTCAACGCCCTCGGTGGAAGTTCCTACAATCTCGGAAACGCTATATGTGTGGCCAGCCATGGTGCTCCTCATCATCGTCCCTGAATCTCTGGAAAATCCGGCCCGCCAGGCAGGCCGTTCATGCAGCCTAGCCCACGGAACACCGTGCGGCCAGAGGTGTTGACGCTCAGCTTTCACGCCAGTCGTTGCTGGTAATGTGCGAGCCCGCCTGGGGTCCCATTTGCAGCATTCCACCGTCCACGGGCCACGACGCGCCGTTGACATAGCTGGAAGCCGGGGACGCCAGGAAAGCGATGACGGCTGCGATTTCGCGTGCGTCTCCGGGGCGTCCCAGCGGCACCCCTGGCCGTTCCTTCTTGGTGGGGTCCTCGTCTTCCTGGCCAGTCATGGGAGTCGCGATCTCGCCGGGGGCCACGTTGTTGGCGGTAATCCCGTGCTCGGCGAGTTCCAGCGCCATGGTCTTGATGAGCCCGCCCAGGCCGTGCTTGGAGGCATCGTAAGCCGAGGCTCCAACGCGGGGCTGGAACTCGTGGACACTGGTGACGGCGATGATGCGTCCCCCTCGGCCCGCCTTCACCATGCGCTTGGCTGCCGTCTGCATGGCCACGAAGGCCCCATTGAGGTTGGTGTCCAGCGTGGTCATCCAGGTTTCGTAGTCGAGGTCCAGGAACTTGGTTCCGTCGCCGGTTCCGGAGTTGTTGACGAAGACATCCACACCACCGAGTTCTTCAGCGAGGGTTTCCACGGTGGCCGCCGTTCCGCGGACATCGGTGGTGTCCAGTTGGTGGACCACGGCCTTGCGCCCCAGGCTGCGGACCTCCTCAGCCGTGTCCTCGGCGCCCTGCTGGTCCGAGTGCCAAGTGATACCCACGTCCATGCCGGCCTTGGCCAGCGCCACCGCAGTGGCCCGCCCGATGCCTGAATCCGATCCCGTGACGATGGCGGTTTGCGGGGAAAACGGTGCGTCGCTCATGGTCCTGCCTTTCGGTCGGTTGATCGTTCCGATGCTTTATCCCTACCCCTGGATCCGTCCTGTAAACACTCCCGGCGCAAAAGGGTCACCCCGGTGTGTAGCCATGGAGTGTAGATTTCTTGCAGCACCAACCAGTGAATCCCCACAACCAGGAGTACTCATGTCAGAAGTAATTGTGGTCGGCGTTGACAACAGCGAAACGGCAAAGCGGGCAGCAGTGGCAGCAGCGAAGCTCGCCACGGCACTCGGTGCCGAACTGCACGTGATCAGCGGCTTCTCGGACGACCGCATCGAAGAATTCGGCAGCGGCAGCGACCGCATCACGGTCTCCTCGGCTGACTCCGCCGAATACGTGGCCCGCAAGGTCTCTGAGGAGCTGGACGTACCCGCCGGCAACATCAAATACTTCGCTGCCCGCGGCACCCCGGCCAACGCCCTCATCAACTACGCGGAAACCAACAACGCCTCGCTGATCGTGGTCGGCAACAAGCGCATGAAAGGCTTGGGCCGCGTCCTGGGCAGCATCGCCAACAGCGTTGCGCACGGTGCTCCGTGCGATGTTTACATCGTGAACACGGACATCGACGCGTAACACCGAAGCAGGTAGCAAAAGAGGCCGTTGTGAATGCTCACGACGGCCTCTTTTGCTATGTAGTGGGGGTTAGCCGAATGTACCGTTGAGCACCGTCACGTTGCTGCGGGTGATGCCCTTTCCAGTGACGTGCAAAACGTGGCCAGGCTGCGGGGTATCGGACGTGACAGTCAGGTCCCGCAGCGTCGTACCGTCCGCCGCCACCAGCAGGGTGACACCCTCGCTGTTGGTCAGGACCACATCCGCGGCGTTTCCCGTTGCCCCGGCGAGGGTGACATTGCGCCGGTCGCCCCAGATAACCGCCGGCTCGTGATAGACGCCGGGCTGCACCAGCACGGTCACAGCACCGGCATTGTTCGGCGGGATCGCACCCACGGCTGCACGGATGCTGGCAAAGTCGCCGGTTCCGTCCAAAGCCACCGTGAGCACGTTCCGGAGCGGTGGAACAGTCCCTCCCAGTGGCCCGCCGAAAGCACGCACCAGCGCGGGAACCGCCCTTGTTGGGGTCAAGTCATACGGGTACGTGGGCTCGAATGACGCTCCCCGTTCCTGGCCGGTGTTCCCGGTGCACTCGTCAAACACGTTATCGCGGGCAGCCAAGGCACCCCCGGGACCCTGATGGTGAAGCGGATTCCGGACATTCCGGAAGTAGTTTCCCTCCACCAGCAGAAGGGCAGCGTTCCGCCCCAACATCCCGTAGCTGGAAATGTCCTCCAAATAGTTGTTGTAGACGTGGGATGCCGCAGTGTTGTCCAAACTGGCGTTGCGCTGGTGCGTGTTCCGGATCCAGTTGTGATGCAGCGTCACCCGCGTGACCACATTCTGGGTCCATCCTTCTCCGAGGGCTTTGTTGTGGTCCGAGAAGACGTTCCAGGACAAGGTGACGTTGTCGCAGTCCTTGCGGATATCCACCAGGCCGTCTCCCAACCGGGTGAAATGCATATGGTCCACCCAGACGTGGGTGCTGGTGTCCATCTGGATTCCATCCCTGTCGTTGTCCGGCCGTTTCCCGGCAAAGTCGCCGGGAATGTAGGAGTCCCGGAGAGTGAAGTTGCGAAACACGACGTTGGCGACATTGACGAGTTTGAAACCGGCGTTCACTACTGCGGCTCCGCTGCCGGCGCCAAGGAAGGATTTGTTGGAGGCCACCGTCAGTTTCTCGTACTGCGCGAAGACCAGTTCACCGTGGAGGATCACCACCAGCGGTTCGGCACTGCTGGCGTACGTGCGGAGTTGGTCTGGCGTAGCGGCGTGGACCAGCCTGCCGCCGGCCCCTCCGGTGGTGCCTGCGCGGCCGTGGGACGCGACGCCGGCAAACCCCGCCGGTGCCTCCGTCCAGACGCCGCCCTTCCCACGGTTTGCCGGCAGCCCGGCTTCATAGAAACCGTTGAGGCCGACGCCGGAGGGCGTAACTTCCGTGGCTGGCGCCGCAGTTGCCGGGTGGAAGAAGCCGGTGGAGACCAACGTGCCGGCAGCGAGTCCTGCGGAAAGCAGGGTCCGGCGTCGAATGTTCGTGCCTTGTGGTTTCGCCATCTCAAGCACCTGCCGCCGGGATCCAGTCGCCGAGGAATTTCTCCTTGGTGAAGTTCACGGCTTCCTGCGGCGTGAGTTGGGGGTGGAACCCGTTGATGTGCGCTCCGGGTCCCGTGTTGTTGTACTCAGCGAAGCGTCCTTCTGTCCAGGAGTGCCCACTCATATCGGACCAGCCCTGCTCAGCGATGTGACTGCCCAGATTCGAGTCGCGGATGACGGCCATCGGGTGTGCGTTGGGGTCGCTGCTGGCAAACCAAGGGCGTCCCAAACTGACGGTTCCGGGTGCGGCGTTGGAGGTGAGGGTGCTGTCCACGATCAGGAAGCCGTACGGGTTGGAGTTCTTGGTGCTGGGAGCCACGATGTAGCCGTTGTTAGTGTCGCTGCCGCGGTCCAGGGAGTGGATGGTGCAGCCGTCAAAGACTGCGGTTCCACGCCCGTAGAGGAAGTCCACGTCACCCTCGATGTAGCAGTTCTTCAGGTAGGTTCGGGCGGTCGCGTCGCGTCCGGTGGTGTCCGCGAGGTAGGTGTCTTGGTTGCCGAGGAACCTGGTGTTGTCGAAAATTACCTTGTCGGCCACGGTCCGGACCGCGAGGGCCTGGCTCCCGCCGTTGGTGGCCTCATCGTAGGCATTCTCCACGGTGAGGTTGCGGACGGTGGTTTGCTCGGCAAGGACGTTGAGCGTCGCACTTCCGGCCGCGCCCCAGGTTCCGCCGAAGAACTTGGCGCCGTTGGCTGGCGTGTCGTAGGAAATCACGACGTCGGCCGGGTCACCAGTTGCTCCTTGGAGGGTCACGTGGGGCCGGTCAGCCCAGATGTTCACCATTTCCCGGTAGAAACCAGGCTTGATGGTGATGGTCCGCGGTTGGGTGTTGCCCACGGGAATTGAGCCGATCGCCGCCTGCAAGCTGCCGAAGTCGCCGGTGCCGTCCAGCGCGACGGTGATGTCCGTCGTCGTACTGGGCGCTTGGCTTTCACGCGGTCCGGCGCCTGAGGTGACCAGTGCCGGAACCTTCGCGGCGTCATCCTTGGCGTAGGCGTAGAACTGCGTGGGGTCGAAGGCGCCGCCGATGTTGTCCTTGCGTCCACGGGTGGCATCAAAGATGTTGTCACGGTTGACGATTTCCGTGGCTTGGTCCTTGGCCACCACAGGGTCGGCCACGGCGGTGAAGTAGTTACCTTCCAGAACCACCTTGGCAGCGTTCCGGCCCATCATTCCGTACTGGCCGATGTCCTGCAGGTAGTTGTTGTAGACGTGTGCGGCGGCGGTGTTGTCCAGGCTGAAGTTCCGCTGGACAGTGTTGCGGATCCAGTTGTGGTGGATGGTCATCTTGGTGACGGCGTTGCTGGTCCATCCCACACCCAGGGCTTTGTTGTTGTCCGCGAAGACATTCCACGAGTACGTCAGGTAGTCCGAGTCCTTGCGGGTGTCGATCATGCCGTCACCCATGCGCTCAAACTTCATGTGGTCTACCCACACGTGATGCGAGGTATCCAGCTGGATCCCGTCGCGATCATTGTCCGGACGCTTCCCGTCCCAGTCGCTGGGAATGTAGGAGTCGCGCACTGTGAAGTTCCGGAAGATGACGTTGGAGACGTTGATGAGCTTGAAGCCCGCATTGACCAGTTCCACACCCGCACCGATGCCGATGAAGCTCTTATTGGACGTGACGGGAATCTTGACGTAGTCCTGCGCGGTGATGCTGCCTTTGAGGAAGATCACCAGCGGCTCCGGGGCGGCCGCATAGCTTTGCAATTCTTCCAGCGACGAGACGCTGACGTGCCTCCCCGCCTGTCCGCCGGTGGTCCCGGCGAGTCCGTTACCGGGCAGCGCCGCGAAACCATCCGGCAGCTGCTTCCAGAGGGCGGCTGCACTGGCCGGGGATTCGCTGCCGCTGTGTTGAGGTTCTGCCCGTGCGGGCACGGCGGTAAGGCTTCCAAGAATGACGACGGCGGTGGCCGCGCCGAGTAGGCGTCGCAGGCGCATGCAAAACTCCTTTGTCTTGTCCTATTGGGTGGGTAAGGCTTGGGTCTGCTTGGTTGGTGGAGCTATTTCAGTCCGGTGGTGGCAATGCCGTTGATGAGGTACTTCTGCCCTGCAATGAAGAAGCCGATGATCGGCGCGATGGACACCACTGACATGGCGAACATGGGGCCCCACATGCTTTGGCCTTCCGAGTCCATGAAGGCGCGGAGCGCCAGGGGAACTGTGTAAAGGTCCTGGTTTTGGATGTAGAGCAACGGGCCGAAGAACTCGTTCCACGTGGAAATGAACGTAAAGATTGCAGTGGTGGCCATGGCTGGAACGCATAGGGGGAGAATCACGCGAATGAACGTCCGGAAGGGGCCGCAGCCGTCGATTTGGGCGGCATCGTCCAGTTCCTTGGGCAACGACTTCATGAACTGGACCATCAGGAAGATGAAGAATGCGTTGGTGGCCATGAAATTGGGAACGATGAGCGGCAGGTAGGTATCCAGCCATCCCAACTGGGAGAAGATGATGTACTGCGGGACCAAGAGTACGTGGCCCGGGAGCATCAGTGTTCCCAGCATGAGTGCGAAGAACAGTTTCCGGCCGGTGAACTCCATCCGGGCGAAAGCGTAGGCGGCCAGCGCGCAGGAGAAGATGTTGCCGATGATGGAGAAGATCACGACGATCATCGAGTTGATCAGGTACACATGGAACGGCTGGTCCAGAGCGGTCCAGCCCTGCGCATAGTTGGAGAAGTCCCAGTTTTCCGGCCACAGCCCCAGCTGCCGGAAGATGTCGTTGCTGGGCTTCATGGAACTGGAAACCAGCCACAGGAGCGGATAGAGCATTACCAGCCCCACCAGGCAGAGAATCAGGTGCCGTGAAAAGCGGGAGACCGGCGTTCCCGTCAGGGCGTCTTCCGGTTGTTCTTGTTTGGCCAGCTTGCGCTTGAGAGGTAGATCAAGGAGTGCCATGGAGTTGCCTTAATTGTCGTAGAAGACCCAGAACTTGGATGCGATGAAATTGATGGCGGTGAAAATCGCGATGATCATCAACAGCAGCCAGGCCATGGCCGAGGCATACCCCATCTCGAACTCGGTGAAGCCCTTCTGGTACAGGTACAGGTTGTAGAACAGCGTGGAATCCGCCGGACCACCCGTCCCTCCACTCATCACATAGCCCTGGGTGAAGGTCTGGAAGGAACCAATGAGCTGCATGATGAGGTTGAAGAAGATGATGGGGCTGATCAGGGGCAGGGTGATGCTGCGGAATTGCCGCCACCTTGATGCACCATCAATCGAGGCAGCTTCGTAGTACATCCCCGGGACCTGCCGGAGGCCTGCAAGGAAGATCACCATGGGGGAACCGAAGGTCCACACGTTCAGCACAATGAGGGTGCTCAGCGAGAACTGGGGGTCGGTCACCCACGCCGGACCCTGGATTCCGAACAATCCCAGGAACCCGTTGACGATGCCATCATTGCCGAAGATGTAGCGCCACAGCATCACGATTGCGACGCTCCCGCCCAGGAGGGACGGCAGGTAGTAAACGGAGCGGTAGATCGAAAGACCCTGCAGTCCCCGGTTCAGCACCAAAGCAACCAGCAGGGCAACAGCGAGGGAAATGGGCACCGACACGAAGGTGTAGATGAACGTGACCTTCAGCGACTGGAGAAGCCTGGGATCCTCGAACATCGCCTGGAAGTTCGCCAGCCCCACAAAGTTCGGCTCGGTGAAGAGGTTGTAGTCCGTAAAGGCGAGGTACAGCGAGGCAAAGAACGGGATGACGGTAAACAACATCCCCAGAAACCAGGGAAGCAGGAAGAGGTACCCTGAGCGTTGCTTCTTGCGCCGGGAAGGGCGGATGCGCGGCTTGCCGCCCGCTGCGGCCGCCGCCGGTGCGGCGTCGGGTGGTTGTTTGGTCAGAACCGACATAGCGACACGACTCCCTCGCGAATAGTTCCGGGCCTATTTGTTGATTGCTGCATTGCTCTTCTCCATGAAGGTCTTCGCTGCATCGGCAGGACTCACGCGGCCGAACTCCACTTCAGTAGTGAGCTGCTTGAGGGTGTCCGCTACGACGCTTGCGCCCTTCGGATACACGTAGGCAGGTGGCAGATCGTCTTCCTGGATGGCGGCCATCATGTCCACGAACGTCTTGTCGTCAGCGCTCAGCTTGGGCGTAATGGCGGCGGCTACCTCCGGGTTGATCGGGACCCCGCGTTGCGTGAGGACTTCTGCAGCACCGTCAGCATCGTTCGTCAGGAAGTCCACCAACTTGGCGGCTTCCTTGGGATGCTTTGACTTCGCGGCGATGGACCACAGCATGGTGGGATCCGCGGAGTAGCCGCGGCGCTCGTCGGTGGTTTCGCCTGGAATGCGCAGCAGGACGACTTCTCCCTCCACAGCCTCGTTGTAGCCGCGGAAGTTGTTGATGGGGATGATTTGGGAAGCAACCGTTCCCTTTGCCAGATAGGACTGTGCCGGGGATCCCCCGATTTGCTCGAAGAAGCCGGCTGGAGGGTATCCGCCGGACTTTCGAAGATCCACGCTGTACTGGAACCAGTCCTCGATGGTCTTTTCGCTGACGCCGAGCTTGTTGTCCTTGGTGTAGAAATCTTCGCCTCGTTGGCGGGCCAGCAGGATGGGGCCGGTTTCCGTGGCGACGTCGTAACCGGCGCCGTAGACCTTGCCTCCGGTTTTCTGGGTAACTTCGGTGGCGAACTTGGCGTAGTCGTCCCAGCTCCAGGTCTTGTCATCCGGGATGGTGACGCCGGCCTGGTCCGTGATGGTCTTGTTCACCACCATGCCGATAGTGGTTACTCCGGTGGCGAGGCCGTACAGCTTGCCGTCAACCTCACCCCGGCTCAGGGTAGATTCCGGGACTTTGTCCAGGTTCAGCTCTGAAAAGGACTTCAGATCGGCCAGGGTGCCGCGTTGCGCATACTCCAAGAGGCTGCGGTTGGCCATGGCCAGGACGTCCGGAGGGTTGCCGCCGGCGAAGCGGGTGGCAAGTTTGTCCGCGTAGGGGCCGCTGTCCTGGTATTCGGTCTTCACGGTGATACCCGGGTTCTTCTTCTCGAAGATCCGCAGCGCTGCTTCAGTCATCTTGGCCCGGTTGGCATCGCCCCAGAAGACGAAGTTCAGTTCAACGGAGCCGCTGCTCCCGGAGGGGGTTGTGCCACCTCCTCCGCAGGCGCTAAGGGCCAGCCCCGCCGCGACTACAGCGGCACCCAGGACAGTCCTGCGCGGGATGTGAGTGGTTGTTGTCTTCTTCATTGAATGACGCCTTTCTGATGCCTGGGCCATGGACCAGATAGAGGTCCACGGCGGATTCAGGCAGAAACTTTCTGAGTGGAAATAGGAAGCATTGGAGGCATGAGGCCCCCGAGGGTGGCTGTGTGAGAGCTAAAAAACATCGAGTAAACGATTTCTAGCAACGAATGACTGTGACTGTCAACACATTCGGATCCACATGTGCGAAATATCTTCAAGAAACTTTCTTTAAGACTTGCCGACTTCTTTCCGTCATGTTTATGCTGAACCCCACGCAACAGAACCCATCACGAGGAGGTCGAATGGGAGGTTTCCAACTCCGCGGCGCAACCGTGCTGCAAGTGAACGCCGGAAGCGATCTGGTGGCGACACTGGCTCCCAGGCCATATCTTCACCCCATTCGAAGTCTGGCCGGAGTGCCCCTCACGGAGGCCGGTCCAGCCGACCACCCACATCACCTCGGGCTGTCGCTTGCTTTCTCGGACCTGAATGGAACCAACTTCTGGGGCGGGTCCACGTTCACCGAGAGTGGCCCGGCAGTCCTTCCCAATCACGGCCGCCAGGTGCTTTCGGAATGGCGCGACCGGGAAGGGCGGGGAGAAGGAACGGTGACGTGGTTGGACAGGAACGGGCACCAGTTGGCTTCCGAGCAACGGAGCTACACGTACCTAAGCCATCCAGCCGACCACAGCTGGAGCCTTTCCTTTGATTCAGTGCTCCGCCCGGCCGGTGGCGTGGAGCGGTTGTCCGTGTCGTCGTCGGCTGTCAAAGGGCGCGTGGGGGCAGGCTACGGAGGCATTTTCTGGCGCTTTCCGTCTGGCGATGCACCCGTGAGTCTCTTGTGTTCAGAAGGCGCCGGGACGGATGCAGCCCATGGTTCCAGGTCCCCTTGGCTCATGGTCGGGACCCGGCAAAAGGGTAAACGGGTCACCGTCATCCTCGCTCAGGACACCATCGAACTGCGGCCGTGGTTCGTCCGTACGGAAGGCTACCTGGGCGCAGGACCTTCCGCCGCATGGGACAAGCCGGCCACGGCGGACCGGAACAATCCCCTCAAGCTCAGCCTGCACGCAGTGGTCCACGACGGCCACATAACCAGCAGGCAGCACGTCGAGGAACTCCTTCTTCACCACTTCAGCAGCTCTCCCGACAGGACATCATGACAACCATGGGAAATCGACACCGCATCCCCGTCTACATCAACCCCATCCTCAACGGCGATTGGCCGGATCCCGATGCGGTCCAGGTCGACGGCACCTACTACCTCATCGCCTCGAGCTTCAACAGGGTTCCCGGCCTCCCGGTATTGAAGTCGCAGAACCTCGTTGACTGGGAACATGCCGGCCATGCGCTGCAGGAACTCCCGCAATCAGGGCACTATTCATTGGTGCGGCATGGAAGCGGAGTGTGGGCGCCGGCGCTGCGCCACCACGACGGCAAATTTTGGATCTTCTATCCGGACCCGGACCACGGGATCTTCGTTCTCAGTGCGGAGAAGGCAGAAGGTCCGTGGAGCAGCCCGCACCTTCTCTATGCCGGTCGCGGCCTCATAGACCCTTGCCCCTTGTGGGACGAGGACGGTACGGCGTTCCTGGTCCACGGCTGGGCCAAGAGCAGGATCGGCGTCAAGAACCGGCTCACCGTGCACCGGATGAGTCCCGATGCGTCGCGGCTCCTGGATCACGGAACCCACATCATCAACGGCGAAGAGCTGCCAGGCTTCACAACCTTGGAGGGGCCCAAATTCTATAAACGCGACGGCTGGTACTGGATTTTCGCGCCAGCGGGCGGCGTCGCCACCGGATGGCAGTCGGTCTTCCGCTCTCGGTCTCCGTTCGGACCCTACGAGGAAAGGCGCGTCCTGGAACAAGGGGATTCGCCGGTGAACGGTCCACATCAAGGCGCTTGGGTCACTACTCCCGAAGGCGAAGACTGGTTCCTGCATTTCCAGGATCGCGGGCCCTATGGTCGCGTCGTCCACCTCCAACCCATGGGTTGGAGGGAAGACGGCTGGCCCTGGATGGGCAAACCAGCGGACGACGGCGGACCGGGGACCCCCGTCTTGAGCCACCCTTATCCCCGCGGTACGTCGCCCGTTGATGTTGGTCCGCCCGCCAGCGACAACTTCACTTCCCCCGGCCTCGGCCCGCAGTGGCACTGGCAGGCCAACCCCCGCGACGAGTGGTTGTCCACCTGTGGAGGAGGCCACCTGCTGCTTCGTCCGCAAGCCAACGATCCCATCAACCTTCGCGAGTTGCCCAACGTCCTGGGCCAGATTCTGCCCGGTGAACCGTCCACCTTCACCACCACACTGGAACTGGACGACGTGCCCGCAGGTACCAGGGCCGGCGTCGTGATTCTTGGCCAGCGATACGCCTGGCTGGGGATCGTGCGCACCCAGGACGGCTACGTGCTGGGTAGCGGTGTTGGCAGTGAAGGTCCGCACGAGCAGCCGGTAGCGCGGGCTGTTCCCCTTCCGGGGCCGCGCATTGAGCTCCAGATCCGAACAGACGAGACCCCACGGGCCACCTTCGCATGGCGTGTTGGTCCCGCGGATCCGTGGCAGATTCCCATCTGGGATTTCGACGTTGTGGAGGGCCGGTGGATCGGCGCTGAGCTGGGGATTTTCGCTGCGTCGCCCTTGGGTTCGAGCGAACGCGGCAATGTTATCGTTGGACCCGTGCGGGTGGAAACTGCGCCGGTCCGCCGGGCAACGGTCCCGCGCATTGCCACTCCCGTTTCTTCATGAGTTCAAGGACCGTTCCATTGACCGCCACTCCGCGCCCCAAGATCGCAGACGTGGCTGCCGCTGCGGGCGTTTCAGTGCCCACCGTTTCCAAGGTCTTGAACGGCCGTTCCCACGTCTCCGAGGCAACGCGAGCCCGTGTTCAGCAGGTGCTGGAGGAGCTCGACTACACCAAGCGGAACCCGCCTACCGAGCCCGGATTGCTGCAATTGGTGGTCAACAACTTCGATTCGCCGTGGGTCTTGGAAACCATGGAGGGAGTGGAAGCGGCGGCGGCGCGCCTGGGTTACACCGTCGCCTATACGCGGGCCGAAAACGCCACTGCCGAGAATTGGCAGAGGTTGCGTGAGCCCTCCACGAACCGTCTTGATGGCGTGATGCTCCTGGCCCCCCGGCAAGGCTCCCAACTGGTCCGTCAGGCGCGGACGCTGAACATTCCTGCGGTGGCCATCGATCCCGAGGGGTCCGAAGGTCTTCAGATTCCCAGCGTCAGCCCGGCGTCGTTTTCCGGGGCCTTGCGGGCGGTGTCCCATCTGTTGGAACTGGGGCATCAGCGTATTGGCATCATCACTGGCCGCGTTCACAGCCCGGGACACGGGCGCGCCCGTTACGCCGCCTACGCAGCTGCCCTTCACGAAGCAGGACTGCCGGTTCTTCCCGAATTCGTGCGCGATGGCGACTTCAGTATCGAGTCCGGGCTTCGGCTCGGCGGAGAGCTTCTGGACTTGCCGGAGCGTCCCACGGCAATCTTCACGGGTAGTGATCTGCAGGCGTTGGGCGTCATGAACGCGGCAGCTCAGCGCTCATTGAAGATTCCTGTAGACCTGAGCGTGGTGGGATTCGATGACATCGCCCAGGCGGCACTTACGTCTCCGCCGCTGACCACTGTCCGCCAGCCGCTGGCGCAGCTGGCGTCGATGGCCGTAGGCATGTTGACGGAGCAGATCGAGCAGCAGGCGGTGGGTTCCTCTACGGCCCTGGAGGTCGCCACGGAGCTGGTGGTCCGGGGGAGCACGGCGCCACCCACGTAGCGCCGCGCTTTCCCCTTAGTGGCCCTGGAAGGCCTCGGCCAGCCACCAGGAACCGCCGTCGGAGGCGATCTTGGCATCGATGACCAGCGGCCGGTCCTGCGTCCCGGCTTCGTAAGCAGCTATCCACGGGCGGACGGCGTCCAGGTCGGCTACTGTCCGGACGGTGATGCCTTCGGCGCCGAACCCGCGGGCGATGGCGGCGATGTCGGTGTCGGGGAACACCACGCTGGACAGCTCTGCTTCTGTGTGCTCCGAAGCGAAGTGGTGGACTTCCGCGCCGTAGGCGGCGTCGTTATAGACGATGCAGACCAGGGGCAGTTTCAGTCTCGCCGCGGTCTCCAGCTCGCTGATGCCCATGAGGAATCCACCGTCGCCGGCGCCCAGTACCGGCAGGCGGTGTGGTTGGGCCAGGGCAGCTCCGATGGCCGTGTAAAGGCCCAGCCCGATGGCTTGGAATGCTTGGGTGAAGCAGAAACCGAACTCGTCCGGAACGGCAAGGTACTGGCTGGGGTAGCCCATGAAGTTGCCCGAATCGACCGCGACGATCCGCTCGGCAGGGAGCAGGGTGTCGAGTTCGCGGGTGAGGACGCGTGGGTCGATGGCTGTGGCGGTGGACAGGTCTTCGGTCTCCACATCCCGCCACCGTGAACCCTGCTTGATGGTCAGGGCGTTGGCCTCGGTGCGGTACTTCTCCGCAGGCTCTGGCTGCATCGAGCGCAGCGCCGCCAAAGCATCCCCAGCGGTGAGCGCTGAGTCTCCCAGCACACCCAGCGTGATGGGCCGGTTGGCACCCAGGGCGGCATCTTCGACGTCGATCTGCACCACATTGGTGCCGGCGGAAATCAGCCGTCCGTGCCGCATGGTCCACATGTTCAGCGCGCAGCCCCACCCCACTATCAGGTCGGCGCCGCTGATGAACTCCGCCGTGGCAGGCGAGGAAAATCCTCCGGAGATACCGAGGTTGTGGGAGTCGCCGTTGAATAGCCCGCTCGCCACTGCGGACGTCGCCACCAGGGCACCGGAATGCTGCGCCAGTGCGAGGATCTGATCCCGGGCGCCGCGCCCTCCGCGTCCGGCAACGAACACGGGACGTTCAGCTTTCGCTATCAATGCGGCCAGTTGCTCCACGGCGGCAGCGTCCGGGCGCACCTTGAGCGGTTGAGGCACGACGACGGCACTCACCTCGTCGGTGGCGGCTCCACTTTGGACGTCCAACGGCAAGCTCAGAACCACCGTGCGGCGCTCGTTCACAGCCGTCCGGAAAGCCCTGACAGTGTCAGCGACCGCCGTGGCCGGGGAGTGGATCCGTTCAGCCACCGCTCCTACGCTGCGGGCCAGGGCGTCTTGGTCGATCTTGAAGTTGGACCGTATCGCCGCGGCCTGGGTGTCGGCGGTGAGCACGATCATGGGTGTGCGGCTCTTCGCTGCCTCACCGATCCCGGTGATGGCATTGCTTAACCCACAGCCCTGGTGGGTGGTGACCACCCCGACCTTGCCTGACATCCGGGTGTACGCGTCGGCCATGGTCGCCGCGCCGCCCTCATGCCGGGTGGCCGTGAACGGGATGCCTTCGGCCATGAGCGTTCCGGTGACATCGAAGTTTCCGGAGCCCACCACCCCGAAAACGTGTCCGACACCGAGCTTCGCCAAGGTCCTGCCGACCAGCGCGGAAACCCGAACCTGCCCGCTCATGCCGTCTCCACCGTTGCCTTTTCCACCAGCGCGTACACGCGGCTGGGGCTGCCCGTACCGCCAACGATCGGCAACGGAGCAACCACCAACGTCGCACCCGTGACGGGGAGCCGGTCCACGTTCCGGAGCGACGTGACGCCGTACTTGTCCGCGCCGAGAAGGAACGAGTGGACCGGAAACATCGGATCCAGGCCGCCTGCCTGGCCTGCGTCGATGCCCACGGTTTCCACGCCGAAGCCGCTGATCGAAGCGTTTCCGGCGAGCCACTTGGCACCCGCCGCAGAGACACCGGGAGTGTGCGGTCCGGCGTCGTCAGCGTTGACGAAAGCCGCGGCGTCAGTGCCACGGGCCGCCCAGCCGGTCCGGAAGATCACCCAGCAGTTCTCCGGGAACGCGCCGTGCTCTTCCTGCCATTGCTCAAAGTGCTCCGGTTCCAGGAGGAAGTCAGGGTCCGCGGAGACCTCGGTGGTCTTGTCGATCACCGCGATAGGGCCCACCAGGCGGTGTGGTTCGATCTGGTCCACGGATTTGCCGTCCTTGCCCGTAATCCAGTGGACCGGAGCATCCAGGTGCGTCCCGGCGTGCTCTCCCACGGTGACATCGTTCCACGCCCAGGCCGGTCCGGCGTCGTCGAAATTGCTCACCGGCGAGACGGACAAACCCACCGTGTTCGCGAACGGCTGCGGCAGGTTCAGGATGGGGGTTTCGGAACTGAGCGGTGTGGTGAGGTCGATGATCTCCACCGAACCACTCGAAAGGGCTGTAGTGAGCCCGGCCAGAACAGACATTGTTCTCCTATCGCTTGCTTGGTTTCAGTGCTGCTTGAATGCGGGAAAATCGTGAAGGCTTCGCGGTCAATTTCTGTGCCACGAGGTGTCCCGAACCGCCTGAGAGACCCGGACCAGGGTGGGTTGAAGCGCCGATGTGCCAGAGCCCCTTGACGGCGGTTTGGTGACCTGCGGCCTCCGGGAAGGGCCGCCAGAGGAGGTTCTGGAAGAGTTCCGCCGAACCGCCGTAAGGGTCACCGTTCACAGCGTTGAGGTTGGCGGCAGCCAGATCCGTCGGTGCGATCACGTCCGATGCCAGGACAGCGGCCCGTGTGCCCGGGGCGAACTGCTCCAACCGTGCAAGAACCCGGTCCAGGTAGGCCTGTTTCAGATCTTCGGTCCAACCGGCGCGGACATCGAGCTCTCCGGAAGCGTCGCCCACCGGGGTGAACGGCACTTCCTGCAATTGCAACCACAGGGTGGCCTTGCCCTTCGGTGCCCGGGATGGATCCAGCACGCACTGCTGGCCCACCACTACCGTTGGTTCGGCCGGCAGCAGTCCCGCTTCGGCCTGGGCGCAGGCAATTCCCGTGCTGTCCGAACCGTTGCTGAGGTGCACCAGCGGCACGGTGTTGAGCCGGGGATCGAGCCACTCAACGGGCTTGTCCAAGGCCAAGTGGATCTGCATGGCTCCGCGGCCGTTCTGGTACTTTTCGGCGGCCCGGGCAGCCGCGGCCGGGGGCTCGTGAAGCAATGACGTGTAAAGGGCCTGCGGGGAGACGTTGGCCAGCACGGTGTCGGCCGAAACACTGCCCTGTGACGTCCGGACGCCCGTGACCGCTGTGCCTGAAACCAGGATCTCCTCGGCTTCGGTATCAAACAGGACCCGGACGCTGTTGTCCCTCAGCAGTGACTCAAAAGCTGCCACAAACTGTGAGGCCCCGCCCTTGACCACAGGAAGCCCGAAGCCGTGCATGCTCATGGCCATCACCGGGAGCATCACGCCACCGGTCGCCTGGTCTGGCCCCAGCCCGGCGTGCAGGAGCCACGGCGCCCATAGCTGGTCTGTTTCCCAGCCCTCGAAACGGCTGCGGACGTAATTGCGGCCGCTCATCAGGGAGTCCCGGACAAAAGCCTCCGTGCCCGAGAATCGCCCGCGCCGCGCGGCCCCCAGGGCAATCTTCGCCACCTCCCGGAAGGATCGTAGCTCCGCCCCAAAGGCCCCGAAAACCGTGCCCGCGTTACGGCCGAGGTCATCCAACATGGCCAGGTAAGCCGCCTGATCCCCAGGCTCCTTGAAGGTTGCCGCGGTCTCAGCCGGATCCCGGTGCGCGATCACCACGCGGTGCGCTCCCGTGGCCGGATCTGCGGCAACGCTCGCTGTCACCTCGCTGGACGTATTGCAGTATTCCAAGCCCCTGGCATGCAATTCCTTGCCGAGCGCCGCGTAGGCGCCGCCGGACACAAACAGCGGATGCCAGGAGGAGAACGTGTCGTGGATGAAACCAGGCAAGGTCCGTTCGGAGGAGTCGATGAACCCACCCAGCCGGTCCGAGCGCTCGATGATGCACACGCGCTTTCCGTCCAGGGCAAGCTCGGCTGCCGCCACCAGGGAGTTGATTCCCGAGCCAATGATCGCGACCTCACAGGATTCGTCCATAACCGTTCCTTTCAAGAGTGCTCAGAAATCAGGGTGGCTGGCAGTGGCGTGGTACTTGCCGCCGTGGAACACCAGGGGAGCGCCGCCGTCGTAGGTGTATTTCTCTACTTCACCCACATAGATGACGTGATCGCCGGCATCATGCCGCGAGACCGTGCGGCACTGGAAGGTGGCCACCGCGCCGTCCAACAGAGGGACCCCGGCGATGCCTTCGGTAGTCTCCGCCCCAGCGAATTTGTCCGTGGCGGGTGTGGCGAACTGGCGGGAGAGGACGTGTTGGTCGCTGGCCAGGATGTTGATGGCAAAGTGCGTGGCGTCCTCAAAATCACCCAAGCTGGGCGCGCGCTTGCTGGGGCACCAGAGCACCAGCGGTGGCTCCATGGAGACTGACGTGAAGGAATTCGCGGTCATGCCCACCTTTCGGCCGTCGGCGGCAACGGTGGTCACCACGGTAACGCCTGTGGCGAACTGGCCCAAGGCGCCCCTGAAGTCCCGGAGGTCGAAGGCTGCCGTGTCGTCTTCCTTGCGGGCCTGCATGAAGTCGGCGGCCGCGGTGGGATCGAACCACCACGGGTACGACGTCCGAGGATCGTCAAAGCCGGCCACAATGCTCGCCGCCAGCGCCGGGTGCTCAGCGGCCTCGCTCAGCAGTGTCTTCTGGTGATCCCGCCGTGGCTTGAGGAGATCGTTGGTCCACTCCACAGCCCACTGGCCCCAACCACGCCAGAACTCGTCGAAGGTGCGCTCCATCCAGGCACGGTCAAAAGGCTGCTGGCCGCGCCGAACGATCGAATCGAGGTAGTACTTGGCGGCAAGCGTCGCATTGTTTGAACCTTGTCCGGTGAGGGGATCGTTGAGGACCACGGCATCACCCAGGCCGAATACGAGTTTCCCGTTCCCAAGCTCCCCGACGGCGGACCTCACCGTCGGCGTGATCCGGCCCAGAAGCGTCGCGCCGCTGTCCGTCAGCTCCGCGTCGGCGAAATTCTGAAGCTCGTGCGGGAAATGCTCGCGCAGGATCTCCAGCGACCGCTGGAGTTGCTCTTCAGGGCTCCCGACGTCGGTCCAATGGTCCATGGGGCCGCCCACCACGCCTTCGAACACCATCATGCGGCAGGGACCCGAGACGGTCAGGCCCGGGAACGTGAAGAACTCGCCGACGCCGGGTGCCATGGACATGCGGATGGCGACGGCGGGGGCTTCGGTGCCGTTGGAGGACGTGACGTAGTTCAGTGCCAGGACGCGCTGCGGACGATCGAAAGGCGACTTTGCCTTGTCCCTCGGGAAGATCTGGCCGATCTCGCCCTTGCCCGTGCTCACGATGACCAGCTCGTAGTCGTGGGCGAGCTCTTCGAGCATGCGCGTGGTGACTTTTTCGATCCGGAAGTCCCCGCCGCCCGCCACGAACGTCTCGATCCACAGTGCGCTCTTGATCCGTTGGTCGATGGATCGGGCGGGTCCGTCCAAGGGCGCTTCCCATTCGATGGGCTGGTCAGCGTCCACGCGCAAACGGATGGAATTGATGTCCGGCGCCGATCCGGACTCATAAAATTCCGTGAGCGCCGTTCCCAGTTGGGCCTCGGCGTCCAGGGCTGTGGAGAACATGCACTGGCTGGACATGACTTTGCCCGAGCGGATCTGGGCTGCGGAACGGTCGGACAGAAGCGTCACTGCGTAACCATCCCGCTGCAGGCCCAAAGCCAACTGGGCGCCGGATTCGCCGGCACCGACAATTGCTATCTTTCGCATGGTTGAGTCCTTCTTAGCAGGAGTGTGCTATGAAACTTTGGTGGCAGAGAGGCTTGCCAAGTAGTCCGCGGCTTTGTCCGGGTACATGAACCAGTCCTGGAATTCCGGCGGGTGGTTGAACCCGTTGGCGAAGCGGTGGGCAATGGCCGGCTCCTGGTTGGCCGCGCCCAGGAGTTCAAGGACGTGGGGCGGCGGCGGGGCCAGGAGGGCATTGGTCCAGTGTGCAACGTGCTGTGCGTAATCCCAATAGCGCTCGAATGTGGCCTGCATGAACTCAGCGCCGAACGGCTGTTCGCCGTGCCGGATGATGCTGTCCAGGTAGGACGCCGCGCATTTGCTTGCATTGTTGGAGCCCTGCCCCGTGATGGGATCGTTCAACACCACGACGTCGGCCAGTCCAAGTACCTGCCGGCCACTCGGCAACGTGGCAACCGGGTGGCGGACGGTGGGCGCAAACCTGCCCTGGAGGACTCCGTTGGGGTCGGTGAGTTCCACATCCGTGGCGCGTTCCGCCTCCCAGGGTAGGAAGGTCTTCAGGATGTTCGTGGAGTTCTCCAGATGTTCCTCGGGAGTGAGCCCCTTCCACGTGTCCATGGGCCCGCCGGGAACGCCTTCGAAGACCATGATCTCGCAGGGGCCGGTGGTGGTGAGCGCGGGGAACACGAAGTACTCACCAACGCCGGGGATGAGATTGAACGAGACAGCCGAGTACTCTTCGCGGGGCTTGAGGCCCTTCACGTAGGTCAATGCCAAGGCGCGCTGTGGGGCGTCGTAAGCGCTGCGCTCGGCGTCGCGGGTAAACAGCTGCGCGATTTCGCCCTTGCCCGCGGCCACAATCACCAGCTCGGAGTTCTGCGTGTACTTCTCCAATTCGGCTACGCCGGCGTCTTCGAAGACCAGTTCGCCGCCGCGTGCTGTGAACTCCTCCATGAATCGCGGGAACTTCACGCGCTGGTCGATGGACTTGGCGTGGTTATCCAGGCGGGAGGCCCAGCTAATGACCTTCTCGCCAGGCACTTCGGGGTGGGGGATGGTGAACGAGATGCCGTCCACCGTGGGGGCATCTGGCCAGAAATCAAGGCCAAGCGCCCGCTCGTGTTCCAAGGCGTTGTGGAAGATGCATTGGCTGGAGGCAACCTTGCCTTCGTGAATTTCCTCGGGCGTGCGGTTGGAAACAGTGGTCACCTGGAATCCTGCATCCAGCAGTCCGATGCCCAGCTGAAGCCCGGACTGGCCGGCTCCGACGATGGTGATGTGGCGTTGCGTCATGGTGTGCCCTTCTATGGAGTGTGGTGGAGCCTGGCGTCAGTTGGCGGCCAGCAGTGGAATGGTTTCTTCGGCGCGCTCAGGACCCAGGGCGGAATAGCCGCCGTCCACCGCCCAATCGGCGCCGGTCACGAAACTTGCCTGGTCGCCGGCGAGAAACGCGACGACGTCCCCAACCTCGTGCGGGCGGCCGACGCGCTTGAGAGCGTGGAAAGGGGCGGCCACGGAATCGGTCTTGGCAAGATCACCGTTGCTGAGCGTGTCCATGATTTTGCTCCACACCCATCCGGGGCTGACGGAGTTCACCCGGATACCGTCCGCCGCGAAGTCCACGGCCATGCTGCGCGTGAGCTGGACGAGGGCCGCTTTGCTGGCGGGGTAGAGCCAGCGGCCGGTCTGCGCCACCGAGCTGGAGATGGAGGTGAAGTTGATGATCGCGCCATGTCCGGAGGCCTTGAGGTAGGGCCGGGCTTCGTTGCTGGCCATCACTGCGCTCACGAGGTTGACGTTGAGCGCCTCGAGCCAATCGGCGCGACCGGACTCAGCGCCGTCGTCCTTGTACGTGCAGGCGAGGTTCACCAGGATGTCCAGGCTTCCGTGAGCGGCGACGGTTGCGCTGACCAGCCGGTTCACGGCGTGGTCATCCGTGATGTCTGCGTGGGAGTAGTGGATTCCTTCCCCCAACTCTTTGGTGAGGGCGCCGCCGTCGGGAGCTATATCCGCAACCACCACCGTGGCCCCGGCGTCCCGCAGGGCGGTCACCACGCCCTGCCCCACCTTGGTTGCCCCACCGGTGACAATCGCTGTCCTGCCGTCGAGTCCTGACATGGTCCAAGCCTTTCCCGTACCTGTGATGTTGAAGAAATGTGACGTGCGTCATGGTTGTTCCATAAGCGACTCTAGGCGGCCGCTGTAGACCGGGCTATCCACAAGGCGCAGGGGTCATCCAAATTGCGCAGGGTCTTCCTCTTCCTCGTGCCAACCGACCCAAGCCGCGGAGGTGAGTTGAGCCTCTTTGGCTCGGAGTTCCGCCGCCCAGAGTTCGAAATGGTGTCGATCCCACTCGTCCCGCCGGTCATGCACGAGCTTGATGTTCTTCACTGGTCCCACCTCGCTTTCAGTGCTGTTATCGTGATGTGAGCTGCGTCATACTGGTCCTGAAAGCGACTCTAGGCGGCCGTTGAAATCCGGAATATCCACGTAGCGCGGGGATCATCCGAAAAGCGCAGAACTGTGGAGTGGGTGCCCAAATGGTGAAAATTCTTCCCCGCGATGTCCTGCGGGGGCGGCCGACGATGGCCACAACTGACGTGGACGAAGCCCACGCCAGGATCGCCGAGCTGTTCTGCAGCCACGAGCTCGCACCGCGGACCCGGACCTCGGCAGTGGATATGAAGCTGCGTTCCCTGCACCGGGGCGACGTGGGCATCGAGTTCCTGGACTACGGCGCCGACGTCCGCATTGAGCCTGAAGGACTGCAGGATTTCCATCTGGTGCAGATCCCGCTCGCCGGGCATGCGTCCATGCGGGTAGGGACCAGCACGGTGGATTCCAGCCCGCGCATGGCCACTGTTCCGCCGATCGACAGGCCCTTCTCCATGAGTTGGGACGGCGGCAGCCCGCACCTGATCGTCTATGTGCGGCGAACGGCGCTGGAACGGGTTGCCGGGCAACTGTACGGGGACGGCGCTGTGGAGCTTGGCTACGGCATGGACCTGTCAGGCGCTGCCGGCCGCGCGTTCCTGAGGTCCGTCGTCGAGCTTCATGACGACCTGATTGGCCAGCCACAGTCCACGGCCCCCGCGTTTGTACAGGGGTTGCTGGCGGACAGCATGGTGTCCCGCCTGTTAATGGCGATGCAGCCGCCCTCTGGGGAGCTCCGGAACGCGGAAGCGGAGGGCCGTCTGGTCCGTGAATGCCGCGAACTGCTGGAGCGCCACGCCACGGAGGAACTCACCGTGCCGGACATCGCTGAGTGCTTGGGGGTTTCGGTCCGGACCCTTCAGACCGCGCTACGGGCGGAAGCTGGTGCGACGCCATCTGAGTTGCTGCGGACTATCCGGCTGGATCGAGCCCGCGAGATGCTGCTGGAAGCAAGCCCGCGCGAGCAGACGGTCACGGCCGTCGCGGAGCTGTGCGGCTTCACCCATCAGGGGCGCTTCTCCGCGCTGTATCTGAAGACCTTCGGGGAGTTGCCGTCGGAAAGTCTGCGGCGCTAACTACGCCTCCAGTACGTACGTCTTCAGGTCGTCCAGGGTCTGCTGCATGTGGGCGTCCATCGCGAGCCGGGCTTCATTGGGATTGCGGGATTCCAGGGCCGCGGCGATCTTCCGGTGATGGCCGATGGCATGTTCCTGGATTTCCGGGAAAGCGGAGGTCTCCGTGCGTCGGGCCTCCAGGACGCGGTGCAGTGGCTCGAACAGCACGGCCACAAACACATTGCCGGAAGCGTGGAGGATCACGTCGTGGAAGGCGAGGTCGGCTTCCACGAACCCGGCAAGGTCATTGACTTCGTGCGCGGACTGCATCTTTTCCACGTGCTCTTTGAGTGCCGTGAGCTCAGCGTCGGAGATGCGTTCGGCGGCCAGTTCGCAGGCTCCCGTCTCGAGCATCCGCCGCAGCTCGATCAACTGTATGGCTGCGGCTGCGTCTTTGGTACCCTCCGAGGCAGCGCGCAAGACTGCTTCCAGTGAAGCCCACTGATTCAGGGGGTTAACGAATGTTCCGCGGCCTCGCTCCACGCTGAGGATTCGCTGAGCTTCCAGGGTTTTCATGGCTTCACGCACGGTCATGCGGCTCACCTCATGCTTGGCGCTGAGCTCAAGCTCGCCCGGGACCACCGTTCCGGGCGGAAACTCGCCCGCCACGATCCTGTCCAGCAACTCATCAGCTACGACGCCGACCAGCGACTTGCGTGCCATATATCCCCATTCCCTGTACTTCAGACCGCCCGGCGGCCCGTGGATTTTCCCCCGGGACCGAATGGTTGTCAGACATCTTACGCTGGCAGTGGCCAGCTCGTTCTCCAAAACTTATGCAACGCCTCGGCGCTTTCCTGCGGCTGCTCCCAGTGGACGCTGTGGCCCGCCCCGGGAATGGCCTTGAGCTGCCGATTCGGGCTGGCTTCCACGAACGCGGCCATTTGCTCGATGGGCCGCACGCGGTCGCCGGTTCCGGCGATGACCAGCAGCGGCGCGTGAACGCGCCCGGGCACTGAAGGTTCGACGCCGGTCATGGCCGCCAATGCGCTGGCGGACAGCACCGGGAAGGGCGCGTCGAAACCCTTGCTGAGCAACTCCATATCTTCGTCCGGCAAGGTCCCGTACCAGGCGCCCATGAGTTTGGCCTTGGTGCCGGCGTCGAAGAACCCTTGTTCCAGCTGCGACACGAGGAGGTTCTTGAAGCCCTCATTTTGAGGAGCCGGAACCATTCCCACCAGCGTCACCGTGGCCACAAGCTCCGGGCGGGCTGCGGCCAGGGTCAGCGAGACGCTGCCGCCCATGGAATGTCCCACCAAATGCACGGGACCGCCACCTCGGGCGTCCAGGGCTGCAGCTACCGAAGCGGCCGCGGTGTCCAGCGTCCATTCGAAATCCAGCGGCAGCTCCTGCCTTGGGTGATAGCCCGGAAGGTCGACTATCCACACTGTCCGGCCGCCGTCGAGCAGCTTCTCCACTAACGGTTCCCAATAAGCGGAACCCGATGCCCAGCCGTGGATCAGCACCGCTGGTACAGCGTCCGTAACAAGCGTGGGCGTTCGAACGTCCACAAACGGAAGCGGAACCGCGCTGTCAGCCATGCCCCCAGCCTAGTGATCCGGGGCACCTTGCGCGGCGAAGAGCCGTGTGTCACACTAGCATTCAAATGTTAGATGTCTGACATCTTACATTCACTTAACCGCAACAGAGATTTCCCACGATGGAGTGCACAGTGACCCTTGAAGCCGACGTACTGGCCGCTTTCCCGGCGGAAGTCCAGATTCCTGCTCAGTTGGTTGCGGACGCCGTTGCGGCGTCGTCGGCAACGTCCCCCCGCGTCCTGGTAGTCCTCGACGACGACCCCACCGGCACGCAGTCCGTTGCGGATCTTGCTGTCCTCACCCGCTGGGACGTCGCGGACTTTGTGTGGGCGTTTACCCATATCCGCGAGAACCAGACCAAGCCCGCTGTCTACGTCCTCACCAACACCCGCAGCTTGGATCCGGCAGAAGCCGCCGCCCGCAACGAGGAAATCGTGCGGAACGCCCTTGAGGCAGCAGCCGGCACCGGTGCTGGTCCTCGGCTGCGCCTGGGTTTCGTCAGCCGCAGCGACTCCACCCTCCGCGGACACTACCCGCTGGAGCCGGACGTCATCGCCGCCACCGTGGCTGCTGAAACCGGCGAAACCACCGACGGCGTGGTGATCGTTCCAGCCTTCCCCGACGCCGGACGCGTCACCATTGGCGGAGTGCACTACATGCGGGGCGACGCCGGCACCCTCACCCCCGTGGCCGAAACGGAATTCGCCAAGGACGCGAGCTTCGGTTTCGCCAATTCAGAGATGGCCAAGTACGTGGAGGAAAAGTCGCAGGGCCGATTCCCCGCCAGCGACGTGATCGTCCTGGACCTCAACATCATCCGCGCGGGCGCCTCCGCCCAGGACCCCGCCATCTCCGCGAAGGCCATCGCTGACGCCCTCGAGTCCGCCACCGACTCCACGCCGATCGTGGCCGACATTGTCACCGAGAACGACTTCCGCGCACTGGCCCTTGGCCTCGAAGAAGCGGAACGCCGGGGCAAGAAGCTCCTCTACCGCGTAGGTCCGCCGTTCGTGCGTGGACGCATCGGCCAGGAGATCCGCACCGCGCTGACCTCCGAAGAGGCCTTTGCAGGCAACACTCCCTCCGCAGCCGGCGGCTTGATCGTGGTAGGTTCCCACGTGGGCGTCACCACCCGGCAGCTCAACGACCTCACGGCACAGCACAGCTCGGCGAGGACCATCGAAATCGACGTCGAGAAGCTCATTGCCGGAACCAAAACCCAGGGCGAAGCAGAAGCCGACGCGTACATCGGAACCGTTGTGTCCGACGTCGTGGACGCCCTCCGCAGCGGTGACGTGATCGTCCACACCAGCCGACTGCTCATCAAGACCGACGACGCCGCAGCGAGCCTGAAGATCGCCCGCACCGTCTCCGCCGCCGTCGTGGCCGTTGTAAACCGCACCCTGAAGAGCTTCCCGCCGCGCTTCGTCATCGCCAAGGGCGGCATCACATCCTCGGACGTGGCCGCCCACGGCCTGGAAATCCGCCACGCGATCGTCCGCGGCCCTATGCTCCCGGGCATCGTCTCACTGTGGGAGCCGGTGGACGGTCCCGCAAAGGGTATCCCGTACATCGTCTTCGCCGGCAACGTGGGCGACGACCAATCCCTGACCCAGGTCACCCGCAAGCTCAGCGCAACCTTCTAACAGCCAAAATTCAATGGAGAACACCATGACCAGCAGCAACTACACCGTCACCGTCCTGGGCCTTGGTGCCATGGGCCTGCCCATGGCAACCCGGCTCGCGTCCGAGCTGACCGTGCACGGCTTCGACATTGCAGAGCCCCGTCTGGAACTCGCCGCCGCAGCAGGCATCAAGACCTTCGCCTCGGCCCGAGAAGCGTCCCAGGACGCCGACGCCCTGCTCCTGGCGGTCCGCAACGGCGAGCAACTCAACGATGTCCTCTTCGGCGAGAACGGCGTGGCCCCGGTACTGAAGCCGGGCGCCGTCGTAATTCTCGGCAGCACAGTGGGCACCGAAGCCATCCCGGCAACGGTCGCCAAGCTGGCCGAGTACGGAGTTTCTCTGGTTGACGCTCCGCTGTCCGGCGGCCCCAAGCGTGCCGGTGAAGGTGACCTGCTGATCGTGGTGGGCGCCGAGCCCGAGGCCCTCGAAAAGGCACGTCCGGCACTGGAACTGCTGGCCTCCACCTTGAGCATCGTGGGCGACAAGCCCGGCGACGGTCAGGCACTCAAGACCGTCAACCAGCTCCTATGCGGCGTGCACATCGCCGCCGCTGCGGAGGCCATGGCCCTCGCCGATGCCCTCGGCCTGGACCAAGCGAAGACCCTCGCCGCCCTCGAAGCCGGAGCCGCCGGATCCTTCATGCTCTCCAACCGCGGCCCGCGCATCCTTGAGGCCTACACGGAAGACGGCGCCGAGGTCCTCAGCCGCCTGGACATCTTCGTCAAGGACATGGGCATCGTGGGCAAGGCAACCCGCGCCGCCGGCCTCGCCGCACCCGTTGCCGCTGCCGCTGAACAGCTGTACTTGCTCGGCCAGGCCCAGGGCCTCGCCGCTGCAGACGACTCCGCCGTCATCAAGGTTGTCGCGCCCGCCAAGCGCACCGCCTAACCTCCCGGGAGTTTTTGTACACCTAACGCCCTCATGAGCCCCTCTGAAGGGCATTAGCTGTACAAAAACTCCACACCCCCCAACAAGTAACCTCCGCCGGTCTTCCCTAGACTGGTATGTCAAAGGAGACACCCCCCAATGAATCCCCTCGTGAACTCGCTGATGGTCCGGGCGGCCGACGCCCCCGCCATCAAGCCCGCAGTGGAGCTGGGAACACCCCTTCTGCTGACCATCGCTGCCGCAGGCATCGCCCTGTTGCTGGTGCTGATCATCCGTTTCAAGATCCAGGCATTCGTTGCCCTGCTCGCAGTCAGCATCCTGGTGGGCGTTGCGGCCCAGATTCCGCTCAAGGACATCTTCACCGTGGTAACCAACGGCGTTGGCAGCACCATGGGCAAGGTCGCATTGCTGATTGCCCTCGGCGCCATCCTGGGACGGATGATCGAAGTTTCCGGCGGTGTGCAGTCGCTGGCCACCCACTTCACTGAGAAGCTTGGCGCCAAGCGTGTTGCCGTCGCGTTGACCGCAGTCGGCTTCCTCGTGGCGATCCCCGTCTTCTTCGAGGTGGGCGTGATCGTCCTGGTCCCGATCGTCTATGCCTTCGCGAAGATCGCCAACGTCCACCCGATCAAGTTCGGCCTGCCCATGGCCGGCATCATGCTGTCCATCCACGTTGCAGTTCCGCCGCACCCGGGCATCGTGGCAGGCGCCGGCGTCTTCGGCGCTGACATCGGACTCATCACGATGATCTCGCTGATCATCTGCATCCCCCTTGGCTTCCTGTCCTACTGGGTTGCCAGCATCATGAACCGCAAGGACTACGAGCTTCTCCCCGGCGTGAAGCAGCAGGTTGAAGAGTTTGGTTCCGATTCCCTGGTCCACGTGGGCCACGACGGTCCCGGCGCCCGTGCCATCGCCCCTCCGCGTCCCGGCTTGATTATGTTCCTGATCGCCGCTCCGATCGTCCAGATCCTCCTCGGCACTGTCGGCACTCTGACCATCGCCAAGGACAACTACTGGTACGGCGTGGCCGCGTTCATCGGCAACCCGTTCTTCGCCCTTCTCGTGGCCGTTGCACTCTCGTTCTTCCTGCTGGCCGTCCGCCGCAACTGGTCCCTGAAGGAAACCGGGGAAATCTTCGAAGGCGCACTGCCTCCCATCGCGTCCATCCTCATGGTGGTGGCAGCCGGCGGCGTGTTCGGTGAAGTCCTCCGCACCTCCGGCATCGGAGCCGCACTCTCCCACACCTTGGACAGCCTCGGCCTGCCGGTGATCGTGCTCGGCTTCATCATCTCGCTGGCCTTGCGCGCAGCACAGGGTTCGGCGACCGTCGCCATCGTGACAACCACCGGCCTGCTGACCTCTGCCGTGATGGAAGGTGGCTACACGCCCGCCCAGATCGCCGTGATCGTCATCGCCATCGGCTTTGGTTCCCTCGGCCTGTCACACGTCACCGACGCCGGCTTCTGGACCGTGATCCGTTACTACGGCCTCACGGTTTCCGACGGCCTCAGGACCTGGACCGTCCTCACCACCATCCTGGGCCTGGCTGGCTTCGCCCTGACCTACGTGGCGTGGATCCTGGTAGGAGGGCTGGCCCACTAATGCGCGCCAAACTCGATCAGCTAGTCAACTCAGCCCTGTCCTCCCGCTCCGCTGTTCCGGCCTTTACCTGCTACGACTTCACCACCGCGCTTGCTGTTGTTTCGGCGGCGGAGGAAGCCCGGCTGGGCGTGATCCTGTTGGTGGCTCCGAAGACCGCGTCCACACCCAATGGACTGCGCCTCATTGCGGCCCTCCGTGGTCTGGCGGACTCCGCCAGCGTCCCGGTCTCCGTCCAGCTGGACCACGCTTCGGATCTGAACGTCATCCGCGACTCCGTGGCGGCTGGCGCAGATGCGGTCTTGGCTGACGGGTCGTCGCTGCCCTACGAGGACAACATCGCTTTGGTCCGCGAAGTCCGTGCCGCGCTGGACGCCCAAGGTGCAGCCGACGTCGTGCTTGAAGCGGAGCTGGGCGGCCTTGCGGGCGATGAGGACAAGGCGTTCGGTACCGAAGATGCAGCGCACGACGCCGGCGGTTTGGTTGCGGGGCTCACCAACCCCGCGCAGGTGGCCGACTTCGTGGAGCGAACGGGTGCGCAGTTGCTGGCCGTGGCCGTGGGCAACGTGCACGGCAAGTACAAGGGCGAGCCCAACATTCGCTGGGACGTGTTGCAGGATGTCGCTGCACGGACCGGGGTGCCTCTGGTGCTCCACGGCGCTTCCGGCATCCCTGCCGACGAGTTGGCGAAGGCTCCCTCCCTGCAGGTTGGCAAGGTGAACTTCAACACTGAGCTGCGCACGGGAATCCTGTCCACCTTGGAGGCCGAAACCGCGGCACACCGGGCCGACGGGGAGAATCTCCAAGGACTGTTGGCCCTGTGGAACAGTTCGGCGGGTACCTTCGCAGGCGCAACCCTGGCGCTGCTCACCGCCTAGGTCCTGCGCGGCACCCAAGCCCGGGAACACAGGGAGGCTAGGATCAAACCATGATCCTGGCCTCCCTGATTTTTGCCCTGATTGCGGCATTGCTGCACGTCTATATCTTCACCATGGAGTCCATTACGTGGACCAAGCCCAAAACCTGGAAAACCTTTAGCATCACCTCGCAGGCCGACGCGGAAACCACCAAATCACTCGCGTACAACCAGGGCTTCTACAACCTGTTCCTGGCCATCGGTGCGCTGGTCGGTATCATCGCCGTCTGGGCTGGGTCGCCCCAGGTTGGTTGGACCCTGGTGTTCAGCAGCTGCGGTTCCATGCTCCTGGCCGCCTTGGTTCTTGCTGCCAGCGGCAAGAAGTACCTCCGTGCGGCCACCATCCAAGGCGCAACGCCCCTGCTCGCCGTCGTGCTCGGCGTGCTGGCCGTGACGCTGAATAATTAGCAACGTTGAAGGCCCGCTATTCCGTTGCCAACCAGCAACGGAATAGCGGGCCAACGACGTGAATTTGGCTAGTGTTCCGGCGGACCAGCCTGGGCTGCGGCCTCGTCCATCCACAGGACTTCCCAGTGGTGGCCATCCAGGTCACGGAACGCCCGGCTGTACATGAAGCCGAGGTCCTGGGCGTCGTAAGTCTCCGAGCCACCGGCCTCAAGCGCCTTGGTGGCCAGCGCATCCACGTCTTCACGGCTGTCGGCCGAAAGGGCAACGATGGCCGCCGTCGAGTTCCGGGTGTCCGCAATGGGCTGCTTGGTGAACTCGCTGAACTTGGCGTGCGTCAGGAGCATGGCGTAGATGGTGTCGCTGAACACCACGCAGGCGGCGGTTTCGTCGGTGAAGTTCGGGTTGATGGTGTAACCAAGCGCTGTGTAAAAGGCCTTGGACGCTTCAAGGTCGCTGACGGGCAGGTTTACGAAAATGGACGTAGTCATGCGTCTGATCCTGCCGGTGATTCGATGCCTCGTCCAGAGTCAATTTTGGGGGTGTCGTCCCTCCACAGCGGCAGCGGCACCACCCTCAGGCTGCGTCCGGATTCATCAAGGACATGGCCAAGCCGTTTGTACGTCCGGACCACCGCTTGCCGTGAGATGACCGAGCTGCCGGGTGCCCGCTCGGCCAGTTCGCGTTCGTACCCCTGAACTTCCAGGTAGTCACGGACCCAGAGGGTGACCAGCAAGTTCTGTGCTCCCAGGACCTGTGCACTCAACCGGCAGTTCCCCAGCGCGGCGAAGTAGCGGCCGACGTCGTCAACGTACTGGGCAGGGACATTGAGAACCAGGGTCACTTCGCGCAGTCCTTGCTGGGCGGACGTGGAGGTATCGCAGCGCAGCGTGATGTAGCCGGTGGCGAGGAACCGCTCCACCCGGCGCCGTGCCGTTTGGGGTGAGACGCCGCAAGAAGCTCCCAGTTCCGCCCAACTGGCGCGGCCATCCTTGGCAAGCTCCTCCAGCAAAGCTGCATCCAAGTTGTCGGGGGAGTAAGCCGCCTGCTCAGGCAGTGGCTCCGCCAGCACCAGTCGTGCCCGCGCAGGTTCCAGCGTGCCGCTGCGCCATTCCGAAGCTTGGCGGTAGAGCCTGGTGACAAAGACCACCTCGCGATGCGTGACGCCGGGCAACCCCGGAAAGGAGCCAGTGACGATGTCCATGAGTTCTTCGTGGCTGGAGGCAAAGCAGTCCACAAAGAGGTCATGCGAACCAGTGACCAGCGAGACCGTGCCAAACGCCGGCTCTGCGCAGAGGTGCTCGATGAGGGCCTCGCTGTCGCTGGGCACCGAGGAGAGGTGGATGAACGCCGACCAGCCTGCACTGAGGTAGCGCTGGCCGGGAGCAGGCGTGATCCAGGCCTGGCCCTGCGCTGCGAGGGCATTCCATCGCCGTGCGACCGTCGGTCCGGACAGGCCCAAGGCGTCCGCGATCCGGCTCCATTCGGCCCGCGGGTTGATCTGCAGGGCGTTCACGATTTCGAGGTCCAACTCAGAAATCATGGCTGATTCGTTCATCATTACCTACTTGAAGTGGGTTTTGAACAATTCCACAGTCAGTGTAGACGGCGGTCATAACGTTGTGACTCGCATCACCACTCAGCCGCACGCGCAGGCCGAAGAGACGCAAGCCAAAGACCCGTAGGCCAAAAACCCGTAGGCTCAAGACACCAAGGAAGCACATGGCAAGCAACACAGCACCGCCAGCGACGTCAGCGAAGTCTCGCCGCACCATTGCAGGGATGATCCTGGCAATGGCATTGATTGAGTCGCTCAGCGGCGTCACGCAGGGCTATCTCAACCCCATCCTCCCCGCCTTGGGGCCGGTCTTCGAGATCGACGATCCCACCATCAACGGCATCTTCCTGATCTCCAACGTCAGTTTTGCCGTGCTCACCCCGATCATTTCGAGGCTTGGTGACAGCTACGGCTACAGGCTGGTGCTGCGCTGGTCCACTGGGGTGGTGACGCTCGGTGTGCTGCAAATGGCGCTGTGGCCGTCGCTGTGGACAGTGACTCTGGGCGTCGTCATGCTCACGTGCGTGGTGGGGTTCATCCCGTTGATGATGGGAATCCTTCGCGTCACCAGCCCTGCACAGACCCGGACCGGCGTCAGCGTCATGATCGGCATGCTCATGATCATGGTGGGAGCCGGCGGACTTCTGGCTGGGATTGTGGGCGTCACCGATCCGACACTCGGCTTCTGGGTCGCCGTGCCGTTCGCGGTGGTCGCCTTTGTCTGTTCGTTCTTACTGCCCGACGCCGGGGTCCCGACTCGTGAGGGCATCGCCCTTGCGCCGTTGTTGGCTTGCTCTCTCGGTCTGATTGGGTTTGTGGTTGCACTCTCCATGGCGCCCGAATGGGGCTGGCTGGACGCCCGCACGCTCACAGCCGGTTTACTGGGGCTTGCCCTGTTGGCCTACTGGGCTAGGCGCGATTTCAGCTCCACCCGGGGCAGGCGGTTCATGGACCTGCGCATGTTGGCCCTTCCGCGCATCCGCGCAATTTCGCTGGCCACGTTCTTTTTCGGCTTTGCGTCCATCAGCTACTTCGGAACCAACGGCATCTTCCTGCACTCCAACCCGGACAAGACGGGCTACGGGTTCGGCTTGAGCCCGCTCATGATCGCGATCGTCCTGGCCTTGGCTTCGGTTTTGTCACTGGTTTCTTCGCTCCTCACAGCGAGGGCCCTCCGGCAGTACGGGGAGCGCGCCACTCTGGTCTTCGCAGGCGTCCTGCTGGCCGCCGGTTTCCTCGTGATGTTGCTCGCCCACAGTTCGCTTGCGGGGTACTGCCTCGGATTCGCGATGTTCAACCTGAGCCTGGGCATGTATCAGGCGGGCACGCGCGCACTGTCCGTTGAGGGCGTTCCCTTGGCTGAAACCTCGACGGCGGCCGGGCTGAACGAGTTGGCGTTGTCCGTGGGTATCGCGGTGGGGGCCGCCGTGGTGAAGCTGATCTCCTCGGCGTCAGCTGAAGCGGGACACATCACCGAAACCGGGTTGTTCTCCATCTGGGCAGCCTTGGCAGTTGCGGCCCTGGTGGCTGCGGCAGCCAGCGCCAGCTACCCCAAGCGCCAGGCCGCCGAGGTGACGGCACGATGACCGGACTCAACAGCGTTAGCCGCGGCACCGCCGTCGTACCCGCTTCCCCGGACGAAATCCTGGGCCTGCTGGAAAGCGCGGTCCAGCGCTGGAAGCCGAACATCCTCGACCTCAGCCACGCCATCCATGCCGACCCGGAGCTCGGCGGCCAGGAGTTCCGGGCCGTCAAACGCGTTCGGAGGGTGCTGCAGGGGGCGGGCTTCAGTTTCGACGAGATACAGCCTGCGCAGCCCACCGCGTTCAGCGCCCGCTTCGGATCCGGTGAGTTGGTGGTGGCGCTGTGCGTGGAATACGACGCCCTGCCTGCCATCGGCCACGCCTGTGGCCACAACGTGAATGCGGCCAGCGCCGTGGGAGCGGCGCTCGCACTTGCAGCCGTCGCCGAGCGACTGGACATCACCGTGAAAGTGTTGGGAACACCCGCGGAAGAGACCACCGGCGGCAAAGTGGACCTCATCGACGAAGGGTTCTTCGGCGACGTGTCCATGGCCATGATGGCGCACGCCGCGGCAAGCGATGTTGTGGGCGGTTCGTCGCTTGCCATGGGCATGTGGGATGTACTTTTCGAGGGCCGCCCCGCGCACGCCGCCGCGGCTCCGTCGGAGGGCGTCAATGCCCTCGATGCCCTTGTGATCGCGCAGACGGCCATCGCCCTGGCTCGTCAGCAACTTCCTGCGGGATCCATCGTTTCGCTGGTGGTCACCGAAGGTGGGAGCGCGGTGAACGTTATCCCGGAGCGCGCCCGCGCGAACATCGAAATGCGCGCTCCCAGTCTCGAAAACCTGAAGATCATCCAAAACAAAGTGCGGCGTTGCCTGGAAGGTGGAGCCCACGCCAGCGGATGCACGCTCCAAGTGACGCCCTCCGGCAACGCGTATGCCGAACTGCGCCAGGATGCGTTCCTCTCGGAGGCCTACCGGGATGCCATGACGGCCAGGGGCAGGGAAGTCGCTTTCAGCGCCGAGCCCGTGGCTTCGACCGACATGGGCAACGTCTCCCGAGTTGTACCGAGCATCCACCCCATGGTCGGCTACGACGTCCGTGGCGCCGCGCATCACACTGCAGAGTTCGCTGCCTTCGGGGCATCGGCGGGAGCCGATAAAGCGGTTCTTGACGGATCCTTCGGATTGGCGGCGGCAGCATGCGCCGCTGCCCTGGACCCGGCTCAAAGGGAGCGTCTCCTCCGAACGTAGCCGCCGCAAGGGCCAGCCTGCTGGCTCCATTGACCGCCCGGGCGGACAATGGAGTCAGCACGCGGGCGCGTGCCTTGTAGGGAGAGCCATGGAGCGGGACACGTTTCCTGCGGTCAGCCGGCCGACGGCTGCGCAGAGGGATCCGGCGATCGACCTTGTCCGCTTCACCTGCCTCCTCGTGGTGGTGGCCGCCCACTGCATGATGGTCAGCCCGGTCCTTCACAAGGACGGGACGGTCACCACGGAGAACGTGCTCATGGAGCAAGGCTGGTTCACCCCCGTGGCCTGGGTGCTCATGATCGTCCCCCTGTTCTTCGTGGTGGGTGGCGTCACCGGGCTGCAGTCGTGGCGACGTTTGAAGGCGCGTGGCGGAACCGGGTTCGACTTCGCGCAACTCCGGCTCCTGAGGCTGGTCCGCCCGGCCATGGCCCTGCTCGCGTTCATGTGGGGCGGGCTGTGGGTCGCGTTGCTGCTTGGTGTCCACCCGCAAGTCATCCAGTTGATGACCGCGGGTGCTGCGATGCCCCTGTGGTTCCTGGCCGCCTACCTCACGGCGCAGCTCAGCGTCCCGGTGATGGCCCGGATGCATGAACGCGCACCTTTGTGGACATTCAGCGCGTTGGTGGCCTTGATCATCACTGTCGATTCCCTCCGCGGCGCCTTTCCCGTGCTCGCGTTCACCAACATGATCTTTGTCTGGTGTGCCGTCCAGCAGTTGGGATTCCTCTTGGCCGACGGCTTCTTCGAGCACCGAAGCCGCACGTGGTTGGTGGGTGTCATCGTCTCCAGCAACCTCCTGTTGGGACTCGTCACCGGTGTGGCTGTGTATCCGGGAAATATGGTGGTGAACATCAATCCACCCAATCTGTGCCTGCTTCTCCTGGGCCTTTCCCAGACGGCGACACTCCAGTTGCTCCACCCGGGAATCCGGTGGCTGGCCGGCCTCCGTTGGATCCAGTCAGTGATTGCCATCGCCGGGCACCGTTCCATGACGGTCTATTTGTGGCATCTTCCCCTGCTGGTGGGGATGACGGGGTTGTTGTTGCTGACGGACCTTCCCAAGCCGATGGCCGGAACAGCCGAGTGGTGGTGGGCGCGGATACCCGTCTTCGTCGCCGTCATCACACTGCTGCTGCCGGTCGTGTGGGTTTTTGGGCGCTTGGAGAACCGTCCGACGGCGGCCAGCCACGCGCGCGGCCCGTCGCGTGCCGCTGTGGTGACGGCCGCCGTCGTGGTCTTGATCCCTGTGGCGGACGCCGCCTTCAATGGATTGACACTGGCTCTGTTGGGTGGGGGAGCGGCCTGCTTCGCACTGTCGGTCCTGCTTCTCGGCAGGGTTCCGACGCCGGTGCTGCCTCCGTCGGATGAGAAAAGCGCGGAACGGCGGGAGGCTCCGCCGTCTACGTTGCCAGAGCCAGGTTTACGTGCCAATCTCGAAACATGACCGAGTACACGGATTCACTGGCAGAGTCGTTCCGCGCTGGCGTCACTACGGTGCGCAATGACAAATTTCACCGCTATGAGCTTCACGTAGACGGGGAGCTGGCGGTGATTTCGCAGTTCCTCGACAGGCCCGGTCACATCGATTTCATCCACACGGAAACCAAGCCCCAGTTCAATGGACAGGGCCTGGCTAAAGTACTGGCCCACTTTGCCCTTGATGACGTGGTGGCCTCCGGCAAGCGCATCATTCCGCACTGCCCCTACATCGCCGCCTACCTGAAGAAGCACGAGGGGTATGAGCAGGACGTGGATTGGCCCGCCGAGAAGCCGGTGGGCGAACCGGACAACGATTAGCGTGAACTGATCTCACTGGTCCGTCCTGGCCAGCGAACGGGCGCGGCGCCGCGGCAACACAGACGTGACTGCTGTTGAGGTCCAGTAGCCCAGGCCAGGGCGGACCGGGGGAGATGGCCAGTCGTTTTGCGCTCCCGAGAGGGAAACAATTGCGTCGTGTTCGTCCGTAATGTGTTGCCCCAGGCATATTGCTTTGACCTGCATCGCACTGACGAGGCTGCCGCCGTGGACATAGTCTGATGTCCTGACGCGGTAGGAGAAACTTCGCATCAAGGTTTCGCCCGGTGCAAGTGCAGCAACGGCCAGCTCTTCATGGGACGGACTGTGGGTGTAAACCAGTGGCTCCATGGCCTCATTGGTAAATGAACGTGGAATAAGACGAATGTTACGAAGGTGACTTCGGGAATCGTTGCTGATCCAAGCCGTGAAAATGACGGTGTCCCCTGGCGTTGCTGTGGCTTTGTCAGCGCCGTAAATCAAGGTTATGGGCTTGGCCGTTCCGAGCCTCAACAGGCGTCTTCTGCGAGCATCCGAAATCAGGGAACCACACGGCCGGGACAAGCCTTGAACGCCTGCGGAGCGTGCAATTTTCGCCAGCGGCGGCTGTCGGGTTGTCTTGACTTTTCGGGGCGATGTGGGCGCATCGGGCTTCATGCCTTGTAGTGACCTAATAAGAGGAATCGTGTCGCCAATAGCGAGGAAATCTTTGTCCTTATAGTCGTAAGTAACCTGAGATTCAAGTCATTGCGTCAAGTAATGTCACACTATTGTTTATGAATCAAGTAATTGCCGCGGATGCCGGTGTTTCTTCGGCCGTGGCGATGGCTGCGGAAAGCGATCCCCACATTCTGGACCTGGTCCGCCAAGGGGACACAGACGCATTCGACATTCTCTATCAGCGCCATTTCCAGGTCGCCCAGAGTGTGGCCCGAATGCAGTCCGATAACCCAAGCGATGCCGATGACGTCGTCGCCGAGGCCTTTGCGACCATCTTCCAGGCGCTCAAGGACGGCAAAGGACCAAAGGAGTTTTTTCGCTCCTACTTGTTGACGGTGGTGCGGCGGATGGCCCACGATCGCAACCGCAAGGCCAGTCGCACACAGGCAGCTTCCGACGCAGCGCTGCTGGACTCGCCGGTCCTGGATGACGACCCCGTAATGAGCGACCTCGAGTCGAGCATCATGGCGAGTGCCTTCAAGTCATTGCCTGAGCGGTGGCAGGCCGTGCTGTGGCATCTGGACATCGAAGGGCTGAAACCGGCCGCAGTTGCCCCCTTTGTTGGCTTGACGCCCAACGCAGTTTCCTCATTGGCCATTCGGGCGCGAGAAGGCTTACGGCAGGCCTATCTTCAGCATCACATCAGTCGGGCTGTTGACGAGTCCTGCGATGAGTTCGCCGCCCAGCTCGGCAAATACGCGCGGAACGCACTGAAACGGACATCCATGGAGAAGGTTGCCGGACATCTGGAGTCCTGTTCCAAATGTACGGCCCTGCTGATCGAACTCAACGACATCCAGGGCGGCATGCGCGCTGTCCTGTTCCCGCTGCTTACCGGCGTTGCATTTTCGCCCGCTCTCGCTGCTGCCTTTGGCTCGGCAGCTACGTCCGCAGGTTCGGCAGCGGCAGGGGGAGGAGCCTTGGGAACCGCTACCAGCACTGGATGGCAGGGAGCCGCCCTATGGAAAGTCGTGGCCGGCTTGGTGCTGGCCGCCGTGACGCTTACCGGGCTCCTGGCTTGGTTCCTTCAGCCCGGCACCGAGTCCGCTGTGAAGGCCGACGCTTCGGCCAACGTACCAACGCCGCCAATCAGGGAAACCCCGGAGCCGAGCGTGCCGCCCCTTGCGGCGCCACTGCCCAACTCAACTCCGCCATCCGATTCCCGCCCGGCACCTGTCACCGAGGTGCCGGCTGAACCGGCGCCGCAAGCACCCGCCGTCGTTGTTCCGGAAAAGCTGCCGCAGCCGCGGCGCGCTGCGGTGGTGGATTCGGGCAGTGTCTCATCGACGACGGCGCCGCAGCCTACGGTGGCAACCTCGCCGAGCGCCCGCACGGTGGAGTCGACGTTTTCTTCCGTTCAGGGGTCCAATCTGACGGAGCGGGATTTGAACGTACATTTTTCGCTGGTTGGCGACAGCGCCTCTACCACTGCAGAGACGGTTTTCACTCTTCCGGATGACGCAACGTTCATCTCCGGGAAGACCGTCGCGCCTGCTGGTTGGGACTGCGGCGCATCGGGTGCGCGCCAGATTCGCTGTACCAGCGGACCGGTGGATTCGACGCAGCTCAGTTTCACCTTGGGAGTTACCGTGCCGGTGAACACTGATCGGGAAACCCTGGACTACCAGTTCAGTGGGCCGGGCATCGTCACCAAGACGTTCGTGAACACCTTTAACTAGAGTCCCGTTTCATGAGGTCTCAGACCTTTTTCAAACTCTCTCAAATTCTCGCGTCACGTTTCGGTAGCTGCCTGCACTGAAGCGGTGGGTCGCTATGTCTCCGCGTCTTCGCTGAAAGACGTTGAGTTTTCCGCGACACGAATCGTCGGCTGCGCGTACTGGATGAGTGGCGAACAGCCGAGTTTGAGGCCGGTCTTTCAGTCCGGGCCCCTTACACGATCCAGAAAGAACAAGAGAGTCCATGAAACATTCACGTCCACGAAAGCTGTTAGCGGGTGTTCTCGCGACAGCAATCATGTCCTTAGGGGTGGGTGGTGCGTTAGCGCCGCCAGCTCTGGCCACAGTGCCCGGTACCCCGGGCGTTACCCAACCTGGAACCCCCGTTTACACGGAGGACTTTTCTAACCAGAACGCAACGGGTAACGCAATTAGCCTGCTGAACTACACCGGAGGTGCCGCCGCCGCCAACGAAACGTATACGGCCGATACGCCGTATACGCCTGCCGGCGCCCAGTGCAACGGGTGGATCCTTAATCCTTCAACACCAACGCCCCCCACTGACCTCGGTTGCTACAGGAACCAGCCTGCCGGCTGGAACCAGATCCGGTCCATGGCCCAAGCGCTCGGTCTGGCCCAAGGACAATCGGCGGCCGAAGCCGCCACCAACCAGGCCCTCTCGGAATACACCAACGCGAGCTCCGGAGTGATCACCCCCGGTGTAATGTACCGGACGTCAAACAACTCGATCCCCGCTATAGCCGGTCACTACTACGCAGTCTCCGGTTACTTCGCCGAGGTCAACTGTCACGCGGCGCACGCCAGCGAAACTTTCAGCCTGTTGGTCAACGGGTCGCCGATCGTGTTGGGCACCGACCTCGATCCGTGCGGCAGCAGTACGTCGCCGGAAATCCAGGTCACTAAGCTGCAGTCGGGCGCGTACAAGATCCCCGAAGGCTCGTCACCCTCGCTGGGTCTGGAACTTCGAAACGACGCAACGTCCGGCGCAGGCAACGATGTGACTTTCGACCTTCCGCAGATCGTGGACGTCACGCCGCAGCTGGACAAGTCCTTCGCTCCGGACCTCATTGGGCCGGGTGGAACATCCACGCTCACCCTGACAGTCACCAACACTGACGACATCAAGGCGAAGAGCGATTGGTCCATCACCGATTCCCTTCCTGCGGGCCTTGTTATCGCCGATGCACCGAACATTGGTGGCACCTGTGTTCAGGCGGCGGGCACCGACCCCTTCGTCAAGACCGCAGCTGCAGGTGGCAACTCCATTTCCGTCACAGGCGGCGACCTCGCTGATGGCATGGAATCCTGCACCATCACCGTGGACGTCACTTCGGACACCGAGGGGACGTACGTCAACGGTCCAGCCAACATCAAGACCAACCTGAACCCGCCTTCGGATGCCGTCCTGGTGGTCCGCGCTCCGCGCCTGGCCCTGAGCAAGGCACTGGATGCTCAGCGTCTGTCCGACTCGGACCAGTTCACCATGGAAATCCGCTCCGGTTCTGCCACGGGTCCCGTAGTCAACAACACGGGGAACTCCACCACTACAGGCACCGGCTCCACCGTCGACGCTAATACGGGTGTCACCGGTAAGTACGTAGCCGATGCCGGCAGCACCTACTTCCTGACGGAGTCCGGCTCCAACCTGGCCGGTTATGGGCAGAGCATTACGTGTACTGATGCCAACGGTCTCCAAGCGGGTCTGCCCTCCGGCGCGGTTTTTGACGGTTCTTTGCAGGTAACGCCGGTTGCCGGCGCGGACATTGACTGCGTCCTCACCAACACGGCGCAGGAAGCCCCGGATATGGAGTTCACCAAGTCCGCCGACGCTTCCCACATCCAGAGCCCGTCCCAGGTTGGTGACATCGTCACCTACACCTTCACCGCCAAGAACACCGGCAACGTAAAGCTGACCGACGTCGTCATCAACGACGCCTTGGCTGGTCTGTCCAACCTGACCTACACATGGCCTGGAACTCCCGGCACCCTGCTTCCCGGCGAGACCGTCACGGCCATGGCAACGTATGCCATCACGCAGGCGGATATCGACGCCGGTCACGTAGCCAACTCGGCTACCACGTCGGGTAATCCGCCCACCGGTCCTCCGGTGACGCCTCCGCCTGGAACCACGGACACTCCGTTGACTCCTGGCCCGGCGATGGAGTTCAGCAAGTCCGCTGATGCCTCCACGATTCAGAACCCGTCTGTTGTGGGTGATTTGATCACTTACACGTTCACGGCGAAGAACACCGGAAACGTGAAGCTCACCGACGTGTCCATCAACGATCCCTTGGCTGGTCTGTCCGCTTTGACGTACACCTGGCCGGGTACTCCCGGTGAGTTGCTTCCGGGTCAGACCGTGACGGCTACGGCAACGTACGCGATTACGCAGGCCGATATCGAGGCAGGCCATGTGGTCAACACGGCAACCACGACGGGTACTCCGCCGTCGGGTCCTGCGGTGACGCCTCCGCCGGCTGGTACGGATACTCCGTTGACGCCGGCTGCAGCCATGCAGTTCACCAAGTCCGCTGACGCTTCGGCGATTCAGAACCCGTCTGTTGTGGGTGATTTGATCACTTACACGTTCACGGCGAAGAACACCGGAAACGTTCCGTTGACCGACGTCACCATCAACGATCCCTTGGCCGGCCTGTCAACGCTGGTCTACTCCTGGCCCGGCGCCGCAGGAACCCTGCAGCCCGGTGAAACCGTGACTGCTACGGCAACGTACGCGATTACGCAGGCCGATGTCGACGCCGGTCACGTCGCCAACACTGCAACCACCACGGGTACTCCGCCTACCGGTCCTGCGGTGACGCCTCCGCCGGCTGGTACTGATACTCCGTTGACTCCAGGCCCTGCCATGGAGTTCACCAAGTCCGCTGACGCTTCGGCGATTCAGAACCCGTCTGTTGTGGGTGATTTGATCACTTACACGTTCACGGCCAAGAACACCGGAAACGTGAAGCTGACGGACGTCACCATCAACGATCCCTTGGCTGGCCTTTCTGCCCTGACGTACACCTGGCCGGGTACTCCCGGTGAGTTGCTTCCGGGTCAGACCGTGACGGCTACGGCAACGTACGCGATTACGCAGGCCGATATCGAGGCAGGCCATGTGGTCAACACGGCAACCACGACGGGTACTCCGCCGTCGGGTCCTGCGGTGACCCCGCCGCCCGCCGGTACGGATACTCCGTTGACGCCGGCTGCAGCCATGCAGTTCACCAAGTCCGCTGACGCTTCGGCGATTCAGAACCCGTCTGTTGTGGGCGATTTGATCACTTACACGTTCACGGCCAAGAACACCGGAAACGTTCCGTTGACCGACGTCACCATCAACGATCCCTTGGCTGGTCTGTCCGCTTTGACGTACACCTGGCCCGGCGCCGCAGGAACCCTGCAGCCCGGTGAAACCGTGACTGCTACGGCAACGTACGCGATCACGCAGGCCGATATCGACGCCGGTCACGTCGCCAACACGGCAACCACCACGGGTACTCCTCCTACCGGTCCTGCGGTGACCCCGCCGCCGGCTGGTACGGATACTCCGTTGACTCCAGGCCCTGCCATGGAGTTCACCAAGTCCGCTGATGCCTCCGGCGTTCAGAACCCGTCTGTTGTGGGTGACACCATCACTTACACGTTCACGGCCAAGAACACCGGAAACGTTCCGTTGACCGACGTCACCATCAACGATCCCTTGGCTGGTCTGTCCGCTTTGACGTACACCTGGCCGGGTACTCCCGGTGAGTTGCTTCCGGGCCAGACCGTGACGGCTACGGCAACGTACGCGATCACGCAGGCCGACATTGATGCAGGCCACGTCGCCAACACGGCAACCACCACGGGTACTCCTCCTACCGGTCCTGCGGTGACCCCGCCGCCGGCTGGTACGGATACTCCGTTGACGCCGGCTGCAGCGATGGAGTTCACCAAGTCCGCTGACGCTTCGGCGATTCAGAACCCGTCTGTTGTGGGTGATTTGATCACTTACACGTTCACGGCGAAGAACACCGGAAACNAAACGTTCCGTTGACCGACGTCACCATCAACGATCCCTTGGCTGGTCTGTCCGCTTTGACGTACACCTGGCCCGGCGCCGCAGGAACCCTGCAGCCCGGTGAAACCGTGACTGCTACGGCAACGTACGCGATCACGCAGGCCGACATTGATGCAGGCCACGTCGCCAACACGGCAACCACCACGGGTACTCCGCCTACCGGTCCTGCGGTGACCCCGCCGCCGGGAACGACGGACACCCCGTTGACTCCGGCTGCAGCCATGCAGTTCACCAAGTCCGCTGACGCTTCGGCGATTCAGAACCCGTCTGTTGTGGGCGATCTCATCACTTACACGTTCACGGCGAAGAACACCGGAAACGTGAAGCTGACCGACGTGTCCATCAATGACCCGCTGGCTGGCCTCTCTGCCCTGACGTACACCTGGCCGGGTACTCCCGGTGAGTTGCTTCCGGGCGAGACCGTGACTGCTACGGCAAGCTACGCGATCACACAGGCCGATATCGACGCCGGTCACGTAACCAACACTGCAACCACCACGGGTGTCCCGCCCGTTGGTCCTCCGGTGACGCCTCCTCCGGGAACGACGGACACGCCGTTGACCCCTGCCCCGGCCATGGAGTTCACCAAGTCTTCAGACGGCTCAGCGATCCAGGATCCGGCAGTCGTGGGGGATCTCATCACCTACACCTTCACCGCCAAGAACATCGGCAATGTGAAGCTCACAGGTGTTGTCATCAATGACCCGCTGGCTGGGCTCTCTGCCCTGACCTACAACTGGCCGGGTACTCCCGGTGAGTTGCTTCCGGGCCAGACCGTGACGGCTACGGCAAGCTACGCGATTACGCAGGCGGATATCGACGCCGGTCACGTGGTGAACGAGGCGACGACCACGGGTACTCCGCCGTCGGGTCCTCCGGTTACCCCGCCCCCGGGCAAGACGGACACCCCGTTGACCCCGGCTCCAGCGATGGTGTTCACCAAGTCGGCTGATGCTACGGCGATTCAGAATCCGGCGAAGGTAGGCGATCTGATCACTTACACGTTCACGGCGAAGAACACCGGAAACGTGAAGCTCACCGACGTGTCCATCAATGACCCGCTCGCTGGTCTCTCTGCCCTGGTTTACACCTGGCCCGGTGCCGCAGGAACCCTGCTGCCCGGTGAGACCGTGACTGCTAAGGCAACGTATGCGATTACGCAGGCGGATATCGACGCAGGTCACGTGGCCAACAGCGCCACCACGACGGGTACTCCGCCGTCGGGTCCTCCGGTTACCCCGCCTCCGGGCAAGACGGATACCCCGTTGACCCCGGCTCCGGCCATGGTGTTCACCAAGTCGGCTGATGCTACGGCGATTCAGAATCCGGCGAAGGTAGGCGATCTGATCACTTACACGTTCACGGCGAAGAACACCGGAAACGTGACACTCACGGATGTTGCCATCAATGACCCGCTCGCTGGTCTCTCTGCCCTGGTTTACACCTGGCCCGGTGCCGCAGGAACCCTGCTGCCCGGTGAGACCGTGACTGCTAAGGCAACGTATGCGATTACGCAGGCGGATATCGACGCAGGTCACGTGGCCAACAGCGCCACCACGACGGGTACTCCGCCGTCGGGTCCTGCGGTGACCCCGCCTCCGGGCAAGACGGATACCCCGTTGACCCCGGCTCCGGCCATGGAGTTCAGCAAGTCCGCTGCCGCGCAGGCAAAGACAGGCCCGTCCAAGGTCGGAGACCGGATTGAGTACCAGTTCACGGCCAAGAACACCGGCAACGTGAAGCTGACCGATGTGTCCATCGACGATCCTATGGCTGGTCTCTCGGCCCTGGTTTACACCTGGCCGGGCACCCCCGGTGAGTTGCTTCCGGGCCAGACCGTGACTGCTGCGGCGACGTACGCGATCACGCAGGCTGATATCGACGCCGGTCACGTCGCCAACCTGGCGACGACCACGGGTACGCCTCCCACGGGTCCTGCGGTGACCCCGCCGCCCGCCGGAACGGACACCCCGTTGTCGCCGGACGCCGCCCTGGAGTTCTCGAAGACGGCCGATGCTTCCGCCGTCGGGGATCCCGCGAAGGTGGGCGACCTCGTCACCTACAGCTTCTCGGCGAAGAACACCGGCAACGTCACGCTGACGGATGTAGCCATTCAGGACACGCTGCCAGGCTTGTCCGCGCTGAGCTACAACTGGCCGGGCCTACCTGGTGAGTTGCTGCCCGGCCAGACCGTGACTGCTACGGCAACGTACGCGATCACCCAGGCCGACATCAATGCCGGCAAGGTCGTGAACACGGCCACAGGGTGGGGCACACCTCCGACGGGACCCCCGATCACCACACCGCCTGCAAGCGCTGTTGTGACCTTCCCGCCGGCTGTTCCGAACCAACCTGACGGTCCGCTGGCCAACACGGGAGTTGTCCTCACTGTGTTGCCCATCAGCGTATTGGTAGTTGGTGCGGGGCTCTTCCTGTTCCTCGTAGGACGCCGTAAGCGTTCAGAGGCATAGGGAATGAAGGCGCGGCAACCGGGGCCCCAACCCCGGTTGTCGCGCCGCTCTTCGATTCACTTCCACACCAGAAAGTCCAACCATGCAACACATGAAGAAGTCGGTAGCGTGCATTGTGGGCGTGCTGGTCACGGCAGCAGCAATCGCTGGTTGCTCCTCGCCGGAAAATGGCGGGGCGGGCAATCCGCCGTCGTCCACCACAACCAAAGCCCCCACAACGGGTGAAGCCAAGCCCGCAAACCCGGGCACGGGCATCATTGAAGCCGCCACTATGGGCTCCTGCGACACCGCGCCCGGCAAGGTCACCGCCACGGGAACTGTTACCCCGCCCGAAGGAACCAAGGGAACGGTCAAGGTTTCAGTGAGTTGGGTAGATCCTAAGACCTCCGCAGTTTTGGCGCGCGGAGAGCAATCATTCAAGGATGCCAAAGCTGGCAAGGCCCTTGACTGGTCGGTCAATGCGGAGGTCCCCGAGCAAGGGGTGGACGTCAAGTGCGTCCTCGGAGCCGCTGTGCTGTAGCGCTCGGCTTTCGGCGGCGGGTCTCCAGCAGCGGGGACCGGTCGCTCCTTGGGAAAGCGGCCAACCGGGTATCCACTACCTGGTTGGCCGCTTTTTTTGCCACTGCACAGCGTGCCAGAACAGCAGGCCTGCAGTAAGGAGGATGGCGGCCAGCAGGCCATAGGGGAGCGTGGAAAGAATCATGAAATTGACTTGGGCCGTGGAGCCCATCGATGAGGGGCCCATGAGGGATTCCGCAGACGTAAACGCCCACATGCAGAACCACACCACGCCCACGTCCATCACCCACAACGCCACGATGAAGGGGTTGACCGCAGTCCGCTTCCGCCCCTGGTCCGCAGGCTCAGGCACGTGCGGACTGACCGCCTGCACTGCGTTGCCATGCTCGTCGATTTCGCGGAAACCGATCCGTTCGTGAACGTGGTCCTTCATTGGTCCCCCAACCGCTGACACTCGATAGTCCTTGCACTCTACTCCGTCCATCGAGGATGCCTGCGAGAGGAGGGCAGTGGCCCAAAGAAGACATTACATGGCCGAAAAGAGTGCCACATTTTGCACCCTAAGCGGTCCTAAGAAAAGTCAATGACGTGCTACCGGAGGGTACGGCCGCGAGAAACCGCCTTCTAGGCGAAATAGGTCACAAAAGTTTGACGGAAAGGCTTACCTAAGTAAGGCTTGCCTTGCTAATAAGCGCCCCAACGCAATGGAAGGAAGCTGACGTGACGTCACCTAGTGTCGAAGAGCGGATCGCTCAGGAGCAGGACTTTGGCTCCAAAGTGGAACTGGCCCTCGCTGCCACAAACCAGCTGTTCAACGCACGAAATTCGCCCAGCTACGTCGCGCAGGTCCTCCAAGGAGTCAACGCCGTCTCCACTAAAGTCCAGCGGACCGCCCGGCCGTTCACCGGCGTCGCGCATGCTGAGCTGAAGGCCAAAGTTGGTGCCGTCGACCTTGAGCGTCCCCTTCCGGATACCGCCGCTGCCCTGGAGGAACTCGACGAGCTCTACCTCAAGGACGCCATCTACTTCCACGACGCCCGCTACGCCGCACACCTGAACTGCCCGGTGGTTATCCCGGCGTTGGTTGGCGAAGCCGTACTCTCGGCCGTCAATTCCTCCATGGACACCTGGGACCAGAGCGCCGGTGCCACCATGATCGAACGCCGCCTCATCGACTGGACCGCGGAGCGCATCGGCTTCGACGCCGACGCTGATGGGGTGTTCACATCGGGTGGCAGCCAGTCCAACTTCCAGGCCCTGCTGATTGCCCGCAATCACGCGGTCGCCAAGCTGCGGGCGGCGAATGGGGACGCACGCCTGCCGCACCTGCTGGACCGGCTCCGGATCTTCACCTCCGCGGACAGCCACTTCAGCATCCAGAAGTCGGCTTCCATGCTGGGCCTCGGTTTCGACGCCGTCATCGCCATTCCCACGGCGGGAGACCACCGCATGGACCCCACCGAACTCGCGGCTGCTTTGGCAGAAGCGCACGACGCCGGCCTGGTACCCATGGCTGTAGTGGCCACTGCCGGGACCACGGACTTCGGTTCGGTTGACCCGCTCTCCGAGTTGGCCGCGCTGGTCCGCGCCTACGATTCCTGGCTGCACGTCGACGCTGCGTACGGCGGGGGTTTGATCGTCTCCGGGCGCTACCGCCACCTCCTGAACGGGATCCATCTTGCCGATTCCGTCACCGTGGACTTCCACAAGACCTTCTTCCAGCCGGTCAGCTCCAGTGCCGTCCTGGTCCGCAACGGCTCCATGATGGGTCACGTCACCTACTATGCCGACTACCTCAACCCGGAGAGCGCCGCGAAGGCTGAGATCCCCAACCAGGTGGACAAGAGCATCCAGACCACCCGCCGCTTCGACGCCTTGAAGCTCTGGCTGACCCTTCGCATCATGGGCGCGGATGCCATTGGTGCGTTGTTCGACGAAGCGATCGACCTTGCGGGCCGCGTGGGCACGTTGCTGGCCGATGATGCCGAGTTCGAGCTCGCTGCCACCCCGCAGCTCAGCACATTGGTGTTCCGATACCGCCCGGCAGTTGACGGCGTGGCCATCGACGAAGATTCAGCAGACGTCCTCAACCCCGCCATCCGTGCGGCGATCTTCGCCTCCGGGGAGGCTGTTGTTGCCGGCACCAAGGTGGCTGGCCGCCACTACCTCAAATTCACCCTCCTCAACGCTGAAGCCAGCTTGCGGGACATCCAGGAAATCATCGAACTGATCCGCAGGACCGGCGCCAGCCTCCTCGCAAACACCACGGAGGCCGCCGCGTGAGCACCCCGGATAACGGCAAGATTTACGACGTCGCAGGCATCGGCGTCGGGCCCTTCAACCTTGGCTTGGCCGCACTGAGCGAGCCGGTGGAAAACCTGGACTGCGTGTTCCTGGACCGCCGCGAGTCCTTCGATTGGCACCCCGGCATGATGCTGGAGCCGGCGCACTTGCAGGTCCCGTTCATGGCGGACCTCGTCACCTTGGCTGACCCGACGTCGCCTTTCTCGTTCCTGAACTTCCTGAAGCAAACGGGCCGACTGTACCGCTTCTATATCCGTGAGAATTTCTACCCGCTGCGCGCCGAATATAACCAGTACTGCCAGTGGGTTGCGGGTCAGCTTGAGTCAGTGCGTTTTAGCACAGATGTGCTGGATGTGACCTACGACGACGGCGTGTACCGCCTTTCGGTACAGGGCCCGGCCGGCGCCGAGGTACTTCGCGCCCGCAAGCTGGTCCTGGGTACCGGCACGTCCCCGTACGTTCCCGACTCCTGTGCAGGAATAGTCGACGCGGGGGGACTTGTCCTCCACAATGCCGACTACCTGTCGAGGAAGAGCGAGCTGCAGTCCAAGCGCAGCATCACTATTGTGGGCAGCGGCCAGAGTGCCGCGGAGCTTTACTACGAACTCCTTCAGGAAATTGATGTCTACGGTTACCAGCTCAACTGGGTCACCCGCTCCGGCCGCTTCTTCCCCCTGGAGTACACCAAGCTCACACTCGAAATGACCTCGCCGGAGTACGTCGACTACTTCCACTCGCTCCCGGGCGAGCAGCGAGATTCCCTGATCAAGAGCCAGAAGAACCTGTACAAGGGCATCAACTCGGACCTGATCGACGACATCTACGACCTCCTCTACACCAAGAGCCTCTCCGGCATGGTGGACACCCAGCTACACACGCACTCGTCCCTCACCGCAGCAGACTGGGATCCCGCCGCGGGCACCCACACGCTCCAGTTGCACCACGAGGAACACGGCCGCGACTACAGCCTGGAGTCCGAGGCCGTGGTCCTGGCAACCGGCTACAGCTACAAGGAACCCGCGTTCCTGGCCGGCATCCACGACCGAATCCGCCGCGACTCCAAGGGCCGCTTCGACGTGGAGCGCAACTATGGAACCGGCGTGGAACCCGGGGAAATCTTCGTCCAGAACGCGGAGCTCCACACGCACGGTTTCGTCACCCCGGACCTCGGCATGGCCGCCTACCGCAACTCCTGCATCCTGCGCGAAATCACCGGCCGCGAGGTCTATCCGATCGAGCGCGGCATCGCCTTCCAGCAGTTTGGCGCCCCCGCTGCCGTATCCGTTCCTGTTCCGGCAGCTGCTGGAGCGACCGTATGAGCTTCACCTTCCGCGCAGTAGACCCCGTGGCCGACGCACCTGTCCTCCACAGTTGGGTGAGTCAGGAGTACGCCCGGTTCTGGGGCATGGTTTCTGCCACTGAGCAGGACGTTGTGGAGGAATACTCAAAGATCGCCGCCTCAGGACACCACCAAGCGTTCCTGGGACTCGACGACGGTGTCCCCGCCTTCCTGATGGAGCGGTACCATCCGGAGTCCTCGCCGCTGGCGGACGTCTACGAGGTCCAGCCTGGTGACGTGGGCATGCACCTCTTGGTGTCACCACCCAGCGGTGCCCCGCAACCGGGCTTCACCACCGCCGTCATGCAGTCCGTCATGACGGAACTCTTCGACGACCCAGCAACCGAGCGTGTCGTCGTCGAGCCTGACGCCCGCAACCACAAGATCCATGTCCTCAACGAGAAAGTGGGCTTCCGCCCGCACGGCGTGGTGACCCTTCCCGCCGTCGATCCTGCCGAAGACCATAAGCAGGGGCTTCTGAGCTTCTGCACCCGCGAGGACTTCCTCGCCACCCTGACCCCGATTCTGGCCGCGCCTGCCGCGGCGACCAGAGGAGAATCCCTGTGACCACCACGGCCGACAACGCGACTACCACCACCGTTGATTCCGTGTCGCACCTGACCCCCGAGCGCTGGGCAGCAGCCAACCGCCATCTGGTGCGCAAAGCGATCGCCGAGTTCTCGCACGAACGCATCCTGGTGCCGGAGCTGATCCGCGATGAGGGAGCCGGCATTGGGCTTTATAAGGTTGTGAGCGACGATGACGCAACCGAATACCGTTTCCGTGCCCGGGTGCTCCAGCTTGAACATTGGTCTGTCTTCGCCGACTCCATAGAGCGCCTGCGCGATGGCGAGGAATTGCCTATTGACGCCTTGGACTTCATCGCAGAGTTCCACGAGGCATTGGCCATCCGAATGGAAATGTTGCCGGTGTACCTTGAGGAAATCAGCAGCACGCTGGCCAGCCACGCCTACAAGCAGGGCAAGCCCTTCAGCTCGGCCCAGTTGGCTGCGGGCGTGACCGGTGGTACTGATCGCGCCGCGGATTTCCAGGCCATTGAACACAGCATGACCGAAGGCCACCCGTGCTTCGTGGCCAACAACGGCCGCTTGGGCTTCGGAATCGCCGACTACCACGCGTTCGCGCCGGAGACCGGTGCAGCGGTGAAACTGCAGTGGATCGCAGTGCACCGCAGCAAGGCCGTTTTCACCTCGAGCGCGGGGCTGGATTACCGTACCCACTTCGACGCCGAACTCGGGCCCGCCACCTTGGCCTGGTTCAACGCAGAGCTATCCGCGTCCGGCCTGGATCCCGAGGACTATCTCCTCATGCCGGTCCATCCGTGGCAGTGGGACAACAAGCTCACCGTGACGTTCGCGGCAGAAATCGCCCAGCGACACATCGTGAACCTGGGTACGGGGGAGGACAACTACCAGGCGCAGCAGTCCATCCGTACGTTCTTCAACACCACGTCACCGGAGAAAGCGTACGTGAAGACGGCCATGTCCGTGCTGAACATGGGCTTCATGCGTGGCCTGTCTCCGCAGTACATGAAGGCGACCCCAGCTATCAATGACTGGCTGCAGGAACTGATCGACAACGACCAGGAGCTCCAGAGCCGGGGCCTGGCCATGATCCGGGAAACTGCGGCCATCGGTTATCACAACCACTACTACGAGGCGGCTTCTGCCAAGGGTTCGCCCTACCGGAAGATGCTCTCGGCCCTGTGGAGGGAAAGTCCGCTGCCGTTGCTTGAGGACGGGCAGCAGCTGGCCACCATGGCGTCATTGCTGCATGTGGATTCGTCCGGCGAGTCCGTGGTGTCGGCCCTGATTTCCCGGTCCGGCCTGGCGCCCACCGAGTGGCTCCGCCGCTACTTCGAGGCCTACCTGGTCCCGCTGGTCCACTGTCTCTATGAGTACGAGCTTGCCTTCATGCCGCACGGGGAGAACGTGATCCTGATCCTCGAAAACGGTGTGCCGGTCCGGGCGATCATGAAGGATATCGCCGAGGAAATTGTGGTCATGGGCGACCGGCTGGAACTGCCGGAGGAAGTCTCACGGGTCAAGGCAGAGATCCCCGCCGAGGAAATGGTTCTGGCCATCTTCACCGACGTGTTCGACTGCATCTTCCGTTTCCTCGGAGCAATCCTTGTGGAGGACGGGACGCTGCGCGAGGACGAGTTCTGGGGGACTGCCGCTGCTGTGCTGCGCGAATACCAGCAGCGCCATCCGGAGCTTGCAGACCAGTTCGCCATGCATGACCTGTTCGCGGCGGACTTCGAGCTGTCCTGCCTCAACCGTCTCCAGCTCCGGAACAACCAGCAGATGCTCGACATCTCGGACCCCTCCGGAGGTCTGCAAATGGCTGGCCGCTTGGCCAACCCCTTGGCCAAGTTCGCGTAGTCAGGTCCGGCCGAGGTGACAGTTAATGCCAATCGTGGTCGCAGACATTGGTATTAAGTGTCACCTCGGCGGACAACAACCTCTGTTTCGTACGCCTGCGAGGACTTCATTGATCCTCGGAACCAACACACCGCATGCACCGCCGGATCACCGGGCACCACCATGGGCCTGAGGTTGTCCACGATGGACCCTTCGGTGATTGCCTTCCACCGCCAGCTGGCCCCGGAATCAGCCGTGGTGCCCCGGTAGATCTCGTAATGCGGTGTTGCCGAGCCTGTCCGCGGATCCACGGGTGTGGAGATGTACACGCTGTCCAGGTTGTTGGGATCCACGGCGCCCAGCCCTGTGTAGTCCTGCTCGTGCGGCAACAAGCCGGGACCGGCGACGGCGAGTGGATGCAGCTTCCAGCCCGCGCCATCAAAGCGCGCGTACAGCAGGCGGTGATCGTCGACGTCGAGCATTTGCTCCCGCCGCAGCGGACCGTTCACGTCGTTGGCCCGGCAAGTGACGATCGCGGCGAGTTCCGTGCCCTGCCTGCGAAGGTCAGTAGTCCAGCCGTGGGTGAGGGTATCGCCGTCGAGCGTTGACCCGGCCTCGAAAACGGTGGTGAGGGAGGTCTGGTTGATGCCGGCCGCTCCGATCACGGGTTTGCTGACCACGTTGCCTTCGGCGTCGTGGAGCGCATCGCCTTGGATGTAGCCGTGGTAAATGCTGTTGTTGAAGTCGCGCGGGTGGTGGTCCGTGGTGATGAGGTCGATACGGTCAATGCCATTGGAGACGTACCGCGTGTACCCGTTGACGTAGCCAATCTTGGGGCGCGTGAAGAGTTTACCGCCGTAGTTCCAGGTGCTGCCGTCGTCGTCGGAGACCATCAGGGTGGGGTCGTCGTTGATGGCGCGGACAAAGTTGTAGACCCGATTCTCCGCCGTTAGAGCGTGAAGGTTGGAGTACGTCGCGCCGCGGCCATTGGCCAGCTCTGTCCAATCGAACTGCTGCTCAGGCTCCCACTCGGAAGCATCGTGCGGGCGAACGGAAATCCGCCACCGTGAGTAATTGTCCGTTTTGTGCTTGGCGTACATGGCCACATATCGCCCGTCCGGACGGATCAGGAGTGCCGGGGCGTTGTGGTCATCCGACTCCAGGCGTTCATGGAGAACGTTGATTTTTCGCTCGCCCGTTGCCAGGTCCAGGACCGTGATCTCGATGTTCCCCCCGCGGTCCAGCCCTCCCGGTCCCTCCGGGGAAGCGACTGACCCGAGCAGCAGGGTGTTGTTGGTGGGATCGATCAGAGCCCGCTCATCCTGGAACCAGCACCAAGCCCCATTGTTGTTGAGGACCAGTGGCTCTTGCGGGGATGGGGCGTGGTTGTCCATGGGAATCCTTTGCGGCGTTGCATCGTTTCAAAATCCATCCTACGCACCGAGATGACATATAGTGGCAATCCCACTCGCGGGCATTGTCATCAAGTGCCCTCTCGGCGAGGGCTGAAGCGGAGACTAGTCTGGGCGCATGACCAATCGAGCCAATGAACTCACCGCACTTGTTACTGGAGCAACTGCCGGGCTCGGTGCCGAGTTCGCCCGCCAGCTCGCCGAGTCGGGACACCACCTGGTCCTGGTGGCAAGGGACGGGCAGCGGTTGAAGGAAAAAGCCGCGGAGCTTGAACGCGACTTCAGCATCTCGGCAGAGGTGCTGCCCGCGGACCTGACCACCGACGTCGGCGTTTCGGCTGTGGCGGACCGCCTCCGGGACGCAGCCAGGCCGGTGGACGTGCTGGTCAACAACGCCGGAGTGGGCCTACTGAAGTCGTTCGAGGACAACGAATTGGCCGAGGAACGCCGCCATTTGAGGCTGCACGTCCAAACGCCCATGGAACTGTGCCATGCCGCGCTGGAAGTGATGCTGCCCCGTGGCAAGGGCCGGATCATCAATGTAGCCAGTGTTGCCGCCTTCGCCAACCGGGGTACCTATTCCGCCGCCAAGGCATGGCAGGTGACGTTCAGCCGTTGGGCCAACACCACCTATGCCAAGTCCGGGGTGCTGGTCACCGCCGTCTGCCCGGGTTTCACCCACACCGAATTCCACGACCGCATGGGCATGGACAAATCGGTGGCCCCCCGCTTCCTGTGGCTCACCGCCGAGCGTGTGGTGCGGGAAGGCTTGGAGGACAACGCCGAGGGGAAGGGCGTTTCCATCCCCACCAAACGGTACAAAGTGGTCAGCTTCTTCGCTCGCGTTCTTCCGGCGAAACTGACCTCCGGCCCACCGCGCCGGCCGCTGGAGCCCTAACTCCCGTTCGTCAACGCGTCGACAAGCCGCGCGAGTGGATCCGGAGCTTGGCCCGGTGGCAGGGCTGCCACCAACAGGGGCGCGTAGCGGATCTTGTTCCCGCTGCGTCCACCAAAGAACCGGCGTAGTTGCGCCGGAACCGGCTGTCCTCGTTGCGAAGGCTGGCGCTGGAGCAGCCGGAACGACGCCAGCTCACCTTGGGCGTCGATGACACCAAGCACGGCATCAATGCCGAGGCAGCGGATGAGTTCGTCCTCAAGATCAGCACGGCAAACCTGGAATCCGAGTTCGTCCAAGGGGCCCGAGCCCAGTCCGGCCCGGCCCAGCGCGCGGGCAACGCCACGGGACTCGCCCTCGTCGCACAGTCCGAGGAGCCGGTGGTTTGCGCCCGCCGGACCGTAAATATCGAGGAAGCGGACGATGCTGGTGGCGCCTCCCATGGGCACTACCGACACATGCTCCGCTTGCAGGTCATGGCCGCAGCGAAGGGCGAGCGTCTCGACCGCCAGCCGGTCGCTCTCGCCTTCGACCAAGACAGTCGTCGCCTGCATTGAACCAGTATGTCTTAGGCGCCCTGATCTCCGGGAGCGCGCACCGGGGCGGACTGCATCCCGGCCGCTCGCGGTGCCCGCACCAACACCGCGACTGCGATGCCCACCACTGCACCAATGAACGTCTCAACAGCACGCTCCATCACCAGCACGCCAGGATCCATGGGAGCCGCAAGTTGCGCGATCAGCAGGATCACCGGCGTGAAGAACACCATGGCCCACCCGTAGTGCCGTGCCATGAACAGCTCGGTGGGGAACTGGCACAGGACCACCAGTACGGCAAGGACCACTGCGGTTTGGCCCGGGAAGTACTGCAGCGGTGACAACGGACTGGGGAAAAGTACGACGGCGACCACCGCCAACCCGAGGAACGTCCCCACGATGCGGTGGATCCCGCGGTGGACGCGGCTTGGCAGGTCGGCTCCGGCAAGGGGCACCGCGGCTGCGGCCATGGCCCAGTGCGGGTGGCCGCTGCCGCTCAGCACACCAACAGCTCCGGCCACACTCACGGCCAGGGAGTATCGCGCAGCATGGACCAGAGCGGCCTGGCGGAGGGGACCGCGGAGGACCGGAACGTCGCGGGCTGCCCCGGCCACCCACGTGCGGTGGCGGAACCAGCCCACAAAGCCAACCGCAAGGGAAAAGGCAGCCGAGGCCGCACCGATGAGTACCGCCGTCGCGAAGGGAACATCGGTGGGCACGGAAGCGCAGGCGCCCAACGCGAGGATGCCGAAGAACGGGCCGATCGGCTTGAGGCGCACGGCGTCGGCGTACAGGGATCCTGCGCCGGCGAACAGGGTGGCCACCAGCACCAGCCACCAGGAATGGATGTGGTTAACCGACAGGAACACGCCAATGGTCAGCCCACCCACCAGGATCAGCGCGGCTTGGGCTTGGTGCTTTATCCGGAGTTGGTGCGTTTCGTTGCGGCCGTACATTCCGGTCAAGGCTCCGAAGACGGCGTACATCATGAGGTCCGGACGGCCGATGAGAATGAGCAACAGACCAGGCACCGCGACGCTCAGGGCAACCCGGACGGCCGAAAGGCGATCGTTGTTGGCTGGACCAAGGCGGTGGAGTTCGCGGGCATGCGCCATAAGTGCGGGCACGGGGGAACACCACCAATCGTTCAGGGTTGTCCTAGAAAATTATCAGGACCGCGATACGGCCGCCATTAGCCCGGTCACAAGCCGTAGCGAGCTGGGGCACACGGAGCAGGAAAGGTCTGGGAAGATCGAGGTATGCCCGTCGCCTTCGTTTGCCGCACCCGCTCCTCCATGCCGCCGCGGGAGCTGTTCGATCTCTCGCGGAACATCGATGCCCACGTGGGCTCCATGACAAAGAGCCGGGAAAAGGCCATCGCCGGTGTCACCAGCGGCCTCATCTCTGAAGGCGAGACTGTTACGTGGCAGGCGTGGCACCTCGGAGCCAGGTTCCGCATGACCAGCCGCATCACGCGCATGGACGCTCCGGCGTCGTTCACTGATGAACAGGTGAAGGGCCCCTTCAAGTACCTCCGCCACACGCACGAGTTCCGGTCGGACGGCAGCGGGACCCTCATGGTGGACACTGTGGAGTTTGCTGCCCCCTTCGGCCCGTTGGGGCGGTTGGCTGAGAAGCTGATCCTGGCACGGTACCTGCAAAACCTGATCGAGAAGCGCAACGAGTTCCTGGTGGCTCAGGCTCCTCCAGCCCTGGACACCCGGCAATGATCAGGCTCGCGCATGCGGACGATCTGCTGATCCTGCAGGACATCGAGCGTGCCGCGGGCGAAGCCTTCAGGTCGTTGGGCATGGACTCCGTTGCCGACGACGAGCCCTTTTCAGTCGGGGAACTAAGCGCCTATGTGTCAGGTGGCCGGGCGTGGGTCTACGTGGACGGGCTCGATTACCCGGTGGCGTACTTGCTGGCGGACGTCGTTGACGGCAACGGGCATGTGGAGCAGGTCAGCGTCCATCCCGACTACGCACACCAAGGCCTGGGCCGCGAGCTGCTGCATGCCGCCCGTGTGTGGGCGCGTGGGCATGGGATGCAACGGCAGACCTTGAGCACGTTCAGGGACGTGCCGTGGAACGCTCCGTACTATCGTCGCCTTGGCTTCGAAGTGCTCGACGCCGGCACTTGGGGCCCTGAGCTGGCCCGCCTGATGGAGCACGAGGCTGAGTTGGGCCTGACCCGCTGGCCGCGCGTGGCCATGTGGCGTCCAGTTGTCCCGCCGAAGTAACTACTCGGCCACCAGCTCAACCTCGTAGCTGTCCGTGTTGACCAGGTACGCGGCGTAGTGGTCCGGGCCACCGGCGTGGGGGTACTTGGACTCGAACATCTCGTACCAGCCTGCGTCCGCGCCGAGTGCTCGGATCCGGTCCACGTTCTCCCGCGTCCCGGCGTGGAAGGCAACGTGGTTGACCCCCGGATCAGTGCGGCGGTGCGCAGTTCCAGTGATGGCGTCTGAACTTTCCACCACCACGTAGGTACCACCGAGCTTCCAGCTGCACCCCGTGGGCCAGTCCTGGAACGGCTCATAGCCAAGCTCGCCCAGCAGCCATCCCCATTCCTCCCGTGCCCGATCAAGGTGCGGCACCCAGATCTCAAGATGGCGGATGGACCCTACCGGAACGTCGCGCATGCGCCGAGTCTACGAGGTCCGCGCCCGTTCCACATCGGCTGCGCTCGCCGAGTCGCCCACGGCACGGAGCCCGGTGATGACGCCGTCAACATCCGCTGGAGCGCGGTTCTGGCTGAGTTTTGTCTTCGCCTCCACCCGGGAGATCAAGAGTTCGACGCCGACAATTGCCCTCAGCTGCCCGGCGATGAACCGCTCGGGTGCTTCATCGACGGTCCAAGGCCGCGGCATGTCGGCCTCATGCTGGTTGGACAGGCGCCGCACATGGTTGCCCAGCCACTCGGCGTCGTCGTGAATGACCAGCTCGCCGTATACGTGGGCCGTGGAGTAGTTCCAGGTGGGGACGACGCGTCCGTGCTCCGCTTTCGAGGCGTACCAGGAGGGCGAAATGTAGGCATCCGAACCCTGCACAATCATCAGGGCTTCACCGGTGACGGGCGAGGACCACTGCGTATTGTTGCGGGCCATGTGGGCATGCAGGGCTCCGTGTTCACCAATCGAGGGCTCGTAAACGAAGGGCAGCAGAGTGGCGAGCAATCCCTGGGGAGTCATGGTGACGAGGTTGGCGGCGCCGGACGTAGTGAGCAGCGCGTCTACGGCTTCATCGGAGGCGGCAAAGTGTGCGGGTGTGTACATGGGATTTCTTCCTCTCAGGTGCGTTCGGAACGGGCTGGTGCGTCAGGATTTCGACGGCGGGTTGAGCCTCACACGGACAGCGGCGCCTGCGCAGAGAATCACCGCCAAGCCACCCACCACGGTGGTCCATGTCATCGACTCGCCAAGCAGCAGGCCGGCCCATGCGATGGTCATGACGGGCTGGACCAGTTGGATCTGGCTGACCTGTGCCATGGGCCCGATGGCCAAACCCCGGTACCAGGCGAAGAAGCCGAGGAACATGCTCACCACGCCCAGGTAGGCGAAGGACAACCACTGGATGGGTGTTGCCGAAGGCATTCCCGAACCAAGCGAAACCGCGGTCAACAGGATCATCACGGGAGCCGCGACAATCAATGCCCAGGAGATGGTCTGCCACGCCCCCAGTTCCCGGGCCAGCAGCCCACCCTCCGCGTAGCCAAGGGCGGCAGCCAGGACAGCACCGAGCAACAGCAAGTCTGCCCAGTGGAGCGAACCGAAGCCGCCGGACTGGACCAGCGCAAACACCAAGGCGGCCACGACGCCCACAACGGTCAGGACCCAGAACAAGGGACGGGGGCTTTCCCGGCCTCGGATTACCGCTACCGTTGCCGTGGCTGCGGGCAGTAGTGCGATCACCACGGCACCGTGGCTCGCGGAGGTGCTGGTGAGGGCGAAGGTGGTGAGCAGCGGGAATCCGGCAACAATCCCACCTGCTACCACTGCCAAGCGGAACCACTGTCGGCCGCGGGGAAACCGTTGCCGGGTCAAGCCGAGGGCAAGCGCTGCAAGGATAGCGGCAACCACTGCCCGGCCGGCGCCGATGAACAATGGCGACATGCCCTCTACAGCCACCCGGGTGAGCGGCACGGTGAATGAGAAAGCGAAGACGCCCAGGAGCCCCCACCAGATACCGGTCGATGTCTTGGTGGATATCACTGGCCGCGAAAGCATAGTAGCGCTACTATTAGGACTCATGAATAACGATAGCAGTTCCCGGATCGTCTCGCGAGTAAAAGAATGGATCGCTGGAGCCGCTCCGGGGGCGAAACTGCCATCTACCCGCCAACTCGTGGCCGAATACCAAGCAAGCCCGGTCACGGTCCAAAAGGCGCTGAGGACCCTTACCGCACAGGGCCTGATCGAGAGTCGACCCGGTGTTGGTACCTTCGTCCGGGCTTATCGCACGGCCAGGCCGTCGGACTACGGCTGGCAGACGGCAGCCTTGCGGGCAGCCCAAGTTGCCCGACCACTTAACTCGGCTGCCATGCGCAGCGCCTCCAACGACCTCATCGCGTTCCATTCCGGCTATCCAGCCCGTGAGCTTCTGCCGGAAAGGCTGGTCCGCGCCGCACTGACACGCGCAGCCAGGGGAGATGCCGCCCTGTCACGACCGCCGGCGCAAGGCCTTCCGGAACTGCAATCCTGGTTCGCGCAGGAGCTCAGCACCTCAACGCCCGTTGGCGTCACGCCACCCCAGCCGAGCGACGTCGTCGTACTTCCCGGGAGCCAAAGCGGACTGAGCTCCATCTTCCGCGGGTTGGTGGGGCACGGACAGCCGCTGCTGGTGGAGTCGCCCAGTTACTGGGGCGCGCTGCTGGCCGCCGGCCAGGCGGGGGTGAATGTCATTCCTGTGCCCAGCGGCCCGGACGGCCCCGATCCGGACGAACTGGACAGGGCCTTCGAAGAATCCGGTGCGCGTCTCTTCTATGCGCAACCCAACTTCGCGAATCCGACGGGCGCCCAATGGTCTGCCGAGCGCGGCGAGGAAGTCCTCCGGATCGTCCAGCGCCACGGAGCCTTCCTTGTGGAGGACGACTGGGCGCACGACTTCGGCATCACCGCCCCATCGGTCCCGATTGCCGCCAAGGACGACTCCGGCCATGTGGTGTACATCCGCTCGCTGACCAAGAGCGTCTCCCCGTCCATCCGCGTCGCGGCGATCATCGCACGCGGTCCGGCCCGGGAACGGATCATGGGTGCGCAGGCCGCAGAATCGATGTACGTCAGCGGCCTGCTGCAGGCAGCAGCGCTCGACGTCGTCACACAGCCAGGGTGGCAAACGCACCTTCGCGGACTCAGCCACCAATTGCAGTCGCGACGCGACCTCCTGGTTACCAGCCTGCGCGAACACGTTCCGCAGGCGCACCTCAGCCACCTGCCCAAGGGTGGCTTGAACTTGTGGCTGCGGATGCCGGACGGGTTCGACGTGGAGCAACTCACCAGGGATTGCGAATCGGCCGGGGTGCTCATAGCTGCCGGAACGGAGTGGTTCCCGGCGGAACCCGAAGGCCCGTACATCAGGCTCAACTATGCCGGCCCCAACCCCGGCGCCTTCCCGGAAGGTGCGCGGATCATTGGCGAGGCAGTGCGATCCCTCATGGGGACTTAACGGCCGCAGCCACCACCATCAAGGAGAGCGCCTTGAGGGCGGTGGCTGCGGTTGGCGGCGAGGTGCCGCGAACTATCCGTGTCGCTTGCAGTAGTCGTTACTGCGCAGAAGTTGCAGGCAAAGAGTTCCTAAGCGGGGGTCAAGTCCTTGTTGCTCTTGCCGAACACGGCGTCATCAATGGGCTGGCCGTCGAACGGCATCTCGTCCAGGTTGATGAGCGGGTTGGTGTCCTGCGTGGCAACAAGCTCGCGTGCCTCAGCCTGGGTGTCCACGCTGGGCATGGAGCCCGGCAGCGGGCGCTGGGCGGATTCACGCAGGAAGTAGATGGCAATGGCGCCCACAATGGACGTGGCCATCAGGTAGTACGCCGGCATCATGTCATCGCCGGTGCCTTCGATGAGACCCTGCACGATGAACGGCGTGGTTCCGCCGAAGATCGCAACCGAGAAGTTGTAAGCGATGCCCATTCCGCCGTAACGGCTGGACGTCGGGAACAATGCCGGGAGGGCCGAAGCCAGGTTGGCGATGTAGAACGTCACCGGGAAAGCGATCAGTGCGAGACCGGCCAGTGTGGACCAGATTTCACCGATGCCGATCAGCAGGAAGGCCGGGACTGCGAAGACGATGGTGCTGCCTGCGCCGATCCACAGAACCGGACGGCGCCCGATGCGGTCGGACAACTTACCCGTCAGCGGGATGCATACGGCCATGATCACCAGGACCGGGATGGTCAGCAAGGTGCCGTGGACGGGATCGTAGCCCTTGGAGTCCGTGAGGTACGTGGGCATGTACGAGGTCAGTGCGTAACCAACGGTGTTGGCTGCGGCTGCCAGGATCATGGCCAGCACAATCTGGCGCCAGTAGGCCTTGATGATGCCGATGGGTCCCTTGGCGACGGCGGCATCCTGGGATGCGGCATCCTTGGCGGAAGCTTCCTGGGCGTCCAGGGTGGCCTGGAACTGGGGAGATTCCTCGATCTTGCTACGGAAGTACACCGCGATGAGGCCCAACGGGCCGGCGATCAGGAACGGAATCCTCCAACCCCATTCCTCCATGGCTGCCTGTCCCAGCGTGAGCTGCAGGACGGAAACCAGGGCTGCACCGAGGGCGAAGCCGATGTAGCTGCCCATATCAAGGAAGCTGGCGAAGTAACCGCGGCGCTTATCCGGGGCGTACTCGCTGACGAAGGTTGTGGCACCGGCGTACTCGCCACCGGTGGAGAAGCCCTGAATGAGCTTCAGAATCACCAGCAACGCGGCGGCCCAGATGCCGATCTGCGCGTAGCCGGGAAGGAGTCCGACGGCGAACGTACTTGCCGCCATCAGCATCAGGGTTGCTGCGAGCACCTTCTGGCGGCCTACCTTGTCGCCGAGCCAACCGAACACGACGCCGCCGAGGGGGCGCGCGATGAAGGTTGCGGCAAAGGTGCCCAGAAGGAAGAGTGTCTGAACGGACTTGTCTGCTTCTGGCAGGAAGACAGGGCCCATGGTGGTGATGAGGTAGCCGAAAACACCGACGTCGTACCATTCCATGGTGTTGCCGACGATGGTGCCGCCGAGTGCTTTGCGCAGCATCGGCTTGTTCACCACGTTGACGTCGGACTCTTTGAGCCGGCGCTTCGGGCGAAGCTTCGTTTTCTTGGCGTTCTTAACTGCGTTTGCTGCGTTCGTGGCGGCCGGGGTGTGGCCTGCCAATACCTGATTCCCGGTGGCGTTCCTTGCGCCATCCGGAGAGACGGTGTTGCTTTGGTCTGTGGGCATTTGGGCTTCTCCTAGGGAGGTCATTTGCTTGCGACTTCTGCTGCCCCGCTCTGGGCAGGGTTTCAATTTTACGCGTTTTGGACCGAAAACCCGAGTTGAGATCGTATTTTTGGGTCCTTTGAGGGTGCAAATTGCTTAGCTGTGTTGCATCTCATTGCCCGCTTTTGCCCCGCAATGACGCGGATGCTGACCTGTTTTGCCCCCTTAAAGCACGTTGTTACCAAATTGTTTAGCCAAGCCCACTTAACAGGGCCAAAACGGGGTCAAAAACTGATGGATTACCCGGTGCCGCGGATCGATCCGAGCACCACCGTGGCGTCCAGCGCCTCCTCCGAGACCACCCTCGCCAGGAGCCCGGCCACCGCCATGATGTCGGCGGTCTCCGGTGCCTGCGACTCCGAGGTTTCAATCAACAGCCACCCACCCGGCGCCAGCCACTGAGCCGCCCCCAGCGCAACCCGACGCTGAACGTCCAAACCGTCAACGCCGCCGTCGAGCGCCATCACCGGCTCATGCAGCCGCGCCTCCGGCGGCATCAACCCGATGGACCCTGTGGGTACATAGGGTGCGTTGGCGAGGAGGACGTCCACGCGCCCCCTGAGGTGGAGCGGCAGTGCCTCGTAAAGATCACCGTGATGGACACGACCCCCGCGGGGCTCAACGTTGCGGCGGGCGCACTGGACCGCGGCCGGATCGATGTCCGCAGCATGCAACTCGGCACTTCCCAGCAGTTCGCTAAGCGCCGCACCGATCGCTCCCGAACCACAGCAGAGATCGACGACGACGGCGCCTGGCTTGGCGAGTGTCGCTGCCAGTCGCACCAGGAACTCCGTGCGGCGCCTTGGAACGAAAACGCCCGGTTCCACCACCATGCGACTCCCGCAGAAGTCCACCCATCCCACAATGTGTTCGAGGGGTAGCCCATCGATTCGCCGGTCCACCATGCGGGCCAGCTCCTCTGGAGTCCGGGCGGCGTCCATCAGGATCCTGGCTTCGTCGTCGGCGAATACACAGCCGGCAGCTCGGAGGGTGGTGGCGATGGACATTCTCCGGGTCACGGTTGCCATGCTAGCCAAGGGGTTCACAAATCCGCTGGATCTTGGTTAGGGTATGACTCATGGGAACACTGATTTTTGAGTAGACCGGCGTGTGCCATTGAGCATGCTGCCCGTTTGACCTGACAAAAATCCACGCCTGTTGAGGCCATGCCTCCATGCCGTTCCCGTTGTCGACGCCTTTTTTCGCACCGCAAACGTCATGGGACAAGTGTCTCTTCAGGACTCACACCTTTAGGAGTCCACGTATGACTGCCAACCCTTCCAACAACAACACTCCGGAGAACACTGCGCCGGAGAGCACCTCCAAAGCTCCGGCTTCCGGTGGCATCAAGTCCAAACTGACTGACGCCCAGCGGGCGATGCTCGCCAGCAAATCCGGGGGCGGCGCTCCGGCCGGCTGGCAAAGCACGGGCAAGGGCCATAAGCCCACGTCCGCCAGCGGCAAGCAAGCCAAGACGGAGAAGAAGGTCCGCTGGTAAATCCTGGGTCCAGGTAAATCCTGCAGACAACGGTCTCCGGCGCACCTAGTATTGAAATCCCTTCGTTTCATTGCGGAAAGGAAGAACCATGACTGCCAACAACTCAGCAGAGAACATCAACCCCGAGGTAGCAAGCCACTTGGTGGAGTCCATGGGTATGGCTCCCATGCCCGAACCGGCCACCATTGCTGTTGCACTGGGAGCGGACCAGGGCAGGCAGTGGCCGGACGGTAGCGGCAAACGCCGCCACCTGAAGGAACGCGACCAAGCCCACGGCCGCATGGGCCAAGGAGCAGCTGTGACGGCGATCCACAGGACCAGCCGTCCACAAATGCCGCATTCCTCGTAGTCGCCTCGGCTAACGCAGCCAGCCCAACTGACTAGCACTTGTGGTTGTTTTGAGCGCTCAGAACAACCACTAATGCCAGTCAGTTGGGCTGGCTCACGTCCGCAGCGGACTTGTCCGGACGCCAACCACGCCAGACGGGATGCCTTAGCCGGCCAGGGCCGGTCCATTCGCCGAACGTCACCTCCGCCACAAGATCAGGGCTCACCCACGTGGCACCCGCAGCGTCCTCACGGGGGATATCGGCGAAAGGAGAGTCAGGCACAACCCGGGGCTCCAGTTCTTCCATGATGTCCCGCAGCTGCCAATCCTTGAATCCGCTGCCAACCCTGCCCACGTAATGCAGCTTGTCGCCCTCGGGGATGCCCAGCAGCAACGCGCCAAACGTCCCGCTCCGGGCACCCGCACCAGGCCGCCAACCACCCACCACCACTTCCTGGCTCCGCTCCAACTTCAGCTTGATCCAGGACCTGCTGCGCCGACCCGCCACATAACGGCTGTCGGCCTTCTTCGCCATCACGCCTTCCAGCCCAAGCTCGGCAGCGCTGGCCATGAGGTCCTCCACATCGTGGTCCAAGACTGCTGAAAGGTGAAGTGGGCATCCCGCGCGCAATCGCCCCGCGAACCCCGTCAGCCTCTCGCGGCGCTCGCTGAACGGCAGGCCACTCAGGTCCGCGCCGTCGTGGTGCAGGAGGTCGAACAACATGAGCTGCACCGGGACGGATGCCCGCGCACGCTCGATGTCCGCGGTTCTTACCAAGTTCATCCGGAGTTGCAGCCGCCCAAAGTCTGGCCGGGAGCCCTTGCCGAGTGCCACGATTTCGCCGTCGGCCACGAAGTCGCCCTCCGGCCAACAACTGCGGTCGGTGAGCTCGGGATAGGTAGCCGTGAGGTCGTTGCCGTTGCGGCTCATCAACCGGATCTTGCCCTCCGTGCCCGTGATGATTGCCCGGATGCCGTCCCACTTCAGCTCGTACAGCCAGTCGTCGCCGTGCAAGTCGGAGATCGATCCAGACGTGGCGAGCATGGGAGCGTAGTCGCGCATGGGCTGGGGTGAGGGCTCCAAGGGCGGGGGCTTGGCTGGGGCGGCCTTGGCAGTCCGCTTCCCACCCGGTTGCTCCTTCATCAGGTGAATGAGCCAGCGATCCCCGGTGTTGATCAGCGCAAAGCGTTTGGTGCCGCCCAGTCCACCTCCGGGCTCGCCCGTGAGCGTGGCGATCACTTCCTTGCCGTCGCGCCACTTCTCGCAGGTGAACTCGCCGCGGTCCCAGATGCTGATGGTCCCCGCACCGTACTCGCCCTTGGGAATGACTCCCGCGAAGTTCGCATAGTCCATGGGGTGGTCCTCGGTGTGCACGGCCAAATTGTTCCGGTCCGGCGTTTCCGGGACCCCTCGCGGCAGTGCCCAGGAAACCAGCACGCCCTCGTGCTCCAGCCGGAAGTCCAAGTGGTACCGGCGGGCGTGGTGCTCCTGGATCACGAAGATGCCGCCGGGTGGCGGAGGGTCACCCGGCTTCGGCTGGTCCGTGGACGATTTTCCGGACGGCGCTATGCCGGTTGTGGTGCCGGAAGCAGCCGACGACGACGGAAACGGCTCCGGGGTCTTGTCCGGATCGCGCATCCCGACGTACTTGGCGAGACGGTTCTCCACCGTCACCAGCCGCTCCCGGGAGGCGCCGCCGAGGCTGCCCGAACCGCCGCCGTCAGCGCCGCCGTCGTCGTCATCCGCATCCTCGCCGTGTGGCGGAAGGTGACGGTCGGAAATGGACGCGAAGTGGTCCTTTCCGGTGGCAACACGTTTCATCACCGCGGTGTAGTCGAGGTGGTCCAGTGATGGGGAACCGAGTTCCCGCCAGGTTCGGGGCGCGGCAACGGTAGGGAAGGCTCGGCCTCGCAGGGAGTACGGCACGATGGTGGTCTTGTTCCCGCTGTTCTGGCTCCAGTCCACCAGGACCTTGCCTTTGCGGAGGGATTTCTTCATGTCGCTGACCACCAGCTCCGGATGGTCGGACTCCAGGGCGCGGGCCAGTTCGTGTGCAAAGGCGGAAACCTGCTCGGATTTCAGGGTCCCATCCAGCCCTGTGTAAAGGTGGATGCCTTTACTGCCGCTGGTGACGGGGACCGGATCCATGCCCATGTCCTGCAGGATGGAGCGGGCCAGGGTGGCAACTTCGACGCACTCGGGGAGGCCCGCGCCGGGACCGGGATCGAGGTCCAGCACAAAACGGTCGGGCCTGAGGGGTTTCCCGGACGCGTCCACCTGCCACTGCGGAACGTGGATCTCCAGGGACGCGATCTGGGCCATCCACGTGAGCGTGGCCAGGTTGTTGACCATGGGGTAGTCGTTGGTGTGGTCAGAGTGGTGGATGGTGGCACGCGGTATCCACTTGGGTGCGGAGTCTTCCAGGTTCTTTTGGAAGAACACCTGGCCGGGGTGCTCAGCCGTGCCTACGCCGTTGACCCAGCGCTTGCGGGTGACGGGTCTGTTGGCCGCAGCAGGAATGAGGAACGGTGCCACTGCGGCGTAGTACTCCAGCACTTCGGCTTTGGTGGTGCCGGTTTCCGGGTAGATGATTTTGCCCAGGTTGGTGAGGGTGAGTTCGTGGCCTTCCACGTTCACCCGCTCCTGTTGCTTGCCTGCCACCTCTTCTCCTCTGCTGGCTTGTGCTGTTGACTGGGTGCATGAGGGCCATATGGAAGGGATCTATCGCGTTCGGTCTGGTCAACGTACCAGTGAAGCTCTACAGTGCCACGGAGGATCACGATATTGGCCTGCACCAAGTCCACAATAAGGACGGCGGGCGCATTCGGTACCAGCGTAAGTGCGAAATTTGCAGTGAAGTGGTGGCTTACGAGGATATCGACAAGGCCTACGAGGAAGAGGGCCGCACTGTGGTCCTGACTACGGCTGAATTGAAGTCCCTGCCGGAGGAGAACAGCCGAGAAATCGAGGTGGTGGAGTTTATCCCCGCCGAGCAGTTGGACCCCATCATGTACGAGCGCAGCTATTTCCTGGAGCCTGATTCCAAATCCCCCAAGGCCTACATGCTGCTGCGCCAGACGCTGGAGGACACGGACAGGATTGCCATTGTCCAGTACGCGCTGCGCCAGAAGACCCGGCTGGGGGCATTGCGCGTGCGCGGCGATGTGCTGCTGCTGCAGGCGCTCCTGTGGGGCGACGAAGTCCGTGAGGCCAAGTTCCCGTCCTTGGAGACGGACATCAAGATTTCAGACAAGGAACTCGAAATGTCCTCGGCCTTGGTGGAATCGATGGCGCATGATTTTGATCCCGACGAATACACCGACGACTACCAGGCGCAGTTGAAAACCCTCATCGAGGCCAAGCTGGAGAAGGGCGAGGCCTTGGACACGGAGGCCACGTTCGGCGTGGTCGAAGGCGAGGGCGAAGGCGGCGACGTCATCGACCTTATGGAAGCGCTCAAGCGCAGCCTCGACAAGAAGCGCGGCAAGGAAAAGGCGTCCGACGACGACGCTGCCGCCAGCAAAACTGCCAGCAAGCCTAAGGCGCGGGCCAAGAAAAAGGCGTGACCCGGCGTCGTGGATTGCTAGTGGTTTCGCAGCATGGAGATGAGTTCGGTTTTCTTCTTGCCCGAATAGCCCTTCAAACCAAGTTCCTTGGCGCGGGCTTTCAGTTTGTCCACGGTCCAATCGTCGTAATCCCCGGACTTTCCGCCTTTGCGGCCTACTTCTTTTCTTCCACGGGCAGCGGCGGCGTTTGAGATGCGGGCGGCCTTTTCCTTGGAGGCGCCGTCGTCGCGCAGTTCTTCATACAGTCCAGGGTCCTTGATGCTGGGGTTTTTCTTTTCCGGCAAGGTTCATCTTCCTTTCTTTGCTGGCTATGCGCCTGTCTCGTAATGCGGTTCGGCGACGGGTTTGGACTCCGGCGAACCCCGTTCCCGGAGGTAGACGGAGGCTCCCACCAGGACGGCTACGGCCAGGAATTCACTCTGCCAGTTCTGGAACGACTCGAACCAGAACTGGCCGGAGGCTACGTACTCCCAGGTCGAGACCTCCGGCAGGCCGTGGCTGAGTTGTTCTTCGTTAATGGCTGCTGTGCCACCGATGGCGTGCATGGTGAAGGACGCGAGGAACAGCAGGGCAAGGAGTCCCGACAGCGAATGTTCGTAGACCTTCAGGACCCATCCGCCACGCCTCACGGGCCAAGGAGTTTTGGCTGTCTTTTTGGCATCGCGCGGGTCTTCGTCCTGGGGAGCGTCCTTGTCAACCGGTTTGGACTCCGAGGAGCCTCGTTGGAAGAGGAACACCGTCAGGACCACGTACATGGCCATCTGCAGGAATTCCGATTCCCAGTTCTCAAAGACGGCTTCCACGAAGTGGCCCGTGGCCAGGTACTGCAGGATGCCCAGTGGTGGCCCGCCGTGGGTTTGCTGCTCCTCGCTGTAGCTGGCCGCACCGGAGATGATCATTCCGCCCAGGAACACAAGGAACAGGCCAACGTTCACCAGGAGGAGACCGTGGTCCTTGACCCAGTGGCGTTTCGGCTCGCTGTTCTTCCCGGCGGCTTGGTGGTCCTTGATGGGGCGCAGCATGGCTTACCCTTCCTTGGATTGTCCGTTGATCCGCACTGCCCGCCTTTGCAGCCACAGGGGCGTGCCTACCACCAGCAAGAGCAGGACCAGGACAATGAAACCGCCGGCCACGAGGCCCGCCGTCCTCCCGGCCGTAAAGTCGAAGACCAGCGTGGCTGAGCCTGTGATCAGCAACGCGACGCCACCGAGTGCCCACTTGGTGACAACATCAGCGCTGGATACGAGGGTGGTCTTGAGCCCGCGGCGGAAGAGTCGCCGGTGGACGCTGACCGGGAGCACAATGAGCACGGTAGTGAGGGCGGCCACCATCACGTTGAAGAGATACAAGTTCCGTTGCCAGTCGTCCAGGTTTTCGAATCGTTCCTGGAACGGCAGCGTCAACAGGAATCCGCCCAGAATCTGGACGCCCGTCTGAAGTACCCGCAACTCCTGGATCAGTTCCATCCAATTGCGGTCCATCCGCTCTTCAGTGGATTCGTTCCTGCCGATTCGTGGAGCCTGCTCCGGCTCGACCATTCACGCACCTCCGCTAGCGATTGGTGGACGCCGACGGTGCGCCGGACTACGGTCGGACTGTCAGCATTCCTCGAACTTTTGGTCGGGGCTTCAACGGATTTCCAAGGAGGAACAACATGAGCCAGGATGAGCACCGCGTGGACCCGGAGAGCGAGCCCGGCGGCTACGGTACGCCTACACCAGAGCAAGAAATGCCTGGTCAGGGTGACGAGCGCGAAACAGCTGAGCGGCCCGCGCAGGGAGTCCCTGAAGCGCCTGACGACGAGTTCCCCACGCCCAAGGATCCTGATGCGGCGCCGCCGCCCTCAGCTACAGGCAGCGCTGCGGACGGCGGCTGATCTCCGACACCGGAGGATTACCTCTGAGGGGTGGGGCGCCGGCTCTATCTCGCTTTATACCGTGTGTCCCCTGCGACCAGACATGAAGCTCAGCAGCCAGCCGATGGCTGCGATAACGAGGAGGATGACGCCTACCCACAGCAACCAGTTCAGGGCCTGCGAGAAACCGCCCACAAGAAGGAGAACAATTGCTACTACACCAGCAATGATCAGAAGCGTATTCATGGTCAGCACATTCCTTTCTGGGGGAATCTTTGGTGAATCGCAGATTCCCAACTATGCATTCCGATTTACTTCGATTTAGTTATGCCAGTACTTTGAGGCCGGCGAGGCCTCAAAGTGCCTTTGCCGTTATCACGCTCCGGCCTTCGCTCTGTTGCGAAGTTCGCCAGTCGTGAACACGGACACTCCTCATTGTACTACTAAGCACCCTTATGAAAGGCTTGTTGAAGTCGTCACTTGATGATTGGGCAGTTGCCGGGATATTCGGCGATACGTTATTTGCTCAAATGAACGTCCAAGAGAGGAACACATGAAAGCGTCACAGCAGCTTGCAGACAACCTTCAGATTGTCCTGACAGACCTTATCGAGCTTCAGCTTCAGGGGAAGCAGGCCCACTGGAACATCGTGGGGCCCAATTTCCGCGACCTTCACCTCCAGCTGGACGAGCTTGTCCTGGCCACCCGACAGTTCGCTGACGACACCGCCGAGCGCATGCGTGCCCTCCACGCCCTGCCTGACGGCCGGAGCGCAACCATCGCCAAGGGCACCCGTTTGGAGGAATTCCCCGCGGGCCTGGTCAACACCAAGAACGCCGTCAAGCTGGTCACCGACCGCGTGGAACGCGCTGTCCAGACCATGCGCGACGTCCATGACGAGGTGGATGAGGAAGATCCCACGACGGCGGACCTGCTGCACGCGTTTATCGCCCGCCTTGAGCAGCTGGTCTGGATGATCAACGCAGAGATCATGAACGCCGGTGCAGCCGTAACCGATCCGGACGAGGCTTAGCCGGTCACCGGGACTCCGCGGATCGAAAAAGGGCGAAGAAACTGTGCCCCGGCTGAAGCGAAGCGACCTAAATAAGCCCGGCATTGTCCGCCGCAAGGCAGGGAAGGGCTTCAGCTACCGCCACCCGGACGGAAGCCTGGTCAGCAAGGAGGATCGCCAGCGCATCAATGCGCTGGCGATCCCGCCTGCATGGACCGATGTATGGATCAGCCCATTCGAGCATGGGCACATCCTGGCCACCGGCGTGGATGCCGCAGGGCGGAGCCAATACATCTACCACCCCGGATGGCGGGAGCGGAAGGACACTGAGAAGTTCATTCGCGCGGCCAAACTGGGCTTGGTGCTGCCAACGGTTCGCCGCAACGTGACGGTCCATCTCCAGGACGCTGCAGACCCGCGGCAGCAGACCCTCGCCGCTGCAGTGCGCTTCATGGACCTCGGCGCGCTCCGCGTGGGTTCCGAGATCTACATGAAGCAGAACGGCTCCTATGGGCTCACCACCCTCCGCTGCCGCCACGCGCGCGTGGAGGGGCCGGACGTCTTCCTCAAGTTCCCCGGTAAAAGCGGCCAACTGTGGGACACCTCCATTCATGACCCCGCGTTGGCGGCCTTCCTCGAGCCCCTCGCGGAACGGCCGGGCAAGGAGCGGCTATTGGCTTACCAGGCCAATGGGACCTGGGTATCGGTGGATGCGTCCATGATCAACGAATACCTGCGCGGCATCGCAGGAGAGGCGTACACCTCCAAGGATTTCCGTACGTGGAAGGGGACGGCGGCAGCGGCCATGAGCCTCATCAAGTCAGGCCATAAGGGCACTCCCCGGCAGGCCATTGTGCGCGCCATCAAGGAGACCTCGGACCTCTTGGGCAATACGCCCTCGGTGGCGCGCTCGTCCTATGTGGATCCAAGGGTCATTGAAGGCTACCTGTCGGAAGAGCTTAGGGACGTCAAGCCAACGGAAGCGTCGATTGCTGCCTACTTGAACGGCGAAGCGCCGAAGTAGACCAGGTGCCTCGAGCCTGTCCCGGGAATTTTATGAGTACACTCGTACTAATAAGGATTGGCGGGGCATAGCTTCTGGGGGCCGTAAATGATTCTGTTCGCAATCGTGGTGTGTGAAGTTGCGTTCTGGGTGGCGATTCTTGCCGGGCTTGCGGCGCGGTATTTGTTGCGGCGCCCCCGTTTGGGTGGAGCTCTCCTGATCCTTGCCCCTGTGATCGATGCTGTCCTGCTTGCCTTGGTGGCCGTCGATCTGCTCGGTGGGGGAACTGCCTCATGGCAGCACGGGCTGGCGGCGATCTACATTGGCGTCTCCATCGCCTACGGCAAACGTATGGTGGCATGGGCCGATGCGCACTTCCAGCACCGATTCGCCGGCGGACCTGCACCGGAACGACTCACGGGAACCCGCTATACGGTCAAGTGCTGGCGGGATGTACTTCTCACAGCGCTGGCGGTGGTCATCGCCGCTGCGACCCTGGGGGCAATCATCCTCCTGGTCAACGACCCGGAACGAACCTCGGCCCTCGCGGGATTCTTTCGCATCCTGGGCATCATCTTCGCAATCGACTTCCTGTGGGCCGTGAGCTACACGATTTGGCCCAAGAAACCCGCCCGCGCCATGCCGGCTACAACCCCTTCGCGCTGAATCCATGCCGCGGAGAATCGACGCAGAGGCACGCACGGAAGCGATTGCGGAGGCGTCTTTACGCGTCCTGGAACGTGATGGGCTCGCGGGCCTGTCCGTGCGCGGGGTTGCAGCGGAAGCCGGCATTGCCGCTGCTTCGTTACGCCGTGCGTTTGCCACGCAGCATGCCCTTCGGGAGTACTGCCTGCAACTCATTGAGGACCGAGTCACTGCCAGGGTGGCCGCCCTCGAGCTGACCGGCCGGGCACTGGTTGATGAGCTGCTGCTGCAGTTGCTCCCTCTCGACAAGGAACGGCGCATGGAATTGGTGGCGCAAGTCCAGCTCGGGGTCCTTTCGCTGACCGACAGCGAGCTTCGCCCTGCTGCCATCAGGCTTAGCGACGCAGTCGATCGAGCATGTGGCGCTGCCATTCAGATCCTGACCGAAGCGGGTCAGTTCTCCAGGGGACGCGACCCCCAGTATGAAGCACAGCGGCTGCGCGCACTCTTGGACGGAATCGCGATGCATGGCCTGTGGAGCGGGGAACTGCCGGATGCGAGTCCGATGCTCAGCATGCTCGCACGCCACCTCGACGAGCTGGCCGGTCCGTAAGGACACGTAAAGAGCCTGGCGCCACCCATATTCGGGTGGCACCAGGCTCTTTCCGCGTCCCTAAGGAGTTTGCGTGTCCTGCTAGGCGTCGTGGTCCGTTTCGAGGATCTTCACCAGGCTGTCCAGGGCTGCGTCCGCGCCTTCACCTTCGGCGCGCAGCACCACAACGTCACCGTGTGCGGCACCCAGGCTCATGAGGGAAAGGATGCTGGCAGCGTCCATGGCGTCGTCGGCCGGCTCGCCCTGGCGGGCAATGGTGATGTCGAGATCAAGGTCGCCGGCGGCTTCGGCGAAGATAGCGGCCGGGCGGGCATGGAGGCCGACGCGGCTTGCGATGGTGGCTGTACGTTCTGGCATTGGTGCTCCTTTGTCGAGGGGTAGCTGTCGAGAGAAGTGGCTTGGTGGGATCGGTGGCTGTGTGGGAAGTCTAGACGCTGGCCGTGGCCGGAACGGGTTCCGCCTCAACCGGCTTCCGGACGGCCCAGCGCTTGAGAGCGATGACAGCCAGTGCGCTGACGACCATTCCAGCGACGATGGCGATCACGAACATCGCCAGATTCCCGATAGCGAAGAAGACGAAGAAACCGCCATGGGGAGCCTGTGAAGTGACTCCGGTGGCCATGCAGAGAGCACCGGTAAGAGCGCCACCCAGCATGCTGGCGGGAATCACGCGCAGCGGATCAGCCGCAGCGAACGGGATGGCCCCTTCGGAGATGAAGGACGCTCCCAGCAGCCAGGCTGCCTTGCCGTTTTCGCGCTCGTTGAGGGTGAAGACTTTCTTGTCCAGCGCGGTGGCCAGGGCCATCGCCAGAGGAGGAACCATGCCGGCAGCCATCACGGTGCCCATGATCATCCACGGAGCCTGGTTGTCTGCGCTGCCGGCACTCAGGCCGGCCACGGCGAAGGCGTAGGCCACTTTGTTGACCGGACCACCCAGGTCAAAGCACATCATGAGGCCGAGGATGATGCCGAGGACCACGGCGGATGCGCCGCTCATGCCCGTGAGCCAGGTGTTCAGTGCAACCGTGAGGCCGGCGATAGGGCCGCCAAGGACAAGGAACATCAGGCCGGACGCGAAGATCGAGGCCAGCAGCGGGATGATGACCACGGGCATCAGGCCACGGAGCCAGCGCGGTACCTGCCAGGTGCCAATGAGGTGCGCCATGTAACCGGCCAAGAGACCACCGACGATGCCGCCCAGGAAGCCGGCGCCCATGAAGCCGGAGACTGCACCGGCGACGAAGCCCGGAGCGATACCGGGGCGGTCGGCAATGGCGTAGGCAATGTAGCCCGCCAACGCCGGGACCAGGAAGCTCATGGACAGGGCGCCGATCTTGAACAGCACAGCGCCGAGATAGATTGTCAGGCCGCCCTCAGGCAGGTTGCCGAAGTTGTTCTCCAACACCACCTTGTCCGCGACTTCAGTGATGTCGTAACCACCCAGCAGGAAGCCGAGGGCGATCAGCAGGCCGCCACCCGCAACGAACGGAATCATGTAGCTGACACCGGTGAGGAGCGCGCGCTTCAGCTTCTGGCCGATGTGCTCGCCCTTTTCCTCCTCGGCACGCTCAGCCTGCTCTTCGGCACCGAAGTGCGGAACACGGCGTGCGCGGGGGTCGACGGCGGCAGCCAGGGCTTCCTCGACCATCTTGGTGGGCTCGTCGATGCCGCGCTTGACCGGAGCGTTGATGACCGGCTTGCCGGCGAAGCGCTCCTTGCCGCGAACGTCGACGTCGACGGCGAAGATCACGGCGTCGGCCGCAGCAATCACTGCCGGGTCCAGCGGCTTGGCGCCGGAGGAACCCTGGGTCTCAACCTGCAGGTCAACGCCCATTTCCTTGGCGGCGGCAACCAGCGAATCGGCCGCCATGTACGTGTGTGCGATGCCGGTAGGGCAGGCGGTCACTGCGACGATGCGCTTGGGTGCTGATGTGGACGCCGCTTCGCCGGCAACGGCGGGCGTACCCGCTTCGCGATGCCCAGCCACTCCGCGATCCCCGTTCCCGGCTTCGCTGGTGCTGGGAGCATCACCGATGGCGCCATCAACCAGTTCAACGATCTCTTCAGGGGAAGAAGCCGCACGCAGCGCTGCGGTGAAGTCCTTCTTGATCAGCGAACGTGCCAGCTTGGAGAGCAGCTTCAGGTGTTCCTGGTCCGCGCCGTCCGGGGCTGCGATGAAGAAGATGAGGTCGGCCGGGCCGTCCTTGGCGCCGAAGTCCACCTTGTGGGACAGTCGGGCCATGGCAAGGGCAGGCTCCGTGACGGCGGCCGAGCGGCAGTGCGGGATGGCAATGCCGCCGGGGACGCCGGTTGCGGTCTTCTGCTCGCGGGCGAAGGCGTCAGCGAAGAGCCCTTCAACCTCGGAAGCTCGGCCGGATGCGGCAACTTTGCCTGCCAGGACGCGGATGACATCGGCGGGGGAGTCGCCCAGGTTTTGGTCGAGGGTGACCAATTGGGGGGTGATCAGCTGGGTCACTGTGAATCCTTCTGGAGGGCCGTGATGGTGACGGCGTCGGGGGTTGTCTGGTGGACTGCCGGGACAGTGGAGCCCGGCAGCGAAGCAGCAGCGGCACCATGTGCCACGGCCTGACGGAGGCAGTCCTGTGCGGAACCGCCCTGGGTTGCGGCCAGCAGGTAGCCGGCAAGGGATGAATCCCCTGCGCCTACCGTGCTGACTGCCTTGATCGGCGGATGCGTGGCGAACCATGCTCCGTCCGCGGTCACCAGGACTGCGCCCTTGGACCCGAGTGTTGCGAGAACGGCGCCTACACCGCTGGCGACGACGGCGGCAGCGGCTTGGGCGGCTTTGGCCGGGTCCGCTTCCAACTCGTCAGCTGTGGAGACGTTGGCGAAACCGGCTGCGGCGGCAAGCTCTGCGAGCTCTTCCGCATTCGGCTTGAGGAGGTCGGGCTTTCCTGCGGCATCGCCCACCAAGGCTGCCGCAAGCGGAGCCCCGGAGGAGTCGATGGCGATGCCGGGGGTGGCACTTCCATCCGCGTTCGACCGGAGTCGACGCGCGATTGTGGCGTAGAAATCCGCGGGCACCCCTGGTGGGAGCGAGCCCGCGAGAACCACCCAGCTGGCGCCACGGGAGCGCTCCAGCAGCAGCCCGATCAGGGCTTCCTGCTGTTCGCCGCTCAGCTCCGGGCCGGGCTCGTTGATCTTGGTGGTGACGCCATCCGGTTCGGTGAGCGTCACATTGCTGCGCAGCGCCTGACCGATGGGCAGCGCCGCGAACGGTACACCGCCGTCGTGCAGTCCGGAAAGGACAGGGTCCGAGTCGGCGCCCGGCAGGACTGCCAACGTTTCGAGGCCGGAAGCGACGAGCGCGCGCGAAACGTTGACGCCCTTTCCGCCAGACTCCTGGTGGACGGCCACCGCGCGCTGAACTTCGCCGCGGGCCAAGGCTCCCGGGAGTTCCACCGTGCGGTCCAAGCTGGGGTTGGCGGTGAGGGTGACGATCATGCGATCACCACGTCGACGCCGGCTTCGGCCAAAGCCGCTGCGAGTTCCGCAGAGGGTTCGTTGTCAGTAATCAAGGTGTCAACATCCTTCAGGGTGGCGAACTGGACCAGTGTTTCGGCGTCCAGCTTGGACGAATCGGCCAGGGCCACCACGCGGCGGGCTGACTTGACGAAGGCCGCCTTCACGGCAGCTTCTTCGGGATCGGGGGTGCTGAGCCCGAAGACGGAGTGGATCCCGTTGGTTCCCACAAAGGCGATGTCCGGGCGGAGCCGGTAGGCGGCTTCCACCGTGGACTGTCCGACGGCGGCCTGGGTCAGTCCGCGGACGCGGCCACCAAGGATCTGGAGGGCGATTCCCTGGGTGGAGGAAAGCTTTCCGGCGATGGGAATGGCATGCGTGATCACCACGAGCTCGTCGTTGCCGTTCGCGGGCGGAGTCCGCTGGGCCAGCAGGTCCGCGAGGGTCTCGGTGGTGGAACCGGCGTCCAGGAGGATGCTGCCCGTGGTCAGCTCTGGGATCAGGGCGAGGGCGGCATGAGCGATGCGGAGCTTCTCCGACGGGCGCTGGACGGCGCGTTCCAGGATGCTCTCCTCGCGGGTACTCAGCCGGTCGGACGGGACCGCGCCGCCGTGTACTCGACGAAGGTTTCCGGAGACCTCAAGGGCCGCGAGGTCGCGGCGAATGGTTTCAGTGGTGATGCTGAAACGGTCGGCGAGGTCCGTGACGCTCACCCGTCCGCGCTCTGCGACGAGTGCGGAGATCAGTTGCTGGCGCTCTTCTGCGAACACTTACCCTCCATTGCGGTAAAGCCAAGTTTTCAGTGCAGCCACCTCCGTGACTGCTGTCACAACGATGTGGAATTGCTTGACTCTATCTTTGTTTATGTTGGTAAGTCAATAGAAACCAACACAAACAAAGATTTGGGCTCCTTCGAGATTCAGGGTTCCGGTGTCCGGGCGCAGCAAAAGGGCATGCCGCGCTCCCTGTAGCGCGACATGCCCTCGTTCGGATCCTGACTGGGGGATTTGCCAGGATCCGGTCTATTGGGTGGTGACTTGCTCCCTAAAGCGGGGGCGGTCCTGCTGGCCCCGGGGGTGGGGGCACCGTCGGGCCGGGAGTGGGATCCGGCACGGGTGGAGGCCCGGGCTCCGGCAGTGGAACGGGCTCGGGCGTTGGTCCTGGCTCCCGCGTGGGATCCGGATGCGAAGGGTCTGGCGGGAACTCGCTCATGGTCGTACTCTCCTCAAAAAGCCCTCGCGCTGAGGGCGCAGGTTCTTGGCCGTGCCGGCGGAGTATCGGCCGGAATCCCGGTCTGTGCCCGGATAGTCGATGGGCAGGTTGTCCGGATCGGGCGGGTCCGGGAGTTTGTGCTTGGTGGATGGTTTGCGCTCTGGAGCAGGCGTTTCATTCCTCTTTGAATCTGCGTGCATCGTTTCCCTTCCGGTAGTTCCAGCTACGTTGCTGTTATTGCCCTTCCAGGCAGTCTTCGCGCCCTAGTCGGGGATCTCCATGCGAAAACCGCATTGGCATCCGAGGATGCGGGTGTTGATATAGATCTCATAGAGCCGCTCACTGTCCCCGGGCCTCAACGCCAGGGGTGCCTGGATTCTCCGCAGCTCGCAGCTCTTGGTCTTCATGGGTTCTCCGCAATGGAGATACTGCCCGCCGAACTGGAGCACTCCTTGCGCAATCCCGGGGCGGTTCAGTACCACCGCCACCTTCTGGACGGAAGCAATCTGCCGGTAGGAGTACCTACAGGCGTGGCATTCGTAGGCAACGTCCACCATGTTGGGCGCGGGAGGGTAATGCGACTGGATGGAGTTAACCAGAAGGTGCTTGTCCGTATTGCAGCGCGAACACCACAACGGCTCGTCGGGTGGCTGATGCGCTTCGTCCGGAACGCGGGATGCGGGCTGGGCGGGCATGGGTGACCTCTGCATCGAAATGAGGGGCGCCCGTCTGCTTGAGCGAGAGAATCCCGGTCCAATGTTGCATGACCGTAGCTAGATTCTGCCCTGCCGGGTCCCCGGAAGGCAAGGATTTGCCTCCGGCCACCAAAAGGCTCAACACTTATGTCCCCGGCAACCCTAAACTAAGGCATGGACGAAATGAACGTTGACGTAGCGCTGCCTGAAGCTGCTCCGGCGCCCGACGATGTTTCCGTTCCGGAAAAGCTGCAGGACCTGGTCATTGACAGCGAAGACGTTGGCGGTTTCCTGCAAGAGCTGGCCGCTTTTTCCGCGGCCGCAGTTTCCGAGGCTGTTGGTCTTGACGTGCTTTGCGGCATCACCCTCAGCCGGCGTCGCCGCACGGCCACAGTGGCTGGAAGCACCCACGAGGCCAGGCTGATCGATGAAGTGCAGCAGGCCTACGGGGATGGTCCCTGCCTGGAGGCCATGCGGACCCATGCCACCGTGCACGTACCGGACACTTCCACCGAAGAGCGCTGGGCCGAATATTGTTCCGTCATTGCCGAGCGCGGCCACCTGTCAGCGCTCTGCGTTCCGTTGGAACTGGATGAAGGCGCCACGGCTGCCCTCAACTTCTTCGCTCCCCAGGCCCATGTCTACGACGCTGCCACCATTCGAAACTGTGAGCTCTATGCAAGCCAGGCAGAGCGCTCACTGCGGTTGGCTGTGAGGATCGGCGTGAAGCAGCAGCACGCCGACGACCTCCAGGATGCCATGCAGAACAGGACGGTCATCGACCTCGCCAGCGGAATCATCATGGGCCAGAACCGCTGCAGCCAGGATGAGGCGTTCCAGATCCTCAAGAAGGCTTCCAGCAGCCGAAACCAGAAACTTCGGGACGTGGCCGAGTCGCTGGTGAAGTCCGTGGCTGACAAGGCGCCCGTGGCGCACTTCGAACCCTGAGCTCCCTGGCGGAGCGTCCCAACGCGATTCCATGACTTGTGACGCCCGCCACTGGTGAACTACATTTTAGGTGGGTTAAGCAGATAGCCCTTGGAGCCTCATGACCTGGCGCCATCCCGGATGGTCCAAGAACTGCACCTTTAGCCGTGGCCCTCATCGGCCGGCTCGCCGCGTGCATGCATGCAGGCTCCTTGAAGGAGCAAAAGGAGAATGGCAATGACGCTTGGATCCCCTCTTCCCGCCCCGAAGCATGTCAGTGGGTCGGCGCCCGCAACAAGCGATATCGAAGAACGCCCCTGGTGCACGGTCTGCGATACCGATTCCTACGTTTTTGTGGAAACGGTGGTAGAAGCAGAACCGAATCAGTCAGTGCTGGTCGACGTCAGCTACACCTGCAGCGAGTGCGATACGTTCTACGCCCACACAGTTCGCTTGGATGCCTTGGTACCGGAGATCCAACGGGAATTCCTTTCCACTTCTGCAGCCGGACTCTGGTTCAGCTGCACCCACTGTGGCGAACCCATGACGCTGGGACGCCCCACCGAACGAGTGATCGAGGCACCCCGGACCACTGATGATCCGGGCGTCCCCAACCTCTTGGAGGTGTACCTGCAGACCCAGGTGCTCCACTGCCGTTGCGGTTTCCAAATGGAGGTTCCACGCCACGTTGGATGACCGCCGTCTCTGAATAACTCATAGTGGGGAGGGTGGCTGTGCGCACATTTGGCGTCGAAGAGGAATTGTTGATTGCCGATCCCGTCGACGGCCAGCCCTTGGCTTTGGCCGCCGACATCCTGGACGTGGCATCCCCACAAGGCGCGGAAGCCGGTCCGGACGATGACACCGCACTGAAGTCCGAGTTCAAGCAGGAGCAAATCGAGGTCAATTCCCGCCCCTGCCGGACAGCGGCCGAGCTTCGCGCCGAAATCCGTGCGGGACGGGCTTTGTCGGACAAGGCTGCCCGGGCGGTGGGGGCGAGGGTAGCGGCCCTGGCCACGCCGCCGGTCTTCCACGCAACTCCCACGTTGGGAAATCAGCGGTACGCCACCATGGGCACAGAGTTCGGGTTGATAGCCCGGGAGCAGCTCACCTGCGGATTCCACGTCCATGTGTCCATCGAGTCGCCTGACGAAGGCGTCGCCGTCCTGGACCGCATGCGGCATTGGCTCCCTGTGCTTTTGGCGTTGAGCGCCAATTCTCCGTTCTGGATGGGCGTGGACACTGGCTTTGCCAGTTACCGGACGCAGATCTGGAACAGATGGCCCACGGCTGGCCCCATGGACGTTTTTGGTTCCGCGGACGGCTATCGGGCGGTGCTTTCGGGGCTTCTGGGCACCGGGGTGCCCTTGGATGAGGGCATGATCTACTTCGATGCGCGGCTGTCCAGGGGTCATCCAACCGTAGAGCTACGGATAGCCGACGTCTGCCTTTACGCCGAGGATGCCCTCACCATCGCGGTGATCGCACGAGCGCTGGTGGAAACAACGGCGGACGAATGGCGCAAGGGGGTCCCGCCGTCGAGCATTGTGACACCCGTGATCCGCATGGCCAACTGGAAGGCGAGCCGCTTTGGTGTCAACAACCAACTGCTGCATCCGCTGGAACAGAACCCCTACCCGGCTGCCGATGTGGCGGCCGCCCTGCTGCGGCACGTAGGCCGTTCGTTGACCGAAACCGGTGATCTGGCGCTCGCGCGCACAGGGGTGGCGAACATCCTCCGCCGAGGCTCGGGCGAGCGGCTGCAACGGCAGGCCTACGGTCGCCGTCAGCGATTGTCTGATGTGGTGTCGGCAGCCATTGCCTCCACCCATCAAGATGGTGAGTTATCCGACGCCAGCCTGCTGAGTCGCTAGCAGGCAGTTGCTGTCGCTGGCAGGCCGGCGTCGGGTAAATCAGCCCTGGTTGATGCGGATCATGTTGCCGGAAGGGTCGCGGAAGGCGCAGTCGCGCGGCCCCCACGGCTGGTCGATGGGTTCCTGGAGGACCTCAGCGCCGGACGAGCGTAGCTTCTCGAAGGTGCCGTCCAGATCGTCCGTGGTGAAGACGAGCATGGGCATGACGCCCTTGGTGAGCAGTTCCTGGATGGCGTCGCCGTCGGCCTGGGAACGGCCGGCGTGCGGAGGGGAGAGGACCAGCTCAAGATCAGGCTGGGCATCGCTGCCCAAGGTGACCCAGCGCTGGCCGTCAGAACCGACGTCGTTGCGGACCTCGAAGCCCAAAGCGTCACGGTAGAAGGCCAGCGACTCGTCGACATCGTTGACAGTGACATGTGCGTACTTCAGTGAAATGTTCATGAACCACACGCTATTGCAGCTATGACGTGGGCGCTTCTTCAATCCTGCTCAGGTTTGGAGTTCCCTTGCGGTCAGGCCGGGTGTGCTGTTTGGCGATGCAATTTGGCATGGCCTTCGCTGCGTGGTGTTCGCGGGAGCGGTATTCGCTGGGAGTGATTCCCACGATTTCGGTGAAACGCGTGCTGAACGAGCCCAGCGACGTACAGCCGACTTCCATGCAGGCATCGGTGACGCTTGTGCCGCCGCGGAGCAGTGCCATGGCCCGCTCGATCCGCCGCGTCATGAGGTAGTTGTAGGGCGATTCGCCGTAGGCTGCCTTGAACTGGCGGGAGAAGTGGGCGGGGGACATGAGGGCGCCGGCGGCCATGGTGGGTACGTCCAACGGACGCGCGTACTCGCGATCAATGAAGTCGCGGGCGCGCCGCAGATGGGCCAGATTGGCCAGTTCCTGCGGAGTCATGCCGCAAGTCTACTAGTCTCAATCCCATGGATTCAGTGGTTTGGTCGAAGCCGGAAAATGAGCGCGCGGGCACCCCGTTGTTGGTGATGCTGCACGGCTACGGCACCAGCGAGCAGCGCATGGTGGATATCTTTCCGCACTTGCCGAGCGAGTTCACCTGCGCGGCCCTGCGCGGCCCCAAAGTCATCGGCGACCATTACGGCTGGTTCCTGCTGGACTACTTCCTGACCAACGATTTCGCGGACGTCATCTCCTCCACCAACAGGGTGTTCGATTGGATCAACTCCGTAAAGAAGAATCACAGCAGCGTGAGCCTGCTGGGCTATTCGCAGGGCATGGCCATGGCCAGCACGCTGCTGCGGTTGCGTCCCCACGAGTTCGCCGCCACTGTTGGCCTGTCCGGATTTGTGATGGACAACGACCTCCTGGCCCTGAGCGAGTCCTTCGATTCCCCGCCCCCGTTCTTCTGGGGAAGGGACAAGGCGGACCCCGTCATTAACGAGGACGCGATCGCTCACACCAAGGAATGGTTGAACGCCAACGTAGCCTTGACGGCTCGGACCTATCCGGGCATGGGACACAGGATTGAGCCGGCCGAATTGGTGGATGTGAGTGCTTTCCTGAAGTTCTACGTGCTGAACGGGCAGGGAGCGTTGGGATAAGGGCCGCGGATTAGACGGCATCAAGGCCCCAGAATCAACCTTCAGGTGAGATTCGCGTCACAATTTCGTATTCGACTGCACTCTATTGAATGACAAAATTGTAAGCGCTTACACTTTTGGCTGGTGACCCGATTCGGGGCACACGCCAAGGCGTCAGGCGAGTAGGGAAAGGGTTGAGGCCGTGTTGCATGGTTAGGACTCACAGGGTGACAATCCAAGACGTAGCCGTTCTCTCCGGATTGTCCATTTGCACGGTGTCGCGGGCCCTCAGGAACCTCCCCAACGTTTCTGAAAAAGCCCAACGACAAGTGGCGGAAGCCGCCAACAAACTTGGCTACAAAGCTTCCGCTGCAGCATCGAGGCTGGCAGGCGGCACCACCGGTTCAGTAGCCATCGTCGCCCCTACAGCCACAGCCTGGTTCTTTGCCCAGGCGGTGGAATCAGCGGAGGAAGTCTTCGGTGACAGCGGCTATGACACAGTCCTGATCAGCCTGCGAAACAAGGCCACTGTGCGGAAGCAGTTCTTCGAGGACCTTGAGAGCCTCGCGCAGAGGGTGGACGGGCTGCTGCTGCTCAATATTGACCTCGCGCCCGGAGAAGTGGAAGCGTTGGACGCTTCCGGGCTGGCGGTGGCCAGCGTGGGCATGCGAAATGTTCCGTGGGACAATGTAGGTATCGATGACGAACACGCGGCCTGGCAGGCAACCCAACACCTGCTGGGGCTGGGCCATTGGGACTTGGCCGTTCTCTCGAGCAATGAACACCCCGTTGTGACTGAGACTCCACGGTTCCGCGGCTTCCGGCGTGCGCTGGATGAACACCACCTCACCGTCCACCCGGACTTTGTGGTGGGCGCAGGGCCGAGCATCGACGACGGTCGCCGGGCAATGACAGAACTCATCACCCGCGGCGCAAGGCCCACGGCAGTGTTCGCCCACTGTGACGAAGCCGCGTTTGGTGCGTTGACAGCGCTCCGTGAACACGGCCTGTCCGTGCCAAAAAACGTGTCCGTGATCGGTATAGACGACCACCCCATGAGTTGGTTCCTTGGCCTGAGTACCGTGGCCCAACCCGTGGCCGACCAGGGTGCCTTCGCGGCAAACCTGCTGTGTGACCGCCTGTTGAATAACGAAACCCCCAACCAGCCCTCCAACCACCTGCTCGATACCAAGCTCATCGAACGCAAAACCACGCGCCACAAGCGCTGAACGGAACTATGCACATGACTGATCTTCGTAATGCCTGGACAGGCGCTTCAGCGCTGTTGTTCGACCTCGACGGCGTGCTGACACCGACTGCCGTGGTGCATGAGCAAGCGTGGCAGGAACTGTTCGCCGGCTACTTGGCCGAGGCTGGCCACCCCCAGGGCTACCAGGAAAGCGACTACTTCGATCACATCGATGGCAAGCCGAGATTTGATGGCGTCCGCGACTTCCTGACATCCCGTGGAATCACGCTGCCCGAAGGCCCGGTCCATGACCACCCGGATCACCAGACAGTCCAAGGCCTGGGGAACCGGAAGAACGCCATCTTCAACGAGATCGTGGGTTCGCGCGGTGTTGAACCGTACGAGGGCTCGGTCAAGTTCATCAACGCGGCAGTGGAGCTCGGTCTCAAGGTGGCCGTGGTGTCCTCCTCCCGGAACGCTCCTGCGGTACTTAAGGCCGCCGGACTCGACCACCACTTCGAGGTGGTCGTCGACGGCCAGGTGGCTGCCGGCGTCGGACTTCCCGGTAAGCCGGACCCGGCCACGTACGTGTATGGGGCAGGCCTTCTGGGCGTGCCCGTTGAGGAATGCATCGTGGTGGAAGACGCCGTATCCGGAGTGCAGGCCGGGGCCGGCGCTCCCTTCTACGCCGTGATCGGCGTGGACCGCGGCGCGGGCCGCCAGACCTTGCTCGATGCCGGCGCAACGCTGGTGGTCGACGACCTCAACGATCTTCTCTGACCCTACTTTTTTCGAAGGACTTCATCAGCCCATGGCACTCATCAGCTCCGATCGGCTGCGCTTCCCCTGCGAGCCTTGGAAGCTCGTGGAAAACATCCACGTCCCCGGTGACGAGGGAACCCTGGAAACGCTGTTCGCGCTTGGCAACGGCCACCTTGGCATCCGTGGCTCCCACTCAACAGCCGGCGACGGCGAACTTCCGGGAACGTTCATCAACGGCTTCCACGAGATCTGGGACATCAAGCACGCCGAGAATGCCTATGGCTTCGCCCGTACGGGCCAGCGGATCGTCTATGTTCCGGACGCCAACAACTTCACGGTTTCCATTGACGGCGAAGCGCTAAGCCTGTCCGAATCGACTGTGTTGGACTACCACCGCAGTGTGGACTTCTCCACAGGCGTCTACGAGGAAAGCATCACGTGGGCCTGCCGCTCGGGCGCTACAGTCACCACGGTAGAGCGCCGTGCAGTCGGGTTCGATTCGCGCGGATGTCTTGGCCTGGAACTGTCCGTGTCCGCTGACCGAGACGTGTCCGCGGACATCACGTCCGGCGTCGTAAACCGGCAGGACCAGCCTGTGGAGGACCACTCGGTCCACGATCCCCGCCGCTCCGGCCGCCACGCCGGCCGGGTCCTGTTGCCGCTGCACCTGCAGGGTTCAGACGGTTCCCTGCGCCTCGCATGGGAGACCTCCGAATCCCGGCAGCGTGTCGCGATGGCCGTTGACCACTGGATTTCTGCCGAAGGGCAGCCCTTCGAAACGCTGGTGGCGGAGGACGAATCGTCCGTCCGCTACGTTCTGGCGATTCACGACGGCGGCCCGTTCCGTTTGGAGAAGTCGGTCAGTTACGTGGTGGCCGGTTCCTCGGACGACGAAGACCGCGGGGAGAGCCTCGCCGCGGATGCGGAAGCCAACCTGGTGTCCTTCGGCGAGATCCTGGCCCAGAGCAAAGCGCACTACGAGCAGTACTGGACCACCGCGGACATCTCCATCGGTGGGCAGCCGGAAATGCAGCAGGCGGTGCGGTGGGGCCTGTTCCAGTTGGCCCAGGCCACTGCCCGCGCCGGCGTGGCAGGTATCCCCGCCAAGGGCGTGAGCGGCTCAGGCTATGAGGGACACTACTTCTGGGACCAGGAAATCTACCTCCTGCCCTACCTGACGTACACCAACCCTTGCGGTGCCCGTAAGGTGCTGGAATCCCGCCATGCCATGCTGCCTGACGCCCGCGTTCGCGCCAAGGAGCTCAGCGTGGACGGTGCGCTGTTCCCGTGGCGCACCATTAACGGCCTGGAAGCCAGCGCCTACTACGCGGCAGGAACGGCCCAGTTCCACATCGCCGCCGCGATAGCGTTCGCCGCCAACCGCTACGAGTGGGCCAGCGGCGACGACACGTTCCGTGGGGAACTGGGGGCCGACCTGCTGATCGAGACTGCGCGCATGTGGGCTTCGCTGGGCTTCTTCGGCAAGGACGGCATGTTCCACATCCACGGCGTCACCGGACCGGATGAGTACACCGCAGTGGTGAACGACAACCTGTACACCAACGTCATGGCCCGCTTTAACCTGCGTGCCGCTGCGGCCCTGGAGCACGAGGGCATCGCGGATACCGAACGCATGGTGTGGCGCCAGGCTGCTGAGCGAATGTCGCTCCCCTATGATCCGCACCTGGAAGTCTTCAGCCAGGACAACGACTTCATGACCCTGGAGCCGTGGGATTGGAACACCCCCAGGTCCAAGTACCCGCTGCTGCTGAACTTCCACCCGTTGGTGATCTACCGGCACCAGGTCCTCAAGCAGGCCGATACCGTGCTGGCCATGTTCCTTCAGTGGCAGGACTTCACAGCCGAGGAAAAGCAACGGGCGTTCGACTTCTACGATCCCATCACCACCGGCGACTCCACCCTGTCCGCGTGCGTGCAGGGCATCATGGCCGCCGAGGTTGGCTACGGCGACGTCGCGCTCCAGCACTTCACCGATGCCCTGTTCATCGACCTGGACAACTCGCACGGCAACACCATCGACGGCGTCCACATCGCCTCCACCGGTGGCATTTGGAGCTCCTTGGTCTGCGGTTTCGCAGGCATGCGGGACCAGGGTGAGGTGCTGCGCTTCGATCCACGCCTGCCCTCGGAATGGGACGGATTGTCCTTCCGGCTCAAGGTCCACGGGCGCTTGCTGTCCGTGGAACTCTCGCAGGGCTCCATGGCGCTGGGCCTCGTGTCCGGCCAGGATTACAGCGACGAACCACTGGCCATACACGTGCGTGACCACCTCGTCACCGTCGCCGCGGGCGGCGTCACGGTGCCGCTGGACACCGTCCCCGTGCCGCCGCCGTCGATCTTCCCCAGCGTCTTCCCGACGGCGGGACTCCCCATCATCCGGTAGCTCTGGTTTTGCAGGACTACTTGGTGGCTAGTTGCTGCTCGCCGTTTCTTCCCGGTTCTTGGATGAGGTACGACGCCGCTCCAACTCGCAGTTGATGAGCTCCAGTAATGCTTGGGCCGGTTCCGATAAGTGATGGGTGTCCGGCGAGCCCAGCTGGTCGCAATGGAGGAGGACGTGACGGATGCGTTCCAGTTCGCGGGAGGGTACCAACGGCCAGCGATGGAAGAGTTGCCGTACTGCTATGGCTCCCAGGAGGGCATCAGGTTTGTTGGCGGCCCGATGGTGGCCATGGCTTTCGGCCGCTCTTCGTCGAGCAACGCTGGCCGCGGAGGGCCCGACACCATGGGCCAGGAGGATTTCGGCCTTGAGGGAATTGGGTGCCATGGGGGACCTGCCAAATGTGGAGCGAGGAAAGCCGGCTGCGTGACTTTCAATTCAGCTTACAGAATGTGAGTTATATCACGCCAATGTTTACGTGAGGCGTCCGCCGTCGTCGTTCATCGCTCCGTGCCACAGCCAGAGGCGCCGCCACCCCGCAAGGGTGCCGGCGCCTCCGGCTTTTACTAACCCAAGTGGACGTGGGGCGTGTGGTCAGATCCGCTGAACGTCTTGCGGTCGATCCTGATGAGGAGGAGCGCGATGGGTGCGATCACTACCGCCACGCCGGCGGCCCAGAGGAACACCAGTGAATAGCCTGACGTCAATGCAGCCAGCGCCCCACCGCTGGCCGCGGCTGTGGCTGTGGCTGCTGCCGCAACGGCGCTGAACAGTGCGATCCCCAGCGAGCCGCCGATCTGCTGCGACGCATTGACCAGGGCGCTTGCCACGCCGGCGTCGTCCTTATCCACGCCGAACAACGCCAGGTTCTGCATGGGGACGAAGACCATCCCGAGTCCGATTCCCATCAGCACCAGTGCTGGCAGCATGTTCACCGCGTAGGTGCCGTCCGGGGTGACCTGGGTGAGCCAGAGCATGGCTGCGGCCATGAGGATGGGGCCGAGCGCACTGGGGACCTTCGCGCCCAAGGTGGGCAGGTTTTTCGCAACGACTCCAGCGGTGATGATCAGCACCACGGTCATTGGGAGGGACGCGATTCCGGCGGCAAAGGGCGCGAAGCCGAGGATGATTTGGAGGTAGAAGTTGATGAACAGGATGCCGCCGATCAGCACCGCTCCGGCAAGGAATGACGCCAGGAAGGCTGCGGCGCGGTTGCGTTCGGTGGCGACGCGCAACGGCAGCAGCGGGTTCTTGACCTTACGTTCGACGGCGACGAAAAGTACCAGCATCAGCACGCCTGCCGCGATGAACCCCCAGGATTCAATCGCACCCCAGCCGTGTTCGGCGTTGGCGAAGCCGTACACCAGGGAGCCCAGGCCCAGGGCGGCGAGGACGACGCCGGGCCAGTCGTATTTGGTGGAGCCGCCGGCTTTGCTTTCGCTCACCAGCGCCCACACGCCTATGAGCGCGATGATCGCGATGGGGACGTTAACGAAGAAGCACCAGCGCCATGAAACGTACTGGGTGAGGAAGCCTCCGAGCAACACGCCGACTGCCGCGCCCACGCCGCTGATGGAACCGAAGATGGCGAACGCCGTCCCACGGTCCTTGCCGCCAGGGAAGGCGACTGTCAGGAGCGCAAGGGCGGCCGGGGCAAGCAATGCCGCGAAGATGCCCTGAAGCGCGCGGGCGCCAATGAGTTCCCATGGCTGCTGGGCGAGGCCGCCGATGAGTGAGGCGATGGCGAAGCCTGCCGCGGCTGTGATGAAGGTGCGCTTCCGCCCCCAGAAGTCCGCGATCCTGCCTCCCAGCAGCAGGAAGGCGCCGAATACGAGGGCATAGGAGGTGACTACCCAGGCCCGGGTGGAGTCGCTGATGCCCATCTCCAGCTGGAGGCGGGGGAGTGCCAGGTTCACGATGGTGCCGTCCAGGACCACCATGAATTGCGCCAGGGCCAGGAAGGGGAGGGCGCGCCAGCCGCGGCCCACCTTCTTTCCTTGTTTGCGCCCTTGGGCTGTGGAGCCCGTCGTCTCGAGCAGTTGTGATGCCACGCGTCACCCATTCTTGGAAGTAGTAATACTTATAAAAGTATAAGTACTTTCAGGATGCGTGTAAGCCATTCGGGGAGTGACGTGCGTCGTACTCCGGAAACCCGGTTCTCGGGTGGGCTTAGTTGTTGGCTGTCCGCTCTGGTTCCGCGAGGAACGACGCCAAACGCTGCAGCGCAGGGAGGCTCGCCGCAATCTGTTCACGTTCTTCGGGGAGCAGGCGGTTGCTGGCCTTGGTCAGTGCCTCAGCCCACGCGCCTTCCAGGAGTGCCTTGATCCGCTTGGATTCGTCGGTGGGGTGGAGGGAGACGTAACGTTTGTCCGCTGCATCCTTGACCCGCGTCACCAGACCTGCCGCCACCAGTTCACGCAGTTGGACGCTGACGTTGCTCAGTTGTCGGCCCAAACGGGAGGCCACCTCGGCAACCGTGACACCGGGATGGCTCTCCACCACCCGGAGGATCTCCAGCACGCCATTGGAGATGGGTCGGAGGCCCGTTTCGTTGAGCGACTTACGCCGAATGTCAGACGAGATGTCGATCATGCAGACGGCCAACGCCGCATGGTCCACTGGCTTTTCTCCCATCCGTCAAGCATAGGTGGGGGCGCCTCGCCGAGCCGCCGCTGCCTGCCTGCAATAGTGGAACGATGATCAACCAGCAACATCTGTGGGACGATGACGCCGCCAGGAACTATGACACTCCAGGTGAGGGGATGTTCTCCCCGGAGGTCTTGGACCCCACCGTTGAGGTCCTGTCCCAGCTCGCGGGCGATGGTCCGGCCCTTGAATTCGCCATAGGTACCGGTCGTGTCGCCATCCCCCTTTCTGCGGCAGGGGTTCGGGTAAGCGGTATCGAACTGTCCCACGCCATGATTTCCCGCCTCCGCGAGAAAGTGGGGGAGTCGCGGATCCCAGTCGTGCAGGGCGACATGTCCGAGGCGCTCGCCGGTGAAAACTTCTCGCTGGCATTCCTCGTGTTCAACACCATCTCCAACCTCCTGACACAGGACGAGCAGGTCCGGTGCTTCCAGAACGCCGCCCGACACCTGGCCCCTGATGGGCGGTTCGTCGTGGAGCTTTGGGTGCCGCAACTGCGTTCACTCCCGCCCGGGCATGGGGGAACTGTCGAGGTGAGCCGGCCCGGGTATCTGCTGGTGGACACGTACGACGTCCTGCGCCAACACGTCATCTCCCACCACGTGCAGTTCGGCGCGGACCTTTCGGACGGGCGGGCTGCGCGGATCGGGCGGACGCCCCACCGCTACATCTGGCCGAGCGAGCTGGACCTCATGGCCAGGCTTGCCGGGTTCGAACTGGAATCTCGTTGGGCGGATTGGGACCGCAGCGAATTCACCGCAGAGTCCCGTAGCCACGTGTCGGTCTACCGGCTGAGTGAACGTTAGGGTCTTTATGGTTGTTCTTTGAGATATGCTCACCCCGCTGCAACGCGGGCGCTTTTTGGGGGAAGTCATGAAGTTTGCGGTTCGATCTGGCCTGCTCGCGGCAGTGCTGTCTACCGGGCTAGTTGCCTGTACAGCCACGGAACCCTCACCCGACCCGCTACCTCCGGCGCCCACCGCACACGCGTCAACTGCCGCCGTCGAAAATGCGTCCCCCAAAGGTGCCATCGTCGCTGATTCGTTCGGAAATGCGGATTTCTACACCACCGTCGACGGCGACAGTCTTGCGAACGTGGCTGAGGCCTTCGAGCTGTCCGCGGCGAAACTCGCCGAGTTCAACGGGCTCAAGGCCACGGACCCCGTCCCAACGGGTACTAGGCTACGGCTGATTCCCGCGCCCGGTCCGATCACCGGTGCCAAGGGCGCGTTCACCGAAGACGCGAATGGCCTTCCGGTGAACTACAAGATCGAAGCCGGCGACACCCTGGATGGGATCAGCTACCGGTTCGGGCTCACTGGCGAGCAGTTGGCTGAAGCGAACAAGGTCCCATATGTGTACGAGCAAGGCAACACCTACTTCATCCGTGAAGGGCACCTCATCCAGTTGCAGAAGAACCCGGTGGACAGCCGGTCCGGTGCCGGAGCGACCATCAATAACTCCTTCGGACAGGCCATCTTCTACACCACAGTGGACGGTGATTCCTTCGATAGCCTCGGCTACAAATTCAGGTCCACCACCGAGCAGTTGCTGATGTACAACCCGTCTCTGTCGGCAGGCAAACCCATCCCCGCCGGCACCAAAGTACGGTTGATCCCCGGCGAGTTGCCAATCGACGGCGCCCGTGGGAACTTCACCGCAGACGCGGACGGCATCCCGCTGACATACACGACGGCGGCTGGAGACACCGAGCGCCAAGTCTCCTTCCGCTTCAGTGTGGTTGACATCCGATCAGCGAACAGGCCGCTCACGGGGACCGGCGGGATCTGGTACGAATTCACCGATGTTTCCGTCGGGGAGTTGGTGGCGGGCCAAACCATCAGCCTCGCTTTGAACAAGCCGATCAACAGGTAGTCCCGATGGGGCGGACAAGGGTATAGTCGGCCCATGCTCGCAATGCGTCGATTTACTTGCCCCCGACCGGTCTCCGGTCGCGAGGGCTGGTTGGCGCGCGCCTAGGTCCTGGCACCGGAGTAAGTCGGGGGAGGAACCCTCCACCCACTTCCCGCAAGCCAAGGACTCGCAATGCCCAACTACCTCAGCCCCGCCGAACTTCATGCCGCCCTGACCATCAGGGACCTCTCCAATCCGCACGATGGCCCGCACACGATGCAGCACCTACTCCGCGACATGGTGCGGGGCCTGCGCGAGCATTGGGACGTGCCGGCACGGATCATTCGCCACAGTCCCTTGGTCAGCGTGGCCGACAATTACGATCGGCTGGGATTCAGCCCAGCAGACGTCACGCGCGACCAAAGATACTCCCGCTATGTCAGTCCTGGCGTCATGTTGCGGAGCCACACCTCTGCGTCCATCCCGTCGCTGTTGCGCTCGCTGGATCCCAACGGGTCCATCGACGAGCTCTGGGCTGTTCCCGGTCTGGTCTACCGGCGCGACTCCATTGACCGCACCCATGTGGGGACACCCCACCAAGTGGACTTGTGGCGCGTGTCTTCCATGGACGCTCTGAACTCCAGCCATCTTCAAGAGATGGTCGGCTCGCTGGTGAATGCGGTGCTGCCGGACGCAGACTGGCGGGCAGTTCCGGCGGTCCACCCCTATACCCAAAACGGCCTGCAGCTGGATGTTCGGATGGATGGGGAGTGGCTGGAACTCGCGGAGTGCGGGCTGATGGCGCCACAACTTTTCCTGGACGCCGGGTTGGATCCCATGCAATGGTCGGGATTGGCTCTCGGCATGGGTCTGGACCGTGCCCTGATGCTTCGCAAGGGACTCCCGGACATACGGCTGCTCAGGTCTGCGGACCCAAGGATCGAACAACAGATGCTGGATCTGTCACCTTGGAAACCTGTCTCCCAAAAGCCCTCCATCAGCAGGGACATCTCCATCGTCGTAGCCGCGGACATGGACGGTGAGTTGCTCGGAGACAGGGTCCGAACAGCTTTGGCAGGCCGAGACGAGGACTTGGAAAGCGTCGAGCTGGTGGCCTTGAGTCCCTACGACGAGCTTCCCTTGGCAGCTCGGCAGCGGCTTCAGCTCCATGCGGGGCAGGCCAACGCCCTGATCAGATTGGTCCTGCGGCCCCTGGACGGCACACTGACCGGTCCCGAGGCCAACCAGCTCCGGGACGACGTCTACCTGGCGTTGCACGAAGGTCCGGTGAAGGAGCTTATTGGGGGCTAGGGCAACTCACTTCGCGCAGCCGAACTCATTGGTCCGTCTGAGCGAACAAACGCCGCATGCCACCGCGCGCCAGCATCAAGACAATGATCAGGGCCGTTACCGGGAGGAACCCGCCGAGTTGCACGGCGTCGCCGAACGCGAAATGGACCAACTCAAGAACCAGGAACTTGCTTCCGGGCATCACGAACAGCAGCGCCACGATGCTGATGATGCGTACGGCCGCCGTCTTTCCACCTCGAATGCGAGCAACGATTCTCTTCTTTGCCAGCAGCACTATCTCCAGGACGACCTTGAGCAGGATGGCCGTGAGGAGCGCCAGCAGGAAGGATTCGGAAATAACGGCGGGGAACAGCTGAATGAATACGCCCAGCACCACAAGGTAGACGAACACATCCACGAGATCGATCGGACGGAGCCGCATTCGGCGAGCGTATCAATCTCGACAATGACGGACCAGAGCAATTTGGGCTGGACACTGGATTGCTAGGCTGGGGTCATGACCCGTCGCCTTGCTGCCCTGTCCGTCGTCCCCCTTTTGCTGATGCTCGTAGGCTGCGGAGCCGTGGAGGAAGCAGCCACGAACGCAGCCAGTGAGGCAGCCTCAAAGGTGGCCACTGCCGCCGCCGACGAAGTGACCAAGCAGGTTTGCGCTGTGGTCCAGGACGGCTTGGTCAGCGTTCAGGACAAGCAGCTGCTCGCCGGACTGGTCTCGGCCGCCAGCGCTGCCGGTGTCCCCGCAGAAATTACGACGCCGTTGAACCAGATCGCGGAAGCAGGGGACGAAGTGCCGGCTGAGTCAGTTCAGGCACTGAAAGATGCCTGCACGCCGTAGCGATCGACGCACCTTCGAAGGCTGCCGGACTTATTTGGTGCCTAAACACGGGCGAGGTCCTGGTGTTCAGTTGTGGACGCGCCTGGCTTGGGTGCTGTAGCTGCCACCGTCGGCAGTGGCTCCGGCGGCGCTTTGGGTGAGGTCGCTTGGGCGTCTTGGCCTAGATCTCGGACATTTCCTCGAGCGTGACCTTGCCCCGGCAGGGGTGGTGCTTTTGACCGGTAGCTGTGGCCTGTGGGTGTGGTGATTTCGAGGGTGTGGGTGCCTGGTGTGTCTGTTGGTGTGGTTTTGCTTCTCCAGCCGGGGGTTTCTTTGGTGTGGTTGCAGGCTTCGCAGAGCCCGGCGCCGTTGCTCAGGGTGGTGGCCCCGCCTGCGTGCCAGGGGTTGATGTGGTCGATGTGGCGGATGGGCGCGTCGCAGTAGGGGGTGCGGCAGGTGGCGTCCCGGGTTTCGATGAAGCGCCGCAGCCGTGGCGGGAAGAACCTGGCCTTCGAATCCGTGGTCAGGAGTTCGCCGGTGGCGGGGGCGGTGTAGAGCCGCCGGACCCAGACGGCAAACTCCCCGCCTGTGCCGACGAGTGTTTTGGCCCATTCCGAAGGGACGATCCCGTACCCCTGGAGCCGGGCGGGCTCGGAATCGCTTTGGAACAGGGTCCGGTCGGTCATGACCAGTTGAAGCTCAACGCCGCTGATCCCGCCACTCTTACCGGTGATCCGTTCAACGAGGGTGTCGGCCATGACCTGGCCCCGGGACCTCGAATCACCACCAGCCCGCGAATCACCACCAGACCGCGAATCACCACCGGTCCGGGCAGTATCAGCGGCCCGGGTCAGGGCGGCGTAGGCTGCCACTCCCTGGGCGGCGGGGAGCAGCGCGGTCAGGTAGGTCATGGTGTCCGGGGCCGGGCGCAGGCTCACGGTCCGCTCGGTCGCGGCGTGGGCGGCGCGCTGGGCCACCGAGCGCGGATCCCGCCGGTACGCCGCGGCCTTCGCCGCGGCGGTGATGGCTTTGTCCCCGGCGCCGTCGAAGGTCCCGGTATCGGCGGCGAGTTCCTCATCCACCGCGGACCGGTCCTCGACGGACAAACAGGCCGTTTCTTTCACCAGCAGGGTGGCCCGCCACTCGTTGAGCTGTCCTGATTCCAGGGCCGCCATGGTGCGGGGCATCTCCGACACCAACGCCTTCGCCAACCCCAACAGACGGGAACCCTTGTTCGGGGACTCCCGCCGCGCCAACGCCAGCTGCGCACCCACCCCCTGGCCCCGCTCGGCCGCCGGGACACCGGTGGCTTCTTGCTCCCCGCGCCGGGCAAGGTCAAAAGGCACCGCAGCCCGGGCCTGCAACCCAGTGATGGCAGACTTCAACTCCTCCAACCCCCGGACCTGATCCACCAACTCACCACTGCCCGCACCCAGGGGGACGGAGCGCAGGAGAGTGATGAGATCAGACACCCGCGGCAGCGAAGCACTGGACCAACAACCCGCAACATGAGCAAGCGCCGCGCCCGTTGCGTCTACGCCCGCTTGCCCGTCCCGAGTCCGATCCATGCCCCAACTCTTCCAGCCAGCAACAGCCACCATCAGACCCCAACCGACCTATGTGGACAACCCGAGACGTCAGGAAAAAGCAGCTAGTCAGGTGCGTCCGTCGGGGCCTCGTAGCCGTCGACGAGTCGGACCGTTTCCGCCCCGCCCGCCGCCCTACGGTGCGTGTGGCAAACAAAGGCGGGGACTCAACCGGGAGCTAGGTCCCCGCCCCTGCGCCGCGCGGAAAACGGATACTGCGGAAAACAAACACCGCGGGGGAACAAACACCGCCGTGTCACCGCCGACGCCGCGTCACCGCCGAGCTGCAGCCCCAGCCCCGGCCCCAGCCCCAACCCCAGCCAGCACTGTCCGAGCCCGCACGGTGATCGCAGCGCCGAGGACCAAAGCAGCAGCGACGGCGGCTGCTATCGCCGTCGGGAATGATTCAGGGGCGGCAGCGCTGCGGCCCACCGTGATCCACACCAGTCCCCATGCGATGGCTGCGGCCAATGCCAGCCTCCCCTTGCCCTTGATAGCCAAGGCGGTCCCCACTATCGCGACCACCACCAGCACGGCAACCGACCAGATTTCAGGTTGGAAGCCGAACCCGGAGAAACCAGAAGCCTTCAAAGCAGCCGCGATGTTGGCGCACACGGCCACACTGGTCCAGCCGAGGTACAACCCCAAGGTTCCATCCACCACCACAGCCTCAACCCAGGAAGCAGCTCGGGTCTGGCTGTAGCGGAGGAACGCCAACACCAGGGTCACCAGCAGCGCCAGGATCACCAGAACACTGACGAAGAGCCAACCAGCTTGGACGGACAGAATCCAGGCCGCATTCAGGATCATGGACACAGCCACGATCCACCCGAGCGAGCGTTGGCGCGAATTGGCCCGCTGGGACGGCACCCACTGCCACACCGTGTAAGCCACAAGCCCGGCGTACACCACGGACCAAATGGAGAAGGCCGGCGTGGCGGGCGCCAGGAGGGTGGAATCCGCAGCCAAGGCGCCGCCGGCGGCCTGGGCGATGGGGGTTCCGCCAAACACTCCGACGCCGATCATCGAACCAACGATGCACACCACCAGGCTCAACGTGACGGTGATCTGTCGGGCGAAATCCGAGCTTCCTGTTCCCATGTGCAGAGCCTCTTTCCTTGTGGGATGTGCGGTGTCATGCATTCGCGAGGTAGGTGACCTAGTATCAAAATGCTAGTGAATCAAGCTTTACGCTTATCGAAGGAACATTGGATGGACTCGGAAGGCCACGCAAAGGGCTACTGGTACGGCAAGGACCCAGGTCAGAAGGCCATTGCCATTGACGTGCTGAACGCCCTCCGGGATTACCGCGCCTCCGAGCAGGCGATGCGTCGCCGCACCCGCTCTTCCATGGGAATGGGTGAGAAGGACCTGCTGGCACTGCGCTACCTGTTCGAAGCCGAGGCCGCCGGGAAAGTGATGAAGCCGAAGGATCTGGGCGACAAACTCGGGATAACGTCGGCGTCCATGACCACGCTGATCGACCGCCTGGTGGAGTCCGGCCATATTCGCCGCGAACCCCATCCCACCGATCGTCGCGCGTTGATCCTGAAGGCGACGCCGGGATCCGACCAGGAAGTGCGGCACACCCTGGGTGGAATGCACCGCCGGATGCTGGACGCGGCCTGTGCGCTGAGCCCGGACGAGTCGCAGATCGTGGTGAATTTCCTGCAGCACATGCGTGAAGCACTGGACACCATCGATGAAGAGCCAGAGGAACCGTCCCAATCATGACGTGAGGCTCCACTGCAGGATGAAGATGAGCGTCACCAGGAATCCTGAACCGTAGTTGAGCCAGATAAACCGGCGCCAGGCCACATTGGTGCGTGCCGCCGTCGTATCCGTTACGTTCCAATAGGGTGCGCAGTTGGCGATGTAGGGGACGGCAATGATGGCCGCCAACGGCCCGGGCCATGGCGTCGCCAACATGGCGAGCCCGGCAACAAGCCAGAGCACGACGGCGAGCCGCACCGTGCGGCGGGCTCCGATGACTGTTGCTATGGAGCCGATGCCGGCCTGCCGGTCGGGTTCGATGTCCTGGACGGCGCCGAAGGCGTGGGCGGCCATTCCCCACAGGAAGAACGCGGCCAGCAGGATGAGAAGCCCTGGCGTCACGTCGGCACCTGCCAACGCCAAACCGACGACGGCGGGGCTCACGAAGTGCGTACTGGACGTCAGCGAGTCCAAGACCGGGCGTTCCTTGAAGCGGAGCCCCGCAACGGAATAGGCCGCCACAGCGAATGCGCTCACACCCACGGCAAGCCATGTGGTGGGTCCGCCCGCGAAGGCGAGCACCAGCAGGAACGGCACGTTGGTGATGACCGCGAGCCACAGCATTGGCCGGTGCAGGTGCGGCTGGAGGAGCGCGCCTTCGATGCCACCCTTGCGCGGGTTCTTGAGGTCCGACTCATAATCGAAGACGTCGTTGATGCCGTACATGGCCAGGTTGTAGGGAATCAGGAAATAGAACGTGCCCACGATCAGGACCCAGTCGATCTCGCGGGTGGTCAGGAGCATCGCCGCGGCAAACGGGTAGGCGGTATTGATCCAACTGACTGGTCGGGACGCGAGCACTGCCTGTGGAACGAGGCCTTTGAGGTTGGACTTTGCTCCAGCACCCCGTCGGCGAGTCAGCCACATCCACAAACCGGGAAGCGCCACCACACCGGCGAGCGGGTACGCAAAGTCCTCAAGGGGTGCGAGTCCTACCTTGAGCCCGAGGATGTGCGAGGGGTCGTAGTGGAAAAGCTCCATGCCGATCATCACCGAGTCGAACACCGCAGTGAGCACAGCCAAGGCGGCGAACGCGATACCAACGGCTTTCCAGTGTTTGGCCGTCTCGCCGTGCCGCGCACCGAGGCGGGCGAAGGCCAGGCCGGCAACGACTGCCGCCGCAATGAAAGCGAGCGCGAGCCATAAGTACGTCATACGTTCTCCCGCTCCCGCTCGGCCTGCCGCGCGGGGAGCCGTTCAAGGAGCCGTCGGGCGCCCGTGTACAGGACCATCGTGCACAGCACCAGGAAAATCAGGAACACCGGCTCCTCGATGGGCAACTCGGGAGCTAACAGCAGCCCGGTGGCGATGGTGCCTTCACCGCGCAGGAAAATTCCCAGCCTGATACCGGCCAGGTCCCAGGCGAGGAGGAACAAAACCCCGACGGCGGTCACGATCGCCGCTGCTTTGGCGTCGCGCCAGAAGAACAAACGGAAGCGGTGGTCCAGAAGCAGCATGCACGTGATACCGAGCAGCAGTGAGAGCAGGTACAGAACACCCATCAGCCAATCCTGCTGGCTACTGGCCTTGCGGCGACAGGGCCGGGGCTGTGGTCGCCGCGGATCCGCTTCAGAACCAATTCAGCACTGATGAGGCACATGGGGACACCGACGCCGGGCGCCGTGGTGGCACCGGCGTAGTAGAGGCCGCGAACACGCTTGGAGGCATTCTGGGCCCGGAACATGGCACTTTGCCGCAGCGTGTGGGCGGGGCCCAACATGCCTCCACGCCAGGAGTTGTAGTCGCGGGCGAAGTCGGCCGGGCCGATGGTGTGCCGGACCACGATGCGCTCCCGAAGGTCGGGGATGTTGGCCCACTGGGCGATTTGGTCGATGGCGGCGTCGGCGGCCTGCTCGATGAGGAGATCGCCGCTGCCTTCAGGACCGCCCGCTCCCAGGGCAGGGTCGGCAGGGATCGGGACCAGGACGAAGAGGTTCTCATGTCCCTGCGGAGCGACGTCGGCATCCGTTGCACTCGGCTTACAGACGTAGATGGATGCCGGATCCGGAATGCTCGGCTCTTCACCGAAGATCGAGGCGAAGTTTGCCTCCCAATCCCGGGTGAAGAACAAAGAATGGTGGGGTAGCTCGGGGAGTTCGCCCTTGACCCCCAGCATCACCAGGACTGCGCCCGGGCCGCTGGTGCGGCTCTGCCAATACTTGTTGTTGTAGCTCCGGTCCCTGACACCCAGCAGCTGGGTTTCGGTGTGGTGGAGGTCGGCGCCGGAGACCACGAGGTCGGCCACGCTGTAGTGCTCGGCACCGGTGGCGTCGCGCCACTTCACGCCCGTGACCTCCCGGCTGTCCTTGCCGGAGATGCCGGCGGGAAGGTTCAGGCCGTCAAAGCGTCCAAGTTTTTTGATGTGCGTTGCTTCGCGGGTGGTGATCCTAAGGGCCTCCGCACCCGTCTGGATCCGCACGCCGGCGTCAAGGGCCAATGCCTCGAGCCGCTCGACGAGAGCCCAGAACCCACCCATCGGATACTGCACGCCATCGCCCAAATCCAGCGCACTCATCAGGTGGTACATCGCCGGCGCATCTGAAGGGTTGGTACCAAGGAAGACCGCCGGGTACCCCAGTACCTGCCGGAGGACCGGGTGCTGGAACCGCTGGGAAACGTACCTGTCCAGTGGGGTGGCAAGGAGTTGCAGAAGCTTGGGCAAGCTTCGTACCACCTCCGGATGCAGCAGCCCCTTCAATTTGGTGAAGGGGTTATAGAGGAAAAAGCGTTCAGCCATGTCGGTGGTGTGCCGGGCAGAAGCAAGGTAGGCGGAGAGCTCCTTTGCGCTGCCGGGCTCCACCCGTTCGAAGGTGTCCAAAACCTGTTCGCTGCCCAACGGAACGGTCAGCGGATCCGGCCGCACGCCGTCGTGGTTTGGCTCGCTGAAGATGCGGTAAGCGGGACTTAGGGTTCGCAGATCCAACTGTTCCGCGGTGCTGGTGCCGAGGAGCTCGAAGAAATGGTCGAAGACGCCGGGCATGAGGTACCAAGAGGGGCCGGTATCGAAGCGGAATCCGTCACGCTCGAGGCTGCCGGCGCGCCCGCCAACGCGGTCACGCTGCTCAAGGAGTTGGACTTCGTGTCCTTCGTGGGCGAGGAGGGCGGCGGTGGCTAGCCCAGCGATGCCGCCGCCGATCACTACTGTCCGGGTCATCGGTGCAGCTCCATCCAGGTTGAGGCAACGGCGCGGGCGGCCAAGCCTGCTTTGACCCTGTCCGGAACGCGGACGCGGGAGCGGTACAGCTCGTCCACCGTGGTCTGTTCGATCCTGTCGGTCAGTGCGGCGAAAAGGGCCAGTGCACTCCGAACCGCAGCGCGCGCGTCACGAGGCAGCAACGGGATGACGGCGTTGGCATCGGCCAACTGGGCCCGGATGGTCCTGACCCACTCCATGCGTTCCCGGTCCTCAAGGTGGTCCGTGGTGCCGAGGTAGCTGCGTCCGAGCCGGATCGTATCGTCGGCCAGGTCCCGGAGGAAGTTGATGTTCTGGAAAGCAGCGCCCAGCCTGCTGGCGCCGTACTCCAAAGCCGCGGAGTCGCCGTCGTCGATGTTTTCATCCCGCATGAAAACCCGCAGGCACATCAACCCCACCACTTCGGCGGACCCGTGCACATAGCCCTGGTGCGCCTCGGAATCGAAGCGCAGGGGCGCCGCCGGCGCTGCGCTCCGCTCACCGAGATCCGTACGCATGGAAGCGAAGAAGGGATCGATGAGGTCTTGCTCGATTCCGGCAACCCGGGCTGTTTGGGCGAAGGCGTGGATGATGAGGTCGCTGCTGTAGCCCAGCTTCACTGCCCGGTGCGTCTCATCAATGAAGTGGTCCAGGGCTTCGCTTTGTTCCTGATAGCTCAGGCCCGCTTCGGCCGTCACGCCGTCAACGAGTTCATCGGCCACGCGCACCAAAGCGTAGATATTCCGGACGTGCTGGCGGTGCCTGGCCCCGAGCAGCTTGCAGGCGAGGCCGAATGAGGTGGAGTACGCAGCGATGACCTGGTTCGCAGCGCGCTCGGCGGTACGGGTGAAATGGATGAAGGAAGTGTCAGCGGCTACGCTCATGACTGCCGTCCTTCCAGCTGCCCGGCGAGGTCCACCAGGACGTTGCGGGCGTTGGGTGGGACCTGCGATTCCGCGCTGGCCAGTACGTCATTGAAAGCCTGCAGCTGCTCTGCTATCAGGGACTGGACAAACTTCTCAGCCCCGCAATCAGTGAGTTGCCGGCGCACGTGGTCGGCCTCCGCACCGTTGAGTTCCGGCCTGCCGAAGAAGGGCTCGATGTCCGGCCATGAGGCGGTGGACCGGGCGTGGGCAATGATGGCGGTCTGCTTGCCCTCGCGCAGGTCCGAATAGGGATCCTTGCCGTGGCGTTGCGGGTCCCCGAAGGTGGACAGAAGGTCGTCCTGCAGCTGAAAGGCGAGCCCCAGATGCCGGCCGGCGGTGGCGAGCGCGTTCTCGACGGCGAAATCCGCGCCAGCGAGGGCAGCGGCTGCGCGCAACGGGAGCTCAAAGGTGTAGGTAGCGGTCTTGTAGCCGCACATCATCAGGATGGTCTCAAGTTCAGGAGCCACGATTCCATCGCCGAGGCCGACGTCCAGCTGTTCGCCCGCAACGGTTTCGTTGATGGTGTGTTCCAGCAGGTCGAGGAGCCGCAGGCGAAGTTCGTGGGGCAGGTCCACTCGGGCGAACGATTGGTGCGTCGCGGCGAGCAGCATGTCGCCCATGAGGATGCCACCGGTCTGCGCCCAGTGGAGGGCTCCGTCGGGGCGGGGGACTTCGCCGGCCTCGGCAAGCAGGGAACCGATCAGGTTGGGATGCCCGCGGCGGACGAGGTCGCCGTCGATCACGTCATCGTGGAGCAGGAAGGCATAGTGCAGGAGCTCAATGGAGGCGGCGATGCTGATGGCGGTCTCGCGTTGTCCGGAACTTCCTTGGTACAGGGCGTCGTACGTTTCCATGAGGAGCAGGGGCCGCACGAATTTGCCCCCCAGGACGTTCTCGCCGGCAATGGCCCAAAGGCGGGTGAAATCGGGTCCGTAGGTCGTGGCGATGCTGGCCCTCTTTCCCATCAGTCCGGTGAGCTCGGTTTCGATGGCGGTGCAGAGGTCTGTCCGGCTTCGCAGTGAGCCTGAGGTGACGGTCATGCCCCGGCTCCCGCGACGAGCGGGAGTGCCTGCGCCTCAAGGAGCTGCGGGAACTGCAGTCCGAGCCATGGGCTGAAGGCGGCGGGAGAGTGCTCCAAGGCATCTGCGAGCACCGCCGGTGAAATCCAGGCCCAGTCCGCAACCTCGGAGGGATTGGGCTGCAGTGCTCCGCTGATCCGGGCAACATAGACAGGGCAAATCTCATTCTCAACAATTCCGGTGGGATCAATGGCCCGGTACCGGAAGTGGGGGAGGACCAGTTCGATACTGTTGGCATCCACGCCAAGTTCGAACTGCGCCCGTCGCATGATGGCGTCTTCGAACTCTTCGCCCGGCCCGGGATGACCGCAGAAACTGTTGGTCCACACGCTTGGCCACGTCTTCTTCTCCGGTGACCGGCGGGTCAGGAGGACTTCTCCGGAGTCGTTGAGCAAATAGCAGGAGAAAGCCAGATGCAGTGGGGTATCCAGGGTGTGCACCCCCGCTTTGGAAGCTTCACCGATAGGGTTCCCGGCGTCGTCAAGAAGGACGACCATCTCTGTCGCGTTCACTTTTCGCCTTCCCTCAAACTTTGCTAGATAAGCTAGAAGAAAGGCTACCATGTAGGAAGTTAGGTGTAACATACTCAGCATGTCCAGTTCTGAAGAAATCGACGCCTCGGTCTCCTCGGGCATCTATCACCTGGACTCCAATGATCCGCATCAGGAACTGGTGGACCGGTCAGGGCTCTCGGACGCCGACATCCAGCAGATCAGCGACGTGATGGCAGCGCTGGGGAGGCTGCGCGAAGCCGAACAACGCCTCTCCGACGCCTCCCTCCGATACATGAAGCTCAACCAATCGGACATGCGAGCGCTGCATTACCTGATCGTCTGCGCCAACCATGACGTCATCGCCACCCCAGGCGCCATAGCCGCCCACCTTCACATTTCGACGGCGTCAACCACCAAGCTGCTCGACCGGCTGGAACGCGCGGGACACATCACGCGACACGCCCACCCCTCCGACCGTCGGGCGCTCGCGATAGCCATCACCACCGAAACGCATGAGGCTGCCGTCCGTACCGTCGGGCGTCAACAGGCCAAGCGCTTCCTGGCGGCAGCGCGGTTGACGCCCGCGGAACGTGAAACTGTGATGCGGTTCCTCGACGACATGGCACAGGAAATTGAAGTTTCCGAGGAAGCCTGGGCGGGCTCGTAAGGCCCAGCCGGCTGGTACGGGAAGAGCTAGTACAGGAAGATCGGCAGCCAGTCACGGTTGTGCGCATGCACCAGGGCAAGGAACAGCACGAAGTCGAAAAGCAGGTGCACGGACACCACATACGTGAACGACTTGGTCAGTTTGAAGGTGTAGCCCTGCAGCAGTGCGAAGGGGTAGGTCAGCAGGGGACCCCACGATTGGTATCCGATCTCCCACAGGAATGACGAAAAAACCACCGCCTGCAGGAGATTGGCCAGCCAATCCGGGAAGTGTTGCCGCAACAGCGTGAACGTGGTGCAGATGAAGAACAGTTCATCCCAGATCCCCACAGCGTTGACGCCCAGGAAGAGCCGCCAGAAGATCTCAGGATCGGAGGCGTCTGGCCAGTTTTGGTACACCCCAGTGCTGATGAGATAGAACGGCAGGATGAAGTAACCCAGCGCCACGACGCCTATCAGGTAGAGCTTTGCGGCGAGGGGCCATTTGCGGCCGGTGTTCACCGGGAACTTGATGATGTCTTCCCTGTAGGCAAACCGCGATACCAGCCAGGGAACCAAGACGGCCAGGGCCAAGGCCCCACCCATGAGGGCCATATGCCCGGTGCTCAGGTCGGCATTCAGCGGAACCAAGCTGAAGATGGTCATGCCGGCCGCGATCAGGATGAGGTGCCGCATCAGGCGGTGGTCAATGAAGGCGGCGGTCACCACGCTGAGGGCCAAGAGGCCGTAGCCCAGCGTCTCGTTGCCAAGGGCAAAGAGCGGAATGCCGGACAGCGACAGCAACACTGCTGGCAACAGTTTCCAACTGAGCGCGGTACGGGGTGTTTCCGTCGAAAGGGATGTCACCCCTCCAGCATGTCAGTGCGAAGCCCCCAGCGACACGGTTTCGGAGCCGGGAAGGCTCCATGGTGACCGGCGCGCAACTTTTACTCTGTAAGATTCGTGACAAGGCCCACATGTTCGTGGGTGGTCGTTGTCTGGCGCAGCCAGCGGGGGATACACATAAAGGAATAGTCGATGGCTCAAGAAGAGGGCTCCCTTTCACCGCGCGACGGTGCGGACCACGCGCGCGCTGGTGACGGCGAAGCGCTGCCGATCGCTGAGGATATGACCATGCGCGAGCAGGTCACGGACATCATCGAGTCCATCCTGGCCGATTCCGACCCCGGCAGCGAGGACGTCAGGAACAAGCTCCGCGAGTTGGTTGAGGCCCGTCCCGACGATCCTGAGGGCGCCTTGTTGGAGCACCTCCTTGAAACACGCAAGAATCCGGCGCCAACACCCAAAGTCGCTGTAGGGCTTGAGCCAGCCAGCCTGCACCTGGAATCCTCGGACGCAGCCCGAACCGTTTCCATCCCCGTCAGCCATGAAGTGCGGGAGAGCATCCAGGCGATCCTCGCGGACAAGCTCCTGCTGACTGCTTTCCAGCCAGTCCATGCGCTGCCGTCGGGCGACGTGGTTGGCGTGGAGGCGCTGACACGCTTCGTCGGTGAAGATGGTGCCGGCGCCGATGTTTGGTTCAGCGAGGCTGCGGCAGCCGGCCTGGGGACCGAGCTGGAGATCGCTGCGCTGCACTGTGCACTGACGGCTGCGCACGATGTTCCCGAGGACATGTCGGTTGCCTTGAACCTCACCCCGGAAACATCCAGCGACCGGCGGGTACGGAACTTGCTGGCTGCGGCGGCCCTCGCCCCGGACAGGATCATTGTTGAACTGACCGGCAGCCTGGCCGGCGTGGAAGGCCAAACCGGACGCGACGGACTGGGACCCTTGCGGGCACTGGGGCTGCGGTTGGCCATCAGTGCATCCGGAGCAGCCCTGGTCTCCTTGGACCGGATTGAGCAACTGCGGCCGGACATCATCAAGCTGGACCGCCATCTCATTGAGGGCATCGAAGGCAACGAAGGGCAGAAGATCCGGGCCAGGGCCATCGTTGAGCTTGCCCGGGAGATTGGCGCCGATGTCATTGCCGAAGGCATCGAAACCACGGAGGAACTCCAGGAAGTCACGGCGTTGGAGGTCACGGCGGCGCAGGGATACCTCCTGGGACGGCCCTCCGTCCATCCGCTGGATTGGTCGGCGTGGAGCATCCGGGCGCAATCGGAGGCCCAGCCCGCAGGCTAGCTGCCACTGCTTTTGGATGACTCGCGTAAAGTAGCATGCGGGGGTTTTTCGGTCCCAAGAAATCTGGGGACTGCTGAGCAGGGACCCACCTAGCAAGGAAGTTCCACGTTGATGGATAGTTTTTTCAGCATGCTCGCGGAAATTCGCGGTAGAACAATCCCAGCGAGGTTGGCGGCACGCATCAATTCCCCGAAGGGTCTGTTGTGGGGCTTCATCGTTGTGCACCTGGGATTCTTGGTGTTCGCAGCGCTGCTGTCCTTCAGGAGTGAAGCGTTCAGCGACACCTTTATCTACAGGGAATGGGCGTTGGCTGGTTTCAACGACGCCAACCTCTCAGGTGGCCCGAGCCCCTGGGTCTATCCCATCCTGTCCCTGATTCCCATGGGGTTGGCCGCAGTGGCCGGCCCCGGGCCTTTCTTCTTCCTCTGGGTACTGCTGACCACCGTCCTCAACGGCTGGGCCATGCTCAAACTCACTGACCGCGGCCGGCGCCGTGAAGCCATCCCTGCCGGATGGTGGTGGTTGAGCTTCGTCCTCCTGATGGGCTGGCTTGGCTTCGCCCGCGTTGATGGTTTGACGGCTCCCATCGTCCTCGTGGCACTGGTCTATGGTGTGGCCCGGCCATTCGTGGCGTCCGTCCTGCTGAGCATTGGCACGTGGATGAAGGTATGGCCCGCTGCTGTCATGTTGGCCTTGTTCGCCGTGGTCAAGAACCGTTTGCTCGTTGTGGCCGCAGGAATCGCGACGACGGCGGTTGTGGTGGCGCTCGCGGCTACCGTAGGTGCCGTCCCCAAGTTGCTGAACTTCCTGACACAGCAGGGCGATCGCGGCATGCAGCTTGAAGCCACGTTCACCACGCCTTGGCTGTGGTTGTCGGTCTTGGGGATCGGTGATTCCCGCATGTACATGAACACCGACATCAACTCCATGCAGGTTGACGGGCCCGGCACGGCGTTCATGTCCGTGCTGATGCAGCCCCTGCTGCTGCTGGCTGCGGCCGCCGTGGCCGGTTTGACGTTCTGGGCGCTCCATCAGGGAAAGCTCAGCGGAGGCGTGGACCGCACGGAACTCCTGCTGTCGGGTGCCCTCACCTTGGTGACCGCTTTCATCGTGTTCAACAAAGTGGGATCACCGCAGTTCATGGTGTGGCTTGCCCCGGCCGTGGCTGTGGGCCTGGCGCACAACTGGAAAGCGTGGCGCGTCCCGGCCACCATGTTGATTGCCATCGCCGGCGCCACGTTCTTCATCTACCCGCTGTTCTACGATGCGTTGAGCCACAACAATCCTTGGATGGCGCTAGTACTGACCATCCGGAATGCGCTGCTGGTGGTGCTCCTCTTCTGGTCCGCCCGCCGTTTGTATTCGCTGGGCAGGAAGCCGTCCCCTGTGGCCCAGCCAGTGGTCAAGGAGCCGTAAGATTTCCGCGACGTTTTTCGACCGACTGGTCCGTATCCGCAGCCGCGTCCTGCCACCTGCAGTCGTAGAGTGGTTCGCCCGGCCCGCCAGCGTGTGGTGGGGTTTTGCCGCCGTGCACATCTTCTTCCTGTGCTGGATGGCCTCGTTCTTCCTCCACGGCGATACCTTCAGCGACACTGAGCAGTACCGCCAGTGGGCCATGGAGGGTTACCACCCGGAAAGCCTCACGGGAAAGATCAGCCCCTGGGTGTACCCGGTCCTGGCACAGATCCCCATCTTCCTGGCCGGCATTGCCGGACCGGACCTGTACCTGTTGGTGTGGACGCTGATTATCACGGCCCTCAACGCGCTGGGGCTCTGGTACCTGACGCGGGGGCCCCGGCGGGTCAGCGGGATTGCGCCGGCATGGTGGTTGCTGTTCTTCACCGTGTTCATGGGCTACCTCAGCTTTGCCCGTGTTGAGGGCATCACAGCGCCCATTGTGTTGATCGCGTTGCTGTGTGCCGCCCAACGGCCAGTGATCGCCTCCGTCCTGCTGAGCGTAGCGACGTGGATCAAGGTATGGCCCGCAGCGGTCCTGGCGCCGATGATCATCGCAAGCCGTAACCGACTCCAGATGGTCGCCGCCGGGGCGGGCGTCACCGCCGTCGTGGCTTTCGGAACGTACCTCACCGGTGGCTTCAGCCACATCCTGGACTTCCTGATCAACCAGGGCGAACGCGGCATGCAACTGGAGGCAACGTTCTCCACTCCTTGGGTATGGCTCAGCGTTTTCAACATCGCCGGTTCCAAGATGGCCGACAACGTAGCCATCAACTCCACGGAGGTCTACGGGCCCGGCGCCGACGTCGCAGCGTTCCTGATGCAGCCACTGCTGATTGTGGCTGCGATCACCGGTGCGATCCTGCTGATCCGTGCGCTCAACCGCGGTGCGGAGCGCGAGGAACTTTTCCTTGAAGGTGCACTGATGATGACCACGGCGTTCATCGTGTTCAACAAGGTGGGTTCGCCGCAGTTCATCATCTGGTTGGCCCCGGTGATCGTCGCCGGCCTGACCCACGACTGGAACCGCTGGAAGGTGCCTGCCACCTTGCTGATGGCCATTGCCATGACCACGTTCGTGATCTATCCGCTGTTCTACACCCCGCTCATCCACGCGCACCCGGTCATGGCCGCTGTGCTCACCACCCGGAATGTCCTGCTGGTGGTGCTGCTGTGGTGGTCGGTGCAACGGACCGTGGAGCTGGGACGACGCAAACCGGTGGAGCAGAAAGCCCTGTAGCTGAGGTTCGGAGCTTAGCGGAGGTTCGGGGGCCGGTGGAGCAACCGCCGGTCGGTCTGCCCCACCCAGCGCGATATCTTCCCTTGCACCAGCAGCCTGCGTGTATGGATGTCCAGGAACACCAGGTAGAACGCGAACAGCAGGGCAATGGCGAACGCCAGGGATGACAAGTCTACGGAGACCTCAACGAACGACCATACCGACAGCTGGTCCTGCGCGCCGAACACCACAAAGAAGGTCACGCCAACGTAGAGGCACCGCATCTGCCAATCGTCCCTGATCCCCGTCACGGCAAGGAACGGTACGAACCACAGGATGTACCACGGCTGTATGATCGGGGAGAGCAGCACCATGGCTGCGAAGGCCAGCGCCATGCGCCGCACCACGTGGGAATGGTCTCCCCGGAACATCAACAGCAGGACCAGCCCCACGGCGCCCCACTTCATGGCTGCGCGCAGGATGTCTGCCATCGCGTTGCCCGGCAGCCCCAAGGCGTTGCCGAGGAACTCTATCTGTTGGCCCAGGAAGCCCGACGGTGAGTAGCCTGTGAACCCGGGCGTTGGATCGGTGATGGCCCATGCCCAGCCCATGCTCAGCCCGTAAGGGAGTCCACTGACTGCCAATACAGCGAAACTGATGCCCGCGGTGGCGGCCCAGATGCCGAACTTGCGCGGCCACGACGCTCCAGCGCCCGCCCACATGAGTCCAATGAATGGCAGCAAAAGCACTGTGGCCGGTTTGATCCCAATGGAAGCGGTAACCAAAAGGATGCCCAGGATCGGCCGTTTGGTGGCGGCGAAGTACGTGCCTGCCACAGCCAGGCCCACCATCAGGGCATCGTTGTGGGCGCTGGCAACAAAGCTGATGAGGAAGAGCGGGTTGGCTACGGCAATCCACAGCGCGCGGGCGCCGTTGATTCCGTGGAGTTCGGCCAGCTTGGGCACGTACAGGACGCACAACAGCACTCCGCCTGCTGCCAGGAGCCGGAACAACAGCACGGATACGTCCGGCTGTGCGCCCGTAATGCCAACCACGGCGTGCGCCATCCACAGGAAATAGGGCCCGTACGGGGTTCGGGCTTCCGCCCATGCTGGATCTGCGCCGAGGGAAAACCAGTTGCTCAGTGTTGAGATGCCGACGTCGTAGGGATTCTGCCCCTCCATCATCAACCGGCCCTGGCCTATGTACGCGTAAACGTCCCGTGAATAGACAGGCACGGCGAAAAGGAGCGGCAGGGACCAGGCTCCAATCGCGGCAACAATAGGTTTGAGGGAATTCCCTTCCCAGCTGCCCATCCTTTGACCCAACCGCAACCACGAGCGGACCAGCAGCATGGCTCCCACGGTCAGGAGGACAGCTGAGATCGTCACGCCCCAACCCTCGGTGCGCAGGGCAATGACTATGGGGTGGCGGATCATGGGGGATCCGTTGGCAATCCATCCAATGCCAATGGATCCGGCAAACATGAACAGGGAACCCAGGAATCCTTGCCAGATTGCAGGATACGCCACGGGCTTTCCCGCGGTGGCTGCAGGCTTTGCGGCCTTGGTAGCGGGGGAGAATGATTCGTTGGTCGCTGGAGAAGTACCGGGACCGGGGGTGCTGCCTGTCGTCATGACTGGTCGGTTCCCCCACTCAAGGTATGGCGCTTCAAGAAAAGGAGCGCGGTTGATGCCCAAGAGCTTGTACTTGCGGCAAGTGAAATTTTAGCGTCGATCCTGTCGACACCACCACAGGCGCGGCAAAGGGTGACGGACTGCATATGCGCGGGCACCCAATCAGGCCAATTTATGGAGAGCCGTCCGGTTCAACGATGGTGCGGGGATCGTGGCCAACGTAGGTCCCCGGAGGCATGCCGGCCCCAAAGACCGGTCCTGGTTCCGGTCGCTTGGGTTGCCGGTCCCCATCAGCCCTCTGGGTGAGCCGCCTGAGTACCCACGGGACCAAGTGCTCACGGGCCCAGATGATGTCGTCCGTTCTTGCCCCTCGCCAACTCCGCGCCGGCCACATCTTGGGGGTCTTTGGTTCGAGGGAGTGCGGGACGTTCAGGGCGTTGAGGACCATGATGGCGATGGCGTGCTGGCCCAACGGGGAGAAGTGAAGCCTGTCCGCGTCCCACATCTGCGGGTGCGTGAGCTCACGCAACGCCCACAGATCCGCCACTATGGCGTCATGCCGGGCGGCCACCACCCGGATGTTCTCGTTGTAGATCGCCACCTTGCCCCGGGTGCGGCCGAGCACCGGCGTGGCGCCCCAGTCCGGACCGGTAAACAGCAGGATGGTCGCCCCTGTGGTGGCCAAGGTCCCCACCCCGGCGTCCAACTCCAAGGCAAGTTTGTCCGGATCGGTCCTGTGGAAGAGCAGGTCATTGCCACCGGCGTTGAGGGTGATCAGATCGGGCTGCAGGGCCAGTGCCGGAGCCACTTGTTCATCGAGGATCTGCCGGAGCAACCGGCCGCTGATGGCGAGATTCGCATAGGCGAAATCCGGGTGTCCGACGCTCAGTTCTTCTGCCACCCGGTCCGCCCAGCCACGCAGGCCGCCGGGGCTGCGCGGCTCGGGATCACCCACGCCCTCGGTGAACGAGTCGCCCATCGCCACATAGCGGCTCCAGGGGTGCAGGCCAGGCCCGAAGCTACCGGAACCTCCCTGCGCCCAACCATCGGCGCTGGAGGCGTTCATCCCCCCATAGTGCGCTTACTCATCGCGCTGCGCCATGCCTGACGCTCTTGTGCGCATCTTGGGTGTCCGTCCCATCGCCTACGATGACAGCACCGGCGAAGGAGAAAATATGGGCGCGATGGATGAGCTGATCAATTCCAGTGTGGTGAGCGAACTGCGGTCCATCCTCATGGGCACCGGGCCCGGCGTGGACCTGCCAACAATGGAGCTCTCACGCCAGTCCCTTGACGGGCAACGCCTCCGGCAGCGCGTAGATGTCGTCAGGGACGCGCTGCTCCAAGACCTTCCGGCAGGCTACTCCTCGGTTGAGCAGATCTTTCTCGATGCCCTCGACGACCCTCGGTTTACAGGGTGGATGGTCTGGCCGGCTTCCGAAGTGGTGACCCGCAGGGCCCTCCAATCCGGGGCACCCGACGACTTCGACGCCGCACTCGCCGTGCTTTCCCGCCTGACTGTCCGGCTCACTGGAGAGTTCGCCATCCGTGACCTCATAGCTGCCCGGCCGGAACGAGCCATCGCGACCATGCAAACGTGGACGACCCACCACGACCACAACGTCCGCCGACTCGCAACGGAGGGCTCCCGGGCCTACCTGCCATGGGCAAAGAGAGTTCCTTGGCTGGTGGCCAATCCAGCGGCGACTCAGGGGATCCTCGATGCCACGTTCCAGGACGATTCCGACTACGTTCGCCGGTCCGCGGCAAACCATCTCAACGATCTAAGCCGGATTGATCCACTGCTGGTGGTGGCCACGGCGCGCCGTTGGTCAGGGAAGCCGGATGCCTCCACGGCCAAGGTTGTCCGTCACGGCCTCAGGACCCTGGTCAAACAAGGCAACCCAGAGGCACTCGCGCTCCTTGGCTACTCGGGTGGCCGGCTCGTGGTCATGGAGCCCCGGATCCTCCACGCGGCCATCCCATGGGACGGAACCGTGGAATTCACAGCGGAGGTATCGAATGAGGGCTCCGAGCCCGCAACGGCAGCGATTGACTATTCCATCGGTTTCCAGCGCGCCAACGGAACGGTAAGCGCCAAGACTTTCAAGCTCACATCCCGCCGGATCGCACCCGGTGAGACGGTCACTGTCACCAAGTCACATTCCTTCCGCCCCATCACAACCCGCACGTACTACCCAGGGCAGCACTACGTGGTGGTCCAGGCAAATGGCATCGCATCGGTGCCTGCAAACTTCGTCGTCAACCCGAAGGAGCCCAGCTAAGACCGGGACCTGTTGACGTCAGATCCCCAGCAACCGCTGCATCTGTGCCCCCGCATCACTGCCGGGCGCCGGGGTGTAGACCACGATGTGAAGGTCCGGCCGGTCCGACGGCGACACCTGATGGTGCTCGAGGTGCAGCACGCCAACGGCGGGGTGGTGGAACTGGCGCTCGCGGGACTCGAAGCCCAGGATGTCGTAGCGCTCCCAGCTTTCCTGGAATTCCGGGCTGGCTTCCTTGAGCCGCTCCACTTGGTATTCGACGTCCGGATCTCCCAGTCGCTGCCCCGTCTCCGCCCTGAATTCGGCAAGGAACCGTTTGCTGGTGACGTCCCAGTCGGGGAGCAGATCACGGATGTAGGGATCGGTGAACACGAGCCAGAGGAGGTTCCGGTCCGAGGCGTCGAAGGTGCCGATGTTGGGGTACAGCGCCTCATAGGCGCGATTCCAACCGGCAATGCCCCAGTCCGGGGACAACGCGTAGGAGGGGTTGGGGTCGAGTGCCTCGAGCAGTCGCTGGACGTGGGCGGGAGCATCGGCGGCCACGGGGCCCTTGGGCGGGGCGGACGAGTAACCGCCCAGGGACAGCACATAGCTCAGCCCGGTGTCGGAGAGATGCAGAGCGCGGGCAATGGATTCCAGGACCTGCCGTGATGGGCTGATATCCCTGCCCTGCTCGAGCCAGGTGTACCAGGTAACGCTGACTCCGGAGAGGAAAGCGATCTCTTCCCGGCGGAGGCCGCGCTCGCGGCTACGGCCTACAGGCGGCAGCCCGTAGTCCGATCGCAGGGCTTGGGTGCGGCGGGTCCTGAGGTAGAGACCCAACTCCTTGCGTCTTTCATCTTTCACTCTGATAACACTATTACTCTGGTACTTTCACTACTAGTAGCAGCGCCGTCTTCCACGCCGTGCACAGACACAGCAGGATGGTAATCATGCCTGCACTACGCTCACGAACAGTCACCCATGGCCGCAACATGGCCGGCGCCCGCGCGCTGCTGCGCGCCTCCGGCGTCGCCAACACGGACATCGGCAAGCCGATCATCGCCGTCGCCAACTCCTTCACGGAATTCGTCCCCGGCCACACCCACCTTGCCCCCGTGGGCCGGATCGTCTCCGACGCGATCCTCGCCGCCGGTGCTGTTCCCCGCGAATTCAACACCATCGCCGTGGACGACGGAATCGCCATGGGCCACTCCGGCATGCTCTACTCCCTGCCGTCCCGCGACCTGATCGCCGACTCCGTCGAGTACATGGTCAACGCACACTGCGCCGACGCCTTGGTCTGCATCTCCAACTGCGACAAGATCACTCCCGGCATGCTCATGGCCGCGCTGCGCCTGAACATTCCGGTTGTCTTCGTGTCCGGCGGCCCCATGGAGGCCGGCCGCGTGACCCTGACCGACGGGTCCGTGCGCTCCCTGGACCTGGTGAACGCCATTGCCGACGCCGTGGACGAATCCATCTCCGACGAGGACATCAACCTCATCGAAGAGAACGCCTGCCCCACCTGCGGTTCCTGCTCGGGCATGTTCACCGCCAACTCCATGAACTGCCTCGCCGAAGCCATCGGCCTGGCCCTGCCGGGCAACGGCTCCGTGCTCGCCACCCACACCGCCCGCAAGGCGCTGTATGAGAAGGCCGGCGCCACCGTCGTCGAGCTGGTGAAGCGCTATTACGACGGCGACGACGACTCCGTGCTGCCGCGCTCCATTGCCACCGCTGAGGCCTTTGACAACGCCATGGCCCTGGACATCTCCATGGGTGGCTCCACCAACACCATCCTCCACCTGCTGGCTGCAGCCCAGGAAGCCGGCGTGGAGTACGGACTGGCCGAGATGGACGCCAAGTCCCGCCAGGTGCCCTGCCTGGCCAAGGTGGCCCCGAACGTCGCCGGAAACAAGACCTACTACATGGAGGACGTACACCGCGCCGGTGGCATCCCCGCCCTGCTGGGTGAGTTGAACCGCGGCGGCCTCCTGCACAAGAACGTCCACTCCGTGCACTCCACGGACCTGGACGGCTGGCTGGACGACTGGGACATCCGCGGTGGCAAAGCAACCGAGGAAGCGCAGGCGCTGTGGCACGCGGCCCCCGGCGGCGTCCGTTCCTCCACCGCGTTCTCGCAGTCGAACCAGTGGACCTCCCTGGACACCGACGCAGAGGGCGGCTGCATCCGTTCCGTGGAGCACGCGTTCTCCAAGGACGGTGGCCTCGCTGTGCTGCGCGGCAACGTGGCAGTGGACGGCGCTGTGGTGAAGACCGCCGGAGTCGACGAGTCCATCTGGACCTTCGAAGGGCCCGCCGTAGTGTGCGAGTCGCAGGACGAAGCCGTGGAAATGATCCTGAACAAGACCATCAAGGAAGGCGACGTGGTGGTCATCCGCTACGAAGGCCCCAGGGGTGGCCCGGGCATGCAGGAAATGCTGTACCCAACGAGCTTCCTCAAGGGCCGCGGCCTGGGCAAGAAGTGCGCCCTCATCACGGACGGCCGCTTCTCCGGCGGTACCTCCGGCCTGTCGATCGGGCACATTTCCCCGGAGGCTGCCTCCGGCGGCGCCATCGCCTTGGTGGAGAACGGTGACATCATCAGCATCGATATCACCCAGCGCTCCCTCCAGTTGAATGTTTCCGATGAGATCCTCGCCGAACGCCGCGAAAAGCTCGAGGTCAACGGTGGCTACAAGCCCAAGAACCGCGACCGCCAGGTGTCCCCGGCCCTGCGCGCCTACGCCGCCATGGCTCTGTCCGCGGACAAGGGCGCCGTACGCGACGTCTCGCTGGTGGAAAACCTCTAAGGCGCCGTTCCGCGCATATGCCGCCTGCCGTCGTCGTGCTTCATCGACGGCGGTGGGCGGCTTTTGTTTACGGAACGAACCTGTAGCCCATCCCGGGTTCGGTGATGAAGTGACGCGGGGTGCCCGGGTCAACTTCCAGTTTCCGGCGGAGTTGGGCCATGTACACGCGGAGATAGTTGGCTTCCTTGGCGTAAGCGGGGCCCCAGACTTCGCTAAGGAGTTGTTGCTGGGTGATCAGCTTGTCCGGATGACGCACCATGATGTCCAGGATGCTCCACTCTGTGGGTGTCAGCCTGACATCCTGGCCGGACCTGGTGATTTGCCTTTTCGCCAGGTCCGCGGTGAACGAACTGGTCTCGATCATGGTGGTTTCTTCGGTTGATTCGGTGGTGCGCCGCAGGATGGCCCGGAGCCGGGCCAACAGTTCATCCAGGCCGAAAGGCTTGGTGATGTAGTCATCCGCTCCGGCGTCCAACGCTTCAACTTTGTCACTGGAGCCATGCCGGGCCGACAGGACCAGAATGGGTACGTTGCTCCACTCGCGGAGCCGCGTGATCACCGTTGTGCCGTCCATGTCCGGCAGGCCCAGATCAAGGATGACCACCTTGGCGGGCCGTTGTGCAGCCGCGAGAAGTGCAGATTCTCCATCCGAGGCGGTGGTCACCGTGTATCCGTGCCCCTTGAGGGTGATGGCAAGTGCCCGGACAATGTGGGGGTCGTCGTCCACTACCAGGACGCTACTCATGCCGGGTGCCGTTCACTAGGGCCCTTCGGGACGGGCAGGGAGTACACGCCCGTGGACAACGGAAGCCGGATCACCATGGTGAGTCCGCCACCGGGGGTTTCTTCGGCCGTGAGGGTGCCGCCCATCGCCTCGGTGAAGCCTTTGGCCACGGCAAGGCCCAAGCCAACCCCCGTGGAGGCTGGCACGTCGTCAAGTCGCTGGAAGGGCTGGAACATTTGGAGCACGCTGGCTGCCGGGACTCCTTGGCCGTGGTCGATGATCCGCAATTCACTGGCGGGCTGCCCGTCCAGAGTCGTGTTGCTCAGCCCACCGCCGCTGCCCACCACCACGATGTCGGAGTTCGGTGCGTACTTCACGGCATTTTCCACGATGTTGGCCACAACGCGTTCAAGCATTCCGGCATCCGCGTCAACTTCCGGCATGTTGGGCTGGAGGTCCACGCGGACCCTTCCCTCCGGGATCCCGTGGAGTGCTGCAGGAATGACGTCAAACCAACGGGTCGGCTTGATCAGGGCGTTCACGGAATCGGAGGTAATACGGGACATATCCAGCAGGTTGCCCACAAGCACGTCCAAGCGATCCGAGCATTCTTCGATGGTGGCCAGGAGCTCCTGTTCCTCTTGTTCCGTGTAGTGGACTCCAGGTTGCCTCAGGCCGCCGACGGCCAGCTTGATGCCCGCCAAAGGAGTGCGGAGGTCGTGGGAAACAGCACGGAGAATGGAGGTCCGCATGGTGTTGCTTTCGGCCAATCGCACCATTTCACGACGACTCGCGGCCAACTGCCGGCGTTCCAGCTGGGCCGAGAGATGTGAACCGAAGGCTCCGATCATGCGGCGATCGCTGGCAGGGAGCACCCTGCCAGTGAGGACCAATCGCGTGGTGGCGTCGATCTGTTCGATGTTTTCGCCCTCACCGGGGGATTCTTCTCCGGCTGCCGCGACGAGTCGCCAGCCATCGTCGTTGAAAGTGGACTCGTACAGGGCAGCCTTGCGGACCCGGAAGACATCCACAGCCTGTTCCAGCAGTCCCACTACGGCGTCCTCGGACGTGGTGGCTCCACGCGTGAGATCACCCAGGGTGGTGGCCTCCGAGCGGGCACGGGCGGCCTCTTTGGACCGCCGGGCGGAGAGGTCCACCACCACGGCCACTGCAGAGGAGACACCTGCAAAGACCAGCAGCGCCAACAGGTTTTGCGGATCGCTGATGGTGAGGGTGCCAAGGGGAGGTACCGAGAAGAAGTTCACCAGGGCACTGCTCCAGAGCGCACCCAGCAAGGCCGGCCACAGGCCTCCTACCAGGGCCACGGCAACAGAGCCGCTCAACTGGACCAGAACCGCCGTCGCAATGTTGTGCGATGGGCTCGCCGCCAGCAGGAGTTGCAGCAGGACGGGCACCACAACGGCCATGCCAAAGCCCACCAGCACCCGGACCCGCCCGAGGTCCCGCGGCCTCGAAGTTTCCTTGCCGCGGCCTCCGAGGGGGTGCGACACCATGTGGACGTCGATGTCACCGGAGTCCCTGACCACTTTGTTACCCACACCGCCCGTGAGCCGTCCGGCGAGGGCTTTGCGCCGCGATACGCCCACCACAATCTGCGTCGCGTTGACGCTTCGGGCGAAGTCGAGCAACGCTGTGGCGGGGTCTTCGCCGGCAACTATGTGGTAGCTGCCGCCGAGATCGCGGACGAGCACGCGTTGCGCGTCCAATGCTTGCGGGGACTCGGCAGCCACGCCGTCAGCCGCGCGGACATGGACCGCCAAAAGGTCGCCACCGTTGACGCGCTTGAGGATCCTGGCGGCCCGCCGGATGAGGACTTCGCCTTCCGGGCCACCGGTCAGTCCGATCACGATCCGTTCCCGCGCCGGCCAGCTTTCCTCGATCTGGTTCTCCGCGCGGTAGCGCGCCAGGCCTTCATCCACCCGGTCCGCCAGCCACAGCAATGCCAGCTCACGCAGCGCCGTCAGGTTGCCCAGCCGGAAGTAGTTGGACAGTGCGGCGTCGATCTTATCCGGGGTGTAGATCTTGCCGTCACCCAGCCGTTGCCTCAGCAGCTCCGGTGAGATGTCCACCAAGTGGATCTGTTCGGCACGACGAACCACGTCGTCCGGAACTGTTTCTGCCTGCCGCACATCCGTGATGGCGCTGACAACATCGCCCAATGACGCCAGATGTTGCACGTTGACGGTGGACAGGACGTTGATGCCGGCTTCCAGGAGTTCCTCAATGTCTTCCCAACGCTTAAGGTTTCTGGTGCCCGGGATGTTGGTATGCGCATATTCGTCCACGATGGCGGTGTGCGGCCGCCGCGCCAGCACGGCGCCCAAGTCCATTTCCTCGAACGTGCTGCCACGGTATTCGATGCTTCGGGAGGGGATGACCTCCAGACCGTCCATGAGGGCGCGGGTGTCGGCGCGGCCGTGGTGCATGGCAAAGGCCACCACCACGTCCTCGCCGCGGCCAAGCAGTCGGTGGGCTTCCTCGAGCATGGCGTAGGTTTTGCCGACGCCCGGGGCTGCCCCCAGGAAGATTCTCAGTGTTGCCCGCGCCATAACGTCATTCTTCCACTCGGAAACGGACGCCTAATCAAGATTGCTGGCCGCTGCAACGTCCAGGTTCAGCAGCGTCACGTTGACCGACGGCTGGCCCCAGAACGCTTCGAGCCCGGTGGTGGTGTGCTTGTCCACCAGGCTCTGCACAACATCAGGGCTGAGCCCGTGCGCGCTGGCGACCCGTGCCACCTGAAGGTCCGCATACGAATGTGAGATGTGTGGATCCAAGCCGGAGCCACTGGCCGTGACGGCATCGGCCGGCACGTCGGCTTCGCGGACGCCTTCTGCCTTGGCAACTGCTGCGCGATTGGAGGCGACGGCGTCGAGAAGCTTGGCGTCGTTGGGGCCCAGGTTGCTTGCCGAGGACGATGCAGGATCCCATCCCACAGCCGAAGGCCGGGCGTGGAACCACCGTGGGTCCTGCACACCGGCGTCATCCGCGGACACCTGCGCGATCAAGGCTGACGCAGCAGGCTGGCCGGATGAGTCCTTGACCACGGAACCGTTGGCCTGGAAGGGCACCACGGCCTGGCCCACAGCGAATATCGCGAGTGGGTACAGGAGCCCGAGGACCACTGTGGCGAGAAGAAGGAACCGCACTGCGGTGCCCGTCTGACGAAGATAACCGAGAAACACATTCATGGTGGTGTCCTAGCCGATGCCGGGGATGAGGGAAATGATCAGGTCAATGAGTTTGATCCCGAGGAACGGGGCCGCCAATCCGCCCAGGCCGTAAAGCAGCAGGTTCCTGCCCAGCGCCTGATTGGCCGATACTGCCCGGTACTTCACGCCGCGCAACGCCAGCGGAACCAGCACCATGATGATGAGCGCGTTAAAAATCACCGCGGAAAGAATGGCCGACGACGGACTCGCCAGGCCCATGATGTTCAGCATCCCGAGCCCCGGGAACGCGGCCGTAAACAGCGCAGGCACGATCGCGAAGTACTTCGCTACGTCGTTGGCCACCGAGAACGTAGTCAGGGCGCCGCGCGTGATGAGCAACTGTTTGCCGATGCCCACGATGTTGATCAACTTGGTGGGATCGGAATCCAAATCCACCATGTTGGCCGCTTCTTTGGCCGCCGGCGTTCCGGAATTCATTGCCACGCCAACGTCCGCTGCAGCGAGCGCTGGGGCGTCGTTGGTGCCGTCACCTGTCATGGCGACCAGCCGCCCTTCGCCCTGCTCGCGGCGAATCACGTCCAGTTTGTCCTCGGGCGTGGCTTCCGCCACGAAATCGTCGACGCCGGCCTCCGCCGCGATCGCTTTGGCGGTGACGGGGTTGTCGCCGGTGATCATCACCGTGCGGATGCCCATTTTGCGCAGCTCCGCGAACCGGGCGTGCATGCCGGGCTTGACCACATCCGCGAGGTGCACGGTTCCCAGAACCCGTGCGCCGCCGTCGGGCGTGTGTTCGGCGACCAGCAGTGGCGTACCGCCCTGGGCGGAGATTTCCTGCACGCGCCGCTGCACCTCGGCAGGCAGGCGGCCGCCTGCGTCAGTGACAAAATTCCCGACGGCGGATGCAGCACCTTTTCGGATGCGGCGCCCCTTGAGGTCCAAGCCGCTCATACGGGTGCCGGCCGTGAACTCGACGATGGTGATGTCCTTGGAACCCAGGCGGAGATCTGCAAGTTCCGGGCCGTTCACACCTTTGTCGTTGGCGAGTTCCACGATGGAGCGGCCCTCAGGGGTCTCATCGGCAAGGCTCGACAGCCGGGCCGCCGTGATCAGTTCATTCCGTTCCACATCGTTGGCCGGGAAGAAGTTCACCGCTCGCCTGTTGCCGTAGGTGATGGTGCCGGTCTTATCCAGCAGCAACGTGGTGATGTCGCCGGCCGTTTCCACTGCCCTTCCGGACGTGGCCAGCACGTTGTGCTGCACCAGCCGGTCCATGCCCGCGATTCCGATGGCAGGGACCAGCGCGCCGATGGTGGTGGGGATAAGGCAGACCAGAAGGGCCACCAAGACAATGGGCGACGGCGTTGCTCCCGCCAGCGATGCGAACGGTGCCAGGGCCATGGTGACCACCAGGAACACGATGGTCAGGGACACCAAAAGCACGTGGAGGGCGATTTCGTTGGGAGTTTTTTGCCGGACGGCTCCCTCAACGAGCTTGATCATCCGATCGATGAAGGTCGCGCCCGGTTCCGCCGTGATGCGGACCAGAATCCGGTCCGAGAGGACCTTGGTGCCACCGGTTACGGAGGAACGGTCACCGCCGGACTCGCGGATGACCGGTGCGGATTCGCCCGTAATGGTCGACTCATCCACGCTCGCCAGGCCTTCAATGATCTCGCCATCGGAGGGGATCACATCGCCCGCTTCGCAGATCACCACGTCGTTGACCTTGAGGTCCGTACCGGGCACTTCCTTGGTGGTTCCGTCGTCCAAACGCAGCCGCGCCAGCACACCCCTGCGGCTTGCGCGGAGGCTGTCCGCCTGGGCCTTTCCGCGTCCTTCGGCAATGGCTTCGGACAGCGTTCCGAAGAGCACCGTGAGCCAAAGCCAGGCAGTCACCGCGATGCCGAACACGGCGGGCTTGAACCCGCAGATCACTGTGCAGACAGCGGCACCCACCAGCACCACGAACATGACGGGCGAATTGACCATCTGCCGTGGATCAAGCTTCTTGAAGGCCACCGGAAGGGCGGCTCGGATGGTGGCAAGGGTGAGTTTCGCCGGCGCCTTGGTGTGGTGTTTGTGCTCCCCGGGAGTGCCCAAGGGGTTGCCATCAGCGTAGGTAAGCGCTGACGTGTCCGCGGCGGTAGCCGTGCTGGACCGGGTCATTTGATAAGTCCTTCTGCGAGTGGGCCCAAGGCGAGGGCAGGGAAGTAGCTCAGGGCGGTCATGATCACCGTGACGCTGAGCAGGAGCGATCCGAACAGGAATCCGTGAGTGGGTACAGTTCCCGAAGATGCCGGGATCTTTTGTTGCCGCGCCAAGGAGCCGGCCAGGGCCAGGACCAAGGCAATGGGTAGGATCCGGCCAAGCAACATGGCGAGTCCGAGCATGACGGACAGATAGGGGCCGGAGCTGGTGATACCACCGAAAGCTGATCCGTTGTTGTTGGCTCCGGACGTGAAGGCATACAACAGCTCACTGAATTGATGGGGTCCGGACGCGGGCGCATTGGCCATGACATCGGGCAGCAAGGCCGTGATGCCTGCGAGGGTGAGAACCAGGGTGGGCGTAACCAGGATGTAGAGGGCCGCGAGCTTCATTTCACGGGGCCCGATCTTCTTGCCCAGATACTCGGGGGACCGGCCGACCATCAGGCCGGCGATGAATACAGCGATGATGGCCAGGACCAACATGCCGTACAAGCCGGAACCGGTGCCGCCCGGAGCTACCTCGCCCAGCATCATGTTCAGCATCGCGATTCCGCCCGCGAGCGGCGGAAGGGAATCGTGCGCCATGTTCACTGCTCCGGTGGACGTGAGGGTGGTGGAAGCGGCAAAGATCGAGCTCGCTGCCGGCCCCATGCGCTGTTCGAAGCCCTCACCCAAGCCGCCCGCCGCCGTCGACGCCGTGCCTTGCCCGGAGGCGACCGCCCATGCCATCAACGCCGTGGATGTCAGCCATAGCGCGGCCATCACGCCGGCCACGGTGTAGCCCTGGCGCTGGTCACCAACCATCCGCCCGTACGTATAGGGGAGGGCTGACGGGATGAGCAGGATCAGGAACACCTGGAACAGGCTGGTGAACACGTTCGGGTTCTCGAGGGGGTGGGCGGAGTTGGCGTTGAAGTAGCCGCCGCCATTGGTGCCAAGGACCTTGATGGCTTCCTGGGAAGCTACTGGTCCACCGGGAATGACCTGCGTCATTCCGGCTGTTTGGTTGACAACCTCCGTGGACCAGAAGTTCTGCACCACGCCACCGATCACCAGGGAAATCGCTGCCACGGTAGCGATGGGCAGGAGGACCCGGAAAGAGGCCCGGGTGACGTCAACCCAGAAATTTCCCAACCGGTCCGTTCTTGTTCGTGCGATGCCGCGGATCAGGGCAACGGCCACCACGATTCCGACGGCGGCCGACAGGAAATTCTGCACCGCCAGAAGGCACATCTGGACGAAGATGCCCACGGTGGCTTCCGGCACATACGTTTGCCAGTTGGTATTGGTGACGAAGGAGATCGCCGTGTTCATGGCAATCCAGGAATCGACCCCAGGAAGTCCGTTGCTTCCCGGCAGCACACCCTGAAGCCGTTGCAGCGTAAAGATCGCGAGGATGGAAACGGCCGAAAAGACCAGAACGCTGCGCAGGTAGACAGGCCAGCTCTGTTCGGTTCCGGCGTCCACGCCAGCCAGGCGGTAGAACACCCGCTCCGGCCTGGATGACGTGGTGCCCGAGAAGACCCGCGCCAAGTACAGGCCCAAGGGTTTGTGCAGGAGGGCAAGGACCAAAATCAGTACCCCGAGCTGCGTGATGAAGGATGCAGTGCTGAAGACCACCTGCCGTCACCACTTTTCCGGGTTGAGCAGCACTGCCAGCAGATATCCAACCAATGCCAGGGCAGTCAGGAACAAACCGATCCAGATGATGGTGTCCAAGTTCATTGACCACTCACCGGACCATCGCCGTCGCTCATTTTGCCCAAAAGGTGGGCTATCCACATCACGATTCCCATGCTCACCACGAGAATCGCCACAACAGCCACGTCGGCCACTGGAACGTCCTTTCATCTACGCCCCGTTCGCGGGGCTGATGACAGTCAACTCCCGTGAAATGGGCGAAAAGGCGTTCCTAACGGTTCCTTAATGCGGGTGGGGTGAATCTTGACGCGTTCTTAACGCCTTGGGTGTCGCCAGCCCACAGGCTGGGAGGCGAAGGTCAGCGCAGGATCTCCACGAGGGCCACCCAGGAGAACACCACGGCACCGATCAACGCGACGATGGTCCCCAGGGCTACCACCACCAGTCCGGCCGGCACGGACAGGGCCAGCAGCACGCCACCCACGGCGTAGATCACCAGCGGGATCACGAATGACACGATGTGTTGGGCGTCCCAGCGGTGGGGATGGCCCGGGGTGTCATCCTGAACAATGGCGCGGGCGGCAAGGAAGGCGATCACCCCGCCTGCCAGCGTCCCCACCAGGACTTCGATACCAAAGGCCCACAGCTCCTGGCCCGGGATGAGCGCTGCGCAGGCCAGGACCACACCCAGGATGAGCGCCGAAATGGCGGCCCCCGCGCGCGCCGCAAGGCCGCGCGACTCCGCGATCTGCTTGATGTTGACGGAGAGGGCCACGATCAGGAGCCCTCCCAGCGCCGCACCCGCCCCGGCGATCGCCACGTTGAACTCGCCCCACGAGGCCAGCGCCGATTCCATGTGCCCAAGGTAGTGGGCAGCCGCTAGCGGTACAACCCCATCAGCAGCTCCACAATCCGCTCACGTTCCTGTGGCGGATCCTTCTTCGCCCACGCGGCAAATACCGGCACCGGGGGCGCGTCCCGGACCGGGCGGTAGGTGACGCCCCGCCGTCGATACTGGTGAGCCGTGGACCCGGCCGTAATGCCCCGCGCTGCGCCGCTGCCGATCACCGTCAGCCAATCGTCCACGTCCTGGATGGGGACAACCTGCGGGGGCCGGCCATCCTCGGGCCAAAGCTCCAGCGTGGTGCTGCCCGTCCGGAGGTCCATGGCCACCGGCTTCGCCGCGATCTGGGCGAGCGTCACCGACCTCCTCGATGCCAAAGGATCGTCCGAAGCCATGGCGCAGTACCGCTTTTCCTCGCCTACGCGGACATGTTCGACGGCGGCAGCTTGCGGGAGGCGGCGAAGGATGGCGAAGTCGGTGGTCCCGTCGGTGAGGCCCGCGGTAGGGGAGTTGGAGCGGATCAGCTGCAGTTCCACGCTGGGGAAGGCTGCTGCCCACTGACGCTGGAACTCGGTGGTGTGCTCACCCAATGCGGACCACGCATAGCCGATCCTGACCTTGCCGGTGCCGGCCCTGGCGTCCCGTTCCAGATCGGTCAGGAGTGCCAGGATTCTGCGTGCCTTGGTCAGGGCGCGCTCGCCGGAAGGAGTCAGCGCAACGCTGCGAGTGGTGCGCTCCACCAGTCGAACTCCCAGTGTTCGCTCCAGCGCGGCGATGTTTCGGGACACTGCCGCCTGGGACATTCGGAGCTCGATAGCGGCGTCGGTAAAGGTGCCCTCGTCCACCACGGCGGCAAAGCATCGCAGCTGCCTCAGTTCAACGTCCATGCGGTCATCTTATTCATGCGCAGAGCGTATAAATAGCAGCGTCCATGCATTTAGCGGAAGAGTTGGACGCGCGCAGAATTTCAGCATGATCGAGTCCATTCCGGTGAGCGGTTCCACGCAACCGCAGGGTAAGGCAGGCGGGGCCGCCACCCTCGTGGCGAGTGCCCTCTCCAACCAGCTCGGTGCAGCCACAGGATCTCTGGCCTTCCCTGTGCTGGGACCGGTTGGCGTAGTGGCGGTCCGTCAGTTGGTTGCCGCCGTGGTCCTGCTGCCCATGGTCCGGCCCAGGCTCAGGGATCTCAGCTGGGCGCAGTGGTGGCCGGTGCTGCTGTTGGCGGTCTCATTCGGCACCATGAACCTGGGCCTCTACGCGTCGATCCAAAGGATCGGACTCGGGCTCGCCGTGACCCTGGAGTTCCTCGGCCCTCTGGCTGTGGCGCTGATCAGCTCCCGCCGGAAGAGCAGTGCCCTCTGTGCCGTGGCCGCGGCTGTCGGCGTCGTCGCGATTACGCAGCCGGAAGCATCCATGGACTTCGTGGGCATTGGCTTGGGGTTGATCGCCGCTTGCAGTTGGGCCGCCTACATTCTCCTGAACCGAACGGTGGGACGACGCATCCAGGGGATCCAAGGGACCGCAGCCGCAGCAGGGGTGTCGGCGGCGCTGTTCCTGCCGGTCGCCGTCGTGGTCTTTATCAGCCAGCCAGTGGATGGCTTCGCGGTCCTGTGCGCGGTGGGTGCGGGCATCCTCGCCTCGGTGTTGCCGTACGTGGCGGACTTGATTGCGCTGCGGCGGGTCCCGGCGAACCTGTTCGGCGTGCTCATGAGCATCAACCCGGTGTTCGCCGCCATCATCGGTGCCGTGGCCCTGCATGAGGAACTGGCCGTGGGGCAGTGGGCGGGGATCGGACTGATCGTTGCCGCGAACGTCGGCGTGCTGCTGGTCAGGGGACGCGGCGGGAAGCAGGGCTAGGGAGAGGGGACGTGCCCCGTTGACCCCCGGACCTGAAGCTGCGACGGAACCTGGTGGAGCCGCGCAGGCAGGCTGGGAGTGGTGAGCCGTTCCAGAATGAATTTGCCCGCCTCGACGCCGACGGCCAGGTTTCCGTTGTCCACGGAGGTTAGGGACAGGTGTCGGATCTTGGCCAGATAGGTGTTGTCGTAGCCCACCAAGGACAGGTCTTGGGGCACTGAGAGGCCGAGGTCATCGGCCGCCGACAGCGCGCCGATGCAGGCGATGTCGTTGTACGCGAAGATGGCCGTGGGCTTGGCCGGGGCGGCAAGGAGCCGGCTGGCCGCGCTGTAGGCGCTTTCCTCGCTCACTCCGCCGGCTACCACCGTGGGTTCCAGCCCGGCGTCGCGCATTGTCCGTTCAAAGGACAACCGCCGCAATTTCCCCACCTCACCCGGGCCCTGCAGGTGGGCCACCCGGCGGTGCCCCAACTGCAGCAAATGTTCTGTCGCCTGGCGCGCACCGGCGTCGTCGTCATTGACTACGATGTCGACGCCGGGAAGGGCAGGTTCGCGGGTTCCGGCCAGGACCACGGGGAGGCTTCGGGCGGCGTTTTCGATGGCTGCGGACTCGTTGGTGGTGCCGACCATTACCAAGCCATCGATCCTCTGCTCCAGCAGGGTTTCCACGGAACTGCGGCCCACGCGCTGGTCTGTGTAGGCGTCAGCGAGGACCGGGGAGACGCCTGCTGCGTGGAGGGACGCCGTCAGCCCTTCGAGCAGCTCCACGAACCACGGATTCCGGATGTCATTGAGTACCACGCCGATGGTTCCGCTGCGGGTGCCGGAAAGCCGCTGCGCCAGGCGGTTGGGCCGGTAGCCCAAGTGCTCCATGGCCTCCAGGACGGCACGACGACGGCTATCGCTGACGTTGGCGGAGCCCTGTAAGACGAGGGAGACCAAGGATTTTGAGACGCCGGCGGCGCTGGCGACATCACGGATGGTCGGTTTGGGGCCGGACGCGGGCGCGTCGGTCATGGCGGCGTCTCCTTTCGGTCCGGGCGATTCCATCCAAGCTTAGAGGGGTTGACGCGCTGCCCCTCTCCTAGCCATTATGGACCGGTCCAAGTAAATTCCAAAGAGAGACAAAGAGGATCTTCATGAGTGCACGGAATAGCCGGCGGCTGATCGCCGGGATGGTGGGCGGCGGGGCTGGCGCCGATGTTGGCAAGTCGCACCGCTACGCCATGCGACTGGATGACCAGTACGAACTCCAGGCCGGAGTCTTCGGCCGCGACGCGCTTGCGTCCCGCGACATCGCGGCCGGACTCGGCGTGCCGCAAGAACGCAGCTACACGGATTACCGTGAGATGGCCTCCGCCGAGGCCGCTCGTGAAGATGGCGTGGACGTGGTGACGGTGGCAACGCCCAATGACAGCCACTTCGAGATCGCGCGTACCTTCCTGGAAGCCGGGATCTCCGTGGTGTGCGAGAAGCCGCTGACGCAGGATTCGGAAACCGCAGCTGAACTGGTGCGCATCGCCACTACCAATGATGTTGTCCTGGCGGTGCCGCACTGCTATCCGTCCTACGCGATGGTTCGCCAAGCTGCCCGAATGGTCCGCAATGGTGAGCTGGGCGCCGTCCGGTTTGTCGACGTCGAGCATGCCTCCGGCTGGGCGGCGACGCCCCTGGAAGAGCTGGGCCACAAGCAGGCGAAATGGCGCACGAATCCAGATATCGCCGGGTTCCCCAGTGTGGTGGGTGACCTGGGAACGCATGCCTTCCACCTGCTCCGCGCCATCACGGGCCTGGAAGCCGAGCGCCTTTCCGGCCGTCTGCAGACCCTGGTGCCTGGGAGGCGCGTCTTCGACCACGCCACGGTGGAACTGGAACTCACCGGCTCGGTGCCCGCCCGCGTCTGGGCCAGTATGGCCGCCACCGGCCACAACCACGGGCTCCGCATCCGCGTCTACGGCGAAAAGGGCAGCCTTGAATGGCGGCACGAGGATCCGCACCACCTCAAAGTCCAGGACCTGGCCGGTGCCACTACCGTTCTCTCGCAAGGGCTCAGCACACTGCACCACGACGCCTCCCGCCTGACGCGCGTCGGCCTCGGTCATCCGGAGGGCTTCCTCGAGGCCTTCGCCAACTTCTACTCCGACCTCGCCGAAGTACTCCGCGCACGCCGCGACGGCACCGCGATGCCGGAGCGGGAGTTGTCCTTCCCTACGGGAATCGACGGCCTGATCGGCGTCCAATTCGTCGAAGCCGTCGCTGCGTCGCACTATGACGACTCCGCCTGGAAAGTCCCGGCCTCCTTTGCCCCGTCCCGCGTCGAGAAAGCAGCAGTCTGACCATGCTCCGTTTCGCCCTCATTGGAGCCGGCTTCATCGGTTCCGTCCACGCCACCAACCTCGCGGCCAACCCAGGCATCGACTTCCGCCTCGTTTACGACGTCGACTCACAGCGCGCGCAGACGATCGCCGCCGCTCATGGCGCAGCTGTGGCCAGCACCCTGGAAGAGGTGTTTGATGCCTCGGCCATTGACGCCGTCTTTATCGCCTCGTCAACGGATACCCATGCCGCGCACCTGCGTCGGGCGGCCGCGGCCGGGATCGCTGTCCTTTGCGAGAAACCGATCGACCTGGACTTGGACCGTGCCCGGGAGGTTGCCGCGTTTGCACAGGAGAGTGGGGTTCCCGTGATGGTGGACTTCAACCGGCGCTTCGATCGCGACTATGCCGAACTCAAGCGCGTGGTGGATTCCGGCGGGATCGGCAAGGTGGAGCTGATCCAGCTCACCTCGAGGGGTCCGTCAATGCCGCCGCTGTCCTACGTTGCGACGTCCGGCGGCCAGATGCGTGACCAGGCCGTGCACTTCTTCGACCTCGCGCGCTGGCTTTCAGGATTGGATCCGGTGGAGGTCTTCGCCGCAGGCTCGGCCCTGGCGGAGCCCAACATCGTGAAGTACGACGACGTTGACACTTCCGCGGTCACCCTGCGGCTGCCCGGAGGTGCTTTGGTCCAGATCGATTCCGTGCGCCGCACCGGGTATGGGTATGACGAACGTATCGAGGTCATGGGATCCGAGGGGATGGTGGAAGCCCGGCGGCATCGCAATGGTGCTGTCTCGCGCTACAGCGGGGGATCCGTGGTGGATGACGGTCTGCACCCGGGCTGGTTCGAACGAGTGCAGCCAACGTACGCGGCAGCACTCGCGTCTTTCGTTGCCTGCGTGGACGGCGGTTCTTTGGAGGGCGGTACGCCCCCTGCTCCTTCGCTGGAGGATGGCCTGAAAGCCCAAGCCATCGCGGAAGCCGCGGTGCTCTCCCTTCGCTCCGGGCGCATGGAGCCCATCAAGTACTGACCCAAGTACGTGGCAGTAGTGCGCGTTATGAATGGTCAGAACGCGCACTACTGCGACTCAGTTGGGAGAGAACGCGGCGCGGAAGGCCGCCAAGGCGGTGTCTCCCGCTTCGATGCTCTGGCCGCCCACCGCGCCCGCTTCCAGGCCGATTACGCCGGTGTACCCGGCGTCCCGGAGTGCCCTGGCGATGCCCGGATAGTTGATCTCACCGGTGCCCGGCTCGAAGCGTCCGGGGACGTCGGCCACTTGGATCTCGCCCGTGAACGGCTGGGCTGCCCGGACAAGCTCGATCAGGTTCCCTTCGCCGATTTGTGCGTGATAGAGGTCCAGCATCATCTTCACATGGGGATGGTTGACGGCTTGGACCAGGGCGAGGGTGTCCTTGGCGCGAGCCAGGGGAATACCGGGGTGGTCGAGGATGGTGTTCAGGTTTTCCAACGCGAACGTAATGCCGTGTTTTTCGCCCAAGCCGGCCAGGCCCTCCAGGGTCCGCAGGCCGGTCAGCCACATCTCACCCGTGGAGCGATGGGTGGGCTGCACAGCCCGCCCGCCCTCGCCGAGTTCCGCAGGGTGGACCACCATCCGCTCGACCCCCAGCTCCAGCGCCGTGGGGATCAGCTTCTCCGCCGAGGCCAGCACCTCGTGGGCAGTTGCGGGATCGATCACGCTGCCGCCGAAGTACCCGCTCATGGAGGAGAAGGTGGCGCCGGTTGCTGCGAGTGCCGAGATGTCCCGGCCCCGGGTGTCCCAGAGCTCAACCTCGAAGCCTTGCTCATGGATCCGACGCACGCGGTCGATCAAGGGCAGCTCCCCATAGACCATTTCGGCGCAAACGGCCAGGCGGAAGCTCATGCTCCTGCCGCCTGCAAGTCAGCTACCTCGGACACCTCAACCGGCAGGCCACTTTCCGAGGATTTGAACGCAGCCAGGGCCACTGCCAACGCGTTGCGCGCGTCTACCCCACCCGGCGCTGCCACAGCGGAAGGTGAGTTGGTCGTCGTCGTGCGTTCCCTTTGCGTACCGCGGCGAGCGGCAACATCGTCCGCAAAGTGGGCGAGTTCAGCCGTATAGGCGTCGCGGAAGAGGTCGATGTTCAGTCGGGTGGTGTCCGAGCCGATGCCGGCCGCGGTGTAGCTCGTGGCGTTGGTAGCCTGCGGGCCGCCGGCGGTGACCATGCCTGCTGAGCCGAAGACCTCGCCGCGGACGTCGTAGCCGTAGAGGGCGTTGAAGTTGGCTTCGGCCACCGCGATGGCACCGTTGCTGTAGGTGACAGTGACAACCGCCGTATCCAGGAGTCCACCCGCTTTGGCCTCCGGGGCCACCAGCGCGTCCGCCACGGCATGGACCTTGACGGGGACCGCGCCCGGGTTGAGCCAGTTGAGGGTATCGAAATCGTGGATCAGTGTTTCCAGGAAAATGGTGCCCGGGGCGATGCGCTCGGGGTTGTTGATGCCGTCTTCCGTTCCGGGGTCGCGGGTGAGGGAGCGGAGCAGTTGCGGTACGCCGATGGCGCCGTCATCGATCAGCTTCCGTGCGGCGGCGAAGTCGGCGGAGTAGCGGCGGTTGAAACCGAAGCGAAGCACGACGCCGGCCTCTTCCGCTGCGGCGATGGCAGCGTCCAGTTCCTCCACGGTTCGTCCGCCGGGCTTCTCGCAGAAGATGTCCTTGCCGGCCTTCGCCGCCGAGGTGATCAGCTCGGAGTGGAACCGCAGGGGAGTTGCGATGAGCACGGCATCGACGTCTGGGTCAGCCAAGACATCCGCAATGTCCGTGCTGATCTTGGTGACTCCGAGCTTGTCAGCGAGTGCTTCGAGGGCTGGCAGTACAGGATCGGCGATGGCTTCCACTCGTGCAGTGGGGATACGGAGCGCGATGGATTCGGCATGGAATTTGCCGATCCAGCCCGCGCCGATCACCGCGATGCGGACAGGCCGGTCCTCGGTGACCGGATGGTGAAGGTATGTCATGGGGCTCCTCGATTCACGCTTCTAGATCGTTCTAGTCACACAATGCTCGCATGATCGTGTGGTCCACGTCTAGATCGTTCTAATCGCGGCGTCGTCGACGGGAACCGGGGGCTCTGCAGCCCAGTGCCACCGTGAGAATCGGCCCGAGCAAAAGGAGTAGAAAGATGGTTCCCGCCGCAACAAGGCCAGCCAACAGGACCAGGCCGGCCATCAATAGGAGATGGATATCGGGGGCCTCCGTCAGCGAAAGAAGCGCTGGGGTGGCAAAACTGGCAAGGGACTTCACATGGTGCTCCTGTGGCTCAACAGTTGATTTCGGCTCGACCTATGAGTGCGCGGAAGAAGCAGAAGGTGTCGTTGTTTATTGCTTGGGTTCAGGCCCTGAGCCTTCGTTGCCATATGAAGGATGGCTGCATCAAAAAATTCTTCACAACACTGCGTCACGTTTCCGCGGGTCAGAGTACATATCCAGTGCCCATGTCGTTGAACTGCTTCCTGCGCCGTTGCCCTTTTCGGCTGCGCTGCGGTCCATCGACGGAGTTAGCAGCGGCGGGTGTGGTGGGTTCTGGGGCCCACCCGGGGCGCCGTCGCTGCGTAGACCGGGCTAGTGCGGTCGGTCGTCTGAGTCGCGACCGGCCGCACGATTCGGTGAACAACACGATTCGGTGAACAACCGGTCCAAAACTCTGGTGATTTGCGCCGAGGCGAACCTAGACTGACCGCATGGTGCCGACTCAGCCACGTATTTTCCGCGTTGTTGCTGCTGCTTTCGTGGCCGTTGCCCTCTTGGCGGGCTGTGCGGGGTCAAGCAGTCCTTTCGTCGGCGTGTGGGGTGACACCAGCGACACCAAGCAGCCCTCCCTCGATCTCAAGGCTGACGGCAACGCCACAGGAACTGACGGTTGCAACAGGCTGATCGGCTCGTGGAAGGAGGATGCCAAAACCATAACCTTTGGTGGTTTCGCGTCCTCACGCATGGCATGTGAAGGCGTGGACACATGGCTTTCCAACGCAGCCACCGCCAAGATCCAGGAGGACGGCAAGTTGGCGGTGTTTGGTCAGGATGGAAGCCAGATCGGCACACTCAATTCCGGCAAATAACCGCGCGGAAACGGCATTATTGGGGGTTTAGTGTTGGATTCGAACGTCGAGGGCGTGGAACAGTCCGTTTCAACAGGATCACTGCCGGGCTGGGAACAGGTGGACTCGCTGGTGGTCGCCTCCCACACGAGGAACCGCGCATGCCAGGACGGTGCCGTGGCCGACTACATTCCGGTCCTGGCCCAAGCCGACCCGGAGCTGTTCGGAGTCTGCGTGGTGGAGGTGGACGGCGGAGTACACCTTGCCGGGGACGCGGACGTGGAGTTTTCCATCCAGTCCATCTCCAAAGCTTTCGTCTACGCGCTGGTCTGCGAAGAATTCGGACATGCCGCCGTGGCTGACCTCGTGGGCGTGAACAACACCGGGTTGGCATTCAACTCTGTAATTGCCATAGAGCTCAACGACGGCCACCCCATGAATCCCATGGTGAACGCGGGCGCCTTGGCCACCACGGCGCTCATGCCCGGTGCTACGCCGGATGAGCAATGGAATGCCATCCGCAAAGGCTTGTCCGCCTTTGCCGGCCGTGAATTGGAACTGGACCAAGAGGTCTATCGGTCCGAGGCAGCCACCAACACCCGCAACCGCGCCATAGCCCGCCTCCTGGAAAGTTACGGCAGGATCAACCGGGACCCGCTGGAGGTAGTGGACGTCTACACCAAGCAATGTTCGTTGCGTGTCAGTGCGCGTGACCTTGCCATCATGGGCGCCACCCTGGCCGACGGCGGTGTCAACCCCGTCACCGGTCAGAGCGTTGTTTCAGCCGAGGTCTGCCGGGACACCCTGGCGATCCTGGCCGCTAATGGACTGTATGAACGGTCCGGAGAATGGTTGTTCGAGATCGGGTTGCCCGGGAAATCCGGCGTCTCAGGCGGACTCCTCACCGTCTCGCCCGGCAAGGCCGGGATCGGAGCATTCTCGCCACGCCTTGACCCTGCAGGAAACAGCGTCCGCGGGCAGCAGGCCACCGCCTATCTATCCCGGGTCCTGGGCCTGAACATCTTCGCTTCCCAAGCCTACGCACCCAGCGAAAGGTCCACGAATGTCCACTAGTACAGCGCCCATTTCAGCCGTGGAGCAGCGGGCTTCCTGGATCCCGATGGTTGGATTGTTTCTCGCCCAGGTGCTCATGTCCTTCAACGTCGCAGCCCTGCCGGTCTCCCTGGGTGGAATGGTCCAGGATTTCGGTGTTCCGCCCACTACCGTCAGCACGGTCATCGTCACCTACGGCTTGGTGGTGGCCGCGCTGGTCATGGTCGGTGCCAAGCTCGGGCAACGCATCGGCTGGGTGGTCATCTTCCGGGTAGTCGTGGCACTCTTCGCAGCATCGGCGTTGATGATGATTTTCGCGCCGACGGTGGGCTGGGCCATTGCGGCCCAAGCATTTGCGGGTGCCTCTGCTGCCATCATCGTCCCCTCGTTGGTGGCGTTGATCGCGGAGAACTATCACGGCAGCCAGCAGGCCACTGCCATCGGGTCGCTCGGTTCGGCCCGGGCGCTGTCCGGAGTGAGCGCCTTCCTCATCGGTGGAACCCTGGGGACTTTGGTGGGTTGGCGGCCGGTCTTCGGAATCGTCTTGGCGCTGGCCGTGGCGGTGTTTGGCTTCAGCTTCAAGCTCCGCTCTGATCGCGGGAACCCGGAGGTAAAGATCGACGTCGTTGCTGCCGCCCTCATCGGTGGCGGCATCGTCTCGCTCACGATCGGTTTCAACAACCTCAACGCCTGGGGCCCGCTCGCTGCCACCGAAGGTGCGCCGTTCGATGTGCTCGGAGTATCGCCCGCGCCGCTGCTGATCCTGATCGGCGTGGTCCTGGGCCAGACGTTCTTCATGTGGACACGGAAAAGGACCAAGGACGGCAAGGTGCCGTTGGTGAGCCTGGCGGTGTTGGGCTCCTCCCGTGAACGGGCCGCCGTCTACGCCATGTTCATTGTGGTGTCCCTGGAGGCCGCGCTGAACTTCACTGTTCCGCTGTACATTCAGATCGTCCAAGGCCGCACCCCATTCGACACGTCATTGGCCATGATGCCGTTCAACCTGACGGTGTTCATCACGGCCACCTTGGTGGTCCGGTTCTACAAGCGCTACAGCCCGCGGACCATCGCAGTTTTCTCGTTCATCCTCACGACGGCCGCCCTGGCGTGGCTCGCCCTGGTGGTGAACAACAACTGGGAGACCCTGCCAACCATCCTGGGTCTCTTCGTGTTCGGTGTTGGGCAGGGCGCCTTGGTTACTTTGGTTTTCAACGTCCTGGTCACCGCCGCCCCCAAGGAGTTGGCCGGCGATGTTGGATCGATCCGCGGAACCACCCAGAACCTCGCCTCGGCCGTGGGCACGGCACTTGCCGGCGCGTTGCTGGTGACCATCCTCAGCCTCAACGTGGGCCAGGCTGTGATGAACAACGTGGACCTCCCGGAGTCGCTCAGGCAGCAGGTGAACCTGGACAACGTCAACTTCGTGAGCAATGACAACCTCCGCGCAGTCCTCAACGACACTGACGCCACAGAAGCCCAGGTGGAGACCGCCGTCGCCATTAACACTGACGCCCGGTTGAGGGCGCTGAAGACCGGCCTCCTGATCCTGGCGGGCGTGAGCGCCGTCGCTATCCTCCCGGCGACCCGGCTGCCCAAGTACCGGCCGCATGAGATCCCGGACCCCTCGGACAGGTAGATCGTTCTATAGACTGGCTCCCGAGCAGAGGAGAGCCATGACCGGGAAACGGCCCACGCTGATGGACGTGGCGGAAGCCGCTGGTGTCTCCCGTGCCCTCGTTTCCATCGTCATGCGGGATGCTCCGGGCGCATCCGATGCCACGAGGCTCAAGGTGCGGGAAGCCGCCCGGACGCTGGGCTACAGACCGGACAGCCGGGCCCGACTCCTCCGAAGCAGCCGAACTCGGCTTCTGGGCGTCAGCTTCTCCACAGCCCATGCTTTTCACGCCGAAATAGTCGACGCCGCCTACGCCGGGGCCACATTGCGCGGCTACGATATCGCGCTCAGCGCAGTGGCCAAGGGCCGGCCGGAAGAGCGGGCCGTTGAGTCGCTGCTGGACCTCGGCTGCGAGGCCCTGATCATGATCTCCCCAACCCTCGGAGAGCAGGAGTTGGCGGCCTACGCCGCACGGTTGCCCGTTGTAAGCCTCCTCCGCGACGACGTGGGCGACACCCTGGACTCCGTGAGCAGCGACGATCACGCCGGTATCCGCATCGCGATCGAGCACCTCACATCGCTGGGCCACCGGCGGATCGCCCACGTGGACGGCGGAGAAACCGTCTCCGGCCCGCAACGCAGGGCAGCTTTCCGTGAGGAGATGGTCCGCCACGGCTTGGACGCGCGGGTGATCTCCGGTGGTCCCACGGAAGAAGACGGTTTGCGCGCCGGGCACGAGCTGCAAGCCGAGCTGCCCACCGCCGTCGTGGCTTTCAACGACCGCTGCGCGCTGGGCGTCTGGGAGAGCTTCCGGGCCGCGGGCCTTCGCGTGCCGGAGGACGTGTCCGTCCTGGGCTACGACGACAGCCAGTTCGCCCGCCTCAGTTATGTCCAGTTGTCGTCCATCAGCCAGGACGCACCGCTTCTTGCGCGCGCCGCAGTGGATCGCGCCGTCGACCGGTTGGAAGGCTCGACGTCGGCCGCGCACCTGGTGCGGACACCGCACCTTGTCGCTCGCCGCACCACAGGGCCGGCGTCCGCCTGACGCCGGGCTACTGCGGAATTCCCCGCATGCTGTTGTTCCGCTTTTCGTGCGTGAGCTCGGCCAAGCCCAGGGCCTCCAGCAGCGGCGGCATATACATACCGAACCGGCCACGGTAGCCCTTGCGGAGCCCGTACCAACCGCCCACCGGGTTGTCCTCGCTACGGCCCCACGCTTCGACGGTGCCGTCGGCAGCGTCCTTGCCTTCATCCGCGGCGCCGAGCGGGACCCAATCGCCCTGCTCCAAGAGCCAGGCGTGCAGATCCTCAATGGCACGGAGTTGGTAGAGCAATTTGGTGGAGCCCACTTGGCACACAAGGGTGGGCAGATCCGCGGCCTGGTCCTTGTACATGGTGTAGTCCGACGTTCCTGGGGGAGTGGTGAGCTGCCAGGGATCGTCCTTGGTTCCCGCGGCCATGGGTGTGTCCTTCCTGCTGATGGCTGATGACCTGTACGCTACACAGTGCCCGGCTCTGCGTCTGCAGATTCCGTGGCGCCAGAACTCAGCGGGTTCTGGATCTCGTCGGTCATCATGCGAGCAGCGAAGAGAGCCACGAAGGCCATGATGGGGCAGGCCAAACCACCGATGAAGAAGATGAGCCAGATGGGAACCACCTCGGCAAGGGGCCCGGCCAGGGCCATGGACACCGGCATCAATGCCAGGGAAACAAAGAAGTCCAGGCTGGAAATCCTGCCCAACAGATGCCTGGGCACTCGTCGTTGCAGCAACGTGCCCCAGATGACTGTGCCCACCCCCTCAGTGACTCCGAAGATGAGCATGGCAACGCCGAGCATCCAGAAGCTGTCCATGAAACCAATGGCGGCAACCGGCAGGCTCCCCAAACCCCATGTCACCACCATCACGGTCAGGTAGCGGCGGGGGAGGCGAAAGGACGCCGTTGCCAGCGCGGCTATGGCACTGCCTACGCCCATGATGGCCAGCAGGAAACCGAACATCCTCGAGTCGCCTCCCAGCTGGTCCTGGACAACGAAGGGAAGCAGGACTTCGATGGGTCCGATGAGGAACAGCACGGACAGGCAGGCCCAGATCAGGGTCCACAGGAGCCACGGCGTACGGATGGTGTAGCTGAAGCCTTCGCGGAGGTCCTTGAACAGGGATGATGTGGCTGGTTCCGCGGCCGAGCCGACAGAGTCCGAGCCGACAGAGTCCGAATCGACAGAGTCCGGGGCCAGCGTTTGGCGGCTCAGGAAGTTCACGATCCCGAAGGCCAGCAAATGGCAGACGGCGACTCCAGCGACGGCATATGCCGGGGACAATGCCGCCACCAGGATCCCCGCCAGGGCGGGGCCGGCCGCCTGCTGTAAAACCGGCCGGACTGTTCCTTCCAGGCCGTTCGCCGCCAAGAGATCGTCGGCAGGGAGGATCCTGGGCAGGATCGCGGAGTACGCCGGAAAGAAGAAAGCTTGGCCGACGCCCAGCACGAAAGCACCGATCGCCAAGTGCCACAGTTCCAGCACATTGAACATGGCCAGCGCGGTGACGGAGGCGATGACCGCAAGGTTGGCACCCTCCACTGCGATGATCAGGAGTCGCTGCGGGAGCCTGTCGGCCGCGATGCCGCCGGCCAGCACGAATCCCACCAAACCGATGCTGGCCGCAGTGGCCACCAGCGACAATTCGAGCGGACCGCCGCCAAGGTGGATCACCTCATAGACCATCGCCACAGCCCACATTCCGGACCCGAAGATCGAGATGGACAGTGCGGAAATCAACACCCGGAATTCCCGGTGCGCAAAGGGACGCAGCGCCCTCAAAGCGGCCATTTCACTAGCCTAAGCCTGGCTGCGGGTGCTGTGGAGGGCGAGCCTGTGCGCGCTTGGGCCGTGGGGGCCGCCCGTGGGGCGGAAACGAAGGGCGGGAGGAACCTAAGTTATGAGGCGCCCGACGGCGGTGCGTCGTCGTCGTCGATGTCCGGACCTTCCGCCGGGTCCTGGCTGTGAATGCCGGTATCGTGCGAAACCCAGCCTTCCGTCTCACCCTCCGCCGGAGCATCGGTGTGGTGCCGGATGGCATGTTCGGTCTTGTCTGTCGCCTTCATTACGGATACTTCCTGTCCTTGCTGGACTGCTTCCGTGAATGACCCCAGTCTACGCCGGGTGGGGTCTGTTGTGAGGTCCGCTCTGCGCGGAATCCTGTCCACATACGGAGAACAACGGGCCTCGCACTACGGGGGCGTGACATAGGCTGAACCCAGCAGTTCCCCGTTTCAACGACTAACTGCCAAGGAGAGGTGAAGATGCCCAAGCGCCCCAACCCGGCGGTGAAGATCGCCCAGGAAACAGCCCACAATGCTGTGTTCGATGACCAAGGCAACACCAAGCCCGGCGTGCACAATGTGCTGCTGAAAGCGGTGGAAGTCCAGCGCCCTTTGGTCCTGGCCAACCTGCGCAGGCTGCAACGGAAGCACCCCCATGACACCCCGGCGCAGCTTGCCGCCAAACTGGAGCGCCACTATCTGCTGGCCATCTCGGGTGGGGGCGCGGCCGTAGGCGCAACCGCCGTCGTGCCGGGTATTGGAACCGCGGCGTCGCTGGGACTTTCCGCCCTTGCGACCGTCGGCTTCCTGGAGACCACCGCGCTGTATGCGTCGTCCTTGGCGGAACTCCACGGCATCCGGCTCACCGATCCTGTGCGTGCCCAAACCATGGTCATGGCCATCATGCTGGGCGAAGAAGGCACGTCCATGTTGGGTGCCCTGAGTGGGCAATCGCTCGGGCGAGGCAAGGGCGTCACCAACGCATGGGGCCGCACCCTTACCAAAAAGATCCCCGGAAGTGGTTTCGGAGTCATTCGGGACTCCATCCAGCGCGCATTCCTCAAGAACCTCGTGAAGCGGCAAGGAACCGCATTCCTGGGCCGCGCCCTGCCCTTTGGCGTGGGCGCCGTGGTGGGTGGTGCCGGCAACCTGATGATGGGCCGCGCCGTGGTGTCCACCGCTAAGGAAGCATTCGGTCCGCTGCCTGATACCGTGCCGGGCGAACTGCTCCCGAGCGCCCCAAAGAACGTTGTCACTGCCAAGGTGGCACCCGAAAACACGACGCTGGAAGGCGGTAACAGTGGACCTGAACGCTGACCTGGGAGAGTCCTTCGGCTCGTGGACCATGGGCGACGACGCCTCGATGTTCCGCATCGTGAGCAGTGCCAACGTGGCCTGCGGCTTCCACGCCGGAGATCCGCTCACCATGCTGGACAGCTGCCGCGCGGCATTCGAACTGGACGTCCGGGTCGGTGCCCACGTGGGGTACCGGGACCTGGCCGGCTTTGGCCGGCGCTCGTTGGACATGACGTTCGACGAACTTTTCGGGGACGTGCTGTATCAATTGGGCGCACTCGACGGCATGGCCCACGCCGTGGGAGCTTCCGTGGATTACGTGAAGCCGCACGGTGCGCTCTACAACAGGATCGTCCACGACGCCGAGCAAGCCGAGGCCGTGGTGGCTGCCGTCCACGCTTACGATCCCGGGCTGCCCGTGCTTGGCCTCCCTGGTTCGTCATGGCTGACATTGGCCGAGGAATCAGGACACCCGGTGTTCCGCGAAGCGTTCGTGGACCGGGCCTACCGGCCGGACGGCACGCTGGTTCCCCGCACCGAGGAGGGCGCCGTCCTGCACGACCCCGCCGCGGTTGTGGCCCAGGCCGTGCGCTTGGCAACGCTGAAGGAAGTAGTGGCCGTGGATGGATCAGTGGTTCCGGTTCAGGCCGATTCCTTGTGCATCCATGGCGATACGCCCGGGGCCGTGGAGATGGCTGCTGCTGTTCGCCAAGGTCTTGAGCGGGCCGGCGTGCAGATCGAGGCGTTCGCGTAGTTCCCTGTAGAGGAGTTCCTGATGGGTGCTGTTGTGGTGGATTCGGGGTCCTTGAGCCTTGTGCTGAGTCCTGACCAAGTCCTGGATCGCGCGTCCATGCACTTGGCCAATGCCTTGCTGGGCAACCCGGAGTCCGCGGCTGGCCTGGAGGTTTTGGTGGGTGGCTTGAAGCTGCGCTTCGTGACGGGAACTGCTGTTGCCGTTACCGGCGCCGAAGGCCTCGTCACCATTAACGGCTCGGAGTTGGCGATGAACAAGGCCGTCCGGGTGGCGCCGGGCGCAGTGCTGGAGTTTGGTCCGGCGTTGTTCGGAGTTCGGTACTACGTGGCAGTCCACGGTGGGATTCTTGCTCCGGACGAGCCCTTGCGCTCCGGTTCCAACCTCACCTTCGGAAAGCCACAAAATCACGGGGATCCGTCCGAGCATGCACCAGCACGGCGCGCCGTAGACCCGGTACGGCCCGTGGTAGCCCGCGTAACCCGAGGTCCACAGGCTCGGAATGACGACGCCGGCACTTGGCTTCGGTTGACCACGGAACCATGGATTCTCTCGCCCGAGTCGGACCGTGTTGGCGCACGGTTGGTGGGCAGGCCCCTCGAGGTGACGTCGACTCCAGCACCCCAGCCACAACCTTTGGCAACGGGGTCGGTCCTGTTGCCGCCGTCGGGCCTTCCCGTCATCGCCTTGGCCGGACATCCGGAAACTGCGGTGTCGCCGGTCATCGCGGTGGTGCGCGACGAAGACCTGGACCTGATTGGCCAAGCGAGGCCGGGGCAGATGGTGCATCTGCTGGGCTGAGAAGAGTTGAGGCGATTTTCTCACCAAATGCTCTCTATGAGAATTGTTCCTCCGCATCTTCTCATGAACGTCCGTTTGTAAGAAGATTGGGGTATTACCTTTCTCGCGAGGAGCGCCATGAGTACGCAAACCGGGTGGCCGCCGATTGGCTACGAGGAGCGCCCCTGGTCAGCAGAGCCTGGCGCAGGCGTGTCCAGGCGGCAACGGCTGCTGGCCCGAGGGCCTTACGAGGCTGCCATACCGGCCCGCATCGCCACCCTTGACCCCGTGATCGATTCCCGGGCGCAATCGTTGGTTGAGACAGCCACCGTGGAAATGGTCCGATTTGACGCCGAATTAGGGCAGGACTCAACTCCCTTTGCTGCCTTGCTGCTGCGCAGTGAATCGGCATCGAGCTCGCAGATCGAGAACCTCACTGCCGGGGCCCGGAAAATCGTGTTGGCCCAACTGGGTGACCGCAGCAGCACCAACGCCTCCCTCATTGCGTCCAACGTAGAGGCGATGCAGGCTGCCATCAATCTGTCCGAGGACCTGAGCGTGGACAACGTTGGAACGCTGCACCACACACTTCTATCCACTTCGGACCAAGTCATTGCCGGCGAATACCGGAACTCCCAGGTCTGGATCCGCGGGAACTCGCCGCACTCCGCAGAGTTTGTGCCACCCCATCACGATCGCGTCATGGGCGCCATGGCAGATCTGGTGGAGTTCATGCAACGGGATGACATTCCGGCCCTGGCACAGGCAGCAGTGGCGCACGCACAGTTCGAGACCATCCATCCCTTTGCCGACGGCAACGGACGGACAGGCCGGGCGATTGTCAGTGCCATGCTCCGAGCCAAGGGAGTCACGGCGAACGTCACCATCCCCGTTTCCTCAGGACTCCTGACGGACACGCGCCGGTATTTCGACGCCTTGGGCGCCTATCGTGGAGGTGACATCCTACCCATTGTGGAGTTGTTCGCTGAGTCCGCGATGCTGGCTGTGGACAACGGCCGAATCCTCGTGGAGGACATCACGGCCGCCCAGTTGGACTATCGGTCCAAGGTTGGGGCAGCCCAGGAGTCGGTGCTGAGACTCGTGGAGCTCCTGCCTCGGGAACCGGCCATCACAGCGGAGATGGCGGCTGAGTACACGGGGGTCTCAACGGCAACGGCGTACCGTGCGGTGCAACGACTGGCGGGTGTCGGCATCCTCACGCCTGCCGGAAAGGTACGAGGTGTCAGCGTGTGGATTGCGGGCGACATCATCGTTGCCCTTGACGACTTCGCCGCGCGGGCCGGACGCCGCATCCGCCATTGAGGTGCAGCCCCGCCCTACCCAAACAGCAGGTGCGCCACCGTGAAGATCGCCAGTCCCGCCAGCGCACCCACCACGGTTCCGTTGATCCGGATGTACTGGAGGTCCTTGCCCACCTGCAGCTCGATCTTCTGCGACGTCTCCTCGGCGTCCCAACGTGCCACGGTGTCCGAGATAACGCCGGCGATGTCCGATCGATACGTATTCACCAGGTATCCGGCAGCATCGCCTATCCAGGCGTTGACCTTGCCGGCGAGTTCGGCGTCGTTGACCAGTCGCGCCCCGAAGTCGCGGACGGCGCTCTTGAAGCGGAGACTCAAGTCGCTGTCGGGATCGTCGACGGCGTTGAGCAGGGCAGTTTTCACCGTTCCCCAGGTGCGGGAGGCGAGTTCGCGGACCTCGGGGTCGCCCAGGATCTGCGACTTGATGGCCTCGGCACGCTCGATCATCGCCGGATCATGCTGTAGGTCCTGAGCCAGGTCCGTGAGGTAGGCGTCGATCGACTGCCGAACTTGGTGGTTCTGATCGGCTTGCACCGCACGCACGAACTTGGAGAGTTCCACGTAGACCCGGTCTCCCACCAGGCCATCCACGAAGGTGGGCACCCACAGAGGCGACCGGTCCGAGACAAGCCGGTTCACCGTGGCATGGTTGGCGTCCACCCAGTCCGCAGCACGGTCAACCAGCAGGTCCACGAGTTTGTGGTGGTGACCATCGGCGAAGATCCGTTCAGCCATGCGACCAACCGGCGGTCCCCACGGCGGGGTGAGCAGGTGCTTGCGGACCATGCCCTCGATGACGGCCTGTACGTCGTCGTCATTAAGGACCGTGAACGCACCGCGGATCACCGCGCCGCCCTCCTTGGCAACGCGTTCAGCGCCGCCCGGAGCTGACAGCCAGGTGCCGGCCTTGCGGGCGATGTCGATGCTGGCCAACTTCTCCTGCACCACCTCCTGGGACAGGAAGTTGCTTTCCACGAAGTCGCTGAGGGATTCGCCGATCTGGTCCTTGCGCCGCGGGATGATGGCGGTATGCGGGATCTTCAGGCCCATGGGGTACTTGAACAGGGCGGTGACGGCAAACCAGTCGGCAAGCGCGCCCACCATGCCGCCTTCGGCCGCAGCCCGAACATATTCAAGCCAGGGGTACTGCTTCTGGAACGCGAAGGCGACCGTGAAGATCACGGCCATGGTGATCAGGAGTGCCAGTGCCAACCGCTTCATGCGTTGCAGCGCGGCCGCCTTCTCCAAGTCGCCAGGGGAAAGTTCGACGACGGCGGAACGGCCGCGTGCTGGGGCGGAACCTGCCGCTGTTGCCGGCTTAGTGGGCTTGGTGACGTCTTCGGTTGGGATTTGTTCAGAGTTCACCTGCATTAGCCCAGCGTAGCCCCCGTTAGGACAGCGAGGTGGGCTACCGTGTCTGCATGACTAGCGACGACTTCGCCCCAAGCCGGCCCAAGGTCTATGCCCACCGTGGCGCCAGCGCAGCCTTCGCCGAGCACACCCGTGCGGCCTACTTGAAGGCAATCGCGGACGGTGCCGACGGCGTGGAGTGCGACGTCCACCTGACCCGGGACCAACATGTGGTCCTGCTGCACGATGCCAACCTTGACAGGACGTCCACCGGCACCGGACCAGTCGCGGAGCACACCTTGGAGGAGCTCCGGGCCTTGGACTTCTCCTCATGGAAGGGCGCACGCATCCCGGAAGCCTACGGGGGAGTGGCAGACCAGTTCCTGACGCTGCCGGAACTGCTGGACATCCTGCGTGGAGCCGGACGCGGGATCGGCCTGGCCATTGAGCTCAAGCACCCCAGCCCCTACGGCCTAAAACTTGAGGACAGGGTGTTGGCGTTGCTCGAAGCGGAGGGCTGGACGCCGGAGGAATCACGGCTGGAGAACATCCAGATCTCTTTCATGAGCTTCGACTCAGACTCCGTCCAGCGCCTGCTTCAGTCCGTTCCCGGGCAACATATCTGCCAGCTGGTGGACGATTTCACGGTCCAGGAGATCCGCCAGGAACTTGGTTTGGGCTTCCTGACGGGTGGGGCAGTAGCCAACGTCATGAGGGCGACACAGCAGGATGCCGAGAGGGTCCTGGACGAGGGCCAGGTAGGCATCGCCGGTCCCGGCATCGACTACGTCCGTGAACACGCCAGGAACGTCCAGCGTTGGTTGGAGGCCGGCCGCATTTTCCGGGTGTGGACCGTGGACTCGGAGAAGGATGTTGCCCTGTGCCAAGGCCTGGGGATCCACGAGATCACCACCAACAAGCCGGCGCAGGTCCTTGCCCAGCTAATGGTGTCCAACTAGCTTCACTCGGATTGGACGAACTTTGGGGGCCACCCCGCTTGTGATTGAGTTGTCTCATGTCATTTCGCTGGTCAGCCCAAGCAACCCGCACCACCTCCGCAGTAGCTTTGAGCGCGTTGCTCTTGGCCAGCGCCGCGAAGCACTTCCGTACGCCCAAGTTCTACTACCCCGTTGTGCCGGACTACCTGTGCCGCAAGGATGAGCCGGGGAGTCGCCCAAACGGTCCCCTGGCAGTTATGTCCCGTGAGGAATGGGTCGCATCGTCGGGCCTGCTGGAGGTGACTGCCGCCGTCGGGCTTCTGATTCCTGCCACGCGCAAGGTAGCCGCGGACGCGACCACGGCGATGTTCGCTGCATTCCTTGCGGGGCATATTGATGCGATTCGCCGGGCCTATGGGCCCAAAGGCACCGCAACCGAGCGACGCATCCACACTCTTCGCCTGCCGCTGCAGATCCCCCTGATCCTCTGGTCGTGGAGCCTGCGGAAATGAGCAGCAGTGCTGTTCCCATGAAGCTGCGGGACTCACCGGCGTTCAAAGTTGCCCTATCCCTGAGCATTGCCACCGGCCTCTACGGGGTGTCTTTCGGTGCGCTCTCCGTGGCGTCGGGATTCGATTTCTGGCAGACCATGGTCCTGAGCCTGTTGCTGTTCAGCGGCGGATCGCAGTTCGCCTTCATCGGCGTCGTCGCGGGCGGCGGATCCGGCGTGGCGGCCATGACAGCCAGCGCACTGCTGGGTTTGCGCAACGGCATCTACGGCATGCAGATCAATGCCATGTTGCGTCCCGGCGGCTGGAAGCGTTACGTCTCGGCCCATGTCACTATCGACGAGTCGACGGCGACGGCGTCCGGCCAGTCCGACCCCGACGAACAGCGCCGCGGATTCTGGACGGCCGGAATTGGCATATTCATTTTGTGGAATATTTTCACGGCGATCGGCGCACTGGCTGGTGACGCCATGGGAGATCCAAAACAGTGGGGTTTGGACGGAGCCGCCGTTGCAGCGTTCCTGGCCTTGTTGTGGCCCCGCCTGAAGGGTCGCGAACCCTGGGCCATTGCAGCGGCCTGCGCGTTGGCCACCATCCTGGCCGTGCCGTTCGTCCCGTCAGGAGTCCCCATCCTGGTGGCGGCAGTGGTGGCAGGTGTCATCGGCTGGTTCAGCCACGCACGCATGGACGAAGGGCTGGAGCCGGACCTGGACCCCTATGCCGAGAAGCACAAGCATCACGACGGAGGCAGGAAATGAACCTCTGGCTGTGGATCCTCATCGCGTGCGCATTGGCCTACGCCACCAAGCTTGTGGGCTATTTTGTCCCCGCCAAGCTGTTGGAGAGTCCCCGGATCATGCACGTCGCCGGCACCATGACCATCGGGTTGCTGGCGTCCTTGACGGTGGTAAACGCGGTTGCGTCGGGGCAGGGCTTGGTTCTCGACGCCCGCATCGGCGCGCTGGTGGCAGCCGCCGTCGCGCTGTGGCTTCGGGCGCCGTTCCTGGTGGTAGTGATTTCGGGCGCAGCAGCCGCAGCATTGCTGCGGCTGCTGGGTTGGGGCTAGCGGTACTGCTGACCGTTGGGCTGCTGGACCGGCGGCTGGGCGTAACCTTGCGGGTACGACGGCGGGTAGGCCACGAATTGCCGCCCCGCAGCGGGTCCGAGGTACTGCGCGGAGCCGTAGGACAGCATCGGCACGAAGACGACAGGCAGCAGTACCAAGCCAACCGTGTAGCCCGCATCCTTGCCAAATGACTTGGCGAGGTCGTTCAGCGAGACGATGCTGAAGTAGATCCCCGCAAACGGAATGAAGAACAGCAGGAACCAGTACCAGGGACGGCCTGCGATCTCCAGGAGTTTGATGCCGTTGTAGACCGGTACGAAGGCGCCCCAGGCGGGACGGCCTGCTTTGGTGAAGATTCCCATGTACAGCACACCAACAATCGCAAAGATCACGGCGAAATAGATCAGCATGAAGAGCAGGACCAGGCCGGCCGTAGCAGCGGACTCGGCGCCGCTGGAAGAGTATGAGCTCAAGGGAATATTCATACGGTTGACACTACGTGGGCTGCGGCCGCACCGCGATGGGCAGGACTCACCATCGGTCGCCGGCCCACTGGCAGCGCGTGCTTAGACAGCCTCGGTGAACGTCACGCCCGGGATGCCGGACTGATCCGGCAGCGGCCGTGACGGGCGCTCGGTTCGGATAGCGTCTTCGATCAGGGCCACGGGACGCTTCCATGCCTCGGATCCTGGTTCCATGGTGTCCACGGCGCCGATCAGCATGGCCACCAACCGGACCATGTCCTCAATGGTGATGTCGCGGCGCAGCGAGCCCTGGCCCTGTCCGCGTTCCAGGAGCGTAGCCATGGAACCGATGAGGCCACCGGTGATGCCCATGAGGAGTCCGCGTCGGCCGGCGACGGCGTCAAGGAGGTTCGCGTCCTCGCTGGCTACCTGCATCACGGCATCGATGACGTTGATCAGGCCTTCGGCGGCGTCCATGCCGTCCAGGGCGGCTGCTGCCACCGGGTCCACGTGTTTACGCAGTTGGCGGGAGAGAGCCGCGAGGACCAGTTGCTCCTTGTCCGAGAAGTTGCGGAACAGCGTTGCGGGGCCAACTCCAGCGGTGGCGGCAATGGTCTGCAATGGTACGTCGGGACCGTGTTCACGGAAGCACTGCCGGGCGGCGGTAATGATCTTGTCCACGTTGCGTGCGGCGTCTGCCCTGAGGGGCTTGCGTTCAGAGGGCTGTTCCATGCTTGTCAGAGTAGCAACGCAGGCGTGCTGGCCCGTTGTTACGCGGGAGTACGTTGTTATATGACAAACCAGCACATGAAACACTGGATTTCATGTTGCTTGCATTCTCAGTCGCCCCTTCCGGCCAGCCCGCATCCGCCACCCACGGCGGTCCCACCCCCGATGCCTCTGTGCACGACGCCGTTGCCGCCGCCGTCAAGATCGTCCGCGAGTCCGGACTGCCCAACCACACGGACTCCATGTTCACCACCATCGAAGGCGAATGGGATGAGGTTTTCGACGTCGTCAAACGTGCCACCGAGGCCGTTGGCCGCTACGGCAGCCGGGTCTCCTTGGTGATCAAAGCTGACATCCGGCCCGGTTACAGCGGCGAGCTGACCGGCAAGGTGGAGCGCCTGGAAGACGCCATTTCCGGCACGGAGTAGTTCCTTCCCTCGGTGTCCCTCCAGTGCAAGACTGGGGCCCATGGTTGAACACGTGACCGAACCCGGTTGGGTCGACGTCGAGCATTACCTGACTGACGTCGTCGTGCGTCCTGATCCTGCCCACAAGCGCGCCTTGAGTTCCGCCCTTGAGGCAGGAATGCCTCCCATCGAAGTGGCGCCCAACGCAGGCAAGCTCCTGCGGATGCTCGTGCAGATGTCCGGTGCCAGGCGCGTCCTGGAGATTGGCACCCTGGCAGGGTTCAGCAGCATCTGGATGGCTCAAGGACTGCCCGACGACGGACGCTTGGTCACGTGCGAATTCCTCCAGAAACACGCGGACGTTGCGCGCGCCAACGTGGACGCGGCGGGTGTCGGCCACAAGGTGGATATCCGGGTGGGTGCTGCCTTGGACGTCCTTCCTACGCTGGCAGCTCAGGAATCGTTCGATTTCGTCTTCATCGACGCGGACAAGGAGAACGATTCGAATTACCTCGATTGGGCCATCAGGCTTGGCCATCCGGGAACGGTGATCGTGGTGGACAACGTCATCTGGGACGGCGCCATCCTGGAACCCTCGCGGGACGAGGTCAACGCACCCGGCATTGTGGCAATGCTGGAAATGATGGGGCAGGACCCACGCCTCGATGCCACTGCCATCCAGACGGTGGGCAGCAAGGGATGGGACGGTTTCGCGATGGCACGGGTGCAGTAGCGGATGGACTTCACGCTTCGTCCGGCAACGGTGAACGACGCCGAGGCCATGGCCGTCATGCATGTCCAGTCCTGGCGAGAGAGCTACGGGCGGCTGCTGCCTGCGGAGTTCTTCGAAAAGCAGGAAGCTGCGCTGCCGGATCGCATCGATAGGTACCGGGCCTCTATAGCAGCCGGCCATTCGCGCATGCTGGCGCATGGTCCGGACGGCGACCTCGTGGGAATTGGTGCGGCCGGACCGGGGAGGGACGAGGACAGCCCCTGCGGTACGGAGCTTTTCATGCTCTACACCTTGGAAAGTATCCATGGCCGTGGTGTGGGCCAGGCGTTGGTGGATGCGTTGATTGGCGACCGTCCCGCTTATTTGTGGGTTCTCGATGACAATCCCCGGGCGCAGGCTTTCTACCGCCGCAACGGCTTCCTGCCGGACGGTAAACGGCAGTTGTGCGACCCCTCGTGGTACTCGCTGCCGGAACATCGGATGGTGCGTAGCTGAGTGCGCGGGAACTGTTCCCAGAGCTGACTCATCTCGATATGGTGATCACGGGCGGTGTCGACGAAGATCGCCCGGTTTGGAAACAGGTACCGATTATCGGGGCCTGGGTACGCCATTCGATTCTCGGGAGGAAGCATGTCCAATCCAGAGCAGGATCCAAGCCAGGAGGAAGGCCCCGCGGACGGTGGCGCGGCCGGAACCCCCGGCGTCCATGACGGCGGCGCGGACGGCGGTGCTGACGGCGGCGCTGATGGTGGTGCTGAAGGCCCCGCGGACGGTGGCGCGGACGGGACCCCTGGTGTCCATGACGGCGGTGCCGATGGTGGTGCTGATGGTGGTGCTGACGGTGGCGCGGACGGTGGCGCTGACGGCGGTGCCGATGGTGGCGCTGACGGCGGTGCCGGACAACAGGGCAACTGAGTTTGAGCTCCACCAGCACTGATTTCCAGGACCCCGGCGCGGTTATGGGCGCCGGTGTCCTGGAAACACGCCTGATTGACATTGGCCGTGAGAGGTTCGCCAGTGACGTCTGGGGGAGGGCCGCGTTGCTCACCCGTGGTGTCAGCGACTTCTCCGATGTGTTCTCGGCCGACGCGGTGGACGAGCTGATTTCGCGCCGCGGACTGCGGACACCTTTCCTTCGCGTTGCCAAGGGCGGCTCAACGCTTCCGGAATCCTCGTTCACTTCCCCGGCGGGCGTTGGCGCCACTATCTCGGATCAGCTCGATGACACTGAGCTGTGGCGCAAGTTTGCCGATGGTGCAACGCTCGTCCTGCAGGCGCTGCACCGCACGTGGGAGCCGGTTTCGAGCCTCAGCACCCAGCTAAGCACCGAGCTCGGGCATCCTGTGCAGGCGAATGCCTACATCACCCCGCCTCAGAACCGCGGTTTCGACGATCACTACGATGTTCATGACGTCTTCGTCCTGCAGATCGAGGGGACGAAGCGCTGGATCATCCATGAGCCGGTTCACCAGGACCCGTTGCGCAGCCAGCCGTGGACCGATCGCCGTTCCGCGGTGGCTGAGGCCGCGCAAGGCAAGGCCTACATCGACACGGTCTTGGAGCCGGGCGATGTCCTCTACCTGCCGCGTGGTTGGTTGCATGCAGCCCAGGCGCAGGGCAAGGTTTCGATCCATCTCACCTTGGGGGTCCATAACTGGACCCGTCATGCACTGGCGGAGCACCTTGTGGAGGTTGCTCTTGCGGCACTGTGCGACGATCCCGAGATGCGCCGTTCCCTGCCGTTGGGTGTGGATGGACCCGATGCGGAGGTCGACGCCGTCCGTGAACGGCTGGCCGCGGCCGTCTTGGAAGCTGATACGACGTCGCTTTTCCACCGCACCCGCAGGCGGCAGGGGCGCCCTGCCCCGCTTGGTCCAGTGGCCCAGCTCGCGGCCATTGACAGCCTCGGTGCCGGCTCGCTGGTACGGCTCCGTGATGCACTCGAACCGCGGCTTGAGGGCTCACGCTTGAGTACCCGAGTGGGTTGGCTCGACTTCCCGGAGGCTGATCTGTGGTCTGTAAGGCGCCTGCTGGACGGCGAGGAGCACCTCGCAGCTGATCTGGGGGTTGAACTCGTCGAAAGGCTGTTGCGCGCAGGAGTCCTCGTCCCCGCTGCGCAATGATGTCCCCGGTGGCCTCTGCAGAACGCTTTTTCTGCGCGGAAAGCGCTCGGACGCGCGGCGACCCGATGGCAGGGACGGCGTCACCTGGCGTGGTGTGGGTTCTCGTAGAGTACCGGGGCGGTTGGCCGCCCAATGGCTTCGACGGCCTTGACCTGGAGGCCGGGACCAAAGCCCTCGTGTCCTCCGCCGCGCGGCAGGCGCGGGCCCGGATTCTCTTGGTGCGGCGCCCCGGCCCTCGCCGGCGCCCCGGTCCCAGCCGTTGGGCCGTACTGAGACATCAAAGCTCAGGCGCGTATCAACAGCTGTGGGGAACGTGGGACCGGGACGAGGACCTTGCGGCGGTGGTTTCAGCCCTGGCATCTCCCGGCCAGTCCGGCTTTCCCCCGGTCATCCTGGTCTGCGCTCATGGTCGGCATGACCCCTGCTGCGCAGTGCGGGGTCGTCCCGTGGGACGTGCGCTCAGCGAGAATTGGCCCGAGTTGGTGTGGGAGTGTTCCCACGTCGGCGGTGACAGGTTCGCAGCAACCGCGGTGGTCGCTCCCGACGGTGTGTACTACGGCGGACTCGATGTAGAGTCCTCCGTCGCTGCGATCGAGGACCATTTCGCCGGCCGCATCAGCGCAGAGTATTTGCGCGGATATACCGATCTCTTACCACCGCAACAGGCTGCCGTCGCGGCCGTGCTGGGACGTTTCGGCCCGGCTGGCCGGAATGACTATTCGGTCACTGAAACCCTGCGCGAGGGGGACCGCTGGCGCATCCGTATCACCGGCCGCCCGCCCCACCCGGCGCAGATCGATGTGGGACTGCAGGCCCACTGCGCGCCCCCGTGCCAGCTGACGTGCCTGGCACCGTCGGTGGGGTCGGTCATGGTCTACGAGCCCACTTCCATCCGCGAAACCTGACGCCCGTGGACCGCAGGCTTCGCCGGAAATCCTCGTAACCGGATTCCGACTCGTCGGGCTGGTCCATGTCCAGCGGCGAGTCGAGGATGCTTGGTGGCTTGGGCACCCGGGCCAGCAGGAGGCAGACCACCGTCAGCCATGCGACCGCGACGGTCAACACCTCAGCCCACACCAATTCACCAAGCTCCATGATGTGATCCTATGGCCCCAGCAGCCAAACTGTAAGTATCCTTACTACTGGTGTGGCTGTGGCTCCACTAGTCTTGAAGCATGACTCAGGCAGGGCGGAAGTAGTGGCAAAACCCCGAAAATCCAGCAGGGCAGGTAGATCCCAGAGGTCGACGGCGGGAGTCGTCGAGGTGCCTGCCGGCACCCGTCCTGATGGTCCGGTGGCGGGCATTTATTACATCGATACCGGCGATTGCGAACTGGTTCCGGACCCCGACAACTCCAACGGCTGGCTGCTCAAGATCAACGGCGTCATGAGTTCGCACATCGACCTCGCCGATCCGCTGTTCCTGGATTTCGAATACATGCGCTGGATCGCAGCTTTGGTGGAATCGAGATGGCCCCGCGCCCATAGGCCGAAGCTGCGCGCTTTGCACCTGGGTGGGGGAGCGTGCTCCATGGCGCGGTACTTCCACGCTGCCTACCCCGAGGCCCGCCAAGTGGTGGTGGAGTTGGATGGCAAGCTCGCCGACTACGTCCGTGGGTGGTTCGAGCTGCCCAAGGCGCCCCTCCTGCGGATCCGAGTGGGCGAGGCCCGGCAGGTCACCGAATCCCTCACCCCTGACACCCGGGATCTCATCATCCGCGACGTCTTCGCGGGGGCCTTCACGCCCCGCGCCCTGACCACCCGCGAATTCACGGCGCATGCGGATTCCGTCCTCGCCCCGGATGGCTTGTATGTGGTCAACTCGGGCGACGCCCCGGACCTCAGGAACGCCCGGGCGGATGCGGCCACCATCGCGGACACCTTCGGGCACACCATGATCATCGCCGACCCTGCCATGCTCAAGGGTCGTCGCTACGGCAATATGATCATGGCCGGCAGTCATGAGCCTTTCGGCGATGACCCCACGCTTGCCCGCACGCTCCTGGGCGGTGGTGTCCCCGCGCATATTTGGGATGACGCACAGGTGCGGGCTTTCGCGGCCGGGACCCCGGTGCGGCATGATCCGCTTGTGGTGACCACGGCCGAACCTGCGTCAGCTCCGGCTGAGTGAGCTGTTCCACGCCTCCCACAAGGTGGCGTACCGGCCGCCGTTAGCCAGGAGTGCCTGGTGCGATCCCGACTCAACAATCCGTCCGTGCTCCATTACCACCACGGTGTCCGCAGACGCTGCCTGGGATAACCGGTGGGCAATCACCACCGAGGTCCTTCCGGCCAAAGCGGCTTCAGCGGCCTGATCCAGCATGGTGGCTGATCCTGTTCCCGCCTCAGCTGTGGCTTCGTCCAGGACCGCGATGGGCGGGTCCTTGAGCATCAGCCGTGCCAGCGCCAGTTGCTGCGCCTGCTCGGGGGTGAGCTGGTGGCCGCCGGCGCCTACGGAAGTCTCCAGTCCGTCGTCGAGCGTTTCATGCCATGCAGCCCCTACGGACCGCAGGACCAGAGAGAGCTCCTCCGGAGTGGCGTCGGGTTTGGCGAGCCGGAGGTCCTCGGCGAGCGTCCCTGCAAAGACGTGCACCTCCTGGCTGACCATGGCGATCCGCTGGTGCAGGTCTTCGGGAGCGGCAGCTGTGGAGTCCAAGCCGCCCACCCACGCGGTCCCGGTCTGAGGATGTTCCAAGCCCATGATCACCTTGGCCAGGGTGGTCTTGCCTGCGCCTGAGGTTCCCACAATCGCCACACGCTCGCCGTGGTTCACCGTGAGGGAGACACCGTGGAGTGCGGGGCGTTGGCCGGGGTAGGAGAACGTGACGTCGTCAAGGACGATGCCGGCGCCTGTGACCGGGGATGCGGCCGGGGGAATGGTCGGCGCCGCGGACATGGTCAGGCCGAACATTCGACCCAACCCGGCAGCGGCTTTCTGGAGTTCGTCGAACTGACCCAGGACCAGGCCGATCGGATCAAACAGCCGGTAGAAATACAGGGCTGCAGCCGTGGCCGCACCGATGGTCACTGCCCCCTCGGCATGGAGCCAAAACCCCACCACCAAGACCGCGGACAAGCCGATGAGTTCAGCCAGGTTGAGGCGGTTGTAGAAGCGGGTCAGGTAGTTGACGCCCTTAAGGGCGTGGCCGATGTTCTCCCGGGATGCAGCTGCCACCAGGTCCGCGTGACGGGACCCAAGACCCAAAGCCAGGACTGAGGGTGAGCCGTGAACCGTCTCGATGATCTGCTCGGTCCGATTGGCCTCGGTGATCCGGACCGTCCGGTAGATCGGGGCTGTTCGTTTGAGGAACCAGCGCAGGGTGAAGACCTGCAACGGCGCAGCAATGAGCACGGCGACGGCGAAGCGCCAATCGATCACGCCCAAGCCCAACAGCGTCACGGCGATGGTGAAGGCCGCACTGGTAAACGCCGGCAGGACTCCGGAGATTGCTTCGCTGACGGCCTCAACGTCGCCTGACACGCGGGCCACGACATCTCCGATGCCTGCCTTCTCGAGTTGGGCCAGTGGCTTCCTGACGGCTGCAGCGAACACCTCCTCGCGCAGACCTGCCAGGGCTTCCTCGCAGATCCGTGCCAACAGGTTTTGGCCCAGGATGCCCAGCAAGGCACCCAGCCCCCCAGCAACCAGCAACCCAATTGCCAGCCAGAGCAAGGACATGACGTCCCCGCCGGAGGCCGCGATGTTGACCATCATGCCCAGGATGGCCGGTGCAGCCAGTCCGCAGCAGGACGCCGCCAGCAACACAAGGATGGTCAGTGTGAGCTTGCCGGGCCGCTGCGCCAGCAGGCGCCACATGGCCTTTCGGGTCTCGCGGGGCGTGGCAATGGGAAGGATTTCGGCGCTCATGAGCCCACCACTTCGCGGTAGCCGGCGGACGTGGCAAGGAGTTCGTGGTGCGTGCCGGTTTCGGGCGGTCCGTCCGCTCCTCCCATCACCACCCGATGACAGGCGGCCAGCAGGGTGGGACTCGTGGTTACCAGCACCAAGGCCTTGTCCGGGAAGTTCCGCAGACCGTCGGCAATGACGGCTTCGGTGGCGGTGTCGACGGCGGTGGTGGGGTCGTGCAGGACCAGCACCGCTTGCTTTTGGTGCAGTGAGCGGCCAAGCACCAGCCGCTGCCGCTGGCCGCCGGACAGGCTTTGGCCGTGCCCGGTGAGTACCGTTTCGGTGCCATCGGGCAGTTGCGAGACAAAGTCCTCGACGGCGGCAGCCGCCATGGCGCGTTCCTCCAGGTGGGAGTCGGCTGGTGCGACGTTCTCACGGACACTGCCGCGGAACAGGACGCCGTCGTGGCTGTCCGCGAACACCCTTGAACGGACGTGGACCGGGTCCAGGTCAGCGGCGTCCTGGCCGTCAATGGACACCAGGCCACGCGGTGCGGGTGTTCGGAAACCGAGGGTGTCCACCAGGAGCCTGGCCTGTGTGCCGTCCGGCAGCACGACGCCCACGATGTCCCCGGCCGAGGCTGTGAAGGGCGGGAAGGTGCTGTTGCCGGTGTTGCCGCGCAGTTCGAGCAACGGTGCCGATACACCCCGGGAGGGGACCGTCCCCGCTGAGCCGGCAGCCGCCGTCGAACGTTTTGCCTCCGGTGCTGGAACCGCCTCCGGTTCAGCGAGCAGGACTGCTATGCGGGCGGCCGAGGCGCGTTTGCGCGCGAGTTCCACGCTGAGGTAGCCAAGGGCTGCCATGGGGCCCTGAACGAACTGGGTGACGCCAACGACGGCCACGAGTTGACCCACGGTGATGCTTCCTTGGACGGCGAACCACGCCGCGAAGAAGGCGATGCCGGCCAGGAAGGCCGCGGACAGTGCGGTGCTGGCTCCGTTGTAGGCCGATCGGGAACGTACTGCCCGCAATCCTGCCTTCAGGGATGCCCGGCTCGCAGTCCGGTAGCGGGTCACGGCTGCGTCCTCGGCGCCCAAGCCTTTGAGGGGGCGTGACCCGGTAATGAAGTCCGTTGCCAGAGCGCCGGCGCGGGCCGCCGTTGACTGCTCCACGTCGCTTCGGTCCTCCAACGGTTTAGTGAGCCGGCGCATGATCAACAGCATCACGGGGGTTGCCACCAGGACCGCCAGACCGAGCGGAACGGAGATCAGGAGCAGCGTGACCGCTGACGTGATGACGCCGGCCGCTGCCGCGAGGGCACCTGCGATCAGCCATGACAAGCCTGCCACCCTGTCCGCATCGGAGGAGGCGATTGCCACGATTTCGCCCGGGGCGCGCCTGGCCTCCATGCCGCGGGGGTGGAGGGTCCGCTCCACCGCGAGCTGCCGGAGGTCGTGGGAGCTGTAAAGGAAGGAGCGTTCGGTGGCCAAGGTGCCAAGCCGCCAGGACAGTGCGAGCACCACGAACACCACCGCCAAGGCACCGAGCCATCCGAGGAGGGCGCCGGGATCGTTCGGTTGAATGGCGTTGTCCACCGCAGCGCCAATGGTTGCCGGGACCAAGGCCTCGCTGACCTGATGCAGGGCGAGTCCGGCGCAGCCCGCCAGCAAGAGCTTCCAGCGGCCGTTGGCCAACAGGGCGTAGTTGAAGAGTCGGGAGACCTTCCATGGCGCTTGCTTGTTTCGCCCGGGAGGGCAGGACGGAATGGCGGAACTGGAGGGCATGCTTACCATAGTAAGGCTCACCTAACTTCGAGAAGGCCAGATGACCCGCCAAGCTATATCGCAATCCGGACAGACCGCCCCCCAGCCGGAAGTACAGCTGGAAGAGGTGCCGGATGCCCCCGTCGAGGGCGAAACGTCGCCGCAGGTCTATGGCGTCTACACGGGATATTTCGAGTGCGCCACACCTGCCACGTGGACTGAACACGTCCACGATACCCATGAGTTGCTGTGGGGGGCCCGCGGCGTGCTGACGGTGGAGGCTGATGGGGGCTTCTATGCTGTCCCCGCAACCTTGGGGCTGTGGATTCCGGCGGGCGTGGTCCATGCCGTGAAGTCCACGCAAGGGACGGGGTTCTACTGCTCGCACATCAACGCCCGGGTTGCGCCACATCTGGAAAGCCGCACCGTGGCGGTCACTGTGCCTTCCGCCGCGCAGGAACTGCTGCGCCACATGAGTATGTTCGACATGGACGATGCCCTGCGGACGCGTTCGGAGCAAGTGGTGGTGGGGTTGCTGGACGTGGTGGATGCCCGCCCGATGCTGCTGCCGATGCCCACCGATCCACGGCTGGAGCTCATTGCCCGTGCCCTCCTGGATGATCCGGCCTTGGACCGCTCGCTGGAGGAGTGGAGCGTGGAAGTTGCCATTAGCGTCCGCAACCTCTCCCGCCTGTTCCACAAGGAAACCGGCATGACCTTTGCGCAGTGGCGGATCCATGCCCGCGTCCGCGTGGCGCTGGGGTTGCTGGCGGCGGGCTACCCCGTTTCCTCGGTCAGCAGGCGGGTGGGCTACAACAATCCCAGCGCCTTCGTTCAAGTGTTCCGGAAGGTGATGGGGCACACTCCGGGCTGGTACGTGTCTTCGCTTAAGGCCGGAAACCATCACTCTTTGGCCGGTTCCGAATAGAATCCAGCGGTTTTCCATACCTCGCCATTGTTAGGGTAGGTATACCTAACTTCGGCGGCCTACCGAGATACCTGCGGCCGCTACCGGGAGCTCTCCGTCTCCCCTGAGAATCAAGAGGACCGCAGTGATTTCACGCTCTAAAACCATGTCTGCCGCCGTTGCGGCCTTGGCATCCGCAGCACTCCTTCTGAGTGGCTGCGCCACCACCGACGCAAGTGCCAGCGCCAAATCGGAGACCCGCACGGTCCAAAGTGAGGTCAAAGAAGTCGTCATGCCGGCCGAGCCCCAAAAGGCGCTGGGCATGTACACCACTGACCTGGACATGCTCATCACGCTGGGCATTCCGCTCGCAAGCCAGCAGCCCATTCGGGACAGCGGCTACAAGGGCTTCCCGTATTTCTTCGACCAGAAGGCGCTGGAAGGAATCACGCCCTTCACCAACTACCCCGAGTTCAACTTCGAGGCCATCCTCAAGGCTCAGCCCGATGTCATCCTGAACGGCTTGGGCTACGAGAAGGAGCTGGACGCCAAACTTTCCGACATCGCCCCGACCTACACCTTCAACGGTTTCGACGGCAGCGACTGGCGCACCAAGTTCAAGACCGTGGCGGAGGCATTCGGCAAGACCGAGCAGTACCAAGCATGGATGGACAAGTACCAGGCCAAGGTTGACGACGTAAAGAAGCGCCTGGCCGAGGCCGGCAAGAGCAACCTGGTGATTGGCCCCGTGGACTACTACGAGGACCAGGTATCGGTCAGCTGCTACGGAACGCCGTGCTTGGTCATCAAGGATCTGGGCCTGAAGGTGTCCCCGCTTGCGGACGGTGAAGGCGCCAAACTGAGCGCCGAGCAGCTGGAGCAGCTCAACGGCATCGATGCAATCATCACCACCGAAGTTCCCGAGAAGGACGGCGCCAACCCGGATGCCTTCGCTCCGCTGGCCAACAACAAGCTGTGGACCTCGCTGCCGTTCGTGGCCAACAAGCAGATCCACACGTACGACCTCGAAATGATCTACGGCTCTCCCAGCGGCCAGTACGCCCTGCTGGAGAAGTTTGAAAAGGCGCTCCTGTCATGATGCGGATCTACCGTGCAGAGGTCATATCCACGCGCCTGATTACGCCCGGAATGATCCGGATTACCTTCGGCGGTCCCGGGCTGGCCGGTTTTGACACCACGGGGGTCGGCGACGAATACCTGCGCGTGTTCCTTCCGGATCCGGGCACCCATGAGGCCAGACTGCCCATCTCCACAGGGGACTCCTGGGACTGGGAACCTGGAATCGAGCCGTCCGCCATGCGGACCTACACAGTCCGTGCGGTGGACGCCGTCGCTGGCACCGTGGACATCGACTTCGTCGTTCACGACGGCGGGTTGGCAGCTGCTTGGGCGCAGCGCGCCCAGGTGGGTGACGTCGTCGGGCTTAACTCGCCCACGGGACTGTACGAACCGCCGGCAGAACTGCAGTGGCAGATCCTTCTGGCCGATGCCACCGGACTTCCGGCCGTAGCGCGGCTCGTGGAGCAGGCACCGCCGGGTGTCCGGACCCGTGTCCTGATCGAAGTAGAGGATCCCTCGCACCAGCAGGAGCTGGTCCTCGGCGCTGGAACCGAAGTGGCCTGGATCTACGGGGGCAACGGACACAGCCAGTCCCGATTGGAGGAGGTCCTGCGCTCCATGGAGTTGCCTGGCGGAGTGGGCTACATCTGGGTGGCCGGCGAGACCAAGGTGCTGCGCGGGATCCGCAAGTACCTTCGGCACCACAAGAAGCTCACGCCCGAGTCCTACAAGCTGATCGGCTACTGGACGGACAAGAGCGAAGCCTGGGAAGAGCGTTGGGAAAACCTCGACGCCGAAACCCGGCGCTGGTTCGACGATCTCTGGTCCAACGAGAAGCGGGATCGCGAGGAAATCGTGGACCTGCAGGACGCCAAGTTCGAATTGCTGGGCCTCTAAATGGCGTCCGGAACCATGGCGCCGCGTTCTGCCGTCACTGAAGTGCAGGACGCGGCGCCGGTTTCAGCCAAGGAAGTACGCCCAGCGGGCCTGGTGGGCGTAAACCGGTACCGGATGTTGGGATTGCTCGCAGCGATTGCCGCGTTGGCTTTGGTGCTGTGGCTGAGTTTGGTGGTGGGCTCCAAGGACGTCGACGTGGCCAACCTGTGGCCGGCCATCACCGCCTACGATGGCTCACCGGAACACGTGATCATCCATGACCTCCGCCTGCCCCGAACCGTCACGGGCGTAGTGGTTGGCATTGCCCTCGGGCTGTCCGGGGCACTGATCCAGGCCCTGACCCGCAACCCGTTGGCGGACCCCGGCATCCTGGGCGTCAACGCGGGCGCCGGCTTCTTCGTGGTCCTCGGAGTGGCGCTCTTTGGCGTCACCAGCATCCAGGAGTACATCTGGTTCTCCTTCGCCGGTGCCGTGGCGGCCACTGTGGCGGTGTACTTCATCGGTTCGCGGGGGAGGGGCGGGACCACGCCGCTCCGCCTCACCCTTGCCGGCGTTGCCTTGGGGGCTGTCCTCGGCGGCATTTCCTCCGGCATCACCCTCCTGCGCCCTGCCGTCTTCGACAGCATGCGCAGTTGGAGCGCCGGAACGTTGAGCAACCGCACGTGGGACATTTTCACCACGGTGGCCCCCTTCATTCTTGCAGGAACGCTTATTGCCCTTGCCATGGCCCGGCCCTTGAACGCCGTGGCCATGGGCGACGATACCGCCAGGTCGCTTGGTGCCAACATTGTGCGCACCCGGATCTGGACCATCGTCGCGGTAACTCTGCTGTGCGGCGCCGCGACGGCAGCCGCCGGCCCCATCGGATTCGTGGGACTTATGGTTCCGCACGTAGCCCGATGGATCGTTGGGCCGGACCAGCGCTGGATACTGGCCTACACCTTGCTGCTCTCGCCCGTGTTGCTGCTGGTGTCCGACACCCTTGGCAGGCTGGTCCTCCGTCCCGGTGAAATGCAGGTAGGAATCATCACCGCATTCGTTGGCGCGCCGGTCCTCATCTGGCTCATCCGACGCCGGAAAGTGAGCACGCTATGACCTCGTCTGACCAAGTGGCTTCCCTTGCCCGGACGACGTCCATCGACTTCGGCCGGCGGACCATCGCCATCCGGCGCTTTGGCGGACGCGTCTCCCTTCGCCTCGACGTCCGGACCTTGGTTGTCACCGCCGTCCTGTTTACCGCCGCCCTGGCGCTCGCCGTCGTCGCCCTTGGCCTCGGTGAGTTCAGCGTTGCGGTGCCGGACGTTGTTTCGGCGCTGCTGGGACAGTCCAGCGGCGCCGTGCACATGGTGGTGGTGGAGTGGAGATTGCCCCGCGTCCTCCTGGCCCTGTTATTGGGGGCGGCCATGGGGGTCAGCGGGGCAATCTTCCAATCGCTGACCCGCAACGCGCTGGGAAGTCCCGATGTGATCGGCTTCAACACGGGCGCCTATACGGGTGCGCTGGTGGTCATCCTGCTGATGGGTGGCGGCTACTTTGCGGTGTCGGCCGGTGCGCTGGTGGGTGGTCTGGTAACTGCCGCGCTGGTGTACGTGTTCGCTTACAAGAAGGGCATACAGGGCTTCCGGCTCATCATTGCGGGTATCGCCGTGAGCGCCATGTTGGCCTCGGTGAACACGTTCATGATCCTCAAGGCGTCCTTGGAGCAGGCCATGTCCGCGGCTGTTTGGGGTGCCGGTTCGCTGAACAAGATCACGTGGGACCAAGTGCTGCCGGTGGTGATCGTGTTCGGGGTGCTGCTGGCTGTGCTGTCTTTGTACGGCAGGCGGCTGGGCCTGTTGGAGATGGGCGACGACGCCGCCCGCGCCTTGGGCGTTCGGCTGGAAGGCTCGCGGCTGGTCCTGGCAGTGGTGGGCGTGGCTTTGACGGCGATGGTCACCGCTGCTGCCGGGCCGATTGCCTTTGTTTCCCTGGCGGCGCCCCAGCTGGCGCGCCGCCTCACCCGGTCAGCGTCGGTGGGAATGGTTCCCTCGGCCGCCATGGGTGCCTTCCTTTTGGTGGCCAGCGACATCGTGGCGCAGAACCTTTTCGCGCCAATCCAACTGCCCGTGGGCGTGGTGACCGTAAGCATCGGCGGCTGCTACCTCGTGTGGCTTCTTGCCCGTGAGGTGAAGCGGCAATGAGCGAAGAAGTGAAGGAGTTTGCTGTGACTGATGTGTTGGTTGATCCCGTTTCTGGCGTTGCGCTGGGTGCCCGCCCCACGGGTGCCCGCCCCTCTGGTACCCGCCCCTCTGGCGCCCGACTCAGGGCGGAGAACGTGAGCCTGGGTTATGCGGGACGGACGGTGTCTTCATCACTGGACGTGCGTATCCCAGATGGCGGGTTCACGGTGATTGTGGGACCCAACGCCTGCGGTAAGTCGACGTTGCTGCGGGCGCTGTCCCGGCTGCTGGAGCCTACGTCCGGGTCGGTGCTTTTGGATGGCAAGAGCATCGCCTCTTATGGGGCCAAGGAAGTCGCGCGCCGCCTCGGGTTGCTGCCGCAGACCTCTATTGCGCCCGACGGAATCACCGTGGCGGACTTGGTGGCCCGTGGCCGGTACCCGCACCAGAAGTTGCTCCGCCAGTGGTCTGAGGCTGACGAAGCCGCGGTGGTGTCCGCCTTGGAAGCTACGAACGTCACGTCGTTGTCCGGGCGTTTGGTGGACGAGCTCTCCGGCGGGCAGCGGCAGCGCGTGTGGGTGGCCATGGTGTTGGCGCAGCAAACCCCGTTGCTCCTGCTGGACGAGCCCACAACGTTCCTGGACATCGCCCACCAGATCGAACTGCTGGAACTGTTCCGGCGGTTGAACGGGGAAGGCAACACCCTGGTAGCTGTCCTTCACGACCTCAATCACGCCTGCCGCTACGCAACACACCTCATCGCCATGAAGGACGGCGCAGTGGTTGCCGAGGGCCGGCCCGCGGATGTGGTCACCGCAGAGCTGGTGGAACATGTGTTCGGCCTGCCGTGCATCGTGATCGACGACCCCGTGAGCCACACTCCGCTGGTGATCCCGCTGGGGTCCTGATTCCCCCGTTGATTCCCCCGCCCCCGACCCGCGAGGTGGCACTTAATGACAATGTTTTGCTGCAACATTGCCATTAAGTGCCATCTCGGCGACTCATCCGGCCCCGAGCAGCTCCTCCCGCCGTTGCTCCGTCTCCTCCCGCAAAGCCTGCACGACGGCGGCTACCGCGGGGCGGCGCATGGAGTCCGGGCGGAGGACCATCCAGTAGGGGAGCAGCTCCGCGAAGTCCGATGGCAGCAGCCTGACCAGATCCGAGTGTCGGTCCGCCATGAAGCACGGAAGGAAACCCACGCCGGCACCTGCCCTGGTGGCCTCGACATGCACGAACACGTTGGTTGAACTCAGCCCGTCGCGCATGGTGGGAACCAGCCGCCGGGGAGCGTCCAGGTCATCCACCTGCAGCATTGAGTCCACGAAGTACACCAGCTGGTGCTGCGTCAGTTCCTCGATGCTGGAAGGCGTCCCGTTGTCTTTCAGATAGGCGCGGGAGGCGTACATTCCCAGCCGATACTCGCCGAGCCGGATCGCTTCGGCCCGGTGCACTTGCGGCGTTCCCACCACCACCTCGATGTCGAGACCTGAGCGCTGCTGCAACGCCCGACGGGTCACCGTCACGATCTCCACGCTGAGTCCGGGGTGCTCGCGCCGCAGCCGGGCCACCGCCGGTGCCGCGATATAGGCGCTGAAGCCGTCAGTCGCGGTCATGCGTACGACGCCGGTAATGGGGTCGGGTGCGCGGTCGCTGGGTCCCAGCGCACCCACCGCAGCTTCGATCCGCTCAGCCACCTCGACCACTTCGGCGCCCAAATCCGTCACTTCCCACCCGCCGGCCGCACGCGCCAGGACCCTGCCGCCCAATGCCTTCTCCAGGGCCGCTATCCTGCGCGAAACGGTGGTGTGGTTCAGTCCCAAGGCTTGTGCCGCCGTCGTAAATTTTCCTGAACGTGAGACGGCAAGGAAGATGAGGAGGTCATCGGGATTCGGCTTCATATCTGCAATTTTGCACACATGTGGTGCCTCTTTGGTCATTGAGGCGCGGCAAATCTGCGGCAATACTCAGTGGAGCATTTCGTGTTGTGGATCACATCACGTTCAAAAGGGTCAAAGAGGACACTGAGGAGATGGATATGAGCGTAGAGCAGCGCTCCGCATCAAGAGCAGGGAAAGGCGCCGGCGAAGGTTCCGGGCTGAAGAAGATCGTCGCGGCGTCGATGGTTGGCACCGTGGTGGAGTGGTACGAGTTCTTCCTGTACGCCACAGCCGCCACGCTGGTTTTCGGCAAGTACTTCTTCCCGAGCACAGGAAACGAACTGGACGGCATCATCCAGGCCTTCATCACCTACGCCGTTGGTTTCGTGGCACGGCCCCTGGGTGGCATCGTGTTCGGCCAGATCGGCGACAAGCTGGGCCGCAAACCCACGCTGCAGCTGACCATTGTGATCGTCGGTGTCTCAACATTCCTGATGGGCTGCCTCCCCGGCTTCATGGAAATCGGCTACTGGGCACCGGCCATGCTGGTGGCACTGCGCTTCATCCAGGGCTTCGCGCTCGGCGGTGAGTGGGGTGGCGCTGTGCTGCTGGTAGCAGAGCACAGCCCCAACAAGTCGCGTGGTTTCTGGTCCTCGTGGCCGCAGGCCGCTGTGCCGGTGGGCAACCTCCTGGCCACACTGGTCCTGTTCGTTATGTCCACCACCCTGAGCAGCGAAGCGTTCCTCGGCTGGGGCTGGCGCGTTGCATTCTGGCTCTCCGCAGTGATCGTGTTCGTGGGCTACTACATCCGTACCCACGTCACCGAAGCCCCGATCTTCCTCGAAGCCAAGGCGCAGGTGGAAGAGTCCAAGGCCATCAGCTACGGCGTCGGCGAGGTCATCCGCAAGTACCCCAAGGGCATCCTGCAGGCCATGGGCCTCCGTTTCGCGGAGAACATCATGTACTACCTCGTGGTGAGCTTTGCGATCGTCTACCTCAAGAGCGTCCACAAGTACGACACGTCCTCGCTCCTGCTGGCACTCCTGATCGCCCACGTCATCCACTTCCTGGTCATTCCGCAGGTCGGCCGCCTCGTGGATTCCTGGGGACGCAAGCCCGTCTACCTCATCGGCGCGATTGCCGGCGCAACCTGGCCGTTCTTCGCCTTCCCCATGTTCGACACCAAGAACGCCGTGATCATCGTGCTTGCCGTGACCATTGGACTCTGCCTGCACGCCTTCATGTATGCCGGTCAGCCGGCCATCATGTCCGAGCTCTTCCCCACCCGCATGCGCTACTCCGGCGTCTCGCTCGGCTCGCAGGTCACCTCGATCTTCGCCGGCTCACTCGCGCCGCTGCTGGCAACCCAGTGGCTCAAGGACACCGGCTCGTGGGTTCCCACCGCGATCTACTTGGTGGTCGCATGTGCCATCACCGTCGTCGCCGTCGTTTCGCTGAAGGAAACCAAGGGCATCGCGCTGCAGGACGTGGACCAGGCCGATGCGATCCGGCACGGACTGACCACTGCTTCAGCTTCGAAGGGATAGTTTGATGGACAACTCCTTGAACGGACGCAAAGCACTGGTGACCGGCGGCGCGAGCGGTATCGGGGCTGCCTGTGCCCGTGCGCTCGCCGCACGCGGCGCGAAAGTAGTAGTGGCCGACGTCGATGCCTCCGGAGCCGCGGCCCTCGCCGATGAGCTGGGCGGCACAGCTTGGACGGTGGACCTCTTGGATACTGAGGCGTTGGCCGCACTGAGCCTTGACTGCGACATCCTGGTCAACAATGCCGGCATCCAAAAGGTCGCGCCGATCGAGGAGTTCGAACCAGCGGAGTTCCGACGGATCCTGGCCCTGATGCTGGAGGCGCCGTTCCTCCTGATCCGTGCCGCCCTCCCGCACATGTACGCCAACAACTTCGGCCGGATCATCAACATCTCCTCGGTCCACGGGCTCCGGGCCTCGGCCTACAAGAGCGCGTACGTGTCCGCCAAGCACGGCCTTGAGGGACTCAGCAAGGTCACTGCGTTGGAGGGCGGCGAGCACGGGGTCACGTCCAACTGCATCAACCCCGGGTACGTCCGGACGCCGTTGGTGGAACGCCAGATCGCCGATCAGGCCCGGCTTCACGGCATCCCCGAGGCCGAGGTCCTGGCCAAGGTGATGCTCACGGAGTCGGCGGTGAAGCGGTTGGTGGAGCCGGAGGAGGTTGCGTCGTTGGCAGCTTGGATGGCCTCCGACGACGCCGGCATGGTCACCGGCGCGAGCTACACCATGGACGGTGGTTGGTCGGCCCGGTAGTCCTCCCTCGCCCCCGCGATGTGACAGTTAATGCCAATGTTCCCCGCGAACATTGGCATTAACTGTCACTTCGGCGCGGGAAGCTAAGCGGTCTCGTCCACCAGCTCTGCCCGGCGCAGGCCACCCCCGCGAACCCACAATTTGTAGGCCACGAACAGCAGGACCAGCCAGGTGCCGCCAACATAAAGCGCAACCCGTGTGTCCTCGAAGACTCCAAGGATCACGATGACCATCGCCATGAACGCCATGGTCATGATGGACGCAACGGGCCACAGCGGTGAGCCGAATTCCGACGCCGGCAGTCCCTTGCGCTTGATCTCACGCTTCATGGCTACGTGCGAGGCGAGGATCATCACCCAGACCCACACGGTGGCGAAGGTGGCGATCGAGGCGATGAGCACGAACACATCCTCGGGGATGACGGCGTTCAAAACGACGCCCACCAGCAGGATTCCGCCCATCATCACTACGGTCATCCAGGGAACCCCGTGCCGGGAGATCTTGCTGAAGCTCTTGGGCGCGTGGCCCTGCTGGGCCAGGCCGAACAGGATGCGCCCGGCACCGAAGATATCGCTGTTGATCGCGGAGAGCGCGGCGGTGATGACCACCGCGTTGAGGATGTGCGGAGCGGCCGGGATGCCCAGTCCGTCGAAGATCTGCACGAACGGACTGCCGCTGCTGCCGATCTCGTTCCACGGGAAGATGCTCATCAGCACACCCAGGGTCAGAACATAGAAAAGCAGAACGCGTACCGGCACAGTGTTAACGGCCTGCGGGATGACCTTCTTGGGATTGGCGGCTTCACCGGCGGTGATACCAATCGTTTCGATCCCGCCAAACGCAAACATTACGACGGCGAACGCGGCCAACAGCCCCTCGAAACCGTTCGGGAACAAACCGCCGTGATTGACGAGGTTCCCCAGCCCCGGTGCCACGCCACCGCCGTCGCCCGTTTGGAAACCGAACACGACGATCGCCGCACCGCCCACGATCATGGCGATGATCGCCACCACCTTGATCAGCGAGAACCAGAACTCAAGTTCACCAAAAACCTTCACGCTGAGCAGGTTCATGGCGCCCAGGAACAGGATGATCGCCAGCACCCAGATCCATCTGTCCACCTGCGGAAACCAGAAGCCCATATAAATACTGAAGGCGGTGACGTCGGCGATGGCTACGATCGCCATCTCGAACACATACGTCCAGCCGGTCACAAAGCCGGCAAACGGCCCCAGATACTTGCTGGCGTACTGGCCGAAGGAACCCGACACGGGGTGTCGGACGGCCATTTCGCCGAGGGCTCGCATCACCATGAAGACGGCCGCGCCGCCGATGATGTAGGCCAGCAGTACAGCCGGCCCGGCCTTCTGGATGGCGGAGGCGGAGCCGTAGAAGAGGCCCGTGCCGATCGCCGATCCGAGCGCCATGAAGCGGATGTGACGGACGTTGAGGCCTCGGCTGAGCGCCGTACCCGCGGCTTGGAGGACAGAGCTCTCCGCAGCCAGCTTGGTTTGTTGCATAGTAAACCTTCTCGTCTTTGGGAGGGGATCGCTATCCAGCAGATCACTTTTGCGGCCCTTGTGATCGGACTCACGGGGCTTTGGTGTCTTTGATCGCAGACAGTGGGCGGAAGGGCCGTTTTCTGGGCGGTCAAAGTCATAGCTTCCGGTCGGATATGATGACCGCGGACAGCTCATCAAACCGGTCAGGCATCCCTCGCTTCCAGCGTCGCCCCCAGTGGAAATAGGCGCTGCCATCGCATCCATATTTGGGGGACCCTTGATCTCTGCACTTCGTCGTACGCGACGCCGTTGGACCGCTGCTGCTGTTGCCGTGGTGGCTGGAGCTTCCCTGCTCTTTGCCGCTCCTGCACAGGCTTATGACGTCCCCCAATTTGAGGTCCCTGACGCCGCGCAGGCTCCTGTGCCGTATATCAACCGCGCTGCTGATGCAGCCGGAGTGCTGGAGCTGTGGAAGACGGGTGGTCCTGCGACGCGCGCTGCGGCTGCGGCCGCCTTGGTGGGCGGACCGGAAACGCTGCAGGCATTTCTCGACGGCGGACAGGACGTACCGCTGGCAGCGGACCGCAAGCAACTGGTCACCGAGCTGACGGAGCGGGGGAGCGTTCATGTGAGGTCGTCGGCGAAGGAAGCCCTCGCATCCGATGCGGCCAGCATCACCTTCTTGTCGCAAGGCTGGGCCGACACATGGAAGGGCGATCTCCGGACCGCAGCCACGTATTTCCTGGAGTACGGCAACGACCACGTCGAGAAAGCCGCGTCCGACAGCTTGGACTCCGGCGAGGCAGCTATCGAGCAGTTCGTTCTTACGGGCTGGCGGGGCAAAGCGAAGATGACAGATCGGCAAGCCGCCTTTGGGCTCGTCGCCTCCACTAACCCTGCTGTTTCTGCTGCTGCCAAGACATCGCTGGCAACTGACGACGATGAAACCGTCGCTGCTTTCCTTCGCTACGGCCAGTTCGTCGCCGCAGACCATCACACTGAGTCCGCCGCGGTGACCGCGCTGCTCCAGCAGGTCAGGGACGACATCAAAGCCAACCCCGTCGGCGCCGCTGCAGTAGCTGACCGGGCGAAGAACGCCGTGGAGCAGGCCAAGTCCACTGCGGCCGCCGCGCGGGAAGCTGACGCCGCCAGGCTGGATGCCGACTGGGATTTCCTGTCGACGCAGGCTGCTCCGCGCAATGTCAGGGACAATTTAGCGTTGGCCGCCGAGAAGCCCGCCAGGGAGGCGTTCGCAAAAGCGGCAAAGGAACTGCCCGGGCTACTGTCCACCTTGACGGCATCCGGTGCCAACCTGGACGCGCTAAGCAAGGAAGCCCGCCAGGCCACCTTGGATCTGGCGCTTGTAGGCACTCCCGAAGTGCGGAAGGCAGCCGAAGCTGCCCTGCTGGGTGGGGATTCTGCCATCAAGTCCTTTGTCACGGACGGCCACGCTGAAGCCAGCACGCTCGATTCAGCTAAGCCATCGGCGTTCGTCGCGGATCGGCAGCGCGTTTACCAACTCTTGGACGCGGGCGGCAGTCACGTGAACAAAGCGGCGGACATTGCGCTGAGTTCCACCAACCACGCCGATATCCGCTATTTCCTTGAGTTCGGATTTGCTGTTGCTCGGGAGTTGGACAACCGGATTTTGGCCTTCCAAACCATGGACAAGGCCGGGCCGGAATTGCGCGCAGCCGCCAACGTGGCCCTGGATGGCAGTCGCGCTGATCTGCAGGCATTCGCCAGCGTCGGACAGTTCGCCGCTGCCAAGCGTGACGAAACAACCGCCGCGCACGTAGCGTCGATCAACGGCGTGATCACCGAACTCGCCGGGCTGGCTGACAAGGCAGCAGTCGACGCCGGCCAGGCGGCTGACGCTGCGAAGGCAGCGGAAGCTGCCAAAGCCGCCGAAGCTGCCAAAGCCGCCGAAGCTGCCAAAGCCGCGGAAGCTGCGAAGGCAGCGGAAGCTGCCAAGGCCGAAGGCGCCCCCCAGGCCCGTGGTGGCAACTTGCCGCTGAACGTGCCCATGGTCGATGCTTCCCAGCTGACCGGGATAGCCCCTGCCGCTGTGCCCTGGCCGCAGGCGGAGGTTCCTCCAGTCGCCTTGGCCGTCACCGGCGAGGCGCCTGATGGCTCATCCGAACCCGCCACCGAAGTTCCGGAAATCACCGATGTCAACGTCCCTCCGGCCGGTACGTGGCCGGAGGCGGCGTCAACGGAGTCCCTGTCCCAGGAGGCGGCAAGTCCGATGGCTGCTTCCTCAACCGGGCTGAACGGATGGACCCTTGGCCTCATCGCCGCGCTGGTCCTCGCTGCCGCTGGTGCCATCACGTTCCTGCTGCGCCGAAAGGGCGGCACGCCGGTGCCGGCCAGGGCCACGGCCTCCACGGACGCCAAGCCCAAGTCCTAGCAAGCCAAACCAATGACCGCGTGCGCCCTGCCCTGCTGCCGGCCATTCGGGCGGGCTGGTTAAGTCTGGTATTTCAGACATCGCAACGGCGTGGTGGTCTGGCGTGGGCCTTGCGGAGGGTGCACGCTTGAGTACGGGATACCGGACAGTTGTGCCCGGTGATCCCGTCAGCAGCCCGAGCAGCGAGGAACCATGACAACGACGCCAACCGCCCCCGGCAAAGCCACGTCCAAAGTCCCGGCCGCGGAAAACACCCTGCGAATCCTGAAACTGTTGGCCTCGCGCCGTGGTCCCATGGCGGCGTCGAACATTGCAACAGCGCTCGGCTTGCCGCGCTCCAGTGTCTACCATCTGCTCGGCGTGATGGAGGCCAACGGTTTCGTCCTGCACCTGCACGAGGAACAGCGCTACGGGTTGGGCATCAGCGCCTTCGAACTCAGCTCGGCGTACTCACGGCAGGAACCGCTGTCCCGTCTGGGCCGGCCCATGCTCGCTTCGCTGGTTGACGTGATCGGCGAGAGCGCCCATCTGGCGGTACTCCACGGCCGGGACGTCCTCTACATCGTGGAGGAACGCGCCAAGAACCGCCCCAGCTTGGTCACCGACGTCGGGGTCCGCCTTCCCAGCCACCTCACGGCGTCCGGCCGAGCAATCCTGGCCGCCCTGCCAAAGTCGCAGGTCCGGGCCTTGTATCCGAACGCCGCCGCCTTCACGTCCCGGCATGAGGTGGAGTTCCCCATCATGAAGTACTCGGCTTTATCGTCCCACTTGGATCAGGTGCGACAGCGTGGCTACGCCACGGAAAACGGCGAAATCACCCCGGGGTTCGGCTCCATTGCCGCCGCTGTGACGGACCATGTGGGGTGGCCGACGGCGGCAGTCGCCGTGACGTTCTTGGAGGACAAAGTGCCGGCCGAGCAATGGCCGGTGCTCGCTGCCCGCATCCAGAAGGCGGCGGACGAACTGTCCGTCCGGATCCACGGACGCCCGGCAGGTTAGCCCCTCCTCCTGCAGGCTAGCTCGACTCCGGCGCTTCGCTCTCGACGAGTTTGCGGAAGGTCTCCAGCTCGCCGCGGAAGCTGCCCCGGTATGATCCCATGGCGAAAAGCCGCCCGAAGATCCCTGCGATGAAGCCTCGGGTCATGAACTCCTGGTGGATGCGCGTGCCCTTACCCTCGGCGGTAAACGTCACCTCTGATTCGCCCTTCAGGATTGCATTGCCGAACCGTGTGCGGATGTGCCAGGGGCGCTCTACGGCGAGGATCTCGGTGGGGCTTGCCATCCGTCCGAACCACACGGTGTAGCGGCTGCCGGCCTGGTCGATGGGACCGATGCGGTCGGTCACGCGGGTGACCCCGCCGATCCATTCCGGGAACCGGTCCAGATCCGTCCAAGCGGCGAAGACTCGTTCGGGCGGCGCCGCGACAAACGTAGATACACGGAACGTTGCCATGGGTCCAGCATGCGCTCTTTGCAGCGCGAATGCGAGGGGTTTGCGTACGTCTGTAATCCCGGACAGCACCAGTCGAAAAGCCGTTTCCGCCGCGCCATAAAGGGGCTTTAGTAGAAGCAGAAGATCTTTCCACCACACACTTCCCACAGACGAAGGAGTCACCATGGCACCCGCCGATTTCACTACTGGTGCCCGTCCGGTCAAGGCCGCGCGGGGTACTGAGCTTACTGCCAAGTCGTGGCAGACCGAGGCGCCGTTGCGCATGCTGATGAACAACCTGGATCCGGAGGTCGCTGAGCGCCCGGATGATCTGGTGGTCTACGGCGGCACCGGCCGTGCGGTGCGTTCCTGGGCTGCGTTTGATGCGATTACCCGGACCTTGGAAACCATGGAGAAGGACGAAACCCTCCTGGTCCAGTCCGGTAAGCCGGTGGGTGTGTTCCGCACTCATGAGTGGGCTCCCCGTGTTCTGTTGGCGAACTCGAACCTTGTGGGGGATTGGGCGACGTGGCCCGAGTTCCGCCGCCTCGAGGCTGAGGGGTTGATGATGTATGGGCAGATGACTGCCGGGTCCTGGATCTACATCGGCACCCAGGGCATTCTTCAGGGCACCTATGAGACGTTCGCTGCCGTGGGGAACAAGCTCGCTGCTGAGGGGCGCCACCCGGCCCCGGCCTCGGAGGGTTCTACTGAGGGGCCGCTGGCTGGGACCCTCACCCTCACCGGTGGCTGTGGTGGCATGGGCGGTGCCCAGCCGCTCGCGGTGACCCTGAACGATGGTGCGTGCCTGATCGTCGACGTCGACGAGACCCGCCTGCGTCGTCGTGCCGGCAAGCGCTACCTGGACGAGGTCGAAACCGATCTTGACACCGCCCTTGCGAAGGTCCAGAAGGCTAAGGATGAGCGCCGCGGCTGGTCCGTGGGGTTTGTGGGTAACGCCGCGGAGGTGTTCCCGGAACTGCTTCGCCGTCATAGGGCCGGGGAGATCACCTTCGATGTGGTCACTGACCAGACCAGTGCGCATGACCCGTTGTCTTATCTGCCTGAGGGCATCACGGTGGCTGAGTGGCACACCGAGGCCGAGGCGGATCCGGAAGGGTTCACCAAGAAGGCCCAGGCTTCCATGGCCCGGCACGTGCAGGCGATGGTGGAGTTCCAGGACGCCGGCGCCGAGGTGTTCGATTATGGCAACTCGATCCGTGATGAGGCGCGCAAGGGCGGCTACGAGCGGGCGTTCGAGTTCCCCGGCTTCGTCCCGGCGTACATTCGTCCGTTGTTCTGCGAGGGTTTGGGCCCGTTCCGCTGGGTTGCCCTGTCGGGTGATCCGGAAGACATCGCGGTGACGGACGCGGCGATCAAGGAGCTCTTCCCGGAGAACAAGCACCTGCACAAGTGGCTTGACGCCGCGGCGGACCGGGTGGAGTTCGAGGGCCTGCCGGCACGTATTTGCTGGCTCGGGTACGGCGAACGCGCCAAGGCCGGTCTGCTGTTCAACCAGCTCGTGGCCGAGGGCAAGGTCAAGGCCCCGATCGTGATCGGCCGTGACCACCTGGACTCCGGGTCTGTGGCGTCCCCGTACCGGGAGACCGAGGCCATGGCTGATGGTTCGGACGCGATCGCTGACTGGCCGTTGCTGAACGCGCTGATCAACACTTCCTCGGGTGCTACCTGGGTGTCGATCCATCACGGCGGCGGGGTTGGTATTGGCCGGTCCCTGCACGCCGGTCAGGTTTCCGTGGCCGATGGTACCGATCTGGCCGCTGAGAAGCTCGAACGGCTCCTCACCAACGATCCCGGCATGGGCGTCATCCGCCACGTCGACGCCGGCTATGACCGCGCCGTCGACGTCGCCAACGAACGCGGCGTCCGCATCCCCATGAACGAGAAGTAGGCAACAAAAGTGACTATTACTACCCACGAACCCCTGACCGTCACCCTCGGCTCCAGCGGCGTGACCCCGGAAGACGTGGTCGCCGTCGCACGCCACGACGCCAAGGTGACCATCTCCCAGGAAGCCCTGGACAACGTCGCCAAGGTCCGCGCCCACATCGATGACCTCGCCACCAGCGACGTTCCCGCCTACGGCATTTCCACGGGCTTCGGCGCCCTGGCCAACCGCCACATCCCCAACGACCTCCGCACGCAGCTGCAGAAGTCGCTGATCCGCAGCCACGCCGCCGGCATGGGCCCGGCCGTGGAACGCGAAGTGGTCCGCGGAATCATGTTCCTCCGCGCCAAGACCTTGGCATCGGGCCGCACCGGCGTCCGTCCGGTGGTCCTGCAGACCATGGTGGACGTCCTCAACGCCGGCATCACTCCGCTGGTCCGCGAGTTCGGTTCGCTCGGTTGCTCCGGCGACCTTGCCCCGTTGTCCCACTGCGCGCTGGTCCTCATGGGCGAAGGAGAAGCAACGGGTCCCGACGGCGAGCTCTACGGCGTTTCCGGCAAGGCAACGGTCGCGGAGCTGCTCGCCCAGCACGGCATCGAGCCCGTCACGCTGGCTGAGAAGGAGGGCCTGGCCCTCGTCAACGGCACCGAAGGCATGCTCGGCATGCTGCTGATGGCCATCGCCGACATCCGCCTGTTGCTCGCGACGGCGGACGTCACCGCAGCGCTCAGCGTCGAGGCACTGCTGGGCACCGACCAGGTGTTCCTCCCGGAGCTCCACGCAGCCCTGCGTCCGCACCCGGGCCAGGCTGCCAGCGCCGACAACATGCTCCGTGTGCTGTCCAACTCGCCGATCGTTGCCTCCCACAGGATCAACGACACCAAGGTGCAGGACGCCTACTCGCTGCGTTGTGCCCCGCAGGTTGCCGGTGCCGTCCGCGATACCGTAGATCACGCCGCGCTGGTGGCGTCCCGCGAACTCGCTGCGGCCATCGACAATCCCGTGGTCCTGCCCGACGGCCGCGTCACGTCCAACGGCAACTTCCACGGCGCCCCCGTGGCCTACGTCCTGGACTTCCTGGCCATCGCCGTTGCGGACCTCAGCTCCATCGCCGAGCGCCGCACGGACCGCATGCTGGACCCGGCCCGCTCGCACGGACTCCCGGCCTTCCTCGCCGGAGACCCCGGCGTGGACTCCGGCCTGATGATCGCCCAGTACACGCAGGCCGGCCTGGTCTCGGACAACAAGCGCCTGGCCGTTCCGGCATCGGTGGACTCCATCCCGAGCTCCGCCATGCAGGAAGACCACGTGTCCATGGGCTGGCACGCAGCCCGGAAGCTTCGCAAGGCCGTGGAGAACCTTCGCCGCGTGCTCGCCGTCGAACTTGTCACCAGCGCCCGCGCCATTGACATGCGGACGCAGATGTCCGACGGCGAACTCACCCCGGGTCCTGCCGGTACGGCAGTGCTTGAGGTGCTTCGCGAAGTGGTCCAGGGACCGGGGACCGACCGGTTCCTGTCGCCCGAACTCGAAGCGGCCGACCGGTTGGTTGGCTCCGGCGCGGTCCGTGCGGCCGCCGAATCCGCCGTCGGGATTTTGGCCTGACGTCGAATAAAACGCTCATTTGATGGGCAGATTTGTCACGCCCCGGACTTTGTTCGCAACGCAATCTCCGGGGCGTGGCAAATGTAGTAGAACTTATGGTGTACGTCACGTCCGCGACAACGGTGTCGTGGGCTTGGCGGTCAACCGTTCAACAACTCAATACACAACAGAGAACATCCACAAAGGGGTAGAAGTTCAATGAAGGCACGCGGAGCAGTCCTGTCCAGGCGAAACGCTCACTCGGCTACGGTTTCCGATTGGAAGACGCTGAAAGTTGGCGAGCGGGTGGAAGTGGTCAAGTACGCCCACGTCATCGCCGCCGGCCTGGTGGAGGAAATTTCCAGCAGCGGAAACGTGGTGTGGCTTGAGCACTCGGGGCCGGGCGTCACCGAAGAGGGCAAGGAACTGTTCATGAAGTCCGACGGCGTCACTCTCCGCCGGGCGTAGCAACCGAACTGAATCGCAGGTTAAACAGAAACCGGGGCTCGTCCCCTTCCGCGGGTAGTAGATGCGGAAGGGGACGGGCCCCGGTTTTTGGCGTCGCTGCCAGGAAATACGTTGGGGTATCAGGCAGCGAGTACTTCGTGGGTCTGACCGAAGGGAACGGATTCGTCCAGAGCCACGGTGTAGGTGCCGGGCTCGTGCCGGGTCACCAAAATGCCGCAGTTAGCGTCTGCTGCTGCGTTCTCAATCAGGGCATCCACAGCGCGGTCGAGTCCGTCGTGGATCTCGTCTGCCTTGGAAAAAGACAGGCGAATTTCGCGTTCTGCAACCATTGCAGGGGTCATTTGGGGGCCTCCTATTACATGCCGCATGCGAGGGCGACCCATCAATCATAGTCGGAGTGAACGGAATATTTGTAAGATGACTGGCAGGCTCGTGACCTGGGTCTCATCCGTGGGCCAAGGGGCGTGCAGTTTCACGGGGCCAGTTGCGGCAGGGGATCACGACGTGTGTGCGGAAGGCCATACCCGACGCGAGTTGGCAATTAATACCAATGTTTGAGCGGAACATCGGCATTAAGTGCCAACTCGCGGGGGGTTGCGCCCCCAAGACGTGGTGGCGGGATTCGAACCCGCGTGCGCTGCTTTGCAGGCAGCTCCCTGGCCTCTCGGGTACACCACGTGGAAACGACACTAGGCGCCTTGCCGGGGGCGGATCAAAGTTCATTTCCCAGGCTTTCGCAGGGCTACGCCACCTTGCGCCGGGCTACGCGATGTTGCTTTTGGTTGCCGTCAGTGACGCGCGTCGGGCCAGCTTCGAAACACCCGCGGCGACCAGCAGTGTGAGGATGGCTGCGGCCATGTGCGTGTACAGCATGAGGTGTACCGAACCGCCGCTTGGTGCGGTCCCGGCGGGCACGTCCGCCAGGACCTGCCCTCCATGAAGATGGTCCAACAGCCCGCCGCCCGGGAAGAAGCCGCCGAAGGCGTCCAGTCCGAAGTGCAGCAGTTGTTGCGCCAGCCCGGCAAACAGCAGGAGCAACAAAGGCCCGTGCACCCAGCGTGCGATCAATTGCGCGGCCAAACAGCCCAGCGCGGCCAAGGCCAGGAGAACCGGGATGGCGGGAGCACTGCCGCCCGCGATCATGTGCGCCGTGAGCCCAAGGGCAACGGCGGCCGGCCCGGCCACCCAGGCCCACTTGTCCTGCACAGGAGCTGCGCGCATCGCCATCCTTCCCTCCCCACAGGCTAAACGGAGGATGGCGGCCGCGAAAAGGCCCCGGGATGGCTACGCCAGCAGCGTGTTCACCAACCGGGCAGCCACCTTCGCGGTTCGTGCATCGATATCGAAGTCCGGGTTCAGCTCGGCGACGTCCAGATGGAGGAGTTTCCCACTCGCGGCCACCTGGCGGCAGATCGTGCTGATCACCGGAAGGGGAACGCCATACGCGGCAGGCGCACTCACCCCGGGAGCTACCGAGGCAGGCATCACGTCAAGGTCGATCGTCAGGTACAGGACGTCCACGCCAGCCAGGAAGTCGGCAACAAAAACCTCCACGGCCTCCGGCGAGCACGACTCATCAAGAAGGTATTTCACGCCCAGCCGGTCCGCGGTGTCGAAGAGGGTCCGCGTGTTGTTGGGTTCAGAAATGCCGACGACGGCGTACTGCAGTTCGCGTCCGGCGGCAGCTTCCGCGTGGGCCATCTGCAGGAACGGCGTGCCCGAACTTGGCGTCGGCTCGTCACGGAGGTCAAAGTGTGCGTCCAGGTTCAGCACGCCCAGCCGCTTGCCGCGGACGGCGTCAGAACCGGCTACGCCAAGGTAGCTGGCAAAGGCGGTCTCGTGGCCGCCGCCCAGCACCACGGTGAGGTTTCCGGCGTCGAGCAGTCCCGAAATGGCGTGCCCGGCACGCTCTTGGCCCGCTTCCAGTGAGTCGTCCTCCACAACCACATCGCCGGCGTCGAACACGTCACGGTCAAGGTGGTAGGCCAGCGGACCCAGCGCCGAACGGATGGCGGCCGGGGCCTTGGCCGCCCCCACACGGCCCTTGTTGCGGAGCACCCCGGCATCGCTGCAAAAACCAAGTATGACGGCGGGACGCGAGGCAACCGCGGCTGCTTCGGCCGTGTGCGGGGTGATGGCCTGCCACCAACGGCGGTGCTCGGCGCCGTCGCCGTCAAAGCGGCCGGTCCACGGGGTAGGGCTGACGTCTACAGTTACGGCGCGTGTTTCCATGCTTTAAGCAGACCGGACCCGGACTGCCAATACCAGCAGTTCCGGGTCCGGGGTGTCTGAAATACCGGAATGCCTACTTGACGCCCAGGAGTTCCTCAACGGTTCCGATGCCGAAGAAGAGCAGGAACGCAGCGGCCACAGCCCACATCAAGGGGTGGACTTCGCGGGCGCGGCCCTGGAAGGTGCGGATCAGCACGAACGAGATGAACCCGGCACCCAGGCCGTTGGCGATGGAGTACGTGAACGGCATCAAGGCGATGGTCAGGAACGCGGGAATCCCGACTCCCCAGTCCTGCCAGTCGATCTTCCCCACCTGGGAAACCATCATGAAGCCCACGACCACCAGCGCGGGGGCCACGGCTTCGAACGGCACCAGGTTGATCAGCGGTGTGAAGAACATGGCAATGAGGAAGAGCACGCCGGTCACGATCGAGGCCAGACCGGTACGCGCGCCTTCGCCGATCCCCGCGCCGGATTCAACGAAGATCTGGTTGGAGGAAACCGAAGCGCCGCCACCCACGATTGCACCGAGGGCATCCACCTGGAGGACCCGGTCCACGTTGGGGATGTTGCCGTCCTTGTCCACGGTTCCGGCCTCGTTGGCCAGGCCCACCATGGTGCCCATGGCGTCGAAGAAGATGCTGAGGAGGATCACGAAGGCCAGCAAGGCGGCAGCGATAAAGCCGAGGTGTTCGAACGCGCCGAAGGGGTTGGCCTTGCCGATCAGGGACAGGTCAGGGGCGCCCCACTCGGAAAGCGTGGGGGCCACGAGCGACCAGCCGCGGGGGTTGACGTTCTTGCCATCAAAGCTGGGGCCGATGTGGAGCGTGAATTCGAGGATCGCAGCCAGGGCGGTGGAGACCACGATGCCGATCAGGATGGCGCCACGGACCTTGCGGACCACCAAGGCGATGGTCAGGATCAGGCCCACCGCGAACACCAGGGTGGGCCAGCCCATCAGCTTGCCGTCCACGCCAAGTCCCAGCGGAACTGTGGTGCCTGCGGCGTCCGGGATGCGGCGGACGAATCCGGCATTGACCAGGCCGATCAGGGCGATGAACAGGCCGATGCCCACCACGATCGCGGTCTTGAGGGCCTCCGGTACTGCCTTGAAGACGGCGGTACGGAAGCCCGTGAGGACCAGGATGAGCATCGTGACGCCGGAGAGGACCACGAGCCCCATCATGTCTGGCCACGTCAGCCCCGGGTGCGAGGCAACGGTGACGGCCACGAACGCGTTGACGCCCAGGCCCGTTGCCACGGCGAACGGGTGCTTGGCCCACGCGCCCATGAGGATGGTCAGGATGCCCGCCACGAACGCAGTGGTGGCGGCGACAGCGGTGAAGCCGAGCGATGCTCCACTCGAGTCGGCTCCGGAGAGGATCAGTGGGTTCAACACCACGATGTAGCTCATGGCGAAGAAGGTTGCGAAACCGCCACGGATTTCCCGCGAATAGGTGGAGCCGCGCTCGGAGATCTTGAAGTAGCGGTCGACTGCAGAACCTTGTTTAAGCATGAAGGACTCCGGGGATCGAGGGGAGTGTGCTCTCAAATCCTATGCGGTCGGATATGGGCGCACCGGACCATTCGCCTAGTCTGTAAGGAAGCCAACACTAGGAGAAACCGCCCCATGCGCACCATCCGCCCGCTTCTGGCCGCCGTCGTCGCTGCTCTTGCCTTCGCGTCCGCCCTGCTGTTTTCTGCGGCTCCAGCGTCCGCGCATGATGTCGCCGAGTCCACGGCGCCGGCGAACGGTGCCAACGTGGCGGAAGTTCCGGCGTCGGTCTCCATTACTTTCAACAACCGCCCGTTGGCGATCGGTTCGGGCGTCACTGTCACCGCGGGCGGCGAAAACTGGGCGGATGGACCCGTCGAAATCATCGATAACCAGGCAGTTCAGAAGCTGCGCGACGGCGCGCCGGCAGGCGAATACACAGTGGTTTGGCGCGTGGTCAGCTCCGATTCCCACCCTATTGAGGGCACGTTTACCTTCACGGCCACCGCAGGGAGCACGACGACGACAGGCGGCACTGCGGTTGCCTCACCGTCAGCTTCGGCTCCTTCAGCTTCGGTACCTTCGGCGGGAACGGCGGCGCCGGGAACGGGTACCAGCGAGCCGGCGGCGGACGCATCGCAGCCCTTCCCCTGGAGCATCGTAGGACTGGCGGTGGTGGCTATCGGACTCGTTATTTACCTGGCCGTTACCGCGCGGAAGAAACTGGCGGCCTCAAACGACTCGGACGGCCAAACTCCCGCGGAATAACGGGGTTTTCTACGTACCTGCGAAGATCTCGAAACGGTCACCACGACACGCCAAAAGGGTAGTTCTCGTTACTTAAATGTGACTTCCGGGTGATCTTCGCGTACGGTGGTACCTGTGCCTGTTCCACGTAGCGGGCACTTCCGGCCTGATTGCCTAGCTCTGCCGCAGTCCGGAATCCGTTCGCAGACAAACCTTACGGCAGAGACGGGGAACCCATTTTAGGTCGCTTTCGAGCGTGCCTTGGGGTGAAGTCACGATGCTTCCGCTGAACAGCGGGGGATAGTGACCGGGTGACTCCCATCCGAATCCGACAGCTAACCTCGCAGGCATCGGGAGAGGCTCTTTCATGTCTTCACGCATTCTTCGCGGCCGTCGTAAGGCGGACAGCGTACGTCCTAATCCGTTCATCTCCATCTCCAAGGCTGTTGCCAGCAACGCTTCCGGCGCTGGTCGCCAGGCAGCTGTTATCGCAGCAGCTTCGGGTCTCGTTCTGACCGGCTCCATTGCTGCCCACGCAGCCGAGGCTCCGGTACAGCGGGATTCCAGCCCCGCCACGGTCGCCGAGACCGCATCCGAGGCTCCCACCCAGGTTGTTACCGCCTTGTCGACGGCTACCGTCAACTTCGAGCGCCCTGCTGTTGCTTCGGTTGCAGCACCGGTCATCGAAAAGCCGGCTCCGGTTGCTCCGGCTCCCGTTGCCAAGAAGGCAGCAGTAACCACCGCCGCTGCAGCAGCCCCTGCCAAGGCTGCCGCTGCTGCTCCCGCCGCACCGGCCGCCGCTGCTCCTGCAGCTGCTCCCGCCGTCGGTGGCGTCAACGCAGCCATGGTTGCCTCGGCTTACGCCCAGATCGGCATCATGCAGGACTGCACCGCCATGGTGGAAAAGGCCCTCGGCTCCGCAGGCATCCCCGTTGGTGACCTCGGCCCCATGCAGTTCATGAACTACGGCAAGGTTGTCAGCGACCCCCAGCCCGGTGACATGATCGTCCAGTCCGGCCACGTTGCAATCTTCATCGGCAACGGCCAGGCCATCAGTGGTGGCATCAACGGCAACCAGACGGGCATCCACCCGATCAGCTGGTTGACCGCAACGGGTCCCCTGACCTACGTACGCGCAGGCGCATAAGCCTCACGCACCAACAAAGGCCGGTGCCTTCGAAGATTCTTTTCTTCGTAGGTACCGGCCTTTGGCGTTAAGTTCTGTGCGTTAAAGTTCCAGCCTTAGGGCACGACGGCGGTTCGGCGCGTCTTTGTTGGGTGGCGTGCCGGGGTTTGCGGCGTGAGGTTCCCGGGACGTGGACTTCCTAAACGGTGGCGATGCCGGGTCCTGCCGGCAGGGCCACCTTGGCTGAGATCGCCTGGCCCACGGCCTTGGCCTGTCGAAGCACTTCCTTGGGGGTGGGCGTGATGAGTTCCCCAACGCCCACAAGGTGCATTCCGACGGCACGCATGGCGGCTACGAGGTTCTGGCCGATGGAGATTCCCAGTTCTGCCAGCATTCGGCGCAGCTGGCTCTGGGCACAGCGGGTCACCACGATGTGGTCGGCCAGGAGAACGCCGTTGGCTGTGTGGACAGCCCACTGGCGCGGCATGGATTCGAGTGGGCCGGACACATGGAGGCCGGTCCGGAGCCCGGCTGTGGTCATGCTCGCGGCCATTCCGAATCCCAGCTGCTGAGAGGGATCAGAGCCCAGGAAATCAAGGCGGACGGCACGGGTGGTGTTGCGGACGTCCAGATGATGGCTTGCGGCATAGTTCCGCAGGTGACGGAGGATCTCAGTGCGTTCTTTCATTGCTGCGGGATCGGCGACGTCGCATCGTTGAAGCATTCCGGTGTGGACTGAAGGGCCTGCGGCTGATATGGCGCCGAAGCCGTCCACAACGATCGAGCCCACGCCATAGCGGCTGAGCTCACTGGCAACTGCCAGGCCGGACAGGCCGGCTCCGATGACCACGGTGGTGGTGCGTTCCGTGGCGGAATCAGGCGTGGGTGACACTGCTTGGTTCCTCCTTGACGTGTGTGCCCTGAGGCAGCGCGTGGGATCGCGTCCGAGTTCCCCAAGCGGCCGCAAATAAATGGCCGGAGTGTGTCGCGAAACACGTTTGCCGGCCATTCGGTGACTCGAACACTACCGAACTTTTTCGGCCATGGATAGCCTCGCGCATCCGCGTGTTTTGCGTGTTCATCCGCAGCGCAAAAAGGGTGCTCCGGAACCGAGCCCGGACCGTTATACACATAGCCCAAAGTCGCCTTGATTCGTCATTGCCGACCGAGAATAGTGGGCATTGGAAGGAGAAATTTCCTGGTTTCTCCTGCCCCGGTCATTGACATTCAGGCCGTCAGGGAATCCGACCCGGAGAACCTCTGGCAGAATGGCCGGAACATCAAGCAGTAGGTGGAGAGGCAGGCCCCCATGGACCAGCACGGCAGACACAGTGAAGAGCCACTCGACGGCGAGGACCAAGCTGTCGCACCAGGTGGCATCGTCGTTGGAGTGGACGGATCCGAACACGGCCAGTGTGCCTTGGTGTGGGCCGCCCGGGAGGCTGAACGTCGGCAGCTTCCCTTGCACATCGTCACTGCGTACTCGGTACCGATCTTCGCCGCTTCCGGACTGGATGGCGGCTACGCAACGGTGGACGATTCGGTGATCCGCGAAGGTGCCGACGCCATCGTCAAGCAGGCCATGGACAAGGTTTCCGGCTATGCCATCGACGTCGATGCTTCCGTGGAGAACGGTGACGCCGCAGGTGTCTTGCTGGACCTTTCGGCGGACGCTTCGCTCCTGGTGTTCGGCAGCAGGGGTCGCGGCGGCTTCGTCGGACGTCTCCTGGGCTCGGTGAGCAGCGCCCTGCCTGCCCACGCCAAATGCCCCACAGTGACTGTCCCGCTGTATTGCGCCGACCGCCTTGGTGAGAACACCGAGGACAAACACATCAAGGCCGAGCACGCCAAGGCCGGCCCACGAACCGTGGAGAACGTGGTTGCTGTGGGCGTTGACGGCTCCGAGCAGGCCCGCGTGGCAGTGCTTGAAGCAGCCGAGCAGGCGCAGCGCATGGGAGCCAAGCTCCGAGTGATCTGTGCTGTGCCGCAGTACAGCGGCTCATTGGCCTGGGTGCCCGCTCCTTTGGATCGCGATGCACTCTTTGCTGACATCAGGGTTCAGCTTGATGCTGGTGTGGCCTGGTTGAGGAGCCACTTCCCGGCCTTGCCCATCGAAACTGAGCTGCGGGACGGTTCGCCGGTGGATGTCCTCGTGGAAACCAGCCGTGGTGTTGAGCTGGTGGTTCTCGGCACGCGCGGCCGGGGTGGCTTCGCGGGGATGCTCCTTGGCTCCACCTCTGACGGCGTCCTCCACCACGCCAAGGGCCCGGTGTTGGTCGTTCCGGACCGTGAGGATCCCCGGCTCGCCGATCGTCCCAAGTTTGGACCGATGCTCGGCGCAGCGTAAGCCACGGCCTGCACCGTGTTTATCCTGGACATCGCCGACATTCGGGGAGGCATGCTCCCGGAAGTGGGTGGAAAGGCGGCCAACCTGGGTGAGCTGGCGAGTGCTGGCCTGCCCGTGCCGCCCGGCTTCTGCCTCACCACGGCTGCCTACAGGCACGCCCTGTCAGCTGCCGGATTGGAAGAAGTCTTTACGGCCTTGAGCGCCGTCAGCGCTTCTGGGCTTGAACAGCTGAACCGCCATGCCACCCGCGCGCGGTCCTTGGTCCTCGACGCCGCCATGCCCCACGACGTCGTCCAAGCAGTGCGCGCGGCCTATCTGGCCCTGGGAGACAACGTACCTGTCGCCGTCAGGTCCTCGGCCACCGCGGAGGACCTGCCTTTCGCCAGCTTCGCCGGCCAACAGGACACGTTCCTGAATGTGGTGGGCGTGGACTCGGTGCTGGACGCGGTGAAACGCTGTTGGGCCTCCCTCTGGACGGACCGTGCCGTGAGCTACCGGACCAGCACTGGGATCGATCATGACTCGGTGGCCTTGGCCGTCGTGGTTCAGGAGATGGTGGACTCCTCAGTGGCTGGCGTCATGTTCACAGCCAACCCGGTGACGGGGAAACGACATGAAGTGGTGATAGATGCCAGCCCCGGTTTAGGGGAGGCCGTGGTATCCGGAGCCGTGAATCCGGACCACTATGTTGTGGACAGCCACCGCGGCGCCATTCTGGAAACCACCTTGGGTGACCGGCAGGTGGAGATCCGCCCGCTCCCTGGGGGTGGCACCGAACGTGTTGAGTTGTCCAGCCGTGACAGGTCCGGCGACGCCAGTCCGCAGCCGTGCCTCACCGATCAGCAAATCCAGGCACTGGCGAAGCTGGGACGGCGAGTGGAGGACCACTACGGGGCTCCCCAAGACACTGAGTGGGCCATCGATGACGCCGGAAAGCTGTGGCTCACCCAAGCCCGTCCCATCACCACGTTGTACCCGCAAACCACGCGAAACCCTCCATTGCCCGGTGACCACGCATTCTTGAACTTCAGCCTCGCCCAAGGCCTCACCAGGCCTCTGACTCCCATGGGGTTGGCTGGCATCCGGCTCGTAGCATCCTGTGTAGCCAAGGCCGCGGCTTTTAACGTCCCGGATCCCCGCTCTGGACCGCCGCCGTACTACGAGGCCGGGCAGCGCATCTTTTTCGACTTCACGGCGGTGCTGCGGAGTCGGATCGGGCGGGTCATCGTGCCGCGGGTCTTCGACTTTATGGAGGCCCGATCAGCCACGGTGATGCGTGGACTTTTTGATGACCCCCGCTTTTCGGTGACCATCAAAACGCCCTTTAAGTTGATTCGCCACGTGGCTCCGGTTGCAGCTAAGTATCGCGTTCCCGAATCCCTGCTCCGCGGACTGTTCCGTCCGGCCGCGGCAATGAAAAGCGTGGAGCGCGTCAACGCGGACCTTCGCACCACCTTCATGGTCCCCGGCCAGGCCACCGCGCACCAGCGGATCGCCCACGTGCAGAGAATCCTCGGAACGGAAGTCTTCGCCACTGTGCCGCAGATCCTGCCCTTGCCGGCCCTTGGCTTCGCGATGCTGGCGTTGGTGCAGCGGCTGCTCGGTGAGCAGGCTTCCTATGACGAGCTCCAAACTGTGATTCGCGGTCTCCCGAACAACGTGACCACAGAGATGGATTTGGCTCTCTGGCACCTGGCCTCGGATATCCGACACGACCCCGACGCCGTTGCCTCCATGGCTGGGCAGACGGCGGCGGAGCTGGCGGACCGGTATCGGGACGGCACGCTTCCTCCCGTTGCACAGTCAGCGTTGAAGGCGTTTCTGCGCATTTACGGCCACAGGGCGGTTGCAGAGATTGACCTCGGTATGCCCCGCTGGTCCGATGACCCCACACACATCCTTGGAGTCGTGGCCAACTACTTGCGGCTTGAGCCCGGCGCGGAGACACCGGAGCAACAATTCGCGAAAGCAGCCCGGGAGGCCGATGAACAGATCGCACGCCTCGTAGCCAGGGCAAGGGGCAAGAGCCCGCTCCATGCCGCGATGGTGCGGACCGCCTTGGATCGCACCCGGAGGTTCGCTGGTTTGCGGGAGTTGCCTAAGTACAACCTCGTCCTGGGGCTCGCGGCGGTACGGGAACAACTGCTCCTGGTTGGCAGCGAACTGGCGGCATCTCAGCGGATTGACCAGCCTGAGGATATCTTCTTCCTAAGCCTCGACGACATCGAAGCCGCCTTGGCAGGGGATGCCCTCCACAAAGTCATTGCCGAGCGCCGGGCCGCTTACCATCAGGAACTTCGGCGCAGGCATATTCCGAGGGTCCTCTTGTCTGACGGCACGGAGCCCGAGGCCACGGCCGGGGCTCACGGAAAACTGCGCGCAGGCACGTTGTCCGGCAGCCCGGCGTCGGCAGGTCTGGTGACCGCACCTGCGCGCGTCATCATGGACCCTGTTGGCGCGCATTTGGAACCGGGGGAGATCCTCGTGGCGCCGTCCACGGATCCTGGCTGGACGCCGTTGTTCCTTACGGCCGGTGGACTGGTCATGGAGATGGGTGGGCCCAATTCGCACGGCGCGGTAGTCGCCCGCGAGTACGGCATCCCTGCGGTGGTCGGTGTTCCGGATGCCACAACACGGATCAAGTCAGGCCAGCACATCACCGTGGACGGGGCGGCCGGAACGGTCAGCACTGTGGACCCGGACGGACTAGCCGACTAGGCGTGCTGGTGTGATTCGTGCTCCGAGTGACTCACCGGCTCCAGCTGGAAGGTGCAGTGCTCGGTATCGAAATGCCGGCCAAGGCAGGACCCCAACTGATCCAGGATGCTGTCCGCACCGGTGGCGTTGAGGACCTCGTCCTCCACCACAACGTGGGCTGAGAACACGGGCACGCCGGAGGTGATGGTCCAGATGTGGATGTCGTGGGCTTCCACCACACCCTCCACGGCCAGGATATGCTCGCGGATCATGTTCACGTCCACGCCCTTGGGAGTGGCTTCCAGCAGCACATCCACCACGTCGCGGAGCAAATGCCAGGCGCGTGGGATGATCATCAGGGCTATCACCACGGAGGCGATGGGGTCGGCTGCGTCGAACCCGGTGGTCATGATGACGATGGCTGCCACGATCACGGCAATGGAACCGAGAAGGTCTCCCAGGACCTCCAGGTAGGCACCGCGGACGTTGAGGCTCTCCTTTTGCGCTCCCTGCAGGATCAAGAGGGAGACCAGGTTGGCCACGGCACCCAGGATGGCGGCCCAGAGCATCATGTCGGTGCGGATTTCAGTGGTTTCGCCAAAGCGGCGGATTGCCTCGATCATGATGACCACGGCGATGACAATGAGGATCAGGGCGTTGGCCAAAGCTGCCAGCACCTCGGCCCGTTGGTAGCCGTAAGTTCGTTGGTCGCTTGCCGGGCGCGTGGCGATCCACGCCGCCATGAGCGCGATGAAGACGCCTGCGGCGTCGGACAGCATGTGCCCGGCATCAGCCAGCAGGGCCAAGGATCCGGAGACGACGGCGCCAACCACCTGGATGCCCACCACGCCCAAGGTGATGGCCAAGACGGCGATGAGCCGCTTCCGATGCTTGCCGGTCGCCGTGACTCCGTGCGAATGGTTGTGGTCGTGCCCCATGGTTATAAGGCTAGCCCCAGCCGAGTTCATGCAAGCGGTCGTCGTCAATCCCGAAGTGGTGAGCAATCTCATGCACCACGGTTATGGCCACCTCGTCGATGACTTCCTCACGAGTGCCGCAGATGTTCAGGATCGGCTGGCGGAAGATAGTGATCCGGTCCGGCAGTGATCCCGCATCCCACCACGAATCACGCTCTGTCAACGGGACGCCCTCGTAGAGGCCTAACAGCACTGTGTCCGGATCTTCATCCGGATGCGGGACGTAGTCGTCCTCAATGAAGATGGCCACGTTATCCATGGCGCTGGCTGCCTTGGGCGGGATCAGCTGCAAGGCATCGCTGACGGCTTCTTCGAAATCTTCGGGGGACATCATGAACGGGGGAGCGTCCCCGGCATTCCGCTCCGGCAGCCGCGACGACGGACGATCGCCGTCGGGAACGATGGGAAGGCCGGGAGGAAGATTCGCGGGCATGACTCGACTTTAGTCTGCGATGGCAGTATTGGCGCGGTGTGTGATGGGGGATACTGAACTCAATCCCTTTTCGACAGACACAGGAACCGCATGACTTCCACCGCTTCCCTCATGCCTGAGCCCCTCGACGTCGTGGTCGTCGGTGAGGCCCTGATCGACATCGTGCAGTCGCCCGATGGGCAAGCCGAATACCCCGGAGGATCGCCGACCAATGTCGCCTACGGGTTGGGCCGTCTGGACGTCAAAGCAGGCTTGCTGACCGCCATCGGTCGCGACCAGCGTGGGGACGCCATCGCAGCCCATCTACAAAGCGCCGGAGTGGTTCTGTTGCCGGGTTCCAAATCGATGGGAAAGACAGCGACGGCGACAGCCCGGATTGCTGCCGACGGCTCGGCCGCGTACACCTTCGACATCGAGTGGGCGCTTGCCCCGCTTGCGTTGCCTTACGCGCCGAGGATCCTACACACCGGTTCCATTGCCACTTTCCTGGAGCCGGGTGCCGGAGTTGTCCGGAGCTTGTTGGAACAGGCCCAAGGCGGATGCATGGTCACGTACGACCCCAATATCCGCACCGATCTCCTCGGAAGCCACCATGAGGCACTTGGCCTGTTCGAAGAGATGGTGCCGCTGACCGACGTCGTGAGGATGAGTGCCTCCGACGCCAATTGGCTTTACCCAGGCAAGGCATTGGAGGACATCGCTAGCCATCTCCTGGCGCTTGGCACCACCTTGGCCGTGATGACTGAGGGAGCGAAGGGCTCGCTGATGGCTACGCGCCACATACAGCTCCGCGTCCCCGCAGTACCTTCCACGGTGGCGGACACCATCGGCGCGGGTGACTCCTACATGTCAGCGTTGATTATGGGGCTGCTCCTGCGTGGCAGCGACGGGCTGGCCCCCACGGTGCTGGAACGGATCGGCACCATTGCGTCGATGGCGGCGTCCATCACTGTGGGCCGCCCCGGCGCCAATCCGCCCACGCACCGCGAACTGCTGGCGGGAATGGCCCGCTAGCGACTCCTGCGCCGTGTCAGTCCGACGCCGACCAGGCACACCACGCCACCGATCAGTCCCCAGATGGTGGGGACTTCCTGGAGGACGGCCCACGAAATCAGGATGGTGGTGCCCGGTACCAGGTACGTCGTCGCGGCCAGTTTGCCCGCGGAGATGAGGGACAAGGCGTAAGCCCACGTGGTGAAGGCGATGGCCGTGGGGAAAATGCCCAGGTACACCAAGCCGAGGGTTGCCGGGAGCGGCGCGGCCTGGACCTCGGAGATCAACTGGCCCGTCCACGGCAGGCAGCAGATCGCGCCAACCATGATGCCAAACCACGTAGCCTGTCCCGCCGTGAACTTCCGCAAAACGGGCTTTTGCAGGATGGCGCTCACTGAGGCGAGCACGGCGGCAAGCAAGCACAACAGCACACCCGCCACGTCCGCCGTCGAACGTTGCCCTGAACCCAGGGCGATCATCGCGACGCCGCAGAACGCCACTGCGCTGCCGATCAGCAGCCATTTGGGGAAGCCCTCCTTGAGGAAGATGCCGGCAAGGATCGCGATCAGGATGGGCGAGACGTTGATCAGCATGGCGCTGGTGCCCGCGTCGAGCATGTGCTCAGCCGCGTTCAGCGCAAGATTGTAGCCGCCGAACCACATCACCCCGTACGCCACGATCGGCAACCATTCCCGGCCTTTCGGCCAAACTTTCAGCGTCGGCAGCACCACGATGCCAAGCACGACGGCGGCAACCGCCAAACGCCCGAGCGTCAAAGACCCGGGGGAGAAGCTGGGGCCGACGGCGCGGATGCCCACAAACGCCGAAGCCCAGAGGACGACCGTGACGATTACGGCGGCGATGCCGAGTTTGCTGATGGCCGCTCCCGGCGCGGGGGTGGTGCGCGGAGGCAGGCCCGGGGAGGGCTGGCCGGGTTCGGCCGGGGAGGTGGTTGTCATAGAGCCAATCTAGCCGTGGCGGGCCCTGAACGGCTGGCGGTTTTCGGACGCGTCAAGGCAAGATCCTGCCAATGTTTGAGGGACGCTCCTTCGGTGCTCGGGAAGGGCTGTAGACCTCGATTTGGGAATATCGCCATCTATGCTCTAAAGTTTTAGAGTCCAGTTCGGACGAGCGAGACACGGAAAGAACGCGTAAAGCGTCGCTTTTCCTTGCGAAATCCGAATTGAGTTCAGGCCCCCATCGTCTAGCGGCCTAGGACACCGCCCTTTCACGGCGGCGGCACGGGTTCGAATCCCGTTGGGGGTACGCAAGGAAGTGGTAAATCGGATGAAAAAAGTCTGGTAAGCTAGAAGCCTTGAAAAAAACGCGGTAAAGATACTGCAAACGCAAGGCCCTGTAGCGCAGTTGGTTAGCGCGCCGCCCTGTCACGGCGGAGGTCGCGGGTTCAAGTCCCGTCAGGGTCGCTCTGAGCGCCGAAGAAATTCGGTTCTCAAGGTGACATGTCACCTAGGCTCTGTAGCTCAGTTGGTAGAGCGTTCGACTGAAAATCGAAAGGTCACCGGATCGACGCCGGTCGGAGCCACCACTGGGAAGCATCAGTTCTTTGGAACTGGTGCTTTTCTTCTTTAACAGCCTTCTTCTTCAACAGAGGTCCTGTGATGCTTCCAGGGCTGTCTGGCTTTTGACGGCGTACCTCCACCACCCACTTGAATCTCGGATGGCCTTGACGCGCCATCCTCAGGCTCAGTCATTGCCCGTCGTCCGTCAAAGTGGGTGGCGGCGGCGCACAAGCCGTGTGCTGTTGCCGCGTTGGCTTCGCCTAACGAATTCCCTTTGGGAAGGGGCAGCCCCAGGAGTTGGGGTTTTGTTGGCAGGTGTCGGCGACGAGGGCTCTTTCGGTTTTCCAGACGTGGATGGTTTTGGTGGGTGTGGTCAGGTTCAGGGTTCCGTTGATGGGTAGTGGTGGGCCGTTGTTGACGGAGTAGGTGCCGGTGAAGTTGGTGGTGATGGTGGCGGGGTAGTTTCCGGTTTCGGTGTAGCTGTGGCTGGTGCGGGTTTCGGTGGTGAGCCATTCGGTTTCGGGGATGGCGTAGCCTGCGGCTGGTGTGGGGCCCAGGGTGGTGCCGTCTCCGTAGGTGTAGGTGTAGCTGGCCGGTGTGGCGGTGAGGTGGACGGCTTGGCCGAGGATGGTGATGTCGAAGGCCTGTTCGCCGGCGGTGGTGTAGAAGTTGGTGGGTCCGCCTTTGAGGGTGTGGGGGAAGGGCTGGACTTGGAGGGTTCCGGGGTTGACGGGGAGTTGGCGGAAGTCGTTAAGGATTCTGGCTGCGATGTTGGCCAGGACGTTTTCGGGTTGGGGGTCGTAGAGGCAGGTGGGTCCGGTGGTGGGGATCCAGTCGGTCCAGCCGGGGTTGGTGATGGCTTTGGGTGCTTCTTTCCAGATGACCGGTGTGCCTTGTTGTCCGCCGGGTGTGGTGGCGGGGCAGTCGAGGGCGTCGCAGCCGGGGTCTTTGGTGTCCGGCCCGTCGGCGCGGCAGTGGGTATCGGCCATGTACTGATTCGGATCCTCGGCAAGTAGACCGGCAGCTGAACTTCCGTCGACGCCCCGGGGCGAGGATTCACCAGTACTGGGGTCAAAAATCCAAAAAACTCCGGCATCGATCGTTCCCTCTTCTTCGCTGGCACTGCCCCACGTGGATGGGGTTCCGGGCGGCAATTGGGTAGAAGCAGGTACGAGCGGAAGCCCGAATGCAAGAAGAGCTGCGACAGTCAGTCGGGAGCTAGCGAAGGACAGCAATCTCTACCGCCTTCCAGGAACTTTCATAGCGGCCTACAAAGATGAAGGCTCCGTTGGTTGCTGCGCTCGGGGACCGACCTTCTGTAGCATCTGCGTTGTAGTAAGTGATGGCGCCCTGAACGAGTTGCAGCTTTGCCGAGTGAGAGGCGGCGCCTTCCTGCCAGTCCAGGTCCAGTACCGGGATGTTGATCCTTCCACCAACCATCCAACGACCGCCGACGTAGCTGTCACGCGTCCCTGCTAGGAGTTTGCTGCAGGCAACACATTCGGGGGAGTTCAAGGTACTCAGGGTGGAGACATCCCCGGTTTCGTTCGCATGATTCTTGACCGAGTAGTAATACCCAATAAACGCCTCCAGCCCGGCCTTTGAGTTCTCCTTCGCCAGCTCCGGCATCACAGGAACCGGCACATTCTGCGCCTTCCCCTTCGCATCTGCCGGCTTGTACGCAGCCGATGCAGCCGGGGTGGCCGCAGCAACAGGCGACGAAGCGCTGGGGGCGGGTGTCGCCGTCGTCGAGCTTGTTGCGGTGGGGGAGCCGCCGCTCTGGCAGCCGCTCAGGAGCATCGCGGCTGCCAGAAACAAGGCCGCCGGCCGGGCACGACCAAAAGAAGCAGACAAGAATGAACGGCGTGGCATGACAGACTCCCCGGCAGTGATGTGGCGATGTGTCGGCCAGTCTAGGTTGGGCCAACAACGGCAACCCAGTCACGAACTGAGGCATGTGGATAACTCACTCTGTTCACCGCAGTGCGATGGGCGTTATTCTTGCCTCGCCGGCTCGTCTTCGCACGCATCCTATTGGGGGAACCATGGTCAACATCTCGCTCACCAGCACGTCCAATCCGGCCCGCCTTCTATCAGTGGCCTTGGTGGCCGCTGCCCTGACGCTCAGTGCGTGCTCGGCCCCGGCGCCGGTCGCCCAGCCCACGCCTGCAGCGTCGTCGGAGGCGCCGGCAGCGGAAGTCGGTACAAGCTCCGAGCCAACCGCCCCCACAAGCGGCACGACCCCCACAAGCGGCACGACAGGAGGAACCGGCGGGGTCTACGGCGATTTCACGTCGATGTCGGAGGCCTGCCTGTCGGTGAGTGCCACGATGCTGAGTGTCACCATCCTGCCTTTGTCGGCGATGGTGGGCGGAAAGCCTGAGGACATAGAAAAGGCCAAGCAGGAACTGTCCCAAATGCAGGGCAAAGTACCGGAAGAGCTGAAGCCGGCCTTCGAGGAGCTCCGCAGTTTCACGGAGTCCGCAGGCACGGACTTCAGCAAATACGGTGACGGGAAGTTCGAAGAACTGATGAAGCCCATTCAGGACTGGACTGACAAGAACTGTAAGTAGCTCCGCGCAGGAACTGAGCAGCGCCGCGCGCATTCCCTTCTGGCAGGATGCTTCTCCCAAAGCGTCGGAGCTAGACGCTAGGGTGGTACTCAAGAGAAGGGGAGTGCTCCATGGAAGACCAGAACGTGCAGCTTGATCCCGTGCCTGGGGGCAGCGAGATCCTCGGTACCGGACGCACTATCATCTCCGAGGCGGCTGTGGCTAAAGTAGCCGGCATCGCTGCCCGCACCGTGCCCGGCGTGTACTCCTTGGGGTCAGGCCCGTCCCGAGCCCTCGGCGCGATCCGCGACGCCGTCGGCAGCTCGGACCACGCAGCAGGCGTCCGCGCAGAGGTCGGTGAGACCCAGGTGGCCGTCGACATCAACCTGGTCGCCTTGTATGGCCACCCCTTGCATGGCGTGGCCAACCAGGTCAGGTCCGCTGTCTTCCGGGCGGTCGAAGAACTCGTCGGTCTCCAGGTCATTGAAGTCAACATCGAGATCAACGACGTCTACGTGGCCCCGCCGACCAAACCCGCCGGTGCCAAGACTGTCCTAGTGGAAAGGGAGGCACTTCAGTGAGCATGACCGTGGTGGGCATCGCGATCGGCGCCTTTGTGGCGTTCATGTCTTTCGCGTTCGGGCTGTGGGGCTTCCTGGTCTCACTGCTTTTCATGGGCATCGGGGCACTGCTTGGCCGCGCGGCTGATGGCAAGCTGGATCTCCGCGGCGTCCTGGACGCTATTACGGGCCGGCGCTCTTCGTCATGAGCGTGGCTGAGGCTGTGGAATCCACCACCAGCCTGGCCGGCCACAACCGGATCAGTACCCAGGCATTAACATCTTTGGCCCGTGCCGCGGCCGCCGAAGCTCTCGGCGTGGAGGCCAGCGACATCCGCGCAGATTGGGCGGACGACGACGGCCTCCTGGCTTTGTCCATCGTGGCGCCTATCAGCATCCCGGCTCTGACCGACGTCCTCCGCGATCCGCAGCGGGTCCAAGGCTTCGGTGGCTCAATTTGGGACAGGGCCGTCGCCGCCAAGGCCACCATCCTTGAGACCGTCACGAGGCTCAGCGGCTCGCAGCTAAGCAGGGTGGACATCAGGATCAGCGGAGCGCACGTTACGGAGGGAGGCCGCGTTCAGTGACACAGGACCAGGAAACACAGCAAGTGAATGGCACAAGCCCGGACGCCGTCCCCGTAGCAGGTGAAGACCCGGATATGAGCCGCATTCTGCGCCGGGAAACGCATTCATCCCGCGCCGGGGCAGCCTCGATTGCGGCTGTGTTGGTGATCGTCCTCTGCGTCTACGCCTTGCTTGAAGCGGGGGTCCGCGCCATTGGGCAGCCGCCGTGGTTGATCAACCCGAGCACGGCTGCGGAGCGAATCATCGCTCTCCCGGATGGCATCTCGCCCTTGCTCCTCGGCGCGAGTGGCGCGGTCATAGCAATGGTGGGGCTCTTCTTCCTGCTTCACGCAGTGCTCCCCGGCAGGCGTGCCCGGCATCTGCTCCGGGACCCGCGCACCGCCGTCGTGGTTGATGACGAAGTCCTGGCGTCCGCGCTGGCACGTCGTGCACGGACGGCTGCGAACGTGACCCCGGAACAAGTCATGGTGGTTGTCTCGCGGCAGCTGGTAGTGGTCAATGTAAGGCCAACATCGGGGAGCCGCGTGAGCGAAGAGGCCGTGCTGACTGCGGTGCAAGCGGAACTTGAGGAAATGTCACCGGTGCCGATGCCAGCAGTTCGGGTCAACCTTGCGACGTCGGGGGTGATCGGGGCGTGAACGGAACACCGCGTGGAGTCAACCGGGTATTGCTCTTCATTATCGGCGTGAAGCTTTTGGCCGTGGGACTTCTACTCCTGCTGCTGGCCACCGTCCCTGCTGTGGCAACGTGGTGGCACGGTTGGTCCGCGGGAGTGTGGGCCGGCGCAGAAAATGCTTTCCGGCAGACGCGCTTCCCCGAACGCGAAGAGAGCTGGCTGTGGATTGTGGCCGGGCTGGTCCTGGTGGCGGTCATCATCGGGATGGTTGCCTGGCTGTCGCAGCAAGGCAAAGGCAGGGCCAACCTTCTGGTGGCCAGCGACGACGACAGCGACGTTGATGGCGAAGTGAGGATCGGTGGCGGCGTAGCTGAACAGGCACTGCGGGCCGCCCTCGCCGAGAGGACAGACCTCGCTGGCGCCTCCGTGACAACCCTCGAAGTGAAGGGCAGGCCAGGCCTGCGGATCCGCATCCAACCGCGGCAAGGAGTGGCGCCCCACCTCCTTGCGGCCGAAGTGTCGCAATTGGTGGAAGCCTTGGACCTTGTCATTGGTCAGAAGACCCCCGTGCTGGTGCATATGGTCTCCGGTGCACGGTCCAGGTTTACCCGGGCCGAAAGGGTCCGCTGACGTCGTATATGTCCGCTGACATTGCACAATCCGGGCGTCTGCCAATAGTTTGAAAGGCAAAGGGGGAATCCCTCCTTTGGCACGCATTGCTACAGATCCAATCGTCACAGAGGAGAGCAGCATGAGTGAAGAAACCACGGGCGCCGAGGCGGTTAATGGCGCGGCGGAGAACGCCAAGGATGCGGCCGGCGAAGCCCTGGGAAACGCTAAGGAATTTGCTGGCGAGGCTGTGGAGAACGTCAAGGAATTTGCTGGCGAAGCTGCCGAGAATGTCAAAGAGTTCGCCGGAGACGCTGCCGAGAACGTCAAGGAATTTTTCTCTGGTGACGTAGGAGAAAATGCCAAGGAATTGGCGGGTGACGTCGCGGAAAAGTCAAAGGAAATCGCTGGGGACGTTGCTGAAAACGTCAAGGGCCTGGGTTCCAAGATCGCCGGTCTGTTCAAGGGCGAAAAGTAGGATCCCTCCACCGACCCCAACGGGATGGCAGCTCGCCTTGATAGCGGAAGACCGCACTGGCACGGGCTGCCATCCCGCTGTCGGTTAACTAGTAGCCTGATGTCCACACACGATGGACACGAGGAGGCCTTAGTGGTTGGAACAACAGTGCTGGAAACGTCCGTGGCCGAGCTGATGGCGGAACTGGCTTCGCTGGAGGACCCCCGTGCCCGCGAAGTCAACGAGAAACACGGTGACGACCATGGCGTGAACCTGGGTAAACTTCGTGCCGTCGCGAAGAGGTTGAAGACACAGCAGGATCTTTCGCGTGAGCTGTGGGACACCGGGGATACCGCCGCCAGGTTGCTGTCCTTGCTGATTTGCCGTCCCAAGGCCTTCGAGCGGGATGAACTGGACAGCATGCTGCGGGAAGCCCGGGCTCCCAAGGTCCATGACTGGCTGGTGAACTACGTGGTGAAGAAGAGCCCGCACGCCGAGGTGCTGCGCGTTGCCTGGTTTGCCGATCCCGACCCTGTGGTTGCGAGTGCCGGGTGGGCTCTTACGTCGGAACGTGTGGTCAAGAAGCCGGAAGGACTGGATTTGGGCGCGCTTCTGGACATCATCGAGGCCCACATGAAGGACGCTCCGGACCGGCTTCAGTGGGCCATGAACCACTGCTTGGCGCAGATCGGAATTGAATACCCGGAGCTTCGGACCCGCGCATTGGATATCGGTGAGCGTTTGGAAGTCCTCAAGGACTACCCAACGCCGCCCAATTGCACATCACCGTTCGCGCCCAGCTGGATCAACGAGATGGTACGGCGCAAGTCGCTGTAGCGGGGCGGTTCAGCCTCTGTTGCGGTGCATCATGCGGTAGGTGAGCTCTGCGAGGAGCTCTTCGTCGGAAAGGTGTGAAGCCCGGGCCACGGGAGCTGCGGGAACGGAAACACGGGGTGGCCCCTGACGCGACTCATCGCTGGAGCGCATGTCATCCGGAGTGATCATGTCCGGGGCGAAGGTGGACTTTCCCTTGAGGACCTCCGAGACGGATCCAGCGCGCCAACCAAGAGCGTGCTCAAGCTTGCGCTGGTTGATTTCCTGCGTACGCCGCGTTCCTGATTCCAACGTGCGCACTGTCTTGATGGCCGTACCCGCCTGCTTGGCCAACTGCACCTGGCTCAGACCTTGGGCCAGGCGTTCTTCCTTGATCAGGCGGCCGATGGTCTGGAGTGCTTCTAGTTCATCCACGCTTCCCACTTTTCCATAGGCAACACTGGGTAAACAAATCGCAGGCATGCTCAGGTGGGATCGAAAGCTTCCCCGCGCACCGTCATCACAGGCTCAATGGGTATGCCGCATCGAAATAAGCAGGCTACTTGGTATCAGTGTGATTACGGTCGGTGTAAGCGCTTGCATTTACCTTGAGAACATGGCTAGTGTGAGCGTCACCACATCAATTGCGCCGCCGAATCACTTGTACTCAGCGAGGAGTCTTTAGCATGAAGAAAACCAAGTACCTGCTACCGGTCGCAGCCGCCGGTGTCCTGGCACTTACCCTTTCCGCCTGTAGCGGAGATGGAGGCGGTGGGGGATCCACCGCCGGCTCCAATGATTGCTCCGCCTACGAAAGCTATGGCAAGCACGACGGCAAGACCGTCTCCGTCTACTCGACGATCGTCGATATCGAAGCAACCAACCTCGAGGAATCCTGGAAGCAGTTCGAGGACTGCACGGGAATCACTGTTAAGTACGAAGGCAGCAAGGAATTCGAAACGCAGATCGGTGTCCGTGCTCAGTCCGGCACCGCCCCTGATGTGGCGATCTTCCCGCAGCCCGGTCTTCTTGCCACGCAGGCACGGGCAGGATACTTGAAGCCCGCTCCGAAGACCGTCTCCGACCTGGTGGACAAGAACTGGTCCCCGGACTGGAAGAAGTACGGCACGGTAGATGGCACGTACTACGCCGCTCCGATGCTTGCGAACGTCAAGGGCTTTGTTTGGTACGCGCCCAAGACCTTCAAGGACAAGGGCTGGGAAGTTCCCAAGACGTGGGACGAAATGATCGAGCTGTCCAAGAAGATCGCAGCGGATGACAAGAACATGAAGCCGTGGTGTGCCGGATTCGAATCCGGTGAGGCCACTGGCTGGCCCGGCACGGACTGGATTGAAGACGTTGTCCTTCGCGCCCACGGACCCGAAGTTTACGACCAGTGGGTAGCCCACCAGATTCCGTTCAACGACCCCAAGATCGTCGATTCCTTCAACAAGGCCGGCGACATCCTGCTCAACCAGGACATGGTGAACGGTGGCTTCGGTGACGTCCGCTCGATCCTGAGCACCGGCTTCGCCCAGGCTGGCCAGCCTGTTCTGGATGGCACTTGCGCGATGCACCACCAGGCCAACTTCCAGGCCGCCAACTGGCCCGCAGGAACAAACGTTGCCGAGGACGGCGACGTGTGGGCATTCATCACCCCGCCGATTGACGAAAGCAAGGGCAAGGCAGTCACCGGTGGCGGCGAGATGGTGGGCGCCTACAAGGACACCCCTGAGGTCCAGTCGTTCCTGGCTTACCTCGCCAGCGCCGACTTCGCCAACAACCGCGTCAAGCTGGGCGGCGTTGTGAGTGCCAACAAGGGACTTGACCCCAACAACGCACAGTCCGACCTCGACAAGCTGACCGTCCAGATCCTCCAGGATCCCGAGACTGTCTTCCGCTTCGATGGCTCGGACCTGATGCCGAGTGCTGTGGGTTCCAACTCGTTCTGGAAGGGCATCGTGCAGTGGATCAACGGCACGTCCTCCCAGGATGTAGCCAACAGCATCGAATCCAGCTGGCCTAAGAGCTAACTCCCAAAGTGCTGCCTCCCCTGACTGGTTTGCCCAGCCGGGGAGGCAGCGCTTTTCCCGGAACCTAGTGATTCACTCACGCCCCGGAGGTTGGGTATGGAATTTATCGGAGAAAAACTCCTTCAAGTAGTGATAGCCCTGGCGATCTTCTCAGCGGTTATCGGCCTCATCATGTTGCTGGTGGACAGGGCGCCCAAGTCGGTCAAGGACAAAGTGACCGTTGTTGGCTTCCTTGCTCCCGCCGCGATCCTCATGCTGGTGGGCTTGGTCTATCCGGCAGCCCGGACATCAATGCTGGCTTTCACCGATGCCAGCGGCAATGGCAACGGATTGGACAACTTTGTCTGGATGTTCACGCAGCCCGAAGCGTTGACCACGCTGCGGAATACGGTCATTTGGACCGTGCTGGTCCCCCTGCTGTCCACCAGCTTTGGACTCGCATACGCGGTGTTCATCGATAAGGCCAGGGGCGAAAAGGTTCTGAAGTCGCTGGTCTTCATGCCCATGGCCATTTCCTTCGTGGGCGCCGGCATCATTTGGAAACTCGTCTATGACTACCGGGGCCCCGGCATCGAGCAGACCGGTGTCCTTAACTTCTTCCGGGATGCCTTGGGAATGGATCCCAAGCAGTTCTTGCTGGATGCCCCGGAGAACACGATCTTCCTGATCATCGTGATGGTCTGGATCCAGACCGGCTTTGCCATGGTGATCCTGTCGGCGGCCATCAAGGGTGTTCCGGTGGAACTCATCGAAGCAGCCCGACTGGATGGCGCCAACGCCTGGCAGCAGTTCCGCAACGTCACGGTTCCGGGTATCCGTGGGGCCTTGGTGGTGGTGCTGACCACCATTACCATCGCCACGCTGAAGGTCTTCGACATCGTCCGAACCATGACCGCCGGTAACTACGACACGTCGGTCGTTGCCAATGAAATGTACACGCAGGCCTTCCGCGCCGGTGAGCCGGGACGCGGTGCCGCCCTGGCCTTGGTCCTGTTCCTGATGGTGCTGCCAATCGTTGTGTACAACGCTCGTGTCCTTCGCAAGCAAAGGGAGATCCATTGACAGCCACGCCAGCCCCGAAAGAGGCCTCGAAGGCCACCCGGCAGCGTCCTGGATCCGACCCCACGGAGGACGCCCAGCCGATCATGCGGCGGGTCAAGACCAAGCTCACGTCCAAGTGGGCTACAGCGGCAGCGATCATCATCGCCGTCGTATGGTCCGTGCCGACGTTCGGCCTCTTCGTTACCTCGTTCCGTCCGGCCGCCAAGCAGGTGGGCCCCCGCTCCAACGGTTGGTGGAATGCCTTCGTTGACTGGGACTTCACATTCAAGAACTACGTGGATGTCCTCACACCGGCAGGCTCACAGTCCGCCAACCTCTCGCAGTATTTCGTGAACTCCATAGCGATCGTCATCCCGGTCACCATCTTCGTGCTGGTTCTGGCATCCATGGCCGCTTACGTCTTCGCGTGGGGTAAGTTCAAGGGCCGCGACGCACTCTTCATCTTCGTCTTCGCCCTGCAGATCATCCCGCTCCAGATGGCGCTGATTCCGCTCCTGCAGTTCTTCACGCAGACCCTGCAGCTTCCTGCAGGCTCATACGCGCAACTGTGGATCGCCCACACCATGTTCGGCCTCCCGCTGGGCATCTTCCTGCTCCACAACTTCATTTCAGAGATTCCCGGTGAAGTCATCGAGGCAGCAAGGGTGGACGGTGCCGGACACAGCACCATCTTCTGGCGGATTATCCTCCCGCTGTCCGTTCCGGCTTTGGCCTCGTTGGCCATCTTCCAGTTCCTCTGGGTATGGAATGACCTGCTGGTGGCGCTGGTGTTCTCCGGAGGTACGGCGGACGTGGCTCCGATTACGCAGCGTTTGGCAGAGATTTCCGGTACCCGTGGCGCCAGGGATTACCTGAACCCGGCCGCAGCATTCGTCTCGATCATTATTCCGCTGCTGGTGTTCTTTGGCCTTCAGCGGTACTTCGTGCGAGGCCTGCTGTCCGGCGGTCTCAAGGGCTAGGAAGCGCGCCCTCGGTTGCGCAGCGCATTACGCCGCTGCGTAACCGAGGGCCGCACTCAGCAAGCCCCGAAATAAGGTGTAGGCGGAGCAACGGCGGCCGGAGAGGGGAGCCTGTGTCACGAACAACGGGTAGGTCCCAACGCGGCGGCCACACGGGTGTCAGTATTGAGGACGTTGCCGCAGCAGCGGGCGTCTCGACGGCGACCGTTTCCCGGGCAGTCAGGGGATTGCCCCGGGTGTCTCCCGCAACCCGGGAGAAGATCCTCGAAGTAGCGAGTTCCTTGGGGTATGTGGCGTCGTCGTCCGCCTCCGGTTTGGCGACGGGCCGCACCCGTACCATCGGGGTCCTGGCCCCGTTCGTCAGCCGGTGGTTCTTCTCCAAGGCCATCGAAGGCGCGGACCGGGAGTTGCATTCGCGTAAATACAATCTTTCCCTGTTCAACCTCGGCGGCCACGGCAGCAACCGCGAGCGGCTGTTCAGCTCCACCATGGTCTACAAGCAGATCGACGCCTTGTTGGTGCTGTGTATGTCCTTGACCGAGGAAGAACTGGAGCACTTGCACAAGATCGACATACCGCTGGTTGTTGTGGGTGGCCACGTTGAGGATTGCCCCTACATCGGCATCAACGACTACGACGCCGCGTCCACGGCGGTAAAGCACCTGCTGGATCTGGGACACACGGACATTGCCTTACTCCACGGCGACGACGAGACGGACCTGAATTTCGACGTTCCCCGTGTGCGGATACGCGCCTTCCAGGAAGTCATGACCGACGCCGGCCTGGAGGTCCGTCCCGAGTGGGACCAATGGGGTGACTTCACCGTAGCCAGCGGGCAGCAAGCGTTCAACCGGTTGTGGAGCCAACCCGGCCGCAAACCAACGGCCATCTTCTGTTCGTCGGACGAGATGGCCATGGGCGTCATCTTTGAGGCCGGCCGCCACGGAGTCAGAGTGCCGGAGGATCTTTCGGTGATCGGCATTGACGACCACGATTTCTCGTCGTCACTGGGCCTGACCACTGTGGGTCAACGCCCTGACAACCAGGCCGAACTCGCCACCAGGATGTTGCTGGATGAACTGGACGGCAACGCGGGGGCAGTGCATTCCGAGGTGGCCCCCCACCAGTTGATCGTGCGTGAGACAACAGCCCCGCCCAACGGCGCCAGCAGCAATTAGAACTGGCTAGGAAGCGCGAGCCAGCTGCCGGATGGGAATCCACCGCGAAGCGAGTCGCCTGTAGGCAGCGGCCGCCCCCGTCATGTCGCCCTCGGCCAAGCACTCAATACCCAAGCGAACGTCCATGGGGGATTCGTCGGGGTACACCTTGTCCGCCACGGCACCGTAATCCAGCTCCACCATGGATGCGGCATGGAAGAGTTCCAACCATTCCGTGAGCTGCGTCAGGTCGTCCAGCATGTCCAGGTCCGGCGCAGCCAGCGCCAGGTGGGCCACGGCAAATCGTGCCCGTTCCAAGGCTTCAGTGAGCGGCGTCCACACGCGGACGGTAAGAATACGCCCCTCGGCTTCCACCACATCCTTGCGGTCCGACTCGGCGAAGAGCGAGAACCAGCTGAACGGGATGCCCCACGTGGACGCCCGGGTGTGGACGCGCTTGGCGTCCTCGCGGGCGTTGATGCGGTCAATCCGGGCCTGGTGCTTATCCCGTTGCGATACAGGGATCAGGAGATCGGCCAGCGGACTGTGGACGCCATCCATGAGCGCGTTGGCCGCCAAGCCGGCCCGAATCACCAGCTGGCTGGGGCAGTAAAGGAGGTGTCCGGCGTCGTCTCCGTCTTTGTCCTTGGCGGCGTGGCGGCCACCGGGAACGCGGGTCATCCGCACCAGGTCCGTACGACCGGTGGGGAAGGGATCGCCACCCGAGCGCGTGATGCGCCCCAGCGACGCTTGAAGCTCCGCATTCTCGACGGCGGCCCGGGAACCTGCCTTGCCGCCCTCCGCCACGAGCTGCCGCTGCTGCTCGGGCGGGAAGGCCTCAAGCGGCTCATAAATGCGCAGCGACGAGGAGAACGGCAATCCTGCCTGGCCCCTGTACAGGTTTCCAGTCATGTCCGGCCGGCCCTTTCGTCGATGAGCGTGTGGTTAGTTTGCCAGCTCCACGATCACAGGGGCGTGGTCCGAAGCACCCTTGCCCTTGCGTTCCTCGCGGTCGATGGAAGCTCCCGTGACCCGGGAGGCCAGTGCGGGGGAGGCCAGGCAGAAGTCGATCCGCATGCCTTCCTTCTTGGGGAAGCGCAACTGCGTGTAGTCCCAGTAGGTGTAGACGCCGGGGCCGGGGGTGTAGGGACGGACGACGTCGGTGAATCCGGCGGCTTCGAACGCGTGGAACGCAGCGCGCTCGGGTTCGCTGACGTGGGTGTAGTTGTTGGTGCGGAAGAGCTCGATGTCCCAGACGTCGTCGTCGAACGGGGCGATGTTCCAGTCACCCATGAGCGCGATCTGGGCTGTCGGATCCGACGCGACCCACTCTGCTGCATGACCCTGCAGGACGTCGAGCCATTTGATCTTGTACGGCATGTGTTCGTCGTCAAGCGAGCGGCCGTTGGGAACGTAGAGGCTCCAGATACGGATGCCGCCGCAGGTAGCCGCGATGGCGCGGGCTTCCTGGGCGGGGTCCTTGCCTGCCTTGCCGAATGCCGGCTGGTCCATGAAGGTGCGCTGGACGTCCTCCAGTCCAACCCGGGAAGCGATGGCAACACCGTTCCACTGGTTCACACCGAAGTGCGCAACCTCATAACCCATGCGCTCAAAGAGCTCCCACGGGAAGTTCTCGTCCTTGCACTTGGTCTCCTGGATGGCCAGGACATCACAGTCGCTGCGCTCAAGCCAGGCTTCAACGCGGTCGGCACGGGCGCGGAGGGAGTTCACATTCCAGGTAGCTATCTTCACAGCCACTAACTTACCGAACTTGGCGCTGAGCGCATCCCCCTACCGGGTTTTACCGTGCAGGATCAGTGCCCGTACAGTGACGGTGCACTGGCCAATTTGCGGAGCCCAACGCCGGAGGCGATCAACAGCAGTCCCGTCACGATCGCGAAAGCCGCCAACATCGCCACCAGGCCCAGGATTCCGATTCCGGGGTTGACCAACACCACGATGCCGAACACGGTGGTGATGAGGCCCATCAGGAACCAAATACCCCAGCTCCGGATGAAGCTCCGCGCCGCGAAGGCCAGGACGAGCTGCGAAAGCCCAAGCACCAAGGCCCACAGCCCGATGAGGACGCCAACGGCAGCCGCTGTGAACCCAGGCCAGGCAATCGCCACGATGCCAGCCGCAATGGAGATCAAGCCACCCACCACGGTCCAGCGTGAACGGACTGCGGGGTCGTAGAAGTAGTGGGCCACGCTGGTGATGCCGTCAATGATCGCGAAGAACCCGAACATGACCACCACCACTAACGCTGTGGCGCTGGGCAGCAGAAGGATTAACAGGCCAAAAACAATGGCCAGGACACCCCGAACCAACAAAGCTGTTCCCGGGGTTTTGAACATCTTGCGATCCGTTACGTCCGACATATGGTCAGCGTAACCAACCACGCGCCTTTACCGCATCCCCTCGCGCCGTATGGCTGTTGCAATGGCCGCCGCGCGCGTCTCGACACCGAGCTTGGCGTAGATGTGCGCGAGGTGGGTTTTCACCGTTGCTTCGGAAATGAACAGCCGTTTACCGAGATCGCGGTTGCTGAGACCCTCGGTCAGCAGGCTGAGCAGCTCGGCTTCGCGAGGAGTCAGGACCTCGTCCGGGTTCCGTAGTTGTTGGAACAGGCGCGACGCCACGGGTGCGCTCATGACGCTCTTCCCCTGCACTGCACCACGCACCGCTGCGAAAATCTCCTCCGGCGCCGCATCCTTCAGCAGGTAACCCATGGCGCCGGCATCCACTGCCCGAACAATGTCGGCGTCGGAATCGTAGGTGGTGAACACGATGATCGCCTGTTTGGGATTGCGCTGACGGAGGTGCTTGATGGCTTCGATGCCGTCCATCCCCGCGCCCATCGCAAGATCCATCAGGACTACCGCGGGCGAATGCTGCTGGGCGGCGTCCAGCGCTTCCTCACCTGAGGATGCTTCACCGACGACGGCGATATCCGGCTGGGTGCCGAGCAGCGCCTTGAGACCGCTACGGACGACGGTATGGTCGTCCACCAGCAGCACGGAGATGGTGGTCATGGGGCCTCCTTAAGGGCGGTCTCGGTGCCGGCCGCCGGCAGTGGGAGCTGCGCCGCGATGATGGTGCCTTCACCGGGAGTGCTCTCCACGGACAATTCTCCGCCCAACTGTTCCACGCGTTGCTGCATGGCCCGCAGCCCGTATCCTCCGGTTTCCGACGGCGGAGGTACCGCTCCGGGGTCGAAGCCGCGGCCGTCGTCGAACACGTCCAGGGTGACGGCATCCGGAAGGTACCCGAGCGTCACGCTGGCGTGGTCCGCGCGGGCGTGCAGTTTGATGTTGGCCACGGCGCTCTGGGTGACGCGGAGCAGGGCGTGCCGCACCTCGGACGGAAGCGGCCGCGCATCACCGGTGACCTGGACGCGGATGGAGTCCACGTACTGCCGTGCCGCGTGCTCCAGGGCCTCAGGAAGCGGCCCGGATTCCAGGCCGGGGGCGGAGAGTTCGTGTACCAGGCTCCGGGTGTCGGCGAGGTTCCGCCTCAACAGATCGGCAGCCCGGCGCACGTCGTCATGGGCAGCTTCGGCGGGCCAGGACCGCTGTGCTGCTTCCAGGAGAAGCAGGCTGCTGGCGAGGCCTTGGGTCACGGTGTCGTGGATTTCACGTGAAACGCGCTCGCGTTCGGCGGCGATCCCCGCCTCCCGCTCGCTGGCGGCGAGTCGCTCCTGGTCGCGCTCGATCTTGTCGTAGATCAAGGTGAGCAGGGCGCCCGCGGCCAGCGGGCCGAGCAACATGGCCACGTCCGTCCAGTCGCTCATCCGGAAGAGCCCGACGGCGGTGGCCGCCGCCGTCGCCCCGCCCGCCACATACCCGGCCCACCCGCGGAAAACCGTGCGTGCCAGGAAGAAGATGGCGAAGGAACACCAGGCGAAGCTCGGGGCGACGATGACCAATGCCGCCCAGGCCGCCACCAAGGCGACCATCCACGGCATCCACAGCCGGCGTCCCCGGCCTGGCCACCGGTGTGCCAAGACTGCGGTCATGGCATAGAGTGCACACACTGCGGCGGCCAGAGCCACCGTCCACAGGTTGTCTGCGGGGGAGTGCCGCATGACGTACCGGACCGCCGATGCCACCATCAGCACGGCAAAGCCCAAGTGCACCACAGCGTCGATGCGGCCGTCGATCCGGCTGCCCTGCGCGGGCTGTGGAGGAGCAGTTGGCATGGGTGGTTCCCGTTTCCGTATCCGTTGGAGGCGTTCTTTCCATGCTAGGTCCCGGCCGGTTGTTGGTCTCTCCACCTTTTGGCTGATACAAGTAGCGGAAGAGCAAGCAATCCATCCAGAAGAGGACACCGCCGTCGATGAAACCAGTTGACCAGGTCAACGCCGCGTCTATGCCATGGGACGGCATCACGGTTGGAATTTTGCTTGACAGCTTGGGCCCCGACGTCGTGCGCCCCCTGGCGTTGCCGCACGGCCCATCAGTAGCCATCGGCTCGCCGTCGATCCATGACACGGATCAGGCCCACGTTGACCTGACCGAGGCTGTATTGCTGGTTCCGGGCGGTCCAAGCGTCGAGCTGCTGGACTGGGCCGTGGAAGCGCACGTCGCTGCAGTCGTGGTGCGTGCCGGGGCGGTGGACCCGGAACCCCTCACCGCGGCGGCCAACCGTGCGGGCGTGTCATTGCTGGAGTGCAGCGAAGAACTCTCCTGGGGGCAGCTTTACCTGCTGATCGATGCGCTGCGGGCGGTCACCGGGCCGGTGCTCGAAGAGGATGATCGGGCGGCAGACCTTTTCTCGTTGGCCAATGACGTTGCCCTACGCGCGGGTGGGGCGGTGGCCATCGAAGACCTGTCCATGCGGGTGCTGGCATATTCGACGATTCCCGGCCAGGAAGTGGATGATCTGCGGAGGGACGGGATCCTGGGGCGTCGAGTCCCGGATCACCCGACCAATGCAGAGGACTATTCCGCTGTGCTGCGCGCTGACACTGCTGTCTGGATCAGTGACCAGCCGGATTTCAGGCCCCGGCTTGCGATTGCGGTCCGCGACGGCGGCGAACCCCTGGGAAGTATCTGGGTCATCAAAGGCGAGAAGGCGCTGACCGACAAAGCCTCGGAGGTACTGGTGGAAGCTGCTCGCCTTGCCGCTCCGCATTTGGCCAGACTCAACGTCGCTGCCGACGCCGATCGACGGGAACGGGCCGACCGGTTGGGGCAGCTTTTCCGCGGAACAGGCCCAAGACGGCGGATTGCCGAGTCTTTCGGATTACGGTTTGACGCCGGTGCCACCGTGGTGGTGATCGGCAGGGACGAGAACCCGCCCGCGCATTCCCGGGGAATGTCGGCGGGATCGGCCGCTGTGCATGTCAGCGTCCTGCTAAGGATGGCGCTGTCCTCGTACCGGCTTCCGGCCGCAGTGGGATCCTTGGAAGGACAGACGGTTGCGGTGATCGGCACGGCGGCAGATTCTCCGGTACTGCAAACGATCATCGCCTCCGTCTTGGCCCGGTCCGAGGAAAGCGTTGGTGGGGGCTGGCGGGCAGGTGTCAGCCGCTCCCTGGCGGGCGTAGCGGACGTGCCCCTCGGCTACAGCCAGGCGAAACAGGCGCTCGGTGTGGTGTGTGGGCCGCTGGGGCACGGCACTATCGGCAAACATCAGGTGTTGGGCGCGCCGTTGTTTCTGCTTGAGGTGCTGGACGCATTACAGACGCGTTCGGCCCTGGACGCCGAACCGCTGTCCGTGGTCTCGGATCATGACAGCCGCCAGGGCACCGACTACGTGAGGACGCTCCGCTGTTGGATCGCGGCCCACTACGATGTCGCGCGGGCGGCGGAAGCGCTGGTGCTGCACCCCAACACCCTCCGCCACCGGCTCCGCAGGATGGCCGAAGTGGTGGACATCGAAGACCCCGACGTGCGGCTTGCCTTGGCCCTGCAGTTGCGGTTGCAGGAGATCGACACCGAGCCGCTCGGCTGACACCACAGGCGGTTGTTGGTCTCTCCACCTTTTGGCTGATACGGCCGGCGGAAGGGATGAGCCCGGGGTCTGCTTCGGGCCGATGTGGCAACGGGACAGTCACGGAAGCATGGAGATGTACCCGATGCTTACTACGAGGAGAACTCCGTGAAGAAGTCCAACAAGATGATTGCCGCCGCCGCTGCCGGAGCATTGTTGCTCACCGGTGGAATCACGGCGGTGGCCAACGCTGTGGCACCTGCGGCCGTGCCTGCAACGGCCTCAGCGAAGGTTGCCGCGGACGTGCAGCCCGCCCCCGAGAATTTAGTGGCGCAGAACCGCATCACCGTGGGCGCCTCCAGCAAAGCCGTGAATGCTGCACTGGCCAAGTGCCAGGCGGACAAGCTGCCGTTCGTTACCGTTGCTTTGGTGGACCGCTTCGGCACCGTCCAGGCAATCCTCCGTGGTGACAACGCCGCCGAGCACACCATCGAGGCCGCCAAGCAGAAGGCCTACACGGCTGCCGCGTTCGGTGCTCCCACCAGCGAGCTGGCCAAGCGCATCAACGGCAACGGGCCTTCCATCGCCGACCTCCCCGGCACATTGTTCCTGGCCGGCGGAGTCCCGCTGAAGGTCAATGGCGTTTCTGTGGCCGGGATCGGTGTTGGCGGCGCTCCCGACGGTGCACTTGACGAGGCCTGCGCCACCGCCGGTGCCGAGGCCTTGGCCACTGCGGCGAAGTAGCCTCGACTCATGACCACCCGCACCCGCGCCCGCGCCCGCGTTTTTGTACAGGTGATGCCCTTATGGGAGCGTCTTAAGGGCGATATCTGGACAAAAACTCGGGTGGTGGGGGCGGGGTTGGTGCTGGTCGGGCTCGTGGCCGGGTGCGCGCCGTCGTCGCCCTCTGACCTTGCCAGTTCAAGCTCGACGGCGGCCGCCTCGCCTTCCGACGCCTCGCCTTCCGACCAAGCGCCGACCCAGGCAGCCCCCACGTCAGCCGAACCATCAGGCGCCGTTCCCGGCCCGGCGTCGTCGGCTGCTGTGCCGCCCACACTGACACCGGAGGCCCAGATGGAAACCGACCGACTCCTGATCCTTGCCGCGAAGGCCAACGACGTTGCGAAGTTGAGGGAGCTGATCGCGGCCGGCGGAAACGTGAACGCCAAGGACGACATCCAGGACTCCGCGTTCCTGTATGCCGGCGCGGAGGGCTTCAACGAAGTCCTGGAGCTGACTTTGGCAGCGGGGGCGGACGTGCGCAGCACCAACCGCTACGGCGGCACTGCCCTGATCCCGGCGAGCGAACACGGACACACGGACACCGTTCGGATCCTTATCGCAGCCGGTGTGCCCGTGGACCACGTCAACAACCTGGGCTGGACCGCCATGCAGGAAGCCATCCTGCTCAATAACGGCGGCCCCAAGCAGCAGGACGTGGTCCGGCAACTCCTCGCGGCCGGAGCCAACCCGGACATCCGTGATCCGCAAGGCCGAACCGCCCTGCAAAATGCAGAGCGGCTCGGGTTTACGGAGATCGCGGCGCTGATCCGGTCCCGCTGACGTAGATGGGCTAGACGGCTTCCAGCACGCTCACGTAGTTGGCGATTCCCACGCCGCCCATGTTTTGGACGGCTCCGCGACGGGCGTGGGGCAACTGCATGTCGCCGGCTGTGCCGCTGAGCTGCATCGCGGCGATGACATGCTGCGACACACCGGTGGCGCCCACAGGATGGCCCTTCGCCTTCAGGCCGCCGGAGACGTTGATGGGGAGCTTGCCGTCCTTGTAGACCCAACCCTCCGTGATGGCCCGCGATCCTTCACCGCGGGGAGCCAGGCCCATGGCCTCGTACATGATGAGTTCGGCGATGGTGAAGCAGTCGTGAACCTCGGCGAAGTCCAGCCCCTCAATGCCGACGCCGGCCATGGCGAAGGCGCGCTCCCACGACGCCCTGGTAGCGGCGAATTCGGTGGGATCGCGGCGTTCTGCGGGGAAGAAATCGTTCGCGTGGCCGAACCCAGCCAGGCGCACGGGGGCGGTTGCGCCCCCGGTCGCCGACGATGACAGCACGACGGCGGCAGCTCCGTCCGAGACCGGCGAACAGTCGGTGCGGCGCAAGGGTTCGGCCACCATGGGGTTCTTGTCCGAAATGGTCCGGCAGAATTCCTCGCCGAAGTCGCGGTGCATCTGGGCGTAAGGGTTGTCCATGCCGTTGCGGTGGTTCTTGGCGGCGATGGAACCCAGGACGTCGCCGAGGCCTTGGACACCGGGACCGGTGATGCCCGCGCCGTAGCGCTTGTCATAATGCTTGGCGACCTCCGCGAAGAGGCCCGTGAATCCGGTGCTGGAGGCTTTACCAGCCATTTCGTAGGAAGCGCCGAGCAGCGCTGCCCCCACGACGTCGGCTCCGGCATCGGTCATCTTTTCCGCACCGATCACCAGCACGTTCCGGGCAGTCCCGGCCAGCACGGCTTTGACGCCTTGCTGGACGGCGGCGGACCCGGAAGCGCAGGCGTTCTCCGTCCGGGTCGCGGGGACGTTGGCCAGGTCCGCGGAGAGCTGGAGTGCCAGGGATGACGTGAAACCCAGCGGCTGCATGCCGGAGTTGAACTGGCCGAGGTAGATCTCGTCGATGTCCTTGGGGTCCAGCCCGGAGTTGCTGATGGCCTCCCCGGCCACCTGGACCACCAGGGATTCCAGCGTCTCATCGGTCAACTTCCCGAACTTGCTGTGGCCCCATCCCGTGAGCAGGATGTCTTTGCCGAACTGGTCTTTGAGGCTCATGCGTTGGCTCCTTCGAGGGTGTGTTCAACAGAGGCGAGCGCTACCGCGAACCCGGCCCCGGTCTTTTCGCGGAGCTCTTCCACGGTGACGCCCGGGGCGAGACGTGTCAGCAGCAGGCGAGTGTCGCCGTCGTGCGTCTCTTCGATGTCGAATACGGCCAGATCCGTGATGATCCGGTCCACGCAGCGCAGTCCCGTGAGGGGGAGGGTGCATTCGGTGACGATCTTGGCCGAACCGTCCTTGGCGTTGTGCTCGGTCAGGACGACGACGCGCGGTGTCCCGGCCACCAAGTCCATGGCACCGCCCATGCCCTTCACCATCTTGCCGGGGATGGTCCAGTTGGCGAGGTCGCCGCTGCCGGACACCTGCATGGCGCCAAGGATGGCTACCTTCACGTGCCCGCCACGGATCATGCCGAATGACGTTGCAGAGTCGAAGATGCTCCCGCCGGGGGTGATGGTGACTGTTTGCTTGCCTGCGTTGATAAGGTCGGCGTCTTCTTCGCCCTCATAAGGGAACGGACCCATGCCCAGTAGCCCGTTCTCGCTCTGGAGGACCACCCGCACGCCATCGGGCAGGTTGTTGGCCACCAGCGTGGGAATGCCGATGCCGAGGTTGACGTAGTCGCCGTCGTTCAGTTCTTCTGCCGCAATCGCGGCCATCTGGTCTCGTGTCCAAGCCATGGTTTGCTCCTTCTGCTTCAGACCGTAAGGGGTTCGGTGTGGTGCGCTTCAGCACGCTGGCGGACTGTGCGCTGTTCGATGTCCTTGACCCTGTTGTTCGCCTGGACAAGCCGTTGGACGTAGACGCCCGGGGTCACAATGTGGTTGGGGTCCAGCTGGCCCGGCTCCACGATCACCTCGGCCTCGGCGATGGTCACGTTGCCTGCGGTAGCCACCACGGGGTTGAAGTTCCGTGCGGTGTAGCGGTAGAGCAAGTTACCGTCCGTGTCCGCGGTGTGGGCGTGGACCAGTGCGACGTCGGCGGTGATGGCGCGCTCGCGGACGTACGTGACGCCGTCGAACTCTTCCAGCGGCTTGCCATCGGCAACCAGGGTGCCCACGCCGGTCCGGGTGTAGAAGGCCGGGATACCCGCGCCGCCGGCGCGGAGGCGTTCGGCCAGCGTGCCCTGCGGGGTGAACTCGACTTCGAGTTGGCCAGCCAGGTATTGCTCAGCGAAGAGCTTGTTCTCGCCCACGTAGGAAGCAATGACTTTGCGGACCTGGCCCGCCTCGATCAGCACGCCCAGGCCCTTGCCATCCACACCCATGTTGTTCGAGACGATGGTGAGGTCCTTGGCGCCCGACTCGCGGACGGCGTCGATCAGGTCGGCGGGGATGCCGCTCAAGCCAAAACCTCCGACGGCGATGGTCAAACCGTCTGCCATCAGGTCATGGAGCGCTTGGGCTGCGCTCGCGTGGATCTTGGACATGGTGGACTCCTCGTTGAGTGTTAGTGAGTGGCATCCACTTTGTGGACGATCCGTTCTTTCCTTGGAGCCTAGATTTCTTCAGGGTGTGGGTCAACGGGCCATCCCGTTGGCTACTCACGCTATGGACGCTATGGTGGATGGTGTCCATATTGTGGATGAAATCTTCGGGAGGCCACTATGGCGGTACAGGGAGCGCAAGTGGTGGGGCGCGTAGCGCTGCTGCTTCGGCTGGTGGGACGGAAGCCCGAGGGCACCTCGTTGGCGGGTTTGGTTCGTGAATCCGGGCTGACCAGGCCAACTGTGCACCGGCTACTGACCTCGCTGGCTGCGGAGGGGCTGCTGGAACACGATATGAGTTCCGGTAAATGGGTGCTGGGGCCCGAGGTCTTTCTGTTGGGGTCGGTAGCGGCGGCTCGATTCCCCATGGAGGACATTGCCCGGCCGTCCCTGCGAAGGTTGGCTGCCGAGACCGGCGAGAGCGCGTTCTTTTCGATTCGACGGGGCAACGAGACCGTGTGCGTGCTGCGCGAAGAAGGGTCATTCCCGGTGAGGTCATTCGTGCTGCACGAGGGCGTTCGCTTCCCGCTGGGGGTGGCTTCCGCGGGCACGGCCATCATGGCGTTCCTGCCTCCCAAGGAGCAGGAATCCCTGTTGGCCGATTGGTCGGCGCACGCAGCCGATTTTGCTGCGGGACATCCTGCGGACGTGGTGCGGGACAACCTGGAGCAGACCCGTTTGACCGGCTACTCCGTGAATCCCGGACTGATTCTTGAGGGCAGTTGGGGGATGGGTGCTGCAGTGTTTGACCAACAGGCAAGGCCTGCGTGGGCTCTATCCCTGACCGGTATTGAGCCTCGGTTCCGGCCGGACCGTCAGGAGTTCCTGGGCAAGCTGTTGCTCGAGGAAGCGCACCGGATGACGGCGCGGTTGCAGGGCGCCTAGTTGGGTGGTGTTCAGCGCAGGTCCAGGCGCATGAGCACCCGGGGGAAACCGTTGAGTACGGACGTCGTCTCGGCGACCTTCTTGAACCCGGCCTTCTCAAAGAGCCTGCGCGTGCCCACGTACGCCATGGTCAGGTCCACCTTGCCGCCCTTGTTGTCTACGGGGTACCCCTCGAGCGCCGGGGCACCGTGGCTCTTCGCGAACTCGATGGCCCCGCGTAACAGCTCATGCGAGATGCCTTTTCCACGATGCCCCGGCCGCACACGTAGGCACCACACGGACCACACCTCGGAGTCGTCCACATGGGGGATCTTCCGGTTCTTCGCGAAACTGGTGTCCGCGCGCGGGTGCACCGCTGCCCACCCAACTACTTCGTCGCCGTCGTACGCCAAAACCCCGGGAGGCGGCTCCTCCGCCACCAGTTTCTTCACGAACTTCCCACGCTCCTGCCTCTGGAGCTCGTTGTTCAGCTTCGACGGGATTCGATAACTCAAGCACCAGCACACATTGGCGTCGGGGCTTTTAGGACCAACCATGGTCTTCACGTCATCGAACACCGTGGCGGGGCGAACTTCGATTCCCATGCCGCCCATCCTGTCATCCGTGCCGCGGGTGGGCAACGGGCCGCATCGGACACCGGTGACTACGGCGGTGCGGCACCATGCCCAGCATTTCCGAGGAATCGGCCACCCAAATGCGCACGGTGCCCAAGACGAAACGGCGAGGTTGTGCTGCTTCGAGGGGCGTGAGTACGGTCACACAAAAAGGGGCCTCCTTGCCCATTTCGCGGTTCAGGGGACCAGCCCCAACCGCCGCTGGAGACGACATGACAAAGGTGTGTGGAGTTTGTTTGTAGATGAGCTATGCCCTTCAACAGAACATGAGGTTCTTCCAAGGACGGGGGGAGAAGGCCTCATCCAGTTAATTACCCCTGACGGCAAGCGACGGGAGAGTCCGGAGTTCGACGACTGGGTGCTGGACGTTACCGATGAGCAGCTTGCCTCGCTGTATGAGGACATGGTGGTCATCAGGAGGATCGACACGGAGGCCACCTACCTTCAGCGTCAAGGTGAACTCGCACTCTGGCCGCCGCTCCTGGGGCAGGAAGCCGCCCAGATCGGATCCGGTCGGGCCCTTCGTGAAGACGACTTCGTGTTCCCCAGCTACCGGGAGAACGGCGTGGCATATTGCCGCGGCGTGGACCTCGGGGACATCGTTCGCGTTTGGCGCGGCAATGCGCATTCAGGATGGGACCCGTACGAGCTGAACATGGCCACACCCCAGGTCATCATCGGCGCACAGTCCCTGCACGCCACCGGCTATGCCATGGGACTCAAGAACGACGACAGCGAAGCTGTGGCCCTGACGTATTTCGGTGATGGCGCAACAAGCCAGGGCGACGTCAACGAAGCCATGATATTTGCCGCCAGTTTTCAAGTGCCGGTCATCTTCTTCTGCCAGAACAACCAGTGGGCTATCTCCGAGCCCGTGGGCCTGCAGGCCCGGGTGCCCATCTCTTCCCGCGCTCCGGGCTTTGGCATCCCCTCCATGCGCGTGGACGGAAACGATGTCCTCGCCGTCCTCGCGGCCACCCGGGTTGCCCTGCACCGAGCCAGAACAGGCGGAGGACCGACCTTCATAGAAGCCGTTACCTACCGCATGGGTCCGCATACCACCGCTGACGATCCCACCCGCTACCGTGACGAGGCAGAGATGGGAGAGTGGGCGGCGAAGGACCCCATCTCCAGGCTTGGTGCGCTGCTGAAGAGTCGGGGAGTCCTCACTGAGGCCCTTGAATCGTCGGTCACCGCAGCAGCGGACGTTGTCGCCAAGGAGATGCGCCACGCCTGCATCACCATGCCGCCCCCAGCCCCCATGGATGTCTTTTCCCACGTCTACAGCGAGCCGAATTCAACATTGGACACACAGAAGGAAAACTACGCCCGCTACCTCCAATCGTTCCCAGCGGACAGCGTTGAAGGGATCACCCAATGAGCACCATGACCTTCGGCCGGGCGATCAACGCCGGCTTGCGCAAGTCGTTGGAGGATGATCCGAAAGTCATCCTCCTGGGAGAGGACATCGGCAAGCTCGGTGGCGTCTTTCGAGTAACGGACGGACTCCAGAAGGATTTCGGAAGCCATCGGGTGGTGGACACACCGCTGGCCGAAGCCGGAATCATGGGCTGCGCCGTTGGCCTCGCGTACCGCGGCTACCGGCCGGTGGTGGAGATCCAATTTGATGGATTCATCTACCCTGCGTTCGACCAGATCGTTTGCCAGGTGGCAAAGCTGCATTACAGGACCCAAGGCAAGGTCACCATGCCAATTACCATTCGGGTGCCGTTCGGCGGTGGCATCGGTTCCCCCGAACACCACTCCGAGTCGCCCGAGGCGTACTTCACGCACACGTCAGGTCTGCGCGTGGTGGCTGTTTCCAACCCACAGGACGCCTACTCCATGCTGCGGCAGGCTATTTCTTCAGATGATCCGGTGCTCTATTTCGAGCCGAAACGCCGCTATCACATCAAGGGCGAGGTGAAGGAACACGCCGAACCAAGCCTGCCGATGGGCAGTGCACAGGTGGTCACCGAGGGCAGGGACGTGACCTTGGTAGCCTACGGACCGCTGGTTCGGACGGCTTTGGACGCAGCGACAGCTGCCGCCGACGACGGCGTGTCGGTGGAAGTCATTGACCTCCGGAGCCTGTCTCCCATTGACTACTCCATAGTGGAAGCCTCGGTCCGGAAGACGGGTCGCCTGGTGGTCGCACACGAAGCCTCCCAGTCGGGCGGTCTGGGTGCGGAAATCGCCACCACCATTACGGAGAGATGTTTTCACTTCCTGGAAGCCGCTCCGGTGCGGATCGCCGGCTTCGACATTCCCTACCCACCGTCGAAGTTGGAAGCGCACCACCTGCCGGACCTGGACAGGATCCTGGACGGTGTGGACCGGGCACTGGGCCGCCGGAACTCCCTGTCCGGTCTGGGAGCGTGAACGGAATGTTGAAGGAATTCAGGCTGCCGGACTTGGGGGAAGGCCTCACAGAATCCGAAATTCTCCACTGGAGAGTATCCGTGGGGGACATCGTCACGCTGAATCAGGTGATCGCAGAGGTGGAAACAGCCAAGGCAGTGGTGGAGCTTCCATCTCCCTATGCAGGCACTATTGCCGTCCTCCACGAACAGCCGGGCACGGTGGTGGAGGTGGGTACCCCCATTGTTTCGTTCGAGCTTCCCGGCGGGCTTCCCTCCGATGGAACCCCCGATGGCGGCGAGGGCAAGCGCGTGCCCACCCTGGTTGGATACGGGGCGGAGGTGGAAAGAAGCAGCCGGCCCACGCGGAAGGCGCGGAAAGCCAATCCTGGCACGCAGGATGGTTCGCTCCCCGCTGCCCTTCGTGGCGTTCCGGAGCGACCACGATCAACCCCGCCGGTCCGCAAGCTGGCACGTGACTTGGGCGTGGACTTGGGTTCCATCCAGGGGACAGGTCGGAGTGGCTTGGTCACTCGCGACGACGTTCAGGCGGCCGCCGCGAAGTCAGCCGGAAGCCGGCAGCCGTTGCTGCATCCCGTGGGCGCCGGGACACAGCAGACTGCTGCCCCTCGCGAAACCAGGACACCCATCAGGGGTGTGCGGAAGCACACGGCCTCCGCGATGGTTGCGAGTGCGTTCACGGCTCCCCACGTCACGGAATTCCTCACGGTGGATGTTACGAACGGGATGGACCTGCTGGCGAGGTTGAAGGGGAATCGTGCATACGCCGGGTACAAGTTGACGCCACTGACCTTGGTGGCGAAAGCAGTACTCATCTCCCTGCGCCGCAACCCTTCGCTGAATACCACCTGGGATGAGGCGAGGCAGGAGATCGTGCAGTTCAACTACGTCAATCTCGGAATTGCCGCTGCGACTCCCCGGGGTCTCACGGTCCCGAACATCAAAGACGCTGATGCGATGTCCTTCAAAGAGCTGTCCGCCGCCCTCAGCGAACTGACGGAGGTTGCCCGAGCAGGCAAGACGAGCCCGGCTGAGCTCTCCGGCGGTACTCTTTCCATCACCAACATTGGTGTCTTTGGAATTGATGCTGGAACGCCCATCCTCAACCCCGGGGAAGCGGCCATTTTGGCCATCGGATCAGTCCGGCAGATGCCTTGGGTGCACCAAGGCCAGGTGGCGCTGCGCAGCGTGATGACCCTTAGCCTTTCCTTCGACCACCGGTTGGTGGACGGCGAGCAGGGCTCGAAGTTCCTGGCGGACGTGGGTTCCATCGTCTCGGACCCCAGCATGGCCATTGCCATGACCTAACGCAGGAAACCGCGAGCCTTATGGGTCGACGGAAGGCGGGCCGCTCCGAAACCCGGAGCGGCCCGCCGTTGTTATGCCCCGGTCCGGGACAGCTGGCACTTGACCGTCAGGGCGTGCGGACTGCCATCGCATGAAGCAGCTGCGGCACCACGGTGGTGGCATCGCCCACTATGCCGAAATCCGCGATATCAAAGATCGGAGCATCCGCGTCCTTATTGATCGCCACAATGGTCTTTGACGATTGCATTCCCGCCCGGTGCTGAACGGCTCCGGAGATACCGAGCGCCACATACAGCTCGGGTGAAACGCTGACTCCCGTCTGGCCCACTTGTGCTCCGGAAGCGATGAAGCCGCTGTCCACTGCAGCGCGGGAAGCACCTACGGCTGCGCCGAGGGCGTCGGCGAGCTGCTCGACCAGGACGAAGTTCTCCTTGGAGAGCAACCCTCGTCCGCCCGCCACCACCCGTTCCGCCGTCCGGAGGTCAGGACGGTGCGAATCGGCACCCGGAGTGAACGCTTCGACGGCGGCCGCCGCCCGCGTGTCAACCTTCAGTCCAAGGCTGGTCACCACAGGCTCCGCAGGACGCGCATGGCCTTCGAAGGCGCCTGGCCGGAGAGTGATGACCGGGAGTCCATCCTCGACCGTCGAATCCACTGAGTAAGTGCCGCCGAGGACGAGCCGTGTGGCAACCACCATCCCGTCCTGCTTTCGGACGGCCACCGCATCGGCAGTGAGTCCTCCGCTGGCCCGGACCGCTAACCGGGCCGCGATCTCGCGTCCTGAAGTGGTGTTCACAACCAGCACGGCCGCGGGGTCGAGCGCCTGGACTGCCTTGGCGAGTGTTTCCACCTCCGGTTCCTGGAGACACGACGACGTCAGTTCCGTTTCACCGGCGAAGACGCCTTTGGCTCCAAGTGCGGCCAATTGCCGAACGGTAGAGCCGTTAAGGGAACTGGTTGCCAAGACAGCAATGGGATCGCCCAGCTGTGAAGCCGCCTTGAGGACTTCGCGGGCTCCGGGACCAGGCCCGCCGTCCTGGGACAATTCTATGAATGCCACGATGTTCGACATGGGTGATTCCTCCTACAGCAGTTGGCGGTCGGCGAGGAACTCCATGAGCTCCGTGGCGGCCGAGCCATTGTGGTCAACAATCTTTCTGCCGCCTGAACGGCCCTCCACCCGGGCGACGGAGAGGATGACTGACCGTCCCGCCGTCGATACCGTGGCCCCAGAGAGTCCAAGCTCGGCCAAGGCCACGTTCTTCACTGACTTCTTCTTTGCCGTCAGAATGCCTTTGAAGGTGGGGAAACGTGCCTCTGCGGAACGTTCAGTGACGCTCATTACCGCCGGGAGCCCAGCGCGGACGGTCATGGTTCCCGTCCCGCACTCACGCCGCCCGCTGACCGACTCGGCGCTGATACCGGGGGAGTCGAGGGAGCCAACAAGCGGCAGGCGCAGGTGCTCGGCAAGCATTGCCGGCACAACCCCGCACTTGCCGTCGGTGGATTCATTGCCGGTAATGACAAGATCGAATCCCTCGGCGCTGGCGGCCGCCGCAAGCACCCGGGATGTCCACATCGCGTCGGCCCCTGCCAACGCATCATCAGCCACATGCACCCCGGAGTCCGCTCCCATGGACAGGGCCTTCCGGAGGGCTTTCAACGCATCCGAAGGGCCAATGGTGAGGGCCACGACTTCCGTGCCTTTGTGCGAGTCCTTATGGCGAAGTGCCACTTCCAACGCGCGTTCGCTGATTTCGTCCAGTACATTTCCTTGCGGATCCCTCTCAAGGAATCCTGATTCAGTGTCCAGCGTTCTTTCTTCCGATGTATCTGGAACCTGCTTCACGAGCACGATGATCTTCATTGAACAACTCCTTGCTTTTTCCAGAGCGCATATTTGAGCGCACAGGAATAGTTGCGAAGGACGCTACGCAGCCGAGTCAATGTGGACAATGCAGCGTCATCCGGGTGAACACGGTGATTCATTCGCCATGGTCCGGAGGCCGGAAATTGTTCACCGTGCGGGGTGTTAGTCGTGGAGCAGCTGGCTGATTCGGTACGGGACCAGCTTTTTCAGCAGAAGTGACGTGGTGGTTCGCCGAATTCCCGCGCAATCGGTGATCTGTTGTCCGAGCCGGAAGAGGTCTTCGGTGTCCTTCGCCACGACCCGTATGGCGAGGTCGGCTTCTCCTGCCATCCCGTACACCTCGATGATTTCCGGGATTCCGCTCAGGGCCTCAACGGCTGCGGCAAGTGACGATTGCTCCACCTCCGCCGTGACGAGTGCCGATATGGGCAGTCCCAGTGAATCAGGGGTAATCCGGGTGCTGTTCGGCCGAAGGCAGTTGGCTGCCATCTTCCTTTCGAGTCGTGCCTGGACAGTTCCCCGTGCCAACCCCAGCCTTTGGGCGAGGAAGAGGACGGGAACCCGAGGGTCGTCGTCGAGCGCCCTGAAAACGGCTTTGTCTGTTCCGTCGAAGTTCTGGAGTGCTCGGGGATCCGCGTTGGCCATGACGGCAAACGTATCAGTCATGTGACGATCGTCAAGAGCGCGCCGCCGAACACCCGGAGCGAGGCGCACCCCGGCCAAAACTCATTGTCCAAAAGGACGAAACAACGGCCTTCGGCTCTGCCTGTGGCACTAAGGGATCGCATTCAGCACCGCGTAATCTTCGAAGTGACATCGAGGAGAACTTCTTTCATGGCAACAGAAACCCTGCCCGCATCAGCAGAGCGAACAATTCCCACCAACCCCGTGGACTACCATTTCAAGGCATTTCCCGCAGGCATTTCCGGAATGTCCCTGGCTGAAATCCCGGAGCGCCAATGGAATGCGCTTAATGGTGATTTTTCTTTGCCGGTGATGGTGCTCAAAGAAAAAGAGCTGGCCCACAACATTGAGCGGATGGCCGGCTGGTGCAAAAAACGCGGCGTCTTCCTTGCCCCGCACGCGAAGACCACCATGAGCCCACAACTCGTTCACAGGCAGCTGGAGGCGGGAGCATGGGCCGTCACCGTCGCCACTGTCTCGCAAGCGCGGGTCCTGGCGGAGTTCGGCGTGGAGCGGATGATCATCGCCAATCAGGTTCTTGCCAGGAGTGACCTCGAGTGGATCTGCGCTTTCCGGCGGGAAGATGAAGCCAGGGAAGTGTACGTGCTGGTGGATTCCCATGCAGGCGTGCAACTGATGGACGCAGAACTGAAAATTGTTGGCGATGTGGAACGGCCCCTTCCCGTGCTGCTGGAGCTTGGCTACCACCAGGGACGGGCCGGATGCAGGACCACAGAGGAGGCTCTGGCGGTCGCTCATGCCATCGACGGCTCCTCCCATCTGGATTTGGTGGGAGTTGAAGGATTCGAGGGACTTGTCCCCGGGGAAACCGCCCTTCACCGGCTCATCGCCGCACGGACATTCCTTGCCCACCTTGCTGCGACAGTCAGGGACCTCCACAGCGCTGCCTTGCTGCCCACGAACGCGATAGTGACGTGTGGCGGCAGCTCCTACTTTGACGAAGTGGTCCGGGTATTCATCGGCGACTGGGAGGGGCCGTCCATCCGGGTGGTTCTGCGCAGCGGTTGCTACATCACGCACGATCATGGCCTCTATCAACTGACCTCGCCGTTCCGCGACGAAGCGGAGCCTTTCATTCCTGCGTTGGAGGTTTGGGCGACTGTCCTGTCTGTCCCCTCTCCAGGCTTGGCCATTGTTGGCTGTGGGCGGCGGGACGTTCCGTACGACGCCGGCATGCCGATTCCCTTGCTGGTGAGGAGCGGCGGCGTCGATCGGCCTCCCATCAACGCCCAAGTCACCTCCCTCAATGACCAGCACCTCTTCCTGTCTTTTTCCGCCCAGGACCGCATCGGAGTGGGCGACCTGGTCTGCCTCGGGATATCCCACCCGTGCTCCGCCTTCGACAGGTGGACTCTCATTCCACTTGTCGATGACTCCTACAGAGTCATGAATGCCATCAGGACCTATTTCTAGAACCGTCCACTCTGGGCGGAACAGTCGAAGGATCGGCTGACACCAACGGCACTACGGCCGATCTTAAGGAGATTCATTATGCGGGTTTATATCTCAGTGGACATGGAGGGAATTGCCGGAATCGCGACATATGACCAAGTCATTCGCGGCGGCAGCGGGTACCCCCGTGCCCAACAGCTCATGACTGCAGAAACCAATGCCGCCATTGAGGGTGCTTTCCACGGCGGCGCCACCGAGGTTCTGGTCAACGACAGCCACGGCACCATGGACAATCTCCTTCACGAGCAGCTGGACCCGCGCGCCCGCGTCATCTTCGGTTCGCCCAAAGCGTTCTGTATGGCCGAAGGACTCACCCCGGATTTTGATGTGGCGCTGTATGTCGGATACCACGCGCCGGCCGGCTCCGAGGGCGTGCTGGCGCATTCGTTTTCAGGGTACTTCGCAAGCTTCCACGTCAACGGTGCAGTGGCATCCGAGGCATCAGTCAATGCCATGTTTGCTGCCACCAGGGGAGTGCCCGTTGGCCTCGTGACAGGGGACAACGTGATCTGCGGACTGGCCCAAAGCACTTTCCCCGGTGTCCGGACCGTTCAGGTCAAGGACGCCAGAGGCGTCATGGCTGCCAACAGCTTGTCCCCGCAAGAGGCACGACGGCGGATCCGTGAGACCGCCACTGCTGCCGTGCGTGGGGTGGGCGGCACCCGCCTCCTGCCCGTCCCGGACCGTCTTCACCTGGAAATCGGATTCCAAACAGCTCTGGCGGCAGAACTCGTGGAGGCAGTGCCTGGGGTGCGCCGCACCAGCAACCTGTCGATTTCGCGGGAAGTGGAATCGGCGGATGAGCTGCTCGGCATGATCGCAACCAGTTACAACCTGGCGGGCGTCGCGGCCCGCACTGTGTACTCGCTGGTCAACCGGACCTGAACCCGCAGCACTGCTGCAGTACATCACCCTCGGGCCGAGGCCCGCATTTAAGAGGACAAACAATGATTCAAAAGAAATGGCTGCCAGCGTTGGCCGCCTCGACTGTCATCTCGTCACTGCTACTGGTGGGGTGTTCCCCGGGTCCTTCTTCATCCTCGGATGATCCAGGAACCCCGCAGCCGGGTGGGCACCTTGTCATGGCCCGGGAGGCGGACGTTGCGACGCTGATGCCGACGGACGCCACCGACAACGAGTCCATTTGGACAGTTGAGGAAATCTACGACACCCTTCTTGTTCCTTCGGTGGACGGCGAAAGCGTCCAGCCCGCCCTCGCGACGGACTGGGTCCAGTCCGAAGACAAGCTGGCCTGGACTTTCACGCTGCGACCCGGAATCACTTTTTCGGACGGCACCCCGCTCACGTCTGCGGACGTGAAGTTCTCCCTGGACACCGCCTCGGACCCGGATCTCCCGTCCGGTTTCCTGAATGAGCAGATCGCCGTGATCGAAGCTCCGTCGCCGGAGACCGTAGTGGTGAAGACGAAAGCTGCATGGACACCCCTGCCGTCGGTGCTTGCCCTGTTCGCAAACTCCATAGTTCCCGAGAACTATGGCGGCAAGTCCAAGGAAGAGTTCGCCAAGGACCCGGTGGGATCGGGGCCTTTCAAAGTCAAGAGCTGGACCAAGGGGCAACAGTTGGAGCTCGTCAAGAACACGTCCTACTGGGGGAAAGACAAGCCGTACCTTGACGCCGTGACCTTCGTTGCCGTGGCAGATGCCAATACCCGGGCAACCCAACTGCAGGGTGGTCAGATCAGCATCAATGAGACGCCTGCCGCGAGCAGCTTCGATGCTTTGTCGTCGACTCCGGGATTGAAGGCGTCGGCATTTGAGAGCAGCCTCACCAGTTTCCTCACGCTCAACAACACCAGGACTCCCTTCTCGGATCTCCACGTGCGGCGGGCCATCGCTTATGCCATTGACCGCGAGGCGATACTCAAAGCCGCCTACTTCGGAAAGGGGGCCCCGGCCGGGTCATTCCTCAGCCCCGCGTACTGGGCGTACGACGCAAACGTGAAGGGCCGGCAGTACAACCTCGACGAAGCGAAGAAGGAGATGACGTTGTCGTCCCAGCCGCAGGGCTTCAATGCGAGCATCCTGGTGAGCAGTGGCAACGCAACCCAATTGACCATTGCCCAGATCCTGCAGGGTGAGCTTGCCGAAATAGGTATCACGCTGACCATCAACCAGATGGAGCCGGCAGCGCAGCGGGCCGCCCGGAAGTCGATGGACTACGACATGGCGATCAGTGTGGCCACCACCGACATCACGGACCCCGACGAAATGGTGCGGTTCATCGTGTCGAAAGCCGGTGGCTCCAACTCCTTGTACACAGGATATGAAAACCAGGACGTCGACGCCTTGATAAGCCAGGCGGCAGGCCTTAGTGACCAGGCTGAGAGGAAAAAGGTCTACTCCACCATCCAGGCGAAGGTTGACGACGACCAACCACTGGTGCCGCTGTTCTACCTGCCCAGCCTCTACAGTTACAGCGACAGGGTCCACGGCTTCCAGCCGTCCATCACCGGTAACTACAACCTGGTCAACACGTGGCTGTCGAAGTAGTCCCGGGAACCCAGCCGGAAGCCGAGAACCTCCGGGAATGGGGTGAGGACAGATGATCCGGTTCCTGGCCCGCCGGCTGGGCCTGCTCGTCCTGGTGGTCTGGGGCGTCGTCACGGCGACGTTCGTGCTTGTCCATGCCACCCCTGGAGATCCAGCCCGCACAACCCTGGGCGACAAAGCCTCCGAATCGGCCGTTCAAGCCCTTCGAGCCGAGTGGGGACTGGACCAGCCCCTGACCGTACAGTATTGGCATTTCCTGACTGACCTGATCAGCGGCAACTTGGGAACATCGTTCCAGTACCGGTCGCCCATAGTGTCGCTGCTCGCCGATCGGCTGCCCACCACGCTCCTGCTCATGCTGATGGCGGTGACTTTCGCCGTCGTCATCTCCCTCCCGCTCGCAACGTGGGTCGCAGTCCGCGGCCGCGGAGGCGCCGACATCGGGGTGCGGATCTTCGGAGCCGTTGCGCAGGGAACTCCTGCGTTCCTGACCGGAACTCTCTTGGTCATTGTCTTCGGCCTCAAGCTGCACTGGTTTCCCGTGGGGGGCTACGGAAGGACGACGGCGGAACACCTGCACTCACTCGTCCTGCCGTCCCTGACGATCGCCTTGGGAATTGTGCCCATGCTGGTCAACAGCCTCCGGGCGTCGCTGACGGACGCATTGCAGAGTGACTTTGTGGCTTTTGGCCACTCCAAGGGCCTGAAGCCAGCTACCGTGCTGGCCGCCTACGCCATCCGCAACGGCAGCATCTCCGGGGTAACCATCCTGGGGATCCAAGCCGGTGTCCTGGCTGGAGGGGCGCTGGTGGTGGAGAAGGTCTTTGCCATTCCGGGAATGGGAAGCCTTATGCTGGCCGGCATCCTCGGAAGGGACTTCCCAGTGGTCCAAGCAACCACCCTTGTCTTTGCCGGCATCGTGGTTGTGGTCTACCTGGTCACTGATCTTTCCTATGCACTGCTTGATCCGAGAGCGAGACTGGCATGACACAGACGCTTCTTCCCCCAACTGCACCCGCAACCGGACTCGGTGGCAGCAAACCTCCGTGGCGCTCGCGGATAAGGCCATGGGGCCGTGGATCAAACATCGAGCTCCTCATCGGGGGTGTCGTCTTCGGTGCGATGGTCCTGGCGGCAGTGTTTGCCCCGATCCTTACCCCCTACGATCCAACAGCCCAGGACCTGGCCAATGCCTTGTCGGGGCCAACGGCCGCGCACCCGCTCGGAACAGATAACCTGGGCCGGGACACGTGGAGCCGCCTTCTTTTCGGTGCCCGCAGCGACTTGGGAATAGCGGTCCTGGCTGTCCTTTTCCCCTTTGTCCTGGGGACGATTGTGGGCGCATTGTGCGGATATTTCGGGGGCTGGTTCGACACCCTCATCATGCGCATTGCGGACGTCGTTTCCGCTTTCCCGTTCTTCGTCCTGGTCATCACGCTGGTCTTCGTTTTCGGCAACGGTCCCATGAGTATTTTCCTGGCGATCAGCATTGTGAGCTGGGTTTCCTACGCAAGGATAGTGCGCGCCGAAACGCTCGTGGTCAGGGACAGGGATTTCATTCAATCCTGTGAGACGGGTGGGCTGGGCAAAGCCCGGATCGTGGTCCGGCACGTCTTGCCAAACACCATGACGCAAGCAGTTGTGTTCGCCATGAGCGACGTCGTATCCAACATCGGCGTGATCGTCACGCTGAGCTACTTCGGGTTGGGCATCGTCCCGCCGACTCCTGATTGGGGACAGATGATCAGTGACGGCCAGCAGTTCCTGGCCTCCGGAAACTACACGCTGGTGTTGATTCCGGGCGCAGCCGTTATTCTCGCCAGCCTCTCGCTCACGTTCCTGGGCGACGGAATCGCCAATGCCCTGCGAGCAAAGCGATGAACGCGGCATCAGAGGAGCAGCCACTCCTGAAGGTGGAGGGATTGTGCGTCGACGTGACCATCCAGGGCCGCGACTATGCCGCGCTCAAGGACGTTTCCTTTACGGTCCAGCGGGCTGAAGCCCATGGACTGGTAGGGGAGTCGGGCTCCGGAAAGAGCCTGGCCCTGCGGTCCCTCATGGGTTTGCTGCCGGCCAACGCCCGCGTCAGCTCGGGGAGCGCATACTTCAACGGCGCGGATCTCTTTGCCAACAGCGGCCGCAATTTCCGCAGGATCCGGGGCGCTGGTATCTCAATGGTGTTCCAGGAACCTGCGGTGGCATTGAATCCAATTGCCCGCGTTGGTACCCAGATCACGGACGGTATCGCCCAACGGAAAGGCCTGAGCAGAAAGCAGGCCAGGGATTACGCCATTCATATGATGGGTTTGGTAGGAATACCAAGCCCGGAGCTGCGGGTGGACGCTTATCCGTTCCAATTGTCCGGAGGAATGCGGCAGCGTGTCATGATCGCCGCCAGTGTGGCCTGCGAACCTGAGCTGATTCTCTGCGACGAACCCACCACCGCGCTCGATGTGACCGTGCAGGCGCAGGTCCTGGCGCTGTTTGACGGGCTGCGGGCCGAACTGAACGCCGGCATCCTGTACGTAACGCATGACCTGGCTGTGGTTTCCGAACTCTGCAGCACCATCAGCGTCCTGTACGCAGGCCGGCTGGTGGAATCCGGCACCGCTGCAGAAGTGTTGGGAAACCCGCGGGAGGACTACACTCGTGCACTTCTGGCCGCTACTCCGCGTATCGACGAACCCGGCCAACGACTTCGATCGATACCGGGGACCACACCGGCTCTTCGGGACAGGCCGGCCGGGTATTCATTCGCGATGCGGGTTGCGGACCACGCACCGGACTCGCCTTCGATCCTTCAGGAGCTCTAACGATGTCCAACACCCAGCCGACTCAGCCGGCGTCCGAGAACATCCTCGAGATGCGGGACATACGAGTCGAATTCTCCGCGGGCAAGGGCCGGAATCGCCGCAAAGTCGTAGCCTTGAACGACGTCAACTTGAGCGTCCGCAGGGGCACGATCCATGGACTGGTGGGTGAATCAGGATCCGGTAAGTCCACGTTGGCCCGTGTTCTCACGGCTTTGGAGCGATCATTCACGGGAACCGTGGTGTTCAACGGTGAAGAGTTGCCTGTCCGACGCACCAAAGAGCAGCGGCGCCATATCCAGATGGTGTTCCAAGACCCGTATTCGTCCTTGGATCCAAGGATGACCATTCGTCAATCCTTGGCCGAGCTGCTGCGGGTCCACCGAATCGTGGAACCACGGGATGTAGGTGGAAGGTGTCTTGAACTGATGGAACAAGTCCAGCTGCCGGCCAGGGCCCTGGACAGCTATCCGATTTCCATGTCCGGAGGGCAGCGCCAGAGGGTGGCCATTGCGAAGGCCCTTGCACTGGAGCCTTCATTGTTGGTCGCGGACGAAGCAGTGAGTGCCTTGGATGTTTCGGTGCAGGCCGGCATTGTCAACCTCTTGGCAGACCTGAGGGACCAACTGGGCCTTTCTGTGGTGTTCATAGCCCATGACTTGGCCGTGGTCCGGAATCTTTGTGAGAACGTCGCCGTGATGTACCACGGCAACATCGTCGAAGACGGGGAAACTGAAAGTCTCTTTACTGAACCCAAGGACCAGTACACCCAGACGCTTCTGCAGTCGATTCCGCGGATCCGTTACTAGTTCAACCCGGTCGAGCATTCAACCGGTCGAGCACCCTTTAAACAACTCTGCAGGAGCCCGTCCAGGCTCCTGCAGGGTTGTTGCTTAATGCCGGCAAGGAAATTACCTGAGGGACTCGCGGAGGAACATTGTCTTGGCAGCGACTGCTGCCAACTCGTACGTGGTTCCGACCATCCCCAAAAGATCCTCGGCGGTTTCGACTTCCCGGGCGATCACCATGTTGCTGACCCGGGATACCCCTGGGACGGCTTCCAGGAGCTCTGCCGCCAGGGGGTTCTGGAAGCCGATCTCGAGCCTGAGCCTGTCCGGTACGGGCAGCAGCCGGGTCTTCTCTACGCCCTGGACAGCAGCACGGGCACTCTTGCGAATGGCCGCACGGGCAAACGTGGGGGAGAGGCTGTTGGCTGCCTGGAATCCGTGGGCGACCTTGACGGGCACTGTCAGCACGCCTGGGAATTCACGTTCGGCGATGTCGCAGATGACGTCGTCGCCCGTTACCAGGCCTACTGGTACGCCGCGAGTGGCCGCGAAAAGGGCATTGATGGACGCTTCCGATGCGATCTCGCCGTTGAGCTTGAAGCTCGTAAAGAGGCCGGAGAAGCTATGGGCCAGCAGGCCCTCCACACCCGCTGGGGCGTGATATCCGATGTAGAAGGCGACGTCGAAGTCCGACGTCAGGCCCTCGGCCATGCAAAACGCCGTGGGAGTACCGAAGATAACTCGGGCGCGGGGGTCAAGGTCCTCGTGCAGGAGGTTGTTCATTGTTCCGTGGCTGTCATTGACCAGGACCTCGGTGGCGCCACCTTCGAAGGCCCCTTCCACGGCTGCGTTGGTCTCAGCTGTCATGAGGGCCTGCGCCCGGGGATAACCGCTGCCACCCCGGATGATTTGGTCGTAGGTGGCTACTCCGGAGATACCCTCCATGTCAACGGATATGTAGACCTTCATGCTGTCTCCTTCGTGAGGCTTGCAGCCGGGGTGAGCTTGTACCAGCCGGTCCGGGTGACGCCGGAAGCGATGAACCCGGACGCAAACGCGCCTTCCATGATGTCGCGGAGCTGCAACCGCCACATGGCCGCTTCCTGGGGGTTGGATTTCCTCAGCGCGACGATGTCCTGCGGCGCCCGGCACCAGAGGGAGCCTGCCGATTCGAGGAGTGCAGGTTGGCCGTCAGGTCCATATTCACGGGCATTGTTCAGCGCACCCGGTGGCAGGCTCACCTCATGCACCGAGCCCTCGCTGCATTTGCTGCTTCGGGTTGAGGAAAGCGGCCACAACACCACTAGCCGGTCCGATTCATCATTGGCGTTAATGGAGTCCTGCATCGCGCCGTAGAAGTTCCTCTCATACTCGGACGTCACGGCACCGAGTTTGGACAGGTTGAAGCGGGCGTTCCGGCTGACCAGGGGGTCGAAGGTCCATGTCATGGTTTCTATGCCACGTGCCAGGGACCAAGCCCTTTGGTGTTGTTTGAGGGCGAATCCCACGCCCTTGTCCGCAACGCCGGGCAGGACTCCGGCAATCAGCGAATACGTCGATCCGTCCGGAGAGACGATGGCCACCGCGGCCCCGCACAGGACTCCCTCCGAGGTGTAGGCCGCAGAAACATTGCACCCGGCGTGGGAAATGCTGCGCAGCAGGTCAAACGGAATGGGAGCTCCTTGCGGAGACATCCCCCAGATAGCCACCAGCAGCCCTTCAATATCCTTGAGACTCTCACGGCGGTGTTCGTCGACTACTCGGACATTGGCCTTGGCGGCCGCAGATACGGCTGTAAATTGGGCCCGCTCAGCAAGGGAGAGGGCATCGAGATTGAGTGACATGATTCAATCTTGGTTCGATTAGGTGCTCTTGGCTTTGTCGGCCAGGACGAAGCCTTACCGTCCGGCTTTGTCCGGGAGAACCAGCCCAAATGAGAAATGCTCCGCCCTGCCATGAGCAGGACGGAGCATTCCTCTGAGAGGACGGTTAGCGAAGCATGCGAACGGAAGACGGGGCCAATTGTCCGTCGGCCAGTTCAAAGGTGGCCCCTTCGGCGAAGGTCGGCGTTGCAGAATTGACGAAAGGCACCACATCGACGTGCTCGATGATCTGCTTTTCAGCGGCTGCCCAGTGCTCGCATCCTGCTTCACCAGTGGCGGCGGCGGCTTTCTGGACGTTTTCCAGATAGCCGGCATTGTTGATGTAGGCGAAGTTGTTGCCGTTGGGGGGCGTCGGGCCGGACACCAATGGTACGAGCTCGTTGGGCAAGGCAACGCCGATGGGCACGAATGCTGCATGCCACCCGCCTTCACCACCCAGGATGAGTGAGCTGCCTTCTGCATCCGTGACGGGCCGAAGGAGAACGTCAACCCCAATCCCGGACCAAACTTCCTTGATCAGCTCTGCGCCTGCTGCGAACGTCGGCCCCATGGTGCTTGGGTAGAAGAACTCTATTTTGAGCGGAGCGCCGTCCTTGCTTCGAACACCGTTGGGGCCCACCTTCCATCCGGCGGTATCCAAGGCGTTCTTTGCGGCCTCAAGATCGTGCTGGGGGAGGTTGCCGCTCAGTGTGTCCTGCTTGCAGGGGCTGAGTACCGGTGCAATCAGGCTGGTGGGAGGCTTGCCACTGCCGCTCGTCATCACTTGACCGAGTTCGTCGAGCTTCATTGCCTGTGTCAATGCGCGGCGAACGTTTTCGTCCGCGCCGGGCAAGCCCGGTTTCTGGTTGAACCAGATTTGTCCCAGCGCCGTGACCAGGTCCCGTTGGAACGACTTCTTGGCCTCCAGTCTCTGCTTGTCTGGCCCCACGATGGTGGCAGCGTTCACGTCACCGGAAAGGAGCAGGTTAGCCGCAGTGGTCTCATTGGAGATCACCTTCAGGACCACTTTGTCCGGCAAGCCCTCCTGTTCGGTTTTCCAGTCACCGGGACCCCAGGCGTAGTCCTTGCGCCGGGTGAGGGTGTAGTGGTCGCCCGCAGCTACCTCTGCAACTGTGTACATGCCCGTGCCGTCGGCGCCTTGGGCAAGGAGGCTCCTGTCCTTGGTGCCTGCGGCGCAGACGATCGGCAGGCTGCCCACGTTCCGGACCAGGAACGGTTCCGGCGAGACCGTGGTCACCGTGACCGTTCCTTTGTCGTTGTCCGCAACGGCGGTGGCTCCGGGAGCAACAAAGACACCTGTTCGGGTGGAGTTGTTGCCGGGGTCGCCAACGAAGTTGATGTTGGCTGCCACGATGTCCGGGGTCAGGGCAGTGCCGTCCGAACACGTGACGCCCTTGCGCAGGGTAAAGGTGGCCTCGGTGGTAGTACCTTCCCAGGACTCCGCCAAACCCGACACCACTTTGCTGTCCGGATCAAGGTTGATCAGCGAGTCGTAAAGGAATTTGGTGGCTTGCTGGGTGATGGAGTTCGATGCGAAAAGAGGGTCCAGTGATCCGGGGTCCACGCTCAGCCTCATGGTGAACGTCTTGCCGTTTGCCAGCTCGCCCCCGGTCTTCGGTGCAGAACCGGAGCAGGCGGCCATCGTCAGTGAGAGCGCGCCCACGGTGGCGACGCCGAGCGCCGCCTTGATCGTGCCTTGTGTCTTCATGGTGTTATTCTTTCGGCAAATGTGACCCGTGCCATTGGCTTGGCGGACAACTGCAGGGATCAAGGTTTGGCGGGTCCGACTATGCCCCGCGCAGCAGGTCAACGGCCAAGCGTGCCGCCTTGCCAATGGATGCGTCGATGCCTGGTTGCGTATCGGAAAGCGTCGTGGCCCGTGTGAAGACCGCGACGGCGTAGCGACGGCCGTCGGGGTACGTGACCACGCCGACCTCGTTGCGTATGGCAGGAAGGGTTCCCGTCTTGCCTGCCACCACCACGCCGTCATCGAAACCCGTCGCCATCCGGTGCCGCCAAATTTGTTGCTCCATCATGGAGCGCACACGCTCGCACGTCTCAGGAGAGCCTGCTGAGTTGGTCCAGATGGCGTCAAGCAGTGAAACGATGTCCCGGGGAGTGGAAGAGGGTGTCCGTGCAGGATCCATGATTCCGAGCGCCCAGACCTGCTCTGGAGCAGCCGCAGCCAGCATGGCTTCCACGTCGGTGGTCGCAGCGCTTGGATCAAGGCCGAGGTCGGCCGCCATCTGATGATCCATATCCTCGCCGCAGCCGATGATTCGTGTCCTCTGTAAGCCCAGATCGTCAAGGACGGCGTCCACTGCGGCCTGGCCTATGCGATGGAAAATGACGTCAGTGGCGGCGTTGTCGCTCATGGTCATCATGAATTTTGCAAGGTCCCGCCAACTCATTTCGACGTCGTCCGCGCAGCCTGCTGTTCCCAGGCCTCCCACCCGGTACCGGGAGGTCACTGTGGTCCTTTCGCTTTCCTTCAACCGGCCCGCGGAAACTTCCCGCGAATAGGCGACGGCAAAGGGCACCTTGAAAACGGAGGCCAGGACAACAGCCTCGTCAGGATTCAGGGACACCTCGCGGCCACCGACGACTCCCACCTCGCGGGCATGCACGTAGCCCGTAGCACCCACCGCCGCGAAGATTTCGGCGAGTTCCTCAGATCCCATGCTCATGGGCTGACGCGACGATCTGCACGGCCTGTGTGGACGAACAAGGCCCGGCCCTGGCCATCGTCACCAACGAAGGCATGCGGCAGATGCATTCCGAATTGCTTTTGCGCGGGCAACAACGTATCCCCGTCCATGGCCACCAGCTCGATCTTCTCGGGCCTGTCGCCGACCTCGGCGTAGACTCCCATGGGAGTCCGCTCCAGCCAGATCCGGCCCTCGGCATCCTGGCTCACCACCACGCTGGCAACACGCGAGGAGTACTCGCCCACGTACCGAGAAGCATCCACGGGCGGGGGTGAGCCGGCCGGGACGGGAAGCTGCGGCAACGTGATGCCGGCGAACTCGCCGAGCGCATGTTTTGCTATCTCGGTGAAGACAGCAAGCGGATCTCCACCATTGCAGAAGAGAGCAATGGAGACATCCTTTTCGGGGCATATCCGCAGGAAAGCCGTTTGGCCGATAGTGCCGCCGTCGTGACCGACTACCGTGCCGCCGTCGTAATCGAAGAGCGAGAAGCCCAGGCCCCAGGACTCACCCATCCAGCCCAGGTCCGGGAGCTTCACCTGCGGTTCCAGCATGGCCGCCGCCGACTTGGCGCTGAGAATCTGCTGGCCCGCGGGACCGCGCCCTGCATCCATGTGCATTTGCGCGAACTTGAGAAGGTCTCGGGGCCGCATGTTGAGCATCGAGCCTACAGGGGCGGTTGAGCGGCTCAATGCCCAGATGGGGCTGGGTTCGGGTTCTCCGCCATCCTCGTTCAGAATGTGCCCCACCGCGGTCCGGTAGAGGATCGCCTCGTATGGCCCGTTGGCCGCGTGGGTCAGTTGCAGTGGTGTGAACAGGTATTCCCGCATGCATTCGTCATAGGACTTGCCCCGCAACACTTCCACTATCCGTCCCAGGACGACGTATCCGGCATTGTTGTAGGAGAACATCTCTCCCGGGGCGAACAGCTGGGGAACGTCCGCGAAGAGGTCCACCAGCTTGGCGATGGCGTCGTCTCCCTGGCCGGTGTCGGTGAAAATATCCCCCTCGAAGCCAGCGGTGTGGCTCAGTAACTGGCGAGTGGTAATGGAGGCCGCGGCGGACTCGTCCATGAGGCGGAACTCCGGCAGGTACCTCCGAACCGGGACATCCAGGTCCAAGGTGCCTTCGTCCACCAACTGCATGATCAGGGTGGCAGTCCACAGCTTGGTGATTGAACCCACCTGGAACAGGGAGTCAACGGTAGCCTCGACGCCGGTGTTCTTGCTGAGGATGCCTGCCGCGGCGTCGACCACTTCACCCCTGACGGAAACAGCTACTGCGGCACCGGGCACCTGATGCTCGGCCAGCAGGGATGGGAGACGGCCTTCCAGCCACGTGCGGAGTTCATTCATGTTCGTCATGCGGCAATGCTACGGCGCCCGCAGCGGAGCGATTTTGTCGATCACGACGACGTCCTTCCAACGCTGTGGTCCATTACGACAAGGCCGTCCGATGCGGCGGAGCGGACAATCTCAGTCATTCTTCCGTGCATTGTCCGATTCGACCATGCCGGGCTCCATGAGTGATTGGAACGGACAAAGCATTGAGAAGGGTGTGAGCCAGATAATAGATGACGCCGGTCTCGTGGAGGTCCAGTGTGGTCTCCCAAGAAGCAGGAGTAGAACTTTGAGCATTGCAACACGTTTCGTCGCGGATGCAGTCACGGATGCATCGGAAAGCCCGTGGGCCGGCTTTGTAGCGCGAAGAATTGGCCGTCTGGTGGTCTCCCTCTGGGTGCTGGTCACGGCGTCCTTCCTCATGATCCACCTCATCCCGGGCGACCCGGTCAGGGCCGCACTGGGCAACTCCGCTCCGGGTGCCCTGATCGAGGCGCGCCGCGAGGCCCTGGGCCTCAACGATCCCCTCTGGCTTCAATACCTCCATTACCTCCAAGGCCTGGTGGGCGGGAACCTCGGAACGTCCATGACTTCGGACCTGCCGGTGGCGCAGGTCATCGGGGACCGCCTTCCTGCCACCTTCGAGCTGGCCGGACTCGCGTTCCTGCTCGCAGTCCTGATCTCCGTGCCGGTGGGCGCGCTGATGGGCGTCCTCACCCGAGGCGGTCGTCGGCGCCGAACCGAACTTGCCTTCACTTCCACCTCCATTGTTGTGGCCGCCATTCCGGAGTTCCTCCTTGCGGTTGGCTTGGTGTACTTCTTCGCCGTGCAACTGGGATGGTTTCCCGTGGCGGGTCGTTCCGACGCGGGCTCGTATGTCCTTCCCGTGGTGTCCATGGCCCTTGGCTCAGCTGCCATACTGTCGCGCATTGTTCGGGTGGAGATGCTTTCAGTACTCGGCGCGGACTACGTCCGGACCGCCCGCGCCAAACGTCTTCCCAACTGGATGATCTATTTCCGGCACGCCCTGCCAAACGCGCTGACCGCCACCCTGACCATCGGTGGACTGATGCTGAGCGCCATGGTTGCAGGCACGGTCCTCGTGGAAAATGTCTTCGCCTGGCCCGGGCTGGGAAGCACCATCGTCTCCTCCATCCTGGCCAAGGACTACCCGGTAGTGCAGGGCGTCGTGCTGGTGTACGGGCTGGGAGTGCTTCTGGTGAACCTCTTGGTGGACATCGCACTGGGCATGCTCGATCCCCGTTCAACGATTAAAGAGAGCTGAATATGAGCACTTCAAAGACGGCTGCCACAGCAGGGATGGCGGCACGATGGCTGGCGGCGCTGAAGACACCCGTCGGGGCTGTGTCTGCCGCCATGCTCCTTTCAGTCCTTACCTTGGCCGTTCTGGCACCCATCCTGTGGTCAGGACAGGCTGAGGAGATCAACACACGCGCCATTCTCCAAGGACCTTCGCCCGAACATCCGGTTGGTACAGACAGCCTGGGACGCGACCTCTTCTTCCGGCTGCTGGTGGCTACCGGCCTTTCGGTCAAACTGGCCCTTGCAGCCACCGGCATCGGTGTTTGCGTGGGCTTGGTGCTTGGTGCTGTCCCTTCTCTCCTGAGCCGGAGGATTGGCAGGCTGGTCACCGCTTTCGTGAATATCGCAGTGGCATTTCCGGGGCTGCTGCTGGCCATGTTCTTCGCGGTCATCTTCGGAGTCGGCCAGACCGGCGCTGTGCTGGCCATAGGCTTTGCCACCGCCCCATCCTTTGCCCGGTTGACCCAGACCCTGATTGCCACGCAGTCGGAACGGGACTTCATCGCCGCGGCGAAACTGGCCGGTGTTGGCCGGCTGCAGCGATTGATCCGCCATATCCTTCCCAACATCGCCGAACCGTTGGTGGTTACCGCCACGATTGGGGCGGGCAGTTCGCTGTTGGCCTTCGCCGGACTGTCCTTCCTGGGACTGGGCGTCCAACCACCTGCGTATGACTGGGGTCGGCTCCTGAACGAGGGTCTCAACGATATTTACCTTCACCCCATGGCGGCGCTGGCACCTGGCCTTGCAGTTGTCATTGCGGGCCTGGCCTTCAACCTCTTCGGTGAAGCCGTTGCCAAGACCTTGGGCGCACCCACACCCTTCGCCGGCAAGGGCGCAGCACCTCAGCGGGTGCGGCCAACCGCCGTCGAGTCCTCCGCCGCCGTCGAACCTTCCACCAGCAGCCGCGAAAGCAGCGCCGTGCTGACCGTCAGCGACCTTTTTGTGAGCTTCCCTGGACCTGCCGGACCCATCACTCCCGTCCGCGGTGTCAGTTTCAGCCTGGCTCAGGGGGAAGCCGTAGGCGTGGTGGGGGAGTCTGGCTCCGGCAAGACCCAGACCGCCCTTGCCCTTGCCCAACTGGTGGAGTACCCGGGAAGCGTCACGGCATCACGCCTGGAGTTCCTCGGCCAGGACCAACTGTCCAGCCCCTCGCCTGCCAAGCGTCAGCTGTTGGGCACGTCCTTCGCAATGGTGTTCCAGGACCCCATGAAATCTTTCAACCCCACCATGCGGATCGGCACCCAGCTCGCTGAAGTAGCGCAGCGGCACCAAGGAATGAACCGTCGGCAAGCACTCGCCCGCGCAGCTGACCGGTTGCGGGCAGTCCGGGTCCCTGCCGCGGAACGGCGCCTCCGGCAATATCCCCATGAATTCTCCGGCGGCATGCGGCAAAGGGCCATGATCGGAATGGGAATCATGGGAAACCCGGCACTGATTGTGGCTGACGAGCCCACCACCGCGTTGGATGTGACAGTCCAGCAACAAGTACTTCGGCTGTTGTCGACCATCAAGGAAGAGAACAACGTGGCGATCCTCCTGATCAGCCATGACCTCACGTTGGTGGGCGAGGTTTGCGAGCGCGTCCTGGTCATGTACGCCGGGCGGATCGTGGAGGACCTGCCGGCAACCGACTTGGCTGAAAGGTCACTGCACCCCTACACACAGGCCCTCCTGGCCGCCGTCCCCGACATGGAAACGGATCGCAACCAGCCCCTGGCGGTGGTCCCGGGACGCCCCGCAGACCCCTCCAATGTTCCCGCAGGCTGCGCGTTCGCGTCCCGCTGCCCGAAGGCGGACGACCACTGCACCCGCGAGGATCCGCAGCTCGTCCAGCAGGAGGACGGGCATCGGGTGGCGTGCTGGCACCCGTCGCGTGGGACGGGCCAGCGGGTCTCGGTGGAACTCAAACTACCCGCTGCGGCACTGCAAGGAGAGGCATCATGAGCGAACTTCGCTTTGAGCAGGTATCAGTACGATTCGGTGGCCGCCGCGGGATGACGGCAGTGGATGGCGTTGACCTCACAGTGCCCAAGGGACAAGTGGTGGGCTTGGTGGGCGAGTCGGGGTCCGGCAAGTCCACGCTGGCCAGGGCTGCGGCAAGCCTCACCCCCTTGTCCGCTGGCCAGATACTTTTCAATGGCCGGCCCCTCCGGCCCAAAAGGGGCGAGCACAGACCTTTGCAGATGGTGTTCCAAGACCCGCACTCGTCACTGAATCCGCGAATGAGCATCGGTGACTCCATAGCGGAAGGCATCCCACGCGCCGGCAGGGGAGACGCCGCAAGCCGACGCGCAGAGGTAGAACGGTTGCTCGGTTTGGTGGGCCTGGATCCCCAGCGTGCCTCCAGCTACCCCGGGCAGATGTCCGGGGGCCAGCTTCAGCGCGTGGCCCTGGCCAGGGCCTTGGCTGGGCAGCCGGAGGTCATCATCGCCGACGAGATCACCTCTGCGTTGGACGTTTCTGTCCAAGGAACAGTCCTGAACCTGGTGAGGGACCTGCAACGGGAACTGAACTTGTCCATGCTGTTTATTTCGCACAATCTGGCGGTGGTCCGATACGTGGCCGATGCCATCGCTGTGATGTATCTGGGCAGGATCGTCGAACAAGGTCCCGCCGAGCAGATCCTTTCGAATCCCCAGCATCCGTACACCAAGGCTTTGTTGGCTGCAGTGCCCGGAAACGGCAGCACCGGCCTGAGTCCTGGGATGTCCGACCCGGCGGTGCAGGCTGTCAGCGACGCCGAGCCGGCGGACCCGCATCATCCACCCACCGGATGCCGGTACCATCTGCGCTGCCCCATAGGGCCACTGGTGCTCCCGGGCCGAGACGTCTGCCGGGAAGCCGATCCTGAGCCGGAGGGCCACAGCCAGGCAGCTGCATGCCACTTCGCTGATGGATCGCTGATGGCTGGGAAGGCGGGACTGCTGTGACCCGGAGGCTTTGCGTTGACGATCTGCTGGATCTTGCGGTTCCTGAACAGCCGGCACTCTCTCCGGACGGTGGGCGTGTTGCCTACGTACTGCGGACCCTCGATGCCGTTTCCGACAGCACTCAACGCAACATCTGGTTGGTGGATGCCGCGGGAAATCGCTCGCGCCAACTCACGTTCGGGAACGCCGATACTGCACCGGCGTGGTCGCCCGATGGGGCATCGCTTTCCTTTCTGCGGGAGTCGGAGGGACACGTCCAGCTCTACATCATGACTCCCGGGGACCACCGGGTCAGAGGCCTGGGCAGCCTGCCGCTGGGAGTCGGTAAACCGACGTGGAGTCCTGACGGGACGAAGCTTGCCTTCGCTGCTTTTGTCCCTGGTCGTAACACGGGATCGGACGCGCCAGTTGTGGCGGACGGCAGGGTTTATCAGTCCGACGGACTGGGCCTGCTGGGAACCTTGACGCGCCAGATCCACGTCCTTGACGTGGCCTCCGGGAAAACCGTCCAGCTCACCCATGGCGACTGGCACGCCCGCGATCCGGAGTGGTCGCCGGACGGGGGCCATGTGGCGTTTGCTGCCGGCCCCGCGGCCGACAATGATGCCAGCCTGGTTGCCCCCGTGCACGTCCTGGCTGTGGACGTTCCGGATGCACAGCCCGTTCTTGTGGGCCCGGACGACCAGGTGGTCAACGGCGTCGAATGGAGCGCGGAAGGAGACGCCCTTTTTGTGGTGTCGAGCCGACCGGTGGGCCACGCAGCCGTGATCCGGCTTCCCTTGGATGGCAGCCCCGCAGGAAATCTCACCGTTTCGCTGGACCGCAATGTGATGGGTGGGGCTCCTGCCTATCCCGGGGCGGCGCCGCGGGTGATAAATGCCGGCCGGTCAGTGCTCTTCTGCATCCGGGACCTTGGGTGCACGCACCTTTACGAGGTTGACGTCGACGGCGGCGAGCCTCGCCCGGTGCTGCGGGGTGACGGCCTGGTGGTCTCGGAGTTGTCCGTTGCCGGCAACACTGCCGTGACCGTCCTGAAGACACCTGACTCCTTTGGCGAAATTGCGAGCGTGGACCTTTCAGACGGCGCTGTCCGGGTATGGGCCCGTCACGGATCGAACTTCGCGGAGACGGAATTCTTCCCGCGATTGGAACGCTGGTTTCCCATCTCCGATGGGACAGTGGTGCAGGGTTGGATCATCCGCGACCCGGAAAGTGAGGGGCCGCAGCCCCTTCTGCTGGACATTCACGGTGGCCCCCACAACGCTTGGAACAGCGCTGCCGACGACGTGAACCTTTACCACCAGGAGCTGGTGGCACGAGGCTGGACCGTGCTGTTGCTCAATGTCCGGGGCAGCGACGGCTATGGTGCGGACTTCTACAGGGCGGCTCTGGGCAAATGGGGCATTGCGGACGCACAGGATTTCCTTGAGCCCCTGGACGTGCTGGTGGCCGAAGGAGTGGCGGACCCGGACCGTCTGGCCGTGACCGGGTACAGCTACGGGGGATACATGACCTGCTACTTGACCAGCCGCGACCAGAGATTCGCGGCTGCGGTGGCCGGCGGGGTTGTCAGCGATCTGCGGAGCCTTGCCGGAACGTCGGACAGCGGGCAGTTCCTCAGCGACCGCGAGCTTGGCGGGCCGGCGTGGACGGATGCTCCGGGCTACGAGGCGATGTCCCCGCTTTCCGCGGTGGAACGTGTGACGACCCCAACGCTCATCCTCCATGGCGCGGACGATGTGCGGTGTCCCGTTGGCCAGGCGGAGCAATGGCATGCGGCCCTTTGCGAGCTGGGCGTCGTGAGCCGTCTGGTTCTTTATCCAGGCGGATCCCACCTTTTCACGGACGTTGGCCGTCCATCGCACCGTATTGACTTCAACCGACGCATTGTGGAGTGGGTGGAGAAATACGCCAACGGTGTGGATTCGGAGCGGGAGCCGATGCCTGCCCGTTCCGGTGCGGGAGTGGACCTGAATGAATGACGTCCGTCCCCGCGCCAGCTTGGGCCGAGTCCTCGACGACTTGGGGGCCACGCTTCTGGAGTTGGTGGCGGGAGACCTTGGCAGGGCTGAGGAAATCGGCGGCATAGCCATCCATGACCCCATGGATGAGCCGCTTCTGCCTGCTCATGCACTGGTGCTGGGCATTGGTCTTCAGGACGCGGATTACGTGGCGTCGTTGTTGCTGAGGCTTGGCAGGCAGGGGGCGGTGGGGCTGGTGGTCCGTGCGCCCTTCGCGGCCGACCTTCGGGTGGCTGCCGCCGTGCGTGAGTCCGGGGTTGCCTTGCTGGGCCTGACTCCGGGCGCTGGTTGGGCGCAGCTTGCGGCGATGTTGCGTTCGGTCCTTGCCGGCGACCTTGGAGGTTTGGGCGCCGAATCAACCAGTGGCCCGCCTTCCGGTGACCTGTTCTCTTTAGCGAACGCCGTGGCAGCACTGCTTGATGCCCCCGTGACCATTGAGGACCGCAGTTCGCGAGTGCTCGCATTCTCCGGTCGGCAAGACGAAGCCGATGCCACCAGGGTGGAGACGATCCTGGGACGCCAGGTTCCGGAAGCCATTTCGCGGGTGTTCGTGGAGCGGGGTGTCTTCCGCGAGCTGTACCGTTCCACGGACCCCGTCTACGTCGATTCTTTGCCGACGTCGCTGGATGCGGCGTCCCTTCCCCGTGTGGCTGTGGCCGTGCGCGCCGGCGATGAAGTGCTTGGCTCCATCTGGGTAGCCGTCCGCGGCCCGCTCAACGAGGAACGGAAACAGTCATTATGCGACGCCGCGAAATTGGTGGCACTGCATTTATTGCGGCTTCATGCCGGTGCCGATGTTGAGCGGAGGATGCGGGCTGACCTGCTGAGCAGTGCCTTGGCGGGCGGACGGGGCGCTCCGGAAGCCCTGGACAGACTGGGGTTGGGAGACCAGCCGATCGTTGTGCTGGCGTTGGCCATGCTGCAGAAAGTGGACCGGGTGCCGCCGAGGGAAGGTGACGCAGGCCTTGCCTTGGAGCGGCAGAGAATCAGTGACAGCTTCGCCATGCACCTGGGCGCCGTTCAGCCACGGTGCGCAGTAGCACTGTTGGGTGACACTGCCTACGCGCTGTTTCCTGTTTCGCAAGGAGACAATCAGGGCGAGGATCGCGCTGCCGCAGTCGGGGCCGACTTCCTGAGGCGCCTGGGTGACCGCATCAACGCGGTGATCGGCGTCGGGCCGGTTGCCCATGGTGCCGCGGAATTGGCTGCTGCCCGTTCCAGCGCGGACCGTGTCCTGCGGGTGTTGCGCAGCGGCAACGCCAACGGCCAACGCGTCGCCCGGCTGGCCGATGTCCATGTGGAAGCACTGATCCTGGAACTCTGTGACCTCGCTGCATCACGTGGAGAGCAGCCCACAGGCCAGATCGCGCGTCTTTACGCTTACGACGAGAAACACAATGCCAACCTGGTGGACACCCTTCGCGCATGGCTGGATGCTTTCGGGGATGTCGCAGCCGCCTCAGCCGCGGTCTATATCCACCCGAACACTTTCCGGTACCGGCTTCGCCGCCTTGCCCTGGTGGGCGGGCTTGACCTTGACGATCCCAAGACACGTTTTGCCGCCATGCTGCAACTCTGCATCCTGGCCTCACGTTCCGCTTGACCCCTGTCAAACGGAACGTGTTTGGCCCTGAACCCCGCCCAGTACCATTGGATAGGAAGCCACCCATGAAAATCTCCCGCGCCACCATTACCCTGATCGACCTTCCCTTGGTGGAACCCTTCGTGGTCGCCTACGCCTCTTACCCGTCGATGCCCAGCGTGGTCCTTGCCCTGGAGACCGACGACGGCCTGGTTGGGTACGGTGAAAGCGTGCCTGACGGACATATCACCGGCGAGACGCCGACCGGTGTGGTCGAAGCCCTCACAACGGAACTTCTGCCCGCTGTCATGGGCATGGATCCGAGGGATATCACCGCCATCCACCAGCGCTTGAATGCGGCCCTCAAGGGTTGTGGCGCGGCTAAAGCAGCGGTGGACATTGCCTGTTGGGACCTTGCCGGCAAGGCGGCGGAGCGTCCGATCCATGCCTTGCTCGGTGGACGGCGGCCCGAGCAGCCAACCATCGCACGGGTCATGAGCATCCTGGCCCCGGAAGTCCTCGCGGAGCAGGCGGTGCAAGCCAGGAAGGAGGGCTACCGCCACCTCAAGATGAAGCTCGGTGGTGCTGACGGGCTGGACATTGAGCGTGTACGAGCCGTCCGGGCAGCCATTGGGCTGGACCTTGGCATCCGGGTCGACGCCAACCAAGGCTGGGCGGACCCGGCCACGGCACGCACCATGATCCGGGCCTTGGAACCGTTCGATGTCGATTGGGTGGAACAACCGATCCTGGCCGATGACATCGACGGCTTCCGCTTGGTGCGCCAGGCCACCGGTATGAGGCTGATGGCTGATGAAGCCGTGGTGGATGCCCAGGATCTTGCCCACTTCGTCCGGGACCGCTCCGTGGACATGGTGAATCTCAAGCTCATGAAGAGCGGTGGCATCACGCCGTGTCGTCGTTTGGCAACGCAGGCGGAGCTCGGGGGACTCAAGGTTCAGATCGGTTCGATGCTGGAGACCAGCATCGCTTCTTCCGCGGGTTTCCATCTGGCGCTGAGCCATCCCAACATCGTTTCCACAGAGCTGTCGGGACCGTTGAGGTTCGCCAAGGAACCCGGAGACCTGAAGTACGTGATCCCGGATGTCCACATCACTGAGAAGCCGGGCCTTGGCGTGGACGTGGACCTTGACGTGCTTGCAGAACTCACGGTGAGCGAGCGTGAGGTTTCACGGTAACCATCGAGCGGACGACGGCGGGTGGCTGGGTTGTGGGGCTACGACCGGAGGTAGGCCAGGACTGCCAGGACGCGTCGGTGTCCCCGGTCCATGGTGGAGAGTTGGAGCTTCTGGAAAATGTTGCCGATGTGCTTGCTGACCGCGGTCTCCGTCACCACCAGGCGCGCCCCTATTGAGAGGTTGTCCAGGCCTTCGGCCATCAGGCCAAGGACTTCGCGTTCCCGCGGAGTGAGGGTGCTGATGGGGTCACTGGCTCCGCGGCGGCTCATGAGCTGGGAGATCACTTCCGGGTCCATGACCGTGGCGCCACCAGCCACCCGGCGGAGGGTGTCCGTGAACTCAGCCACCTTGCCCACCCGCTCCTTCAGCAGGTAACCAAGACCGGCAGCGCCCTCGGACAGCAGCTCGCCGGCATAGCGGTCCTCCACATAAGCGGAGAGGACCAGAACCGGGAACCCGGGCCGCCGCCGTCGGGCTTCACGGGCTGCCTGCAGCCCTTCATTAGTGAAGGTCGGTGGCATCCGCACGTCCAGGACGGCAGCATCGGCGTCGTCCAGGACGGCGAGGAAGTCATCGGCGTTATCGACCGCCGCGATGACATCGAAACCCTCGCTCTTGAGAAGGAGCGACAGTCCTTCCCGGAGGAGGGCGTCATCCTCTGCTATTACCACCCGCATGGCAGCTCCACTCTGACAGTTGTAGGTCCACCGGCCGGGCTATCGAACTCCACGACCCCTTCGAAAGCCGCCGTCCTGCGGCGAATCCCGGCAAGGCCGCCGCCGGGCCGTTCAAATGCTCCGCCGCGACCGTTGTCCTCGACTGAGATGAGCAGTTTATCGGTGGAGCCGGAGGAACCTTGCCCGCGGCTCACCGAGACGGTCACCTCAGTGGCAGCGCTGTACTTGTTCGCGTTCGTCAAAGCCTCGGCAACGATGAAGTAGCTGGCCGATTCCAGTGCTGCGGGTACCCGGTGCAGTTCGGTAAGCGTCAGCAGGCAAGGGATGGCCGACCTTCCCGTGAGGGCGGAGAGCGCTCCCTCAAGCCCGAGCTCGTCCAGGATCGGGGGGTGGATGTCGTGGACGGCCGTTCGGAGTCCGGCCAGTGCTTCAGTGGCTGCCTGCTGCGCCCTGCGCACGTGGGGCAGCGCATCTTCGGGGTTCTTTTCGAGGGTCCGCTCGGCCAACCCCAGCATCATGACCACGCCCACCAGGCGGTTCTGTGCGCCGTCGTGAAGATCGCGTTCGATTCTCCTGAGTTCCGCCGCATGAGCGTCCAGGGCGGCGGCGCGGCTGGCGGTCAGCGCGGTGACCCTTTCCACCAGTGACGACTTGGAAGGGAGGGCCAGGATGCGCGCCTGAATCCAGGTGAGACCCATGGCCGCCGCCGGGATCAGCCACCAGGAGACGGCGGCATACCCCACGCCCACCAACACCATCCAGGCCGCGCCCTCCCAGGACGTCACCGGGTAGAGGCTGGAGACAGGCTGATCCGGGGGCAGGAGGTACCAGTAGCTGGGGATGAGAAGCGAGTTCAGGGCCGAGAGGGGCAGTCCGATGCACAGCAGGGTAATGATCGGAACCAGGAGTCCATGGGCCACCAACCAGAGGGAATCGCGGCCCGTGGTGCGGGAAAAGACCAATCGGAGCCGCTCTTCGAAGGAGGGGTTCTTGGGGATTGGGATGTACTCGGCAGCCAACGGAACTCCCGAGTAGCGGGCGACCCGTAGGCGTGCCTTGGTTATCCACCACCGCAGGACGGCCACGGCCCGTGGCGCAATGAGCCACCCCCCGCTGAACAGAAGGAGCGGGGTAAGCACTGCACCCACCATGAACAGGCCCATGGAGATGATGCTGGCCAGCAGTTCAAGGGCCAGATACGCAAGGGCGCGCCACCATCGCCGGAGTCGTGTTGTGATCATCCATTCAGTCTGCCTGAGCAATGCCCATGCCGTCGGTATAGCCAGGTCCACCTTCGAGGGGGCGGCCAGCACCATCAGGAAGACGGTGGTCCGCACCATCGTGCGCTTTTCCGGCGATCCGTAGCGTCGAAGGTATGAACAGCGACGCGACATCCACAGCGATCCGGCCGGTGAAGACAGCCCCGGAAACCGGAACCATTCTTACCGGTCGGCGCCCGCCGGCACAGGGTATATCAAGCTCCAGGGACGCGAGCATAGACGTCATTCGGAGCCTTTGCCTGGTGGTTGTGGTTGCGCTCCATGCCTTGATGGTAGGTGTCAGCCTGGGACCGCATGGCCCTGTCCTGGAGAATGCGCTTGACGGCAACACCGTGTTTGCGGCCTTCACATGGTTTGTGCAAATCATGCCGCTCTTCTTCATAGCCGGGGGCTTCAGCTCGATCTCGCAATGGCGGGCAATGTCAGCCCGTGGCGCCACCGCTGCCGACTACGTCAGGGGCCGCCTGGTGCGGCTCCTTGTCCCGGCTGTGGTCCTTGTGGGGTTGGTCGGCGCAGGTCTGGTGCTGTTGACCCTGGGGGGCGTTCCCGCCGATATTGTGTCGACCGCCGGCTACCGGATCAGTCAGCCCCTGTGGTTCCTGGCCGTTTACCTCGGAAGCTCCGCACTGGTTCCTTTGCTTGCCCAGATTCATGATCGGGCAAAAGTCCGCACCATGGTGGGCCTCCTGCTGGCCATCGCCGCCGTCGACGGCCTGCGGATTCTGTCGGGGCAGGCTGCCTTCGGGTACGCCAACCTCCTCTTCGTGTGGCTCTTCATCCAGCAGCTTGGTTTCTGGCTTGCGGACGGTTCCATTCATCGCCTGACACCGACCGTGCGGAAGTGGACTGCCGGATGCTCGCTGGCGGTTTTGTTGGTGCTGACGTGGCTGGGCGTGTACTCGGGGGACATGCTGGCCAACCTCAACCCACCGACGGGAGCGTTGGTCCTCCTGGCGGTGGCGCAACTGATGATCTTCTCGATGTGCCAGGCGCCCATCCGGAGGTGGGCCGCGAATCCTTCCGTCATGGCCCTGGTCAGTGCGGTCGGTTCCCGGGCGATGACCGTCTACCTCTGGCATATGCCCGTCCTGGTGGGGTTGGCGGGCCTGCTCCTCATCTCGCCGTTGCCCCTGCCGGTTCCGGGCACGGCAGAGTGGTGGCTGAGCAGGCCCGCTTGGTTGGCAGCCGCACTGTGTGTCCTTGTCCCGACCGCCGGATTCTTCGGGCGCTTTGAACGCATCAACAAGACCGCCGGAGGGCCGCTGGCCACCAGCCGCCGGGCCACTGTCAGCACCCTGCTGGGAGTCTCGGGAGTCGTCGTCCTCCTCATCGAAGGAATCACCCCGGGTGCCGCAGCCATCAGCGTCCTGCTCTTCAGCACAGCACTCATCGGTCAGGCGAGCTTGGGAAGGCTCAGGCGTTACCACTAGCTGCACCCCGCCCCCGGTCCAAGAAACTCTCTGGAAAAGGAACATTATGAACAAGACCAAGGCCTCGGCCATTGCTGCAATATTGCTCACCGTGCCTCTTGTGGCCGGCTGCGCGCCAACAACTGTGCCGGCAGATTCGGGCGGGTCTCTCTCCCGGTTCCACGATCAACAACTTCAGTGGGCGGCCTGTGCTGACGAGGCGCTCGCGGCCTCGGGGACTGAGTGTGCCATGGTCACCGTTCCCCTTGATTATGCCGATCCGGGTGGGAAGACAATCTCCGTAGCCATCTCCCGTATTGTCTCCATGGATCCGGCCCAACGGCGCGGAATCCTGCAGACCAACCCCGGCGGACCCGGCGGGCGGGGGCTGGGCCTGCCCGCCATACTTCGATCCGGTATGACCGATGAGGTGGCCAAGGCCTACGACGTCATCGGCATGGACACCCGCGGGCTGGGGAAGAGCACACCCGTGGACTGCGTTTTCCCCCAGATGACCTGGATGCGGTCAGCCGGTGCCGATCGAAGTGGGTTCGACGAGAACGTCGCCCGGGCAAAGGAAGCGGCCGACCGCTGTTGGGAAAAGTACCCTGACGTCCTCCCACACATCAACACGCAGAACATCGCCCGGGACGTTGACGTGATCCGGACTGTTCTGGGCGAAGCGAAGACCTCGTTCCTGGGTTGGTCCTATGGCACGTACCTCGGCGCTGCGTACAGCCAGATGTTCCCGGACAGAATCGACCGCCTGGTCCTGGACAGCGCACCCGATCCCGCCAAGTACGGCATCACCATGTTCAAGGACATGGCCGCAGCCAACGAGAACGCGATTGACGATTTCTCAGAATGGGCCGCCGGCCGAAACACTGAATACTCCCTGGGCTCCACTGCCGGTGAAGTCCGTCAGGGAATCGAAAAACTCATCAGTGATGCAGCTGTACGGCCCATACAGGTGGGCAACTACACCTTGGACGATCATGTCCTGCCCTTCCTGATGTACGTCAATGGTGTCAGCGACCTTGAAGAGGACAACCAGACCTTCGCGCAGGTCCTTGTGCAACTGCGCGAGCTGGCCCAGGGCAAGAACGTAGAACTGCACCCCATGCTGGCAGGCTTGGTCCAAGCGTGGTTTGACACGGAGCTGGGCACCGGAGCCGACTATTCCGCCACCCTCGCCATCGTGTGCGGAGACTCCACTATGCCCACTGACCCGGAATGGTACTGGGACGAAATTCAACGGCAGCGGGTGGATCAGCCGATCTTTGCCCCCGTCCATCACACCATTACTCCGTGTTCCTTCTGGCGGGATGCTCCCCCCACCCCGCTGACCATCGACAACACCATTCCTGCCCTGCAGATCCAGGCAGTGGGCGACACCCGGACCACGTATGAAGAAGGGCTGGGTATGCATCGGGCCATGAAGGGCTCACGACTCCTGACGGTTCCGGGCCGAAATCACGCCCTCTTCCCGACGTATGGCAACGAATGCGCCAATGCCGCCGTGAACCAATACCTCCTCGACGGCAAGCTTCCAGTGAAGGACGTGGTCTGCGGCAAGTAGGACGCACCGGGCCTCCAGGCTCAGGTAGGCTTGCGGTCGTGATGACCGGATCGGGCTTCTGCCCTGCACGGATCGGCTACCCGGCCGACCTCTGACGCGCTCGCGGGCTCCGCCTTGTGGATCGATGACCCAGCAACCCATCGAAACGAACCCACATCCAAGGAGTTATCCATGCCAGCGCTTTTCAACCACACCATCATCGTGTCCCTCGACCGCACGGTTTCCGCCGAGTTCTACCGATCAATCCTTGAAGCCGGCCAAGCTCCCAGCTGGGGGCCGTTCACCAACCTCTCCCTGGCCGGCGGGGTGATGCTGCAGTTCGCTGAGCCACCGGTTGAGATCCAGATGCAGCACTACGCATTCCTGGTGGACGACGCGCACTTTGACCGCGCCTATCAGCGTTTGGTGAGTGCCGGCGTCGAACATTGGGCGGATCCGCAGATGACCCGGCCCGGCGAGACGAACACCGAGCATGGTGGCCGAGGGGTCTATTTCAAAGACCCCTCGGGCCACGCGCTTGAACTCATCACACGGCCGTACTTCTAAAACAACAACGGGGTGAAAAAAACTTTTTCAATCCGCACCCATCCATCCCTGCCGGTCCTCCGAATAGCTGGTGAGGCACAAACCGCCGGTGACGCGAAAGCAACACCGGGCAGCCCGTGCCCCGTACCCCATGGACCCAACGCCCTGGTTCCAAAAATAAGGAGAATGACATGTTGTCCACAAAGCGCCCCGCCCTCGCCTTCGTTGGCCTCACTGCAGCCGCCCTTCTCGGACTCACGGCCTGTGGTGGTTCAAGCACCTCCAGTACCCCTGCTTCCTCGTCAGCAGCACCGGAAACTTCCATGGCGGCACCGTCGCCGTCGGCTTCCGCCATGAGCAGCGCCGCCATGGATCCGGCCGCTAACCTTGTAGGCCCCGGCTGCGCCGGTTACGCCGCACAGGTTCCGGACGGTGCCGGTTCGGTCACGGGCATGGCCCAGGACCCGGTAGCCGTAGCTGCTTCCAACAACCCGTTGCTCAAGACCCTGACCGCCGCTGTTTCAGGTCAGCTGAACCCCAAGGTGGACCTCGTTTCCACCTTGAACGGCAGCGAATTCACGGTGTTCGCACCGGTTGATGATGCCTTCGCCAAGATCGACCCGGCGACGATCGAAACGCTCAAGACGGACGATGCCCTGCTGAGCAAGATCCTCACCTACCACGTAGTCCCCGGCCAGCTGACCCCGGACCAGATCGTCGGCACCCACAAGACTGTCCAGGGTGGCGAAGTGACGGTTGCCGGCACCAAGGATGCCCTCACGGTTGACGGAGCTTCCAACGTGATCTGCGGCGGCGTGAAGACCGCCAACGCCACGGTGTACCTGATCGATTCAGTGCTGATGCCCAAATAGGCCATAGGCCATAGCAGTACAAACAACGAAGCAGGCGCCGGGATCCGGCGCCTGCTTTGATGTGTAATGGGCTAGCGGTTCAAGTCACTGTCCACATAGGAACCGGGCCGATCATGGGCGGAGCCGCACGGGCAGCCGTCCACCTCAATCCGGACTGTCAGGGGCTTGGATGAGTCCAGGGTGAGGGTTACGTCCTCGCTGGCTTGGTTGCTGAGACGGAGTGTGCCAGGGGCAGAGGTTTTGGGCATGGCGGACCTTCCTGATGTGTGAATGGGTGTCAGCTGCGAGTCGTGCTACTTGTCGCGGGACTCCGGGGTGGGATTCCCGACCACGGGAATGCTCCCGGTAGCTGTTCCTCCGGGACAGTCGGAGTCCGGGCATTTCTCGGCGCAGTCGTGCCTGGTGACGAGGTCGAATTGAACACCGCGATGCTGTTCCACTCCGGTGCGGATTGCCCGCTCCACAACGGATGTGGCCAGGCGGCGCCGCAGTGACAGGGGATCGCGGCGCAAGTCCTTGACGAGGGCGAAACAGAGCAACAACATGACCACGATGAACGGCAGCGCCGCTACGATGGTGACCCGTTGCAGCCCTGACAGGGCTTCGGATGGTTCGTCACCGCCGGCGAGCAGCATGACGGCGGCCACGGCGCCGGTGAGGCTTCCCCAGAAGATCACCACTCCACGGCGCGGGTGTTCGGCGCCATTGGAGCTGAGGGATCCCATCACGATGGACGCCGCATCGGCGCCGGTCACAAAGAAGATCGCCACCAGGACCATGGCCAGAACGATGACGGCTCCAGTGAGCCATCCCGGCATGCCCAGGTTCTTGACCAGGTCGAACAGTGCACCATCGAAGTTGATGGAGGGGGTGCCGTTGACCATGGTCACAAGCCCTGGAGTGCCGGCCTTGTCGGCTTCCTGCTGGACATGGAATGCGGCCCCGCCGAAGATTCCGAACCAGATGACGCTGACGATGCTGGGCACCAGCAGTACGCCGGTGACGAACTGGCGGATGGTTCGTCCGCGGCTGATCCGGGCAATGAACATCCCTACGAAGGGCGTCCAGGAAATCCACCAGGCCCAGTAGAAGATGGTCCAGCTGGTCATCCAACTGCGCAGTGCGTCGTCTCCCACCGCTTCTGTCCGGGACGACATCTCGGCCAGGTCCCGGGCGTAGTCACCCACGGCAGAGGGGATCAGGTTGAGGATGAACAGGGTGGGCCCGGCCACGAAGACGATGAGGGCCAGAACCACGGCCAGGACCATGTTGATGTTGGAGAGCCACTGGATGCCGCGGCTGATGCCCGACACGGCCGAGGCCACGAAGCAGAAGGTCAGGATCGCGACGATCACCACGAGCACCGGAGTGCCCACTTCACCCAGCCAGCCGTTGGAGGTCATGCCGCTGCCGATCTGGAGAGCGCCCAGGCCCAGGGAAGCGGCTGTACCGAACAGCGTGGCGAAGATGGCAAGGATGTTGATGAACTTCCCCAGCGGGCCTTCAACCATTCGAATGCCGAACAGCGACGTGAAGGCCGCAGAGACCAGCTGCTTACGGCCCAGGCGGTAGGTGCCATAGGCCATGGCGATGCCGACTACGGCGTACATGGCCCAGGGATGCAGGGTCCAGTGGAAGATCGATGTGGCCATGGCCGTCTGGATGGCTGCCGGTGTGCGGCCATCCACTGTGCCCGGCGGCGGTGAGATGTAGTGGTACAACGGTTCGGCAACACCATAGAACATGAGGCCGATGCCCATGCCCGCGGCGAACATCATGGCTACCCAGGAGATGGTACGGAACTCGGGCTTCTCGCCGTCCTTGCCCAATGGGATGTTGCCAAACTTGCCGAGGGCAAGCCACAGGACGAAGACCACGAACAATGAGGCGAGGACCATGAACAGCCAGCCGGTGTACTCCATGACCCAGTTCAGGGCGCCCTTGGAGGTTTCAGAAAGACTGTCCCTTCCGACGAAGCCCCAGACCACGAAGGCGACGGCGATGGCGCCCGTGATCCCGAAGGTGACTTTGTCGAGGGTAAGTTTGCGGTTCCGGCGGGCCGAAACGGCCTGCTCGGTCTTGGCGTGGCGCAACTCTTCGATGATCTGTTCGTATTCTTCAGCATCGGGAAGGGTCTCGGCGCCGCCGTCCTCAGCGTCGAGGACTGCCGGGTTGGTTTCATCGGGGGAGACGCTGATGCTTTCGTCAGGGCGCTCCGCGTGGGCGTTGTGGGGTGCTGCTGGAGTTGCTGCCGGGTGGTCGTCGGCAGGTAACTCCTCAGGGGTTGTGGGTTTTGTGTCGCTGTTTATAGCCATGAGCGGGTCCTTTGCTCGGCGTGTCATGGGCTGGCGTTTACATATGGGCCGGGGCGTGATTCCTGGCGGGCCGGGGTTGAACACTGGGCTCGTCGAGCTTGAGGAGCGTTCCGCAGGAATCAACAACATCCGCACTAAGCAACAGAGTGCGCTCCGTCACACCCAAAGTCAAGACTTGTATCCACATTAAGGGCCAATTGATATATCAGTTGCCCTCGACCGAATATGTTGCGTATCATGGGCCACGTTGCGTAGAGCGCGCTCAGTGGCGCTTGTAGCCCATCCTCAGCGGTGCCTGTAGCCCATCCGTCCGCTGATGGTCAGCCCAGCCTCGCGGAGCCCGTCGATCAGCCCTGGCTGGTCTTCAGGGGCAAAGCGGAACGCCGGCCCGGAGATGCTTACCGCGGCGATGACGCTCCCCGCATGGTTGAAAATGGGGACGGCGACGGCGGTGAGGCCTATTTCAAACTCTTCGTGGACCGTGGCGTATCCGTTGCGCGCCACGTCCAGTAACTGCTTTTCCAGCTCGCCGCGGTTTGTCACCGTCCGGGGCGTTCGCGCGGGCAAGCCCACTGCCTTGAATACCTGGCTTCTTTCGTCGGCGGTGAGGGCAGCAAGAAGGACCTTGCCGCTGGACGTGGCGTGCAGCGGGGTCAGGCTGCCCACCCAGTCGTAAGTGGCCAGTGTTGAGGGGCCCATGGCCTGGTCCACGTTAACGGCGTAGTTTGACCGCAACACGGCCAGGTTGACGGTCTCCTTGTATTCGGCGGCCAGCGCCTCCAGGACCTCTCTTGCCTCGTGCACAACGCTCAGCCTGCCGGGGATGGAAGATGCCAGGCGAAGGATCCCGAAGCCCAGTTGGTACTTGCCGCGTTCACTGTTCTGCCGGACCAGTTCACGGTTGACCAAGGAGCCAACCAGCCGGGACACGGTGGATTTGTGGACGCCCATCTCCTCGGCGATTTCGCTCACGCCGGCGTCGCCTTCCCGGGCCAGGATCTCCAGGATTTGGAGGGCGCGATCCACTGACTGGACGCCTCCGCCCTGGGCGTCTGCGTCCTTGTCAATGTCCGGATTGTTGCGTGCGGCCATGGTGCCTCGTGTCCGTTGTCCAGGCAGGCGGCCCGGGCTGGTAGCCCTGCCTGGCCTGCACCTTCGTCTTTCCACATCCTAGACGGAGTTTTGGACGGACCCTTTCACACCATGACGGTCCATGGCAGTGGCATCACGGGGACAGTCGCGCCGGCTGCTACACCCTCAGGGGGAACCGCCATGTATCCGTCTGCCCCGGCAAGCCCGCGCATCATTCCCGGACCGGTGTGGGCGGCTGGGAAGGCGAGTTCGTGGACGAACGTGCAGGGCATGAGGCGTGTCCGTCCGGGGTCCGGAGCTACGTCTGCCCCGGACATCATGAGGCCGGGTCTACGGAACGGCCGGTTTCCCACAGCGGCCAGGAGTGGTTCGCCGAGGGTCATGAGCGCCATCATGGCGGCCAAGGGATTTCCCGGGAGCCCGATGATGAATCGGCCATCGGGAAGTTCCGCCAACACAGCAGGGTGGCCGGGGCGCATGGCGATACCGTCCAGGAGGAGCCGCCCACCGAGGGCGTCCACCGCCGCACGGAAATGGTCTGTTCCGGATTTACCGGTTCCGCCGGTGGTCACGGTGACGTCGGGACGTCGGCCCTCGCCGCCGCCGGCCAGTGCCTTCAACCACGCGGCGTAAGAATCGCCAATCCTGTGGTGGCCACCGGGCTCCCCGCCCAGTTGCGAAATAACGGCATCCAACTGCGGGCCGAACACGTCGCGGACCTGTCCCGGTTCCGGCTCACCTGAGGTCACCACCTCCGATCCCGTAAGGACGACGGCGACAACGGGCTTGCGCTGCACCTGCAGTTCGTCGCGGGCCGCCACGGCAGCGAGGGCTATGTGGGCAGGATTGAGGACCGTTCCGGCCCGGATGAGGACATCGCCGGCGGTTGCTTCTTCTCCGGTGGGACGGATGTGCTTTCCGGGTACCGTTTCGCTGGGCTTCGCATCAGGTCTCAGTGCCAACTGGCGGGCTCGCCCTGTTGCTTCGCGGACCAGCCCGCTTTCCTTGCGCAGGACTGCCACGGCGCCTGGAGGAATCCATCCGCCCGTGGCGATGACGCTTGCTTCGCCCGGTGCCAGCGGCAGCCCCGCCGTCGTGATGGTCCACGGGCCGCTGCCGTTGATGGCCCAGCCGTCCATGGCGGACGACGCATAGTGCGGGAGATCCCGGGACGCGAGGACGTCAACTGTCAGCGTGCGTCCCACCGCGTCGGCGAGGGAAACGTTCAGCGGCGGCAGCGGACCGGCGCAGTCGTAGGCCAACCGCCGGGCCTCGGCCCAGGTTGGGGCGTGCCTTCGCTTGTCCGGGACCGGGACCGGGACCGGGACCGGGACCGGGACCGGGGGATTGGGTGCAGTGGCGACGAGTTCTGGTGCAAGCATGGAGGTCCGCTTCCTGAGGTGGCGCTTCTGGCATTGCGAAGATACCGGGGACTGCACGGCCTTCCCGTAATTCTTGCCGCGCAGTCCCCGGTATCTGTTGTTGCGTGCTAAGCCTTCACGTAGCCGTTGGGGTTCAGCACGAACTTCGTGGCCGCTCCCGCATCGAACTCGGCGTAGCCGCGCGGTGCATCTTCGAGCGGGATGGCTTGGGCATTGACTGCCTTGGCGATCTGTACCTTGTCATGGAGGATGGCCATCATCAGTTGGCGGTTGTACTTCATGACGGGGCATTGACCCGTGGTGAAGGACAAGGACTTGGCCCAGCCGGTGCCCAGGGAGAGGCTAAGGGAGCCGTGCTTGGCGGCCTCATCGATTCCACCCGGGTCGCCGGTAACGTACAGGCCAGGGATGCCCAGCGAACCGCCTGCGGCCGTAATGTCCATCAGGGAGTTCAGCACAGTGGCCGGAGCCTCGTGCGAAGCGTCCTTGCCGTGCCCCCGGGCTTCGAAGCCCACGGCGTCCACGCCGCAGTCCACCTCGGGTACTCCGAGGATCTGCTCAATCTGCAACTTGGGGTCGCCGTTGGAGACGTTGACGGTTTCGCAGCCGAAGGAGCGCGCCTGTGCCAGGCGGTCTTCGTTCATGTCGCCCACGATCACGACGGCGGCGCCAAGCAGTTGCGCGCCCACGGCGGCAGCAAGGCCCACCGGTCCGGCACCCGCAACGTATACGGTGGAGCCCACACCAACTCCGGCGGTGACGGCGCCATGGAAACCGGTGGGGAAAATGTCCGAGAGCATGGTCAGGTCCATGATCTTCTCCAGGGCCTGGTCGCGGTCCGGGAATCGGAGCAGGTTCCAGTCGGCGTAGGGGACCAGCACGTACTCTGCTTGTCCGCCCACCCAGCCGCCCATGTCCACGTATCCGTAGGCGCTGCCCGGGCGGTCGGGGTTGACGTTGAGGCAGATGCCGGTCTTCTGCTCCTTGCAGTTCCGGCAGCGGCCACAGGAGATGTTGAACGGCACCGACACGATGTCGCCCACCTTGATGAATTCGACGTCGGGTCCCACCTCCACCACTTCGCCGGTGATTTCGTGGCCGAGGACCAAGTCTTTCGGGGCTGTGGTGCGGCCCCTGACCATGTGCTGGTCCGAACCACAAATGTTGGTGGTCACGGTGCGGAGGATGGCGCCATGCGGCACCTTCCGCCCGACGTTGGCCGGGTTGACGCCCGGTCCGTCCTTGAGCTCAAACGTTGGGTAGTCAGTGTCGATGATTTCGACGACACCGGGTTCCTTGTAGGCGACTGCTTTGTTTCCTGACATGGTTACTCCCTTTACTCTTGGCTGTTGCTGAAAACGTGCTGACCAATGATCCGAAAGCGGTGCTTCGATGAGGAATACCTCCCCAGGTTTCAGGCCACCGAAGCACCATTCACGGACCACCGGACACATGGGTGAACGGACAAATCTGTTACGTATCTAGGCCCTTTCCAGGCGGATAATCACGGACTTTGAGGTGGGTGTACCGCTGGTATCCGCCACGGAATCCAGAGGCACCAGGACGTTGGTTTCGGGGTAGTACGCGGCCGCGCAGCCCTTGGGGGTGGAGTACGACACGATCCGGAAATTCTCGGCACGTCGGTCCGTTCCCTGGAACTCGGAGATCAGGTGGACCATGTCGCCGTCGGCAAAACCCAGGTCGCTGATGTCCTGGGCGTTGACGAGCACCACGCGTCGGCCACCGTGGATGCCACGGTAACGGTCGTCCTTCCCGTAAATGGTGGTGTTGTACTGGTCGTGTGAGCGCAGGGTTTGTAGGACCAGCCGGCCGGGAGGAACCTTGATGAACTCCAAAGCATTGCCCGTGAAGTGGGCTTTTCCGGACGCGGTGTCGAACTTCCTGGCGTCGCGCGGTGGGTGTGGCAGCACAAAACCGCCCGGGTGCTGGATCCGCGCCTCGAAGTCCTCGAAGCCGTCAAACACTGCTTCAATGTGCTTCCGGATCAAGGCGTAATCGTCCCGCAGGGAGAGCCAGGACGCCTTGGGCGTGTTGGGAAGGCGGGCGTTGCCGTCGGCAAACAGCCTCTGTGCGAGATTGCAGACGATGGCGACCTCCGAGTGGAGGTGGTCGCTTGCGGGCTTGAGCCGTCCCCGGGATGCGTGGACGGCGCTCATGGAGTCCTCCACGGTGACCCGTTGGTCGCCCGTGCGCTGGGTGTCCTTCTCGGTGCGTCCCAGGGTTGGCAGGATCAACGCCCGCCGCCCCGTGGACAGATGCGAGTGGTTGAGTTTCGTGGAAATCTGCACGCTCAAGCCCGTGTTGGCCAATGCTTGCTCGGTGACCTCGGAGTCCGGTGCAGCCCGGACGAAGTTGCCGCCCATCCCCATGAAGAAACGGACTTTCCCGTCCCGCATGGCGCGAATTGCTGCCACAGTGTCGTAGCCGTGTTCCCGGGGAGAGCGGAACTCAAATTCCTGGTCCAGCCGGTCGTGGAACGTCGAAGGCATCTTTTCGAAGATACCCATGGTGCGGTCGCCTTGGACGTTCGAGTGGCCGCGGACCGGACAAACACCTGCGCCGGGCTTGCCGATGTTCCCTTGGAGGAGCAGGACGTTGACCACGTCGCGGAGGGTGGGGACGGAGTGCTTGTGCTGGGTCAGTCCCATGGCCCAGCACACGATGGTGGCGCTGGAGGCGAGCAGCCGCTCTCCCGTGGCCTGGATCTGCACCAAGGTAAGGCCCGATGCCTCCACGATGTCATCCCATTCCACCTTCTCCAGGTAGCGGAGGTAGTCATCGATGCCCACTGTGTGGTTGTCGATGAACTGGTGGTCCAGGACCGTGCGCAGGCCAGGGGTGTTCCGGCCGTCAGCTTCGGCTTCAAGGAGGTACTTGCCGAGGCCTTGGAACAGGGCCTGATCGCCGCCGGCACGGATCTGCAGGAAGTCGTCCGTGAGCTGCGTTCCTTGAATCATTCCGGCCACATGCTGAGGATTTTCGAAGTGCAGGAGCCCGGCCTCAGGCAGGGGATTGACGGACACGATGATCGCGCCGTTTTTCTTCGCCTTTTCCAAGGCACTGAGCATGCGTGGGTGGTTGGTCCCGGGATTCTGTCCGGCCACGAAGATCAGCGATGCCGTTTCCAAGTCCGTCAGGCTGACGGAACCCTTGCCGATGCCGATGGTTTCCACCAGCGCGGAGCCGGAGGATTCATGGCACATGTTGGAGCAGTCCGGGAGGTTGTTGGTGCCAATTCCCCGGACCAGAAGCTGGTACACGAATGCCGCTTCGTTGGAGGTCCGGCCGGAGGTGTAGAACACAGCTTCATCCGGGTGTTCCATGGCCCGCAACTCTTCGGCCATGAGGTCATAGGCATCTTCCCAGTCAATTGCCCTGTAGTGGGTTGCGCCTTCATCGAGGAACATTGGGTGGGTGAGCCGGCCCTGCTGGCCCAGCCAGAAGTCATCCCGGGTCTTGAGCTCGGCAATGGAGTGCCGGGCAAAGAATTCCGGCGTGACGCGGCGCCGGGTGGCTTCCTCGGCCACTGCCTTGGCGCCGTTCTCGCAGAACTCCGCAGCGTTGCGCTTCTCGTGCTCAGGCCAGGCGCACCCCATGCAGTCGAACCCGTCCAGCTGGTTCACTGCCAGCAGGGTTTGGACACTGCGCAAGGGCCCCATCTGTTCCAGTGAAATCTTCAAGGCGTTGGCAACAGCCGGAATGCCAACTGCCTTGGTCTTGGGTTTACCGATGGTGAGCTTTGACTCGTCGATGTTCTCGCGCGGAGCTTTGGAATGCATGGGAAACCCTTCAGATCCGGGAAGTGGAAGCCGTGAGCAACGTGGTTCGGGACTGCTGCCGGGCGGCTTCCACGGTGTGGAGCAGCAAAAGCGCGGTGGTTACCGACCCCACGCCGCCGGGAACCGGACTCAGGCCGGCCGCCACTCCGGTAACACTGGCTTCGTCAACGTCCCCCACCAGGGATCCGTCGGGCAGGACGTTGGTGCCGACGTCGATCACCACCGTCTCAGTCGAGACGTGGCTGCCTTTCAGCAGTCCGGTCCGCCCGGCGGCAACAACCACGACGTCGGCGGGCCGGGTGTAGCGCTCCAGCTCGCCCGATTTGGAATGGCAGATGGTGACGGTCGCGTCTTTCCCGAGGAGCAGCAAGGACAGCGGCTTGCCTACCACCGCGGAACGCCCGACGACGGCCACGTTCCGTCCAGCGACCGGCACCTGAAAGTGGTCCAGCAGTTCAACGACGGCCCGCGCAGTAGCGGGTGCGAAGGCGGGCTGACCGACAGCCAAACGGCCAAGACTGAGCGGATTGGCGCCGTCGACGTCCTTTTCCGGAGCGATGAGCCCCACCAGCCGGTCCGCCGCAACAGCGGCCGGCAGGGGAGTCTGGAGGATGATGCCGTGGACTGAGGGCTCCGCGCTGAGGTCCTCCAGGACGCTGGCCAGCACGTGCTCGGAGGCGTCGTGGCCAAGGTCCACGATCCTGCAACCGACGCCCGCGCGTTCGGCTGCACGCTCGATGGAGCGGACGTACCAAAGTGTGGACTCGTCGTCGGTTGCAACAACAACGGCCAGCACAGGACGCAGGCCCTCATCGTCGAGGAGACGCGTCCCCTCGACGGCCTGCTGCTGGATCAGGGCGGCGAGCCCCTTGCCGGAAAGCACTGCGGTGGTCATGCGAGGATCCTTTCGCGGACGCGCTTCACCAACGAGTCGGCAGCCAGGACTACCTTGTCCTCGAGCCCATCTGTCTGCTCCGCCAAACGCGAGCGGGCATCGGCGTCGTTGATGGCAACCACATTGATGTCGATGTTGACCCTGGCCGTGGTCGCAGCTGCGCGGGCTGCGTCCGCTGCAGCAGCGACGTCGCTGATGACGTTGGGATTGGCCACGTCAAAGATTTCAGTGGCCAGGTCCACTACCTCGCCGGCAACCTTGATGAGTTGGGCAGGAGTGTGGGCCGCCTGGACCAGGGCGTCCTGGATGGCTGCTTTTCGTGCGGCTTTGAGGTCATCCGTGCTTGAGGGGAGTTTGTAGGAGTCAATGACGGCCTGGAAGGCGTGTTCATCGGCATCGGCAAGGCGCAATGCCTCGACGATCAAGTGGTCGGCGGCGCTGGTGATCCGGTTGACGAAGGCGGCGTGCTGCTCATATTTTGCGCCGGTGGTGTACCTGGCCACCATGGCAACCAAGGCAGCACCTTGTGCTGCATGCAGTGCCGCAGCTGCACCGCCACCGGGGGTCGGCTGACGTGAAGCAAGCCGGGAGAGGTAGTCATTGATGGTTTCTGAGCTGATCATGTGCAGTCCTGGCGTCCTAGCCGCGGAGCCGGCTCATAGTGGGGTCGTACAGTGGATCCTCAGTGACGGTCGCTTGAATGCGGCGGCCGAAGTACTCGATTTCCACGGAGTCTCCCAGCGACACGGCAGCGGGCAGGTAGGCGTAGGCGATCGGCTTGCGGACCGAGTAACCGTAGGCGGCGCTGGTGACATAACCCACCGCCTGGTCCTTATAAAACACCGGTTCCTTGCCCAGCACCAGGCTCCTGCCGTCGTCGACCGTCAAGCAGCGCAGGCGGCGGGCCGAGCTTTCCTCGCTGCGTCCTTCCAGAGCCGCCTTACCGACGAAGTTCTCTTTGGTCATCTTCACGGCGAAGCCGAGGCCCGCTTCGTAGGGGTCGTGCTCGGTTGTCATGTCCGAGCCCCAGGAGCGGTAGCCCTTTTCGAGTCGCAATGAGCTGAAGGCGGCACGGCCGGCGGCGATCACGCCGAACGGCTGGCCGGCCTTCCACAAGGCGTCCCAGAGGCGTTGCCCGTTGTCGGCGCTGGTGTAGAGCTCCCAGCCGAGTTCGCCCACGTAGGAAAGTCGCATCGCGGTGACGGTGACCCCACCGATGGTGACCTTCTTGGCGCGGAAGTACTTCAGGCCGTCATTGGTGAAGTCGTCGCTGCTGACCGTGCTGATGAGGTCACGGGCCAGGGGACCCCACAAACCGATGCAGCAGGTGCCACCGGTGGTGTCACGGACTTGGACCCAGTCGCTGGCGCTTCCGTTCTCGGTCTGGTGACGTGCTGCGCGCTCGAAGTAGGCCGTGTCCATGTTGCCGTTGGCGCCCAGTTGGAATGTGTCTTCGCTCAGTCGGGCCACCGTGATGTCGCTTCGGACGCCGCCGGCTTCGTCCAGGAGCAGGGTGTAGGTGACGGCGCCGGGCTTCTTGGCCAGGTCGCCGGTGGTCAGTTCCTGAAGCAACTTCAGGGCACCCGGGCCGGAGACCTCCAGGCGCTTGAGCGGCGTCATGTCGTACATGGCAACAGCTGTACGGGTCTTCCATGCTTCTGCCGCGGCGATGGGGGAGCTGAACATTCCGGACCAGGCGTCACGGGCCGGAGGCTGCCAGTCGTCCGGCATTTCCTTCAGCAGTTCGGCGTTGGCTTCGAACCAGTACGGGCGCTCCCAACCGGCGCCTTCCAGGAAGTATCCGCCCAACTGCTTGTGGCGGGCGTGGAAGGGGCTGACGCGAAGATTGCGCGGGGACAGCTTGGGCTGGAGCGGGTGCATGACATCGTAGATTTCCACGAAGTTCTGCTGGGAGGTTTCGCTGACGTATTCGGGGGTCAGCTGGACTTCTTCGAAGCGGTGGATGTCGCAGTCACCAAGGTCGATCTTCGACTTTCCATCTACCAGCAGTTCGGCAACGGCGCGGGCGATGCCGGCGGAGTGGGTGACCCATACGGCTTCGGCGACGAAGAAGCCATCCACTTCCTTGGATTCGCCCACCAGGGAACCGCCGTCCGGGGTGAAGGAGAAGATGCCGTTGAAGCCATCTTCGATCTCACTTTCCCGGAGTGCCGGCAGGATCTGCTTGGTTGCTTCCCACGCGGGAAGGAAGTCTTCCAGGGTGAAGTCCAAGCGGGAAGGCATGTTGTGTTCGCTGATGCTGCTGGGCTCGTAGCTTCCCAGATCGTCCAGGTCCACGGGCATGGGGCGGTGTGCGTAGGAACCAATGCCATAGCGCTCGCCGTGCTCGCGGTAGTAAAGGTCCTGGTCCTGGTGGCGCAGGATGGGCAACCGGGCGCCGTTGGGCAGTTCATTCTTGCCTTTTTGCGCGGGTACCGGAGTGGTTTTGACGTACTGGTGGGCCAGCGGCAGGAGCGGGACGGACATTCCGATCAGCTCACCCACTTTGGCGCCCCAGAAGCCGGCACAGGAAACCACGATGTCCGCGGGAATGACGCCGTCAGGGGTCTCGACGCCGGTCACGCGGCGGTTTGACTGCTCGATTCCGGTCACCTCGGTGTTGCCGATGTACTTCACACCGGCGGCTTCCGTGCGCTTGATGAGCAGCTGGACTGCGCGGGCAGCCAGCGCCAGGCCGTCGGTGGGTACGTGGAGGCCGCCCAGGATGTCTTCCTCATTGATGAGAGGGTAGAGCGCCTTGCACTCTTCGCGGGAAAGGATCTTGCCGTCGATACCCCAGGACTGTGCGTAGCCGAGCTTGCGCTTCAGGTCCGCCAGGCGGGTCTCCGTAGTGGCGACCTCAAGGCCACCCACTTGGTTGAAGCAGCTTTGCCCGTCCTCGGTGAGGGACAGCAGCTTTTCCACCGTGTACTTGGCGAAGAGTGCCATGGACTTGGAGGGGTTGGTCTGGAAGACCAAGCCAGGGGCGTGGGACGTGGAGCCACCGGGCATGTTCAGGGGGCCCTGGTCCAGGACTGTGATGTTGTTCCAGCCGCGGGTGACCAGTTCGTCGGCGAGGTTGGTGCCGACGATCCCGGCTCCGATGATGACAATGCGAGGCGTGGATGCCATGAAAATTCTCCTGCGGAAGTTCGTGTGGGGCGGGCTTGAACGGGCTGGTTAGCGGAAGACGACCGTGCTGGTCCGGTCCAGGAGGACGCGGTGTTCGCAGTGCCAGCGGACGGCGCGGGAAAGCGCCAGAGCTTCCGCGTCCTGGCCCACAGTGGACAGCGCATTGGGGCCGTAACTGTGGTCCACGCGGATGACTTCCTGCTCGATGATCGGCCCCTCGTCCAGGTCGGCGGTGACGTAGTGGGCGGTTGCACCCACCTGCTTCACGCCGCGGTCGTAGGCCTGGTGGTACGGGCGGGCGCCCTTGAAGCCGGGAAGGAAGGAATGGTGGATGTTGATCGCGCGTCCTTCCAGCTGGCGGCACAGGTCGTTCGAAAGGACCTGCATGTAGCGGGCCAGGACCACCAGGTCCGCCTTGTATTCGTCCACGAGTTCCAGGAGCTTTTGCTCCGCCTCGGCCTTGGTGTCCGGAGTTACAGGGACGTGGATGAAGGGCAGGCCGGCTGCCTCGGCCATTGCACGGTGGGTCTCGTGGTTGGAGACGACGGCGACGAGCTCGCCGCCGAGGCTGCCCCCGCGCCAGCGGAAGATGAGGTCGTTGAGGCAGTGGCCAAACTTGGAGACCATGACCAGGACGCGTTGCTTGGTCTGGTCGTGGAAGCTGAATTTCATGTCGAAGCGGTCCGCGATGGAACGGAACTCATCCTCCAGCTGATCCGGCGAGTAGCTCTGGCCGCCGGAGAAGGCAGTGCGCAGGTGCAATGTCTGGCGCAGGCTGTCGTCAAACTGCTGGTGTTCTTCGATGTTGAAGCCGCGGTCGAAGAGGAAAGTGGTAACTGCCTGCACGATGCCCGGCTGTTCGACGCACGACAGTGTGAGTACGAACTTCTGCGCCTGCTCGTCCTTGAGCTGGCCGCGTTCTGCCGGAAGGGTGCTGAGGTGTGAGTCTGAAGCCACGAGGGTCATGCGTCCTCCTTAGGTATTTGCCTAGATATATTCCTGAATCACGAACTGATATATTAGGATTGGAAATCAGCGTATACTGGTGACCGGGGCGGGTCAATAGGTTTTTTGGTTGTGAAGAAGGGAAGGCGCTGTGGCTTTTGGAACTCTGGCAATCGCCGGCGATGCTACGAAGAAGTCGTTGGCCGACGTCGCCTATGAACGCCTCCGCGACCGGCTGCTGATGCTGGAAATCAAACCTGGCGACCTTTTGAATGACGACCAACTCGCCAAGGACCTTGAGATCGGACGCACTCCGGTGCGCGAAGCGCTGAAGAGGCTTGAGTTGGACCGGCTGGTGATTACCTATCCGAGGCGGGGAACCTTTGCCACCCGCGTTGAGGTGACGGACCTGGCCTTTATCTCCGAGATTCGGGCCCAATTGGAACCCCTCGCCGCCGCCCGCGCGGCGCGGGTGGCTTCGCCTGCCACCAGGGAGCATCTGCGAAACGTCATGCGCGCCGTGGAGGACTTCGATGTCAGCGCGGCCTCGGTGGTTGAAACTCTGCGCCTCGACGCGAGTGTTCACCAGGGCATCTATGCAGCCGCCGCGAACCCGCACCTTGAGGATGTGCTGATTCGCTACGACAATCTGGCCACGCGCATCTGGTGCATGGTGCTGGACCGCCTTCCGGACCTCGAGCACCACGTCCGCGAGCACCTGGATCTCCTGCGGGCTGTCATTGACGGCAACGAAGAAGAAGCTGCCGAACTCGCCCGCGTCCATGTCAGTGGCTTCGAGCAGGCTGTTCGCCAGACGTTGTTTGCTGCGTAACCCTCGCGGTGTGGTCTTGGCGGCCCATTGACTCGGGGGTTGTGTGCTTGCATACTGAAACCCACCTAATATATCACCCGGATATCACGCGGGCCCTCTGGCCCGCCACGGCATTCGGCGCGCCTGTGATGCAATCACAGCCCCAAGTCCCTGGAGTACCACGTGACTACACGACACCCTCTTTTCGAACACATTCCGCTCACGGGCAGCAGCCGCGTCAAGCGGGGCATGGCTGAGATGCTCAAGGGCGGCGTCATCATGGACGTCGTTAACGTCGAGCAGGCCCGCATCGCCGAGGATGCCGGTGCCGTGGCTGTCATGGCGCTTGAACGCGTCCCTGCCGACATCCGCGCCCAGGGCGGGGTGTCCCGCATGTCCGATCCGGACATGATCGATCAGATCATCGCTGCCGTGTCCATCCCGGTCATGGCCAAAGCCCGCATCGGCCACTTCGTCGAAGCCCAGGTCCTGCAGTCCCTCGGTGTCGACTACATCGACGAGTCCGAGGTCCTGACCCCGGCGGACTACATCAACCACATCGACAAGTGGAACTTCACCGTCCCGTTTGTGTGCGGTGCCACCAACCTTGGTGAGGCGCTGCGCCGCATCAACGAAGGTGCGGCGATGATCCGTTCCAAGGGCGAAGCCGGTACCGGGGATGTTTCCAACGCCTCCGGGCACATGCGCAAGATCCGCTCCGAGATCGCCAAGCTCGCCGCCCTTCCTGAGGACGAGCTGTATGTCGCGGCCAAGGAGCTGCAGGCCCCGTACGAGCTGGTCAAGGAAATCGCCGCGACCGGCAAGCTCCCCGTGGTGTTGTTCACTGCCGGTGGCATTGCTACCCCGGCTGATGCTGCGATGATGATGCAGCTCGGCGCCGACGGCGTGTTTGTTGGTTCGGGGATCTTCAAGTCCGGCAACCCGGCAGAGCGTGCGGCCGCCGTCGTGAACGCTACTGCCTACTATGACGATCCCGATGTCATTGCCAAGGTCTCCCGTGGACTGGGCGAAGCGATGGTCGGTATCAACGTGGACGACATCCCCCAGCCCCACCGCCTCGCAGAACGCGGCTGGTAAGCGAAATGACGGACATTGGTCTGGTCAAAACCGTCCACGGCCGCGGCCTGCGCAAGGACTGGGCCCAGCTGACCGGCCACACAGTGGAGGTGTGGTTACTGGGCGACCATGTTCTTACCGGCGTCGTGGAGCAGGCCGCGGACGATGATTCCGTGCTGTGGATCGCGGCGGCGGGTCCTTCCACCCGGAGGCTGTTCGATAAGTCGACGGGTTACCAGGTCTGGGCCTGAGGTACCAAGCCCTATGGACTTCACCGGTCGTCTTCGGGGCGGGCGGCGAGGATTCGTTTGGCGCTGGTCTGCAGGATGCCCAATGACTCCTGAATCAGGGGCGAGGCAATGCTGCCCCTGCGGACTGCTGCCACGATGCGGCGCGCGGGTTTCCCCTTGCCCGTAATGCGTAGCCGCACCACATTCTCAGCGCTGTGCAGCGGCGCCAGCCGGGGCAACAGGCCAACGCCCAGTCCAGCGCCCACAAAAGCGATTTGGGTTTCCCACTCAACGGCTTCGTGGGCAATCCGCGGTGTTACCCCCACTGCCGTGAACGCCGCCGTGAACAACGAGTGGTAGGTGGACCCGGCCGCCTCCGTGATCCAGGGTTCCGACGCCAGCTCTTCGAGTGTCACCGTTTGCCGTGAAGCCAAGGGATGGTCGGCGGGAATGATCACGTCCAGTGGATCGTCGAGCAGGACCGTCTGCTCGAAGCGGGGGTCGTCCTCGCCGTAGGTATCGGACTGCATGGCAACAATGACTGCCAGATCGATCCGCTCTGCAACAAGCAGGTCGAAGCACCGAGACGGATTTGCCTCCAGGACCTGTACCTCCAGCTGGGGGCGGGTGGATCGCAGCGTGGCGGCGAGCGGCGCGAGCAACTGGGCGGCCGCCGTCGAGAATCCGCCCAGGCCAAAATGGGACTGCACCTGGTCGCCGGCCTCCATTGCCGCGGCGCGCAGGCTTTCCCATTCGGCGATAAGTTTGTCCGATCCCCCCACCAGAAAGCGTCCTGTGGCGGTCAAACGCACGCCCCGGCCATCCTTGGTCAACAGTTGCATCCCCAGTACGCGCTGGAGTTCGCGCAGCTGCGCTGAGACGGCGGAGGGGGAGTATCCCGTGAGCTCGGCAGTGGCCCCCACGGTGCCGCATCTGGCGAACACCCGCAGTGTTATGAGCCTCTGATCGATCATGCACCTATCATGCACCCATTGCGCATGGTTATCTCCTAAATATTGCGCTTTTGTTGCAGTGCAAACGTCCCTAATCTCGTACTACGAAGACTTCGATAACGCCGCCTGCGACGATGCATCCGCGGCCCCCCAAGAACCCCAAACTTACCCAGCCTCCCGGGAGGAAACCCATGACTGCTCCAGTGAACTCGCCCCTCAAATCACGCGGAAAACTCGCTTCGTCGTTGCCTGCTGAGCAGCTGGCGGAGATCAGCGCCCTGTTCGAGTTCCGACGCACCGGCTACTCCTTGGATGCTCCCTTCTACACCGATCCCACGATCTTCAAGATCGACATGGAAGCAATTTTTGGCGAGCACTGGATTTTTGCCGGCAGCGTGGCCGAGCTGCCGGAGCCGGGGGACTACATCACGGTCGACTATGGGCCCTACTCCCTGATTGTGCTGCGCAACGACGATGGCGGCGTCAACGTCCTGCACAACGTTTGCCGCCACCGCGGCGCCCGCGTCCTCACTGAAGCCGCAGGGTCAACGGGAAACCTGGTCTGCGGCTACCACTCCTGGACCTACTCTCCCGAAGGTAACCTCATCCATGCTTCGGCTCCGGGGGAAACAAAGTTCGACAAGGGCTGCTTCGGCCTCAAGCGCGCCCACAGCCGCGTAGTGGCCGGACTGATCTTCGTCTGCATCGCCAACGAACCACCCACCGACTTCGACGAAACCTCAAAGATCTTCGAGCCGTACCTGGCGCCCCACGATCTGTCGAAGACGAAAGTGGCCTACCAGCAGAACATCATCGAAGAGGGCAACTGGAAGCTCGTCATGGAGAACAACCGTGAGTGCTACCACTGTGACGGACACCCGGAGCTCGCCTGTTCGCTCTTTCCCACCTGGGGACTGACGGAGGGCCTGATCCCGGCGCACCTCGAAGAAGTGTGGGACCGCAACAAGGAAGCCCAGTCCTCGCTCGAGGAGCGTTGCCGCCGCTATGGCCTGCCCTACGAGGTGGTCGAGGAGCTCGACACCCGTATCGCCGGAATCCGTATCTCACGTGAATCCCTCGACGGCGAGGGCGAATCGTTCTCGGCCGATGGGCGCAGGCTCTCCAAGAAGCTGCTCGGTGACCTGCCGGACTTCCGCCTTGGCCGTTGCTCGATGCACCTCCAGCCCAACAGCTGGTTCCACTTCCAGAGCGATCACGTCATCACGTTTGGCGTTTTCCCGGTCAACGAACACCAGACGCTTGTACGCACCACCTGGCTGGTAGCCGACGATGCCGTAGAAGGCGTTGACTACGACCTGGACAAACTCACCTACACCTGGAAGCAGACGAACCTGCAGGACAAGGCGTTCGTGGAGTTGTGCCAGACCGGCGCCGGCAGCCCCGCCTACGAGCCCGGCCCGTACATGAAGAGCGAGTACCAGGTGGAGGCGTTCATCAACTGGTACGTGCAGCGCGTCCAGGAGCACCTGGCATGATTGAACTCCTCACCGAGACGGCAGTCCAGGAGCCACAGCGCATTCGCGGTCTTGAGATGCCCTGGAACAGGGTGATGGGCAGCACCGAGGCGCCGGCCCGGGCTGCCCGTGCATTGGGCCCCTGGCATCCCCAGGAGTTCATGGCCGAATGCGTGGAGACCGTTCCCGAGTCGGGCGGCTTGATGACTTTCGTGTTCCGCCGCTGCGATGGTGCGCCCCTGGCGTTCCGTGCGGGCCAGTACGTCAATGTCGCTTTCCCGGTGAACGGCGAGGACCAGGACCCGGTGGACCGCAGCTATTCGCTGTCCAGTTCCCCCACCGAGCCGTGGACCTTCAACATCAGCGTCAAACGCGACCCCGCCGGACTGGTTTCGCCGTGGGTGCACCAGAACGTCAAACCGGGCACTGTGCTGGAGATGCTGGGACCGGTAGGCGCATTCCACCTGCCCGATGCCGACCGGCGGGCGCGGTATCTCCTCCTGGCCGCCGGCGCAGGCATCACCCCCATCATGTCCATGGTCCGGACCATCCACTCCCTGCCCGGACATGCCGACGTCGTGGTGCTCTACCACGGAGCGGAGGCTGGAGGCTTTGCCTTCCACAAGGAGCTGGCCTACATCGCCTCCGTGGACTCGCGCATCAGGGTCTTCTACTCACTGGGCGACCGCAACAAACCCGAGGGGTGGGAAGGGCTCAGCGGAAGGCTGACGGCAGCCATGCTGGATGAAGTGGCCCCGGATGCCAACGGGCGCCAGGTCTATGCCTGCGGCCCCGAGGGTTACTTGAATACCGCCACCGAGCTCCTGGGGAAGGTTGGCGTTGACGACACCTCCATTTACATGGAGTTCTTCTCAGGAGATCGTCAGACGCTCCTTGAATACCAGGCGGAGCTGGCGCTCGCAGTGGACATTGCCGAAGAAATTGCCGAGGAAATCGCCGATTCCGCCGAGGACTACTACGAAAGCCAGCCCGCAGCGTTCGGACTCTACGAGCCCGGCTACGACGCTGAGGGGCCCCTGAAGGCCACAGGTTTGCCGCTGGAAACCGTCGACCCGGACGTGGCCGAAGCGTCCGACGGCGGTTCGGCTGCGGAAGCGGAAGCCGCGCCACCCGATGCTTCGAGCTTTGAAACAGTCGGCACGGGTAGCCTCACCCTGTCCTTCATGCGCACCGGCATTAATGTGCGGATCGACCCCACCGAGCACATCCTGGGTCCGGCCCAGCGTGCGGGCGTTCGGATCGGCGCGAACTGCAAGGAGGGCATGTGCGGCTCCTGCAAGGTGGTCAAGCTGTCCGGAGAGGTCGACATGAACCACCAGGGCGGAATCCGGGCGCGGGAAATCGATGCGGGCAAGTTCCTGCCCTGCTGTTCCACCGCGCAGACTGACATGGTGATCGACGCCTAGCCGCTATTCGGGTGCTCCGGTCAAAAGCCGGCGACTACCGGAGTCCCGCACTGTGGGCCAACGCAATGGCCTCGGTGCGGGACCGGACGTCCAGCTTCCGGAATAGATTCCGGAGGTGGAACTTGACAGTGTTTTCGCTGATGCCAAGGTCCGTGGCAATAGTGCGGTTGCGCTGGCCGGCGGCCAGCAACTGAAGGACCTCAAGTTCCCTGGCAGCCAAGCCCCACTCAGCGACATCCCCTGCGGGAGTCGGCGGCGGGTCCAAAGGCAGGACCACGGAGATGTCGGCGCCCCATCCCTGCATGATGTCCACGCTCATGGTCCCGTCCACGGCCTGCACACGTTGCAGCAACCGTTCAAGGGTGGGTGCTGCAGGGGAAAGCTCCCCACCGCCATCATCCCTGACGTTGATCAGCAGGTTCTCGCCATCACAGTCCCACTGTGTCCGGACCCGATGGACATTGGACTGTTCGGCGATGGCCAGGACCAAACCGCGAACCACAGCCCTGGCGGCGTGGGCCACCTCGCCGGGCAGGGCCCTTCCCTTGGCGGGCGGCTCGACGAACTGGATGTCGATGTTGCTGAAGTGCATGAGTGGCCGCAGGTCCTCCCGAAGCCTTTCGAAGGCCGTGGCAACAGGCTCTTCCACGAGATTGCTGGTGCGGTCGTTGAGCGTTCGGAGGCCCACCAAGGCCTTGACGGTCACGTCGGTCACCAGCGTGCGGGCAGCGTGATCGTCCAGGGAGTTCGACCGAAGGGCCGCCAGAACCGTCTCCAAAGTTGTCGAGTGCTGGTCCACCAGCTCGCCGGTGACGCGGACACGCTCCGCTGATGCGGCCCGGGACTCCAGGAGATACGACGGCGGCGCGTCGCTGACCTTCTCTTGGATGCGCGCCGCTGCCAGCCGCCAAAAGTAGTTCACCATCCGTAGGGCTGCACTGTCCGTATCCGCAGCCGCGTTCGCCGGCGCTGGAGCGGGATCGGTAAGGACCAGCAGGGCGTTGCTTGGTGCGTAGCGGAAGGCCAGGACTTCCCGTTCCTGGCCTCCAATGACAGCGGGCCCCCGCCACGGTCCTTCACCTTCCAGCGCGGCACGTAACCGGTCCAGTTCCGGAATGGAGACCCGGCTGACGATGTCCTCCGCTCCGGCTTTCTTCTGCGGGCGACCCGTGCAGTCCTCAGTGAAGATCACCAGGGAGCTCGATGCCAGGAACGGAAGAGTGGCGGTGCGGAGCTCTTCGGCGATCCGCATCAAGGGTGCGGTGGTCAAGGACGCAATGGCGTCCAGCAGGGGCCACGGGAGGTCGTGGCCGGAGGGCTTGATGCTGACATGCGGCGCCGGCTGGGCATCGGTGGGCTGGGACATAACACCAGCCTAGAGGCGTCTCTTCGCATTGACTACCCAAAAGGATGGTCAGAACCGTCCTTTCTTGGCGTTACTCCCACCCGATTCACTCGAAAGAATGAGGACGTAGCCCATTGATGGGAGCAGAACCTACCCGCGAGGAGTGAAAGTGAACGTCACCGCAGAAGCAACAACAACCGTCAGCCACAGCGACGTAGCCGGCAACGCCTCCCTGATCCTCGGCGAGCTTGCGGAGATAGCAGCCGGCGTTGACTACGGCCAGGTGGCACATCTGGCCATCAGGATCCGAGAGGCTGACCGGGTTTTCCTGGCTGGAGCCGGCCGGAGCGGGTTGGTGTTGAGGATGGCAGCCATGCGCCTCATGCACCTTGGCAAGACAGTCCATGTTGCCGGCGAGACCACAACGCCTGCCATCCGGGCAGGGGATTTGCTGGTGGTCGCTTCCGGTTCGGGTACTACGTCCGGCGTTGTGAAGGCAGCTCAAACCGCCCTCGCCGCCGAGGCCCAGGTATCTGCCATCACTACCAACTCCGCTTCTCCCTTGGCCGGCCTCGCCGATTCCGTGGTGGTTATCCCCGCTGCACAGAAGACGGATCACGGCTCCGATGTTTCCCGGCAGTACTCCGGCAGCCTCTTCGAACAGTCCCTTTTCCTGGTAACCGAGGCCGTCTTCCACACTCTCTGGGAGGCCACGGATGAACCAGCCGAGCAGCTGTGGTTGCGCCACGCCAACCTCGAATAGAACCCCTTGTTTTCCACCTCCAACCCCGCAAAAGAAGGAACCAACACCATGAAACTGCAAGTCGCACTCGACCTCCTGACCACCGAAGCAGCCCTGGAACTGGCCGGCAAAGTGGCCGAGCACGTGGACATCATCGAGTTGGGCACGCCGCTGATCAAGGCCGAAGGCCTCTCCGCCGTCACCGCCATCAAGGAAGCACACCCCACCAAGATCGTCTTCGCGGACATGAAGACCATGGATGCCGGTGAACTGGAAGCCGAGATCGCCTTCAAGGCCGGTGCAGACCTGGTGTCCGTGCTCGGAACGGCGGACGACTCCACCATCACCGGTGCCGTCAAGGCAGCGCAGTCCCACAACAAGGGCATCGTCGTGGACCTGATTGGCGTCGCTGACAAGGTCACCCGCGCCAAGGAAGCCCGCGTCCTCGGGGCCAAGTTCATCGAGTTCCACGCCGGTCTGGACGAGCAAGCGCAGCCGGGCTACGACCTGCGTGGACTGCTCAACGCCGGTGAAGAAGCCCGTGTTCCGTTCTCTGTTGCCGGTGGCGTCAACGTCTCAACCATTGCGGCCGTGCAGTTGGCGGGCGCCGACGTCGCAGTAGCCGGCAGTGCGATCTACAGCGCCGCCGATCCGGAGCTGGCCGCGAAGGAACTCAAAGCCGCCATCCAGTAAGTTCAGGCGGTCTTCGGGTGGCTTACTCCGGTGGCTTCTGAAGATCCGCCCGCTCCACAAGCTCTGACATCCACGGACGTTGACCATGGTGGACTGTGAGGCCTTCCGGTATGCCGTGCACGGTGGACTCCGTTCCGGAGGCATCAATAGTGATCCGGGCCTCGCCCATGGGGGCGTTGCTGATGTGGAGGTCTCCGAAGGAACGGGGCAGAACGGGGTCCAGCCAGATGCCGCCAAGGGAGATGTGGGTGTCGTACCGCATCAGGCTGGTGACCACGTGGATGGGAGTGGTGGCAGCCCATGCCTGTGGGGAACAGGCTGTGGGGTACGGCACGGGCTCCCTGAACTGTTGGCGGTCAAAGCCGCAGAAGAGTTCGGGGAGCCGACCGCCGGAGTACTCGGCGGCTTCCAGCAACGCGGTGCCGATGCGTTGGGCTTCTTCAACGAAGCCGTAACGAAGGAGCCCGGACATGATCAGGGCATTGTCATGGGGCCAGACCGAACCATTGTGGTAGCTCGCAGGGTTGTAGGCGCCCATTGTGCTGGCTAGTGTCCTGACTCCCCATCCACTGAACATCTCTGGAGACATCAGGTGCTCCACCACGGACGGGGCCTTGTCGTCATCAATCAGGCCAAACCAAAGGCAATGGCCCATGTTGGAAGCGCACGCATCAACGGGCCGCTTGTCGCGGTCCAGGGCAACGGCGTAGTAGCCCTTGTCCGGGAGCCAAAACTCATCGTTGAACTTTTGCTTGAGACGATCCGCGCGTTCCCGCAGCTCGGATGCCAAAGCGTGGTCGCCGTCGTCGTAAGCCATCCAGGCCCGCGCCACATAAGCGCCGTGGACGTACGCCTGGACTTCGCACAGCGCCAGCGGTGGTTCCGCGATGGTGCCGTCCGCGAAGTTGATGCCGTCCCAGGAGTCCTTCCATCCTTGGTTGATGAGGCCGTGCTCGTTGGGGCGGCCATATTCCACGAAGCCGTCACCATCGCGGTCGCCGTAGTCGCTGATCCATTGAAGCGCGCGGTCGGCGTTGGGGAGCAGCGCGGAAATGGTGTCCTTGCCAAAGCCCCAGCGGCTCACCGAGCCCAGGACTACGACGAACAGCGGGGTAGCGTCCACGCTGCCGTAGTAGGCGGACTTCCCACCGAGTGCTTGGCCGCTGCTGACGTCCAGCCGCACCTCGTGCAGGATCTTGCCGGGTTCCTCTTCCGTGGCCGTGTTCACCACGCTCCCTTGGCGGTCGGCCAAAGTGCGCAGGGTACCCAGGGCCAGGGAAGGATCAACGGGCAGTGCCATTTCTGAAGCCCAGAGGGAGTCCCGGCCGAAGAGCGTCATGAACCACGGCGCTCCCGCGGCCACAACCACACGGTCGGGGTGGTCCGGGTCCTGGATCCTGAGGGCGCCAAGGTCCTCGTAACTCCGGCGGAGGGTGCGCTCGATGGAACGGTTGCCCACCTGGAGCACCGGTATCTTGGCCACCCACTCTGCCCGACGCCGGTCACTGGGGGACATGTCGCCGCGGCCCGGGTGAGCGAAAGGAATGGACTGTCCGTCCAGTGCGGGCACAACGCTGACCCGTGTGCTCCACTTCCCGTACGGCGGAATACTTGTCCGGAATCCCAAGGCTTTGGCGCCGACACCAGCTCCCTCGGCGCGGATTGTCACGCTCTTCCGCACGCCTTCCCACTGCCCGCGGATTTCCAGGGAGTCGTTCTCCAGGCGCCGGGTTTCTTTCCATTCACGCGTGATCCGGGCTTCCTTAACTTCAAAGAGATCCGCGAAGTCTGCCTCAACTGTCAACGTGATGCTGCATTCTGCTGCTTGGCTTGAGTAGTTCCGGATGGTGATTTCCTCAAGGATGCCCGCTCCGACTTCGCGCAACCTCTCAACCAACAGGGGACTGTCCGCGTAACCATCCGAGCGGGGAACCCGGCCCGCAAAGAGGGCGCGGTAAGGCTCCCGGGTTTCTGCTGCCAGGGGTTCGATCATCTGACCGTTGATGGTCAGCTCCCATCGGGAAAGTATCCGGGTGTCCAGGTGGAAGACGCCGTGGGGAAGTTCGGAGTGAATGTCTCCGTTGGCGGAGGAAATGCAGAAGGATGAGCCTTCCACCAACGTGACCGTTCCCGTTCCCAGCGGCCCCGCTGCGGTGTCGGCATTCCATCCAGCCACTTTGATGCTCCTTACCACTGAGCTTGCGGATCGCTTGAGCTTGGCGCCCGCTGCGCGGGGCGGCCTGCTGCAAGGATGTAACCGACGCTACGCCGGAGAGCGTGTGGACACCAGAGGCGGGCAGTTCTCAAGCCCTTTTGCGAAGAGAATGACCTGTTGGAAACTCAGAGTTAATCTTTCTCCCGGTTACTCACGGGCTGAAGAGGGCTATAGTGAGGGGACAGGACATTCGCTGATGCAGCCCGGCGGCCCGCTTTTCTTCCGACGCCGGAGGCCCCGCAATGACCGACACCCAAATCAGCAGCTTCATGCGCGACTGCGTGGTGTTCGAGGACGACACTGAGAAGGGCCTGGACTTTGACACCTTCTATGGCCTCTACATCAGTTGGTGCGTTCTCGGGCGCAAGATCCCCATCCCCGATTCCGCTTTCAAAACTGCCCTGACCCTCGAAGGCATCAAGCCCATCAAGGAAAACGGCCGGCGGATCTATCCGGGCCTGAGCATGGTGGGACCTGCCGCGAGGGACTACGTAATAAACGCCGTTCCCATGTGGACGGAGACCGCCACCGATCTACAGGTTTCAGAGATCCGCCAGGAAGCTGTGGCTGCCATCGCCTGACCCACTCGCCTGACCCGCTCGACAGTGAGCGTCCAGCCCATGCCCCTAGGATTCAATAGGGGTGTGGGCTGTTCCCATTTCCGGGTCCGTTGAAAGGAAGTATGTGAAGCCGTCCATCGTATGGTTCCGTGACGACCTGCGCGTCGCCGACAACCCGGCCTTGCGCGCAGCTGTTGACGACGGCGCGGCAGTAGCCCTTTACGTCCTTGACGAAGAATCGCCAGGCATTCGCCCGCACGGTGGTGCTGCGCGCTGGTGGCTGCACCATTCGCTGGCCTCGCTCCGTGGGGACCTCGACGCCCTCGGGATCCCTTTGTTGCTGCGGCGCGGACCCGCGGCCGACGTCGTACAGAAGACCACGACGGCGATTGGTGCCGGAGCGCTGTACTGGAACCGCCGGTACGGCGCCGCAGAGAGAACGGTCGACGCCGGCATCAAGACCTGGGCGGGCGACTTTGGACTGCACGTGTCCAGTTTTCAAGCCTCCCTCCTGCACGAGCCCTGGGAAGTGACCACCAAGACCGGCGGGCAGTACAAGGTCTTCACCCCTTTCTGGCGCACCATCTCCGCGCAGGACTTCCGTGAGCCGTTGCCTGCGCCCGGCGAGGGCCATGGGTTCACGGGTGAGTTGCCCGCCTATGACCAGTTGGAGTCATGGCACCTCCTGCCCACCACACCGGACTGGTCGGCGGGACTGGCGGAGGCTTGGACGCCGGGTTCGGCTGCAGGCCATCAACGGCTTGCCGAGTTCGTGGGCAACGGGCTGGGCGAATACAGCGAAGGGCGCAACCGGCCGGATACGGACGGAAGCAGCAGGCTCTCCCCGTACTTGCGCTGGGGTGAGCTCAGCCCGTTCGAGGTGTGGCATGCCCTGGGTTCCAAACGCTCGGAGAGCTCGTCGATTTACGCCTCCGAATTGGGGTGGCGAGAATTTTGCTGGCACCAGTATTTCCATAACCCGCAGCTGGCCACCGCCAACCTTCGCCCCGAATTCGATAGGTTCCCGTGGGCCTGGCCGGGAAGTAACGGCAGTCAAGGGAAGCACCCCGGCCACCAGACCGCACCCGAGGAGCTGCGCGCCTGGCAGCAGGGCCGTACCGGGTTCCCCATGGTGGACGCCGGTCAGCGGCAGCTATGGCACACGGGGTGGATGCATAACCGCGTGCGCATGGTGGCGGCGAGTTTCCTGGTGAAGAACCTTGGTATTCATTGGCAGCTCGGCGAGCAATGGTTCTGGGACACCCTGGTGGACGCGGATCCGGCGTCGAATCCGGCCAACTGGCAATGGGTGGCGGGCTCCGGGGCTGACGCCTCCCCGTTCTTCAGGATCTTCAACCCGGAGGCCCAGCGAACCAAATTCGATCCGCAGGGGAAATACATCGCCCATTGGATCCCCGAGTTCGGCACGCCCGACTATGCCGAGGAGATCGTGGATCTCAAGACCACCAGGGCCGAGGCGCTGGAGGCGTACAAGGGGATGAAGGAAGTCCACTAGCCGCTCCACAAGCAATAGCGCGGCGGAAAAACCGCCCTCTGGAAATTAGTAGGAAGTCCGAGTATATTCGGGTTCAGAGATGACCTGGATCACAGTTGGTCACGTTCCCCGCAGCGGTCCCAGCACCCAGCGGCACGGCAGTCATTCACGATGCAAAGGAGCATTCCACCATGGTGCGCGAGCTTTCACATTACGTAGATGGCCAAAGGATCGATGGCACATCGGGCCGCTTCAGCGACGTCTACGATCCCTGCACGGGCGAAGTCCAGGCCCGGCTGCCGCTGGCCAGCGCCGACGAGGTTCGCAACGCCGTCGCAAATGCCGAAAAGGGCCAGCTCGAATGGGCAGCCATGAACCCGCAGCGCCGGGGACGCATCCTGCTCAAGTTCGTGGATCTGGTCAACGAGAACATGGACGAACTCGCCAGGCTCCTGTCCTCCGAACACGGCAAAACCTTTGCTGATGCCAAAGGAGACATCCAGCGCGGCATCGAAGTCGTTGAATTCTCCGCGGGTGCCCCGCACCTGCTCAAGGGCGAGTTCTCGGACAACGCCGGCCAGGGGATCGACGTCCACTCGCTGCGCCAGCCCTTGGGTGTCGTCGCAGGCATCACGCCATTCAACTTCCCGGCCATGATCCCGTTGTGGAAGTCCGGCCCGGCGCTCGCGGCCGGCAATGCCTTCATCCTGAAGCCCTCGGAACGGGACCCCTCTGTTCCGTTGCGCCTCGCCGAGCTCTACAGCGAAGCCGGCGTGCCGAACGGTGTCTTCAACGTCATCAACGGTGACAAGGAAGCCGTGGATGCGCTGCTTGAAGACCCGAGCGTCAAGGCCATCGGCTTTGTGGGCTCCACGCCCATCGCCCAGTACATCTATGCCACCGCAGCAGCGCACGGCAAGCGCGCGCAGTGCTTTGGTGGGGCGAAGAACCACATGGTGATCATGCCCGACGCCGACCTCGACATGGCTGCCGACGCCCTGATCGGTGCCGGGTACGGTTCCGCAGGCGAACGCTGCATGGCCATCTCCGTGGCGGTGCCCGTTGGCCAGGAAACGGCCGACGCCTTGGTGGCCAAGCTGACCGAACGCGTCAAGGACCTGAAGGTGGGCCACAGCCTGGACAAGGACTCCGACTTCGGGCCCGTGGTGGCAGCATCCGCGAAGGAACGGATCGAGGGCTACATCCAGTCCGGCGTGGACGAAGGCGCAACGTTGGTCACTGATGGTCGCGGCCTCACGGTCGACGGCTACGACGGCGGGTTCTGGGTTGGCCCCACGCTGTTCGACAACGTCACCAAGGACATGAAGATCTACAAGGAAGAGATCTTCGGCCCCGTCCTCAGCGTGCTCCGCGCAACTGACTACGACGAAGCGCTCAGGCTCTGCAGCGAGCACGAGTTCGGTAACGGCGTCGCAATTTTCACCCGCGACGGCGACTCCGCCCGCGACTTCGCCAGCCGCGTCGAGGTGGGCATGGTGGGCATCAACGTGCCCATCCCCGTCCCGATCGCCTACTACACGTTCGGCGGTTGGAAGGCGTCCGGCTTCGGCGACCTGAACCAGCACGGCGCCGACGCCTTCCGCTTCTACACCAAGACCAAGACCGTGACGTCGCGGTGGCCCTCCGGCATCCGCCAGGGCGCCAGCTTCATCATGCCGGCAGGCAGCTGATGGGGGCTGGGGAGACAGAAGACGAGGTCCTCTTCGAACGCCGCGGCCACCTTGGCATCGTGACGCTCAACCGCCCCAAGGCAGTCAATGCATTGAATGCCGGCATGGTGAAAGCCATGCTCCGGCAGTTGACCGCCTGGACGGACGACGACGCGATTGCCACGGTCTTGGTGCGCGGCGCCGGGGACCGCGGGCTATGCGCCGGCGGCGACATCGTAGCCATCTATAAGGACATGTTGCACGGCGGCACGGAGACGGCCGAATTCTGGGCGGATGAGTACCGGTTGAACCTGCTCATTTCGCAGTACCCCAAGCCCTACGTGGCCTTCATGGATGGGCTGGTCCTGGGAGGGGGCGTTGGCGTCTCGGCCCACGGCTCGGTCCGTGTCGTCACTGAGCGGACCCGCACCGGGATGCCGGAAACCACCATCGGTTTCGTGCCCGACGTCGGCGGCACCCTGTTGCTGTCCCGTTCCCCGGGCGAGGCAGGAACCCACGCTGCATTGACGGGCGCCCACCTGTCCGGCGCGGACGCCCTGTTCCTCGGACTCGCGGACCGCTTCGTGCCGTCCGAAAGCCTCCCGGCGCTGGCTGAAGCGTTGGAAAGCTCGACGGCGGAGGCCGCCGTCGAGCGCTATGCCCAAGCGGCGCCGGACTCGGCGCTGGCGGGACAGCAGGAGTGGATCGACGCCGCCTACGCACACGACGATGCCGAGGAAATCGTGCGGAGCCTTCGTTCCGGTTCCGCCGAGGCTGTTGCTGCCGCTGACACCATAGAGGCGAAATCGCCCACCTCGGTGAAAGTCGCTCTGGAGTCGCTGCGGAGGGTCCGGGGGCTTTCCCTCGAGGAAGCGCTGGACCAGGAATACCGTGTTGGGCTGCGGTGCCTGGCCGGGCCTGACTTCCGCGAGGGGATTCGCGCGCAGGTGGTGGACAAGGACCGCAACCCCCAATGGAAACCGGCCACGCTCGCAGAAGTGCAGCCGTCCGACGTCGAGGGTTACTTTGCGACGCTGGGCGACCGTGAGCTGGGGCTTGCAGCCAGTCCAGTCCAGTCGAATTGAAGGAGACGAGCATGACGGAGAACGCAGCCATGTCAGATATCCCAGCCCCGGCAATGGGACTCATCGCTTTCCTCGGTCTCGGCCACATGGGTGGACCCATGGCGGCGAACCTGATCAAAGCCGGACACGACGTTGTTGGCTACGACCCCGTTCCCGCGGCGGTTGAAGCAGCGTTGGCCCACGGGATTCTTATGGCTTCCACGGCACATGAGGCTGCGGCGGAGGCTGCCGTGGTGTTGACCATGCTGCCCAGCGGCAAGCATGTACTGGACGCCTATCGCGGAGTGGACGGGCCAGGGCTGTTGAGCGTCGCCGGGCCGAACACCCTGTTCCTGGACTGCTCCACCATCAACGTGGACGAGGCACGGGAAGCCGCGGCGATCGCTGTGGAAGCCGGGCACCGGTCCGTGGACGCCCCGGTTTCCGGCGGTGTGGTGGGAGCCGAAGCGGGCACCTTGACCTTCATGGTGGGCGCCTTGCCGGAGGACTTTGAGACCGTCAAGCCCATCCTCGAACTCATGGGAAAGCGGATAGTCCATTGCGGTGACCACGGGGCCGGCCAGGCTGCGAAGGTCTGCAACAACATGATCCTGGGTGTGTCCATGATTGCCGTTGCGGAGGCCTTCGTGCTCGGCGAGAAGCTCGGGCTGACGCATCAGGCGTTGTTCGACGTCGCCTCCAATGCCTCCGGGCAGTGCTGGGCGCTGACCACCAACTGTCCCGTCCCGGGCCCGGTGCCCACCAGTCCCGCCAACCGCGACTACCAGCCGGGTTTCGCCGGTGCCCTGATGGCCAAGGACCTGCGCCTGGCACTCAACGCCTTGGAAAGCACTGGTGTTGCGGCGGAAATGGGACCGCTGGCGTCGCGTATTTACGATGCTTTTGCCGCCGGCGAGGGTGCCGGCAGGGATTTCTCGGGCATCATCACGGACATCCGCGACAAGTCCGTGTGAGAGGTTGAGCTGTGTACATGAGGTTTTTGACGAGAGGGAGAGCATGACGGAGCAGTACCAGAACATCGTGGTGGAACGTCGGGGCCGCGTTGGGCTGGTGACACTGAACCGGCCGGAAGCGCTGAATGCGCTGAACACGGCACTCATGAATGAACTCGTGGATGCTGTGACGGCCATGGACACCGACCCGGAGGTGGGGGCCGTGGTGATCACGGGCTCCGCCAAGGCGTTCGCTGCCGGGGCCGACATCAAGGAAATGTCCTCCAACAGCTACATGGACATGTACGCGGCAGACTGGTTCCGTCGGTGGGAGGACCTCACACGCCTCCGTATTCCCGTTATTGCTGCGGTTTCCGGTTTTGCCCTGGGTGGCGGCTGCGAACTGGCCATGATGGCCGATTTCATCATCGCCGGGGATAACGCCAAGTTCGGCCAGCCGGAGATCAACCTGGGCGTGATCCCGGGCATGGGCGGTTCGCAGCGGTTGACCCGCGCCGTGGGCAAGGCGAAGGCGATGGACATGCTCCTGACGGGCCGGTTCATGGACGCGGACGAAGCCGAACGCTCCGGCTTGGTCTCCAGGGTGGTTCCCGCTGCTGAGGTCATCGACGAAGCAATCAAGGCAGCAGAAGTCATCGCGTCAAAGTCCAAGCCCGCCGCCATGGTGGCCAAGGAAGCAGTGAACGCGGCCTTCGAGATGGGACTGTCCCAAGGGGTTGTCTTCGAACGGAGGGTGTTCCACTCGCTCTTCGCTACCGAGGACCAGAAGGAAGGCATGGCGGCGTTCAGCGAGAAGCGCCAACCGGAGTTCAAACACCGGTAATTCGCGCGTGTTTTCGGGTGCGGCGGGGATAGACTCGGTGCACTTACAAATGGGGAGAGAACATGTCAACGGAGATCGTTCAGGCTAACCACACTGAAGCTTCCACCCAGCCGATCAACCGGCAGGCCCTCGTAGCCGCCGCAATGGCAGTCGTTGCCCTCGTGGGGCTGTTCTTCGCGGGCATGGCCGTCATCGCGGTCTTCGTCGTTGGGGCAGGACACGTGGCCTTGAACCAGATTCAGCAGCGCGGCGAACGGGGACGCGGATTCGCCATTGCCGCTTTGGCTGTGGGTTACGGCATCGGTCTCCTGTCCTTGGGCTCGGCGCTGATCTTCGCTGTTACTTCCGCAACCCAGTAGGGCGCAGCTCACGCTCCATCCCACGTCACGATTCGGCTGATCGCGCCTCCTGTTAAGGGACACGAACAGACGGACACGAGGAAAATTCATGACGTGGCAATTCTGCGACAACGATGACTGCCCTGACAGCTGGCACTGGACGAACCTGGCCGGAACTCCCGAGGCCTGCCGCGGGTCCGATGAACACAGGTCCGCTGAGCAGGAGAACCGCAGAAGGGTTGTCCACTCATACTTCGCGGCGTAGGCTCCTGCGGGCCATCACCGCATTCGAGGAGTGAGTCATGGGACAGTTGATCGTCCAGGATTTTGTTACCGCCGACGGATTCGCCGCCGACACCAACAACGAGTTCAAGGCCTATGAGTTGCTGGAGGGTGGAACAGCCGAGTTCGATCGCGCCCAACTCGAATGGCTCGGCAGCGTTGAAGCCATGGTTCTGGGTGCCAACACCTACAGATACTTCGTGGAGTTCTGGCCGACGCCCGCGTCGGAGGGCGAGATCATCGCGCCAGCCCTGAATGGCTTGCGCCGCCACGTGTTTTCCCGCCAACTGAAGGAAGCCCCGTGGGGTGACTTCCCGCCGTCGACCATTGAATCCGGCGATGCGATCGAAGCGATCCGCCGCATCAAGCGCGAGTCCACCAAGGACATTGTTCTGTGGGGGAGCTTGTCCCTCGGTGAGACGTTCTTCGCGGCAGGCGAGGTTGACGCGGTCCGGTTGGTGGTCATGCCGGTGGGGCAGGGCGCCGGCCGGGGTGTCTTCCCCGCCGGACACGACCCCGCGCTGTTGAAACTCGTGGACGTGAACAGTTACGACCAAGGCCTGGTGGAGCTCAGCTACACCCTGCGGAAGCAGCCCTAGCGGATAGCTGCGCTGACAAGCGCCGCGTCGAAGAACGCCCGCTCCAGCCGGACTGCTTCCGCAAACGTCGCAGCCACGCGTTGCCGCTTTTGCGGCGATGAAGGTTCGACGGCGTCGAACTCGTCGCGCAACCACGCCACCCACGCGTTGTACTCAGGGTTGTTGTGGAGACGGATCCACTCGGCGTGCTTGGGTTCTGCGGGCCAGCTGTCAGGATTGCCTGCGCGGGCTGCCCAGTCGCCGTAGAGCCACTCGGCAACCAGCAGCACGGCCAGGACATCCGGGTAGGAACGGGTGGCGAGGGCGCTGCGCATAAGGGCATCGAAATCGCGGGTGGCCTGTCCGAGGGCTGGTGTTGTCCTGTCCGTTTCCGGAACGTCCAGTTCACTAAAGCAATCCTGGAAATACGTGTTCTCGTCCGAAGCAAAAGCGCCGAGGACTCCAGCGAACACCAGCCGCGAAGGCAGCAAGGGAGCCGACGCCACGGCCTGGCCCAGGAGGGCGGTGAACGCGTCGCAGAACTGGTAATCCTGCACGAGGTAGTGGCTCAGGTCCTCGTCCGGGAGGGACCCGTCCAGCAGTTGGTCCACGAACGGATGGTTGACGGCGGCGTCCCAATCCCCGGCGGACTGGTTCCTGAGTTCTTCGGCAAAGCCCACGGTGTTTCCTCCTGAAGTGTCAGCATCGGAGCCTAGCAGCGTACTGGGTTTTGGCGGCGGGCGTTACGCTATGGTGCCGCTTCCCGCGCCGGCGTAGGCTCTGGCCATGACGGAAACCCGCACGATCGTGGTTGGCTATGACGGATCCGAAGAAGCGAAGCGTGCCGTCCAATGGGCAGCCCGCCACGCGGTCCTGAGGGGCTGTTCCCTGCAGATTGTTCACTGCTCCCTGTGGGTCCTGCTGTCCCATAACAGGGGGCCTGTTCCCGGTGTGGCCGACAGCGGCCTGGAACGTGCGGCCCAGAAAGTCCTGGAAGAGGGTCTGGCGCTCGCAAAAGAGACCGTCCCCGATCTGGAAGTCCGCACCACGTTGCTTCACGGAATGCCCCGCGATCATCTCGCCCACGTTTCGGTTGGCGCTGTGATGTTGGTGCTCGGAAGCCGGGGCCTGGGCGGGTTCATGGGGCTGCTGGTGGGGTCAGTGAGCCTGGAAATGGCCGCAACGGCAGAGTGCCCGGTGGCAGTGATCCGCTCGGATGACCATCCGGAGGGCCGGGTGCTGCTTGCCATCGATGACTCAGGGTCACCGGCAGCCCTTGAGGATGCCTGTCTTTTCGCGGCAGCAACGGGTGCCGAACTCATGATCGTTCACGTACTGCACGAACCCGATGGCTACCGGCGGTTGCGGGAGCCAGTGGAGGCTTACCCGGACGCTGAAGCGATGCTTGACTCGGTGCTGAGCCAGGCCCGCCACAAAGCACCCGGGATCACGGTGGCCGGAGAGTTGCTGGTGGATGCTTCCTTCTCACGGGCGGTGGTCAAAGCCTCGCAAGGAGCACGCCTAACGGTGGTGGGGACCAAGGGGCATGGACTCATCAAGGGCACCATTGGGTCCACAGCCCACGCTGTGCTTCACCATGCCCATAGTCCCGTGTTGGTGTCGCGCCGGAAGGCCGAGCCGACGTAAGCCGTTGGGGGCCCTCAAAGGGACTCCCTCCCGCTGCGGCCCGGAACTAGTGTGAAGGTATGGACAATCGGGCAGAAGTACGCGAATTCCTGATCTCCCGGCGCGCCCAGGTGGCACCCGGGCAGGTGGGGCTGCCAGCCGGTTCGAATCGACGCGTCAAAGGTTTGCGTCGGAGCGAGGTGGCCACGCTTGCCGGGCTGAGCGTCGAGTACTACACCCGCCTGGAGCGCGGCGCCATCAGTGGCGCTTCGCCGCAAGTGCTCGAGAGCCTCGCCAGGGCGCTGAATCTGGATGATGCCGAGCGCGCCCACCTCTTTGATTTGGCCCATGCAGCGAGTCCAGTTGCCCGACCGCCGCGACGCCGGAACTCGAAATCCTATGTGCCCCACCAGAGCCTGCAGTGGGCCTTGGATGCTGTCACGGCCGGACCCGCGTTCGTCCGCAATGGCCGGATGGATCTACTGGCGGTTAATCCGTTGGCCCGGGCGTTCTACAACGACTGTTACGACATGCCGGGCCAGGCACCCAACATTGCCCGCTTCACCTTCCTGGACGATCGTGCGCATGAGTTCTACCCGGACTGGGACGCCTTCGCCGAGGTGACGGTTTCCATCCTGCGTACTGAAGCCGGCAGGGACCCGCACAACAAAGAGCTTCACGATCTCATTGGTGAACTCAGCACCCGCAGCGAGGAGTTCCGCACCCGCTGGGGTGCGCACAACGTCCGCCACCACGGCACGGGGTTCAAGACGTTCAACCATCCGATCGTCGGTGAGATGACTCTCGCCTTCGAGGGCCTGGAAATGGCCGCAGAACCCGGGCTGACGCTGACCATCTACGCTGCGGAACCCGGATCGCCGTCGGCCGAGCGTCTCCAGCTGTTGGCATCGTGGGCGGCCAGCGAATACGGTGTCCAGCTTGCACCCGAAAGGACCGTCGCGGACAGCTGACTGCCGGACGGCTGCTGCGTCTTCACCTACGCTCCCGCCGGCAAGGCGTGCAGCTTCAGAGGAACCTTACCGGGACCGATGGGCATCAGTGGTGAAGCCCTTCCTCTGGGTCCGTTCTTGCAGAGTTTCAAGTTCTTGGAAGAAGGTCAGTTGCCAGCCAGCAGGACCTTGAACTCTTCCGTTAATGGTCTCGAAGGGAGTTCTGATTGCAGGTGCGAGCACCTTCAATCCAAACTCTTCGGCGGAGGTCATTGCGACTTCGGTGTTGTCCACCTCAAGGGCGATTCGGGCAGTAGGCCCTTCGACAGATGGTGCGTTCTCGATAGCGTCGATGTTGTGAATGTGTGTGCGTGTGGCGAGCTCAATCGTCGCCGCGGCGACGTTCAGTATTGCCACTCGATCCTCACCGTCGGTTGCGAAAGCAGGCTGTTCCGTAAGCCCAAGGACGTCACGGTAAAAATGTAGGGCGCTATCGAAGTCGTCTGTTTCGATGATCAAACGCAACTGTCTGGGCGGCTGTGGAAGGTTCATGTCCATCATCTTGGAGGGTGACATGCGTGTCAGGTGCAAGTCCGTAGCGATCTCCTAGCCGTTTCAGCTGCCGAAGTTCGGCTTCGACGGTTTCTTTCTCGCTCTCCAGCCGCGCCCGCGCAGCTGTCACGGCCGCTAGGATCATTTCACGGTTTCTCTCGGGATTGAGCAAGGCAGGAAGCAGCGTGCGAATTACGGAGCTGCAAAAACCAGCTTCAAATAAGTCTTGGATCTGAAGCACAAGATGCTCGTCTTCGAACGAGTAAATGCGGTGGCCCGCCGAAGTCCGCTGCGGCTCAACCAAGAGCTGCTGTTCGTAATAACGCAGCGACCTGACGCTGACGCCAGTCCTCGTGGATAATTCTCCAATCCTCATACAACCGTCCTCGTTGAAGAAATCCGCCATATAACAGTCAACTCCACGATGGGGGACTTTGTCCCCACCATTGAGTTGCTCTCGGCGGAAATGCCGACGGGGGAACAGGCAGCCTTTGCTTCACTTCGGGCAAGAACCACCCTCAATATGGACACGAATTCCGAGGCGTCTCTGTCAAGACACCGGGCCCAGGAGACCCTCCGCGGTTGAGGTCCATGGGGAGATCAGCGCTCTTCTTCCGGCCGACGTTCCCGCCGGTCCTTCCGAAACAACACCAGGAGCGGCAGGAAGTAGAGCGCAGCTACTCCCGCACCCACCAGCACCGGACCGCTGGCTCCCAGCGCGGACTCCAATGCGAAGCCGGCCATCCAGGAACCCACTGCCGTGCCCAGATTGAACGCCGAAGTGCTGAGCGCCGAGGCCAGGGTTGGAGCTTGCCCGGCATAGCTCACGGCCTTGCCGATCAATATCGGGTTCGTTGCCATCCCGAAGAGGCCCAGCAGGAAGATCAGGACCACTGCGACCACCGCAAAGTGGGAGAACAGGAAGAGAGCGCCGAGAACCAGGAATGTCATGCCTGCTGAGATGAACAGTGCCGGGTATGGGCGGTGGGAACCGAAGTGGCCACCCAGGGTGGAGCCGATGAACGCCCCGACACCGTACGCCATCAGCACCAGCGGAACCGCGGCTGCGGCAAGCCCGGTGTTCTCGGTGAGCAGCGGAGAGATGAAGGTGTAGGCAGCCAAGGAAGATCCGCACACCATCGCGCAGCCCGCCAGGACAAGCCATACCCTCGAGTCCCGCATACTCGCCAGCTCAGCACGCACCGACGGGGTGGGTCCCGAAACAGGATCCTCGGCAACCAACCGGTACACGGCAACTGCACCCACCAGGGCCAGGCAAGCGAGTATCCAGAACGGTCCCCGCCAGCCAATCACCTGACCGGCAAACGCCCCAAGGGGAACACCCACCACATTGGCAAGCATCCCGCCGCCCAACACCACCCCCAGCGCCCGCGAAGCTGCCGCAGCGCCTGCCGCTTTGGCACCCACGACGGCGGCTACCGCCCAAAAAGCGCCTGTCGCCAACGCCGTGAGGAAACGCGCGCCAAGAATGATCGTCAAGTTCGAGGAAAGCGCCACAATCACATGACCCACCGCGAAGACCACCAATGCGAGACTCAGAGTCAGGCGGCGTGGCAGCTTAAGAGTCAGGATGGACACTGTAGGGGTACCCACGATCATCCCCACCGCGAAGATCGTGATCATGAGGCCCGCACCGGCTACGGACGTGCCGAGGTCAGTGGCGATTTCCGGCAGGATGCCGGCAACAATGAACTCCGTGGTCCCCATGAGGAACACTCCGGCTGCCAGGACGTAGGCCACCAACGGCAGACGCCGGGTCTTGGCGGTGGGAAAGGTTGTGGTCATGGATCCAGAACATCAGGTTCACAGCGGGGGAGGGAGTCCCGCTTGAGGGAGGTCCTCCGAGGGACTCCCTCGCTGCGCAAAGGCTATGGGATCGCTGACCTTATATTGTCAGTGCCTGCTGCCAGAGTAGGGGAATGGAACGAATTGGGGAGAGGCATACGGGCACAGCAGTGGCGCTCGGGCGCGCTCCCGTCGTTGTGGATTCCGTTCAGCCAGGCAGGGGTACAGCCAGCACCGTTAGTGGGGGCCTGATCGAGCAGTTGCGGGCCCTGGAGGAGATGAAATCGGCGATCACCGCTTTGCAGGCGCGGGTTGCTGTGGCTTTTGATCTGGCTCAACGTCAGGAGCAGGCCGAGGCAGGGGTCCCTTCCTCGGAGCGCGGCCAGGGCGTAGGAGCCCAAGTGGCGCTGGCAAGGAGGGAATCACCGAACCGCGGCTCCCGGTTGCTTGGTTTGGCGAAGGCCCTCGTGATCGAGATGCCGCACACCTTGGCAGCGCTGCAGTCCGGGCAGCTGAATGAGTGGCGTGCCACGCTGCTGGTGAAAGAAACCGCGTGCCTGTCTGTTGAGGACCGTGCCGCTGTCGACGAGGAGCTCGCCCCCGACACAGGGACCTTTGCCGGGAAGGGCGACAAAGCGATCGTGGCCGCGGCGAAAGCTGCCGCATATCGGAGGGATCCCCGGTCAGTGGCCGGGCGTGCCAGCCGCGCTGCAACCGAGAGGACAGTGAGCCTGCGTCCGGCGCCGGACACCATGACCTACCTGACGGCCCTCCTTCCCGTTGCCCAGGGAGTGGCGGTCTACGCGGCGCTGACCCGGGCCGCAGATTCAGCCCGTTCCAGCGGCGATGGCCGGAACCGCGGTCAAGCCATGGCCGATACCCTCGTCGAACGCATCACCGGTACCCCGGGCGGGATTACGGGAGTCAACCTGGACCTCGTTATGACTGACCGCACCCTGTTCCAAGGTGACAGTGAACCAGCCCGGCTCAAGGGCTATGGAATCGTCCCCGCTGAATGGGGAAGGGAACTGCTCGGAACAGGGCAAACCGGTCAAGGTCACGCGGCAGTGCCGAAGACAGAGCTCACTGTCTGGCTTCGCCGGCTCTACACGGCTCCAACCACGGGAGAACTCCTTGCCGCCGACTCCAAGGCCCGGGTCTTCGCTGGTGGGCTCCGGCGCTTCATCGAAACCCGTGACGACACCTGCCGGACGCCGTATTGCGATGCGCCCATACGGCATATTGACCATGTGGTTCCGTGGCGTTCCGGTGGGCAAACAAACCTCGCTAATGGCGCAGGACTATGCGAAGCATGCAACCACACGAAGGAATCCCCTCGGTGGAGCACCCGTGCTGTGCATGCCGACGTGCACACCGTGGAAATCCGTACGCCCACTGGGCATACTTACCAATCGAAAGCGCCACGCCTGCCCGGGCATCAGCCTTCCAGAACGTAGAAACCCCGGACACGTAGAAAAGCCCGTTCAGCGCCTTAGTCTTCGAAGTCTCCGGCGTCCCTGCGGAAGGTGCCCAGGACGCGGATGAGGTGATCGACGTCGTCGGGCCCGAAACCTGACTTGCCGAAAACCTCGGCGTTGAGGGCCGCCGTCGCTTTCTTCGCGAGGGTGCGGCCCTCGGCGGTGAGCTCGATCAGGGTGGTGCGTCCGTCTGTTGGATGCGGGGAACGCGCCACCAGGGCGGCTTTCTCCAAGCGGTCGACGGCGTTGGTCACCGAAGTGGGATGGACCTGCAGGAGCGCGCTGGCTTTGTTCATGGGCAGCGCGCCGCTGCGGGCGAAACTCAGCAGCGCCAGGAGTTCGTAGCGTGCGAAAGTCAGCCCAAACGGTTTGAGCACCGTTTCGATGCGCGCCAGCAGGATCTGCTGGGTGCGCATGATCGCGGTGATGGCGGCCATGGGCGCCGCGACGTCGCCCCAGCCATGCCGTTCCCAGTTACGCTGGGCGTCGGCGATGGGGTCGCGGGGGAGTGGGGTGCCCATGGGCCTCCTTCGGTTGCTTGGTTGGCCTGATGTCCCGGGTGGCTAGTCTTTCAGATTCGGGAACTCTTCCTCGGTGTATTCGACGCCCAAACCGGCGGGCAGCGGGCCATCGCCATGCCGGGCAACCTCTGTCCCGCGCAGTTCAACTCGCCGGATCTTGCCTGAGATGGTCTTGGGCAGCTCACCGAATTCGAGCCGGCGAATCCGTTTGAACGGCGCCAGATGCTCGCGGCAATACCTAAGGATGTCCTCCGCGACCGCCGGCCCGGGTTGGTAGCCGGCAGCCAGCACCACAAACGCTTTGGGCACCGAGAGCTTCACGGCATCAGGCGAGGGTACGACGGCGGCCTCCGCCACTGCGGGATGTTCGATCAGCACGCTTTCGAGTTCGAACGGGGACAAACGGTAGTCGGAGGACTTGAAGACGTCATCGTCCCGGCCTACATAAGTGATCACGCCCTCGGCGTCCCGGCTGGCCATGTCGCCGGTGTGATAGTAGCCGTCGCGGAAGGCCTCGGCCGTTTTGGCTGCGTCTCCGAAGTAGCTCTTCATGAGCCCCACGGGCCGGGGGTCCAGACGCAAGCAGAGTTCGCCGTCGTCGGCTTCCTTCCCGGTGTTTGGATCCACCAGGACAACGTCGTATCCGGGGAGTGGCCTGCCCATGGAGCCGATCTTCACCGGCTGGGCCGGTGTGTTGGCGATCTGGACGGTGGATTCTGTTTGCCCGAAACCGTCGCGGATGGTGACGCCCCAGGCTTCCTCCACCTGGCCAATGACCTCGGCGTTGAGGGGTTCGCCGGCCGAGACGACCTTCAGCGGAGGGGTAGTGAGCTGGGTAAGGTCGGCCTGGATGAGCATGCGCCACACCGTGGGCGGAGCGCAGAAACTGGTGACGCCTTCGCGGCCCATCTGGTCCATGAGGGCGGCGGCGTCGAAGCGTTCGTAGTTGTAAATGAAGACGCAGGCCTCGGCGATCCAGGGCGTAAAGACGTTGGACCACGCGTGCTTGGCCCAACCAGGCGACGCCACGTTCAGGTGTACGTCGCCGGGTTCAAGGCCGATCCAGTACATCGTGGACAGATGGCCCACGGGGTATGACGTGTGAGTGTGCTCCACCAGCTTGGCGCGGGACGTGGTGCCGGAGGTGAAGTAGAGGAGCAGGGTCTCGTCTGCCTTGGTGGTTGCGTCGGGCGTGAAGTCCGTGCCGGCGTCGTACGAATCCGCGTACTGTTTAGCGTTCGCATTGGTGCGCTCCGCACCGATCTCGATCAGCGTGTAGTCACCCTCCACCGCCGCGAACTTGCCGATGTTGGCGTTTCCGACGGCAACCCAGTTGGCCCCGCCGCGTTCCACCCGGTCCTGGAGATCGCGGGCACCCATGAGGGTGGTGGTGGGAATCATGACGATGCCCAGCTTGATGCCGGCCAACATGAGTTCCCAGAGTTCCACTTGGTTGCCGAGCATGATGATCATGTGGTCGCCGCGCTTGACTCCCTGATCCCGCAGCCAGTTGGCCAGCTGGGATGACCGTTGCGAGAGGTCCTTGAAGGTTCGGCGGGTGGAGCTGCCGTCCTGTTCCACGATGACCAGCGCGGGCTTGTTGCCCTTGGTCCGGTCCGCGGCGATCTGGTCGAACCAGTCGAGGGCGAAGTTGAATTCCTCGAAGCGTGGCCACTGGAATTCGGCGTGTGCCTGCTTGTAGTCCTCGCGCAGCTCCAGCAGCCGGTCGCGGGCCGCACGGAAGTCGTCTGTGACTGTCATAGTCCGCCTTTCGCTTTCGGAGTGCCCGGCACCGTTGCCACAGCATCCCGCCTAGTGATCCACATCACCTTGCAATATACTAGGACATCCAAGGGTTTGGAAGAGCCTGTGCGGGACATGACGAAGGGGTCTGATGCTCGACGACAAAGCTGCCGGCACCGTTACCAGTGGTGCGGCGACAGAACACGTCCTCCCTCCTTACCCGGAGGCGGACCTGATGCACGTCATAGACCTGCTTCCGGCGGGAGAGCGTGCGCGATACCTCGAAATCCGGGAGTTCCTGCAAACACGGATCCGGGCAGCAAGCATTGACTACTGGAACCGGGAAGAGTTCCCGTTCGGGCTGCTGGCCGATATGGCCAAGTTGGGACTCGGCGGGTTGCAGACGGACGGCTCCTCCAAGTTGTTCAAAGGCCTCATGTACACCGAGATTGCCCGGGCCGACGTGTCTCTATCGGCCCTGGTGGGCATCCATAACGAACTCATCGTTGGCATGATTGACGAGCTTGGGTCTCCCGAGCAGAAGCGCCGCTGGTTGCCTGGACTGGAGGCCTTGACGCAGCTTGGCGCCTTCGCCCTGACCGAACCGGACCACGGTTCCGACATCGCCGGAGGGCTCTCGACGACGGCGCGGCGCGACGGCGGCGAATGGGTCATCAGCGGTGCCAAGCGCTGGATTGGGGCCGGCACGATTGCCGACTTCGCGTTGGTCTGGGCTCGTGACGAATCCGATGGGCAGATCAAGGGCTTCATCGTGGAGACGGACCGCCCCGGCTACTCGGCCACCAAGATCTCCAACAAGATCGGACTCCGCATCATGCAAAATGCGGACATCGTGCTGGACGATGTCCGCATTCCGGCGGAAAACCTGCTGCCCGGAGCAACCGAGTTCTCACGGGCCAATGACTTGTTGCGGGATTCCCGGGCCTGGGTTGGGTGGCAGGCTGCGGGTATCCAGTTGGCTGCCTTTGATATCGCCCGGTCCTACGCCTTGGAGCGTCATCAGTTCGGCAAGGAACTGGCTCGCTTCCAGCTGGTCCAGCAGCAGCTCGCCGACATTCTGGGTAATGCCAACGCATCGCTGTCCATGATGGTGGAACTCGCGCGGATCCAGCAGGCCGGGAAGCTCGAAATGGTGCAGGCTGCCATGTGCAAGGCCACCACCACCCGGCTGGCGCGCTCATCCGTGGCGATGGGACGCTCCCTCCTGGGCGGGAACGGGATCACCACGGATTACGAGATGGGCAAGCTCTTCGGTGACGCCGAGATTCTCTACACCTACGAGGGCAGCTACGAGATCAATTCCATGATCGTGGCCCGGGCGGTAACGGGTAAATCTGCGTTTGTCTGAGACCGCCCGGGCGTGGGTCACGATTTCTGAGCTACCACCAAGGCCGGGTCCGGCTCCGGATCCGAAGGCGTAGCGACGGCTGCGTGTTCGGCCAGGACTCCGGTCTTGTGCCTGATGCGCAGGCGGTAAAGCAGCGTGCCGCCGATGATGACTGTGCCAACAAAGATCACACCGCCCCATTGCAGGTACCACTCGAACGGCGGCACCGAGTTGTAAATCTCCGGCCGCGGCCACACCAGGTTCAGCGTCATGGCACCGCCCCACAGCACGGCCAGGATGTTGACGGGCAGCCCCCATTTTCCGAGGCTGAAGCCCGGTTCTGATCCGTCGTCCCTGAGGGGCCACTTCTTCAGGAAACGGCGCCGCAGCATGGGCACGGTCACCAGCAGGTAGGACAGGTAGATCAGGACGATGCTGATGCTGGAGAGAATGGTGAAGATGGCCGGCTGGGAGATGTTGACGATCAACGGAATAACGGCCACCACACCAATGACGATGGCAGCGACGGTGGGAGTCTTACGCGTGGGATGCACCTTGCTGAGCTGACGGCTGAAGGGAAGGTTGTTGTCCCTGGCCATGGCGAACATCATCCGGATGGCTGCTGCATGGACGGCCAGTGTGCAGACCACCACGGCCACCACGATGCACACCAGGAAGGCCTTGCCGAAAGGCCCGCCCAGCACCGACAGCACGATGTACTGCAGCCCGCCATCGGCCGCTCCGAGCTTTGGATCTGAAAGATCGGGCGCAGCAAGGATTCCGCCCAGGAGGAGCAGGCCTCCGAGAAGGAAGGACGCCGTGACGGCGCGCAGGATCGCCCTGGGTGCCGTCTTCTTGGGGTCCTTGGTTTCTTCGCCCAAGGAGCTGGCGGTGTCGAAGCCGTACATGACGTACCCCGAAGCCATGGCAGCAATGAGGAACACTCCGAAGAAGCCCAGAGGATGCTCTTCACCGAATCCGGCAGTATCCAGGAGGACTTCCGGCCCCCGCACGGAGTGCCAGATAAGCGCCGCAATGAGCAGGACGGCCGCAATCAGTTCCACGAACACGCCCACGCTGTTGATCATGGTCATCAGTTTCACGCCGAACGCGTTGATGAGGGTGGAAATGCCGATCATGATGCTGGCCAGGACAACCCCGTTGACCGCAAAGTCATAGGGCCCCGTTCCATCACCCACCAGTTGGAAGCCGCTCCAGATCTGGGGCAACGTGATTTGGAGGGCCAAGGCAACCGAACCCAGGGCCATGATGGAGGAGAGCAGCAGCAACCAGCCCGCCAACCAAGCCCACGTTCCGGTGGAGAGCCTCTTGGCCCAGTTGTAGACCGATCCGGCCACGGGGTAGCGTCCAGCCAATTCCGCGAAGCACAGGGCGACCATGAGCTGGCCGACGAAGACGATGGGCCACGACCAAGCGTAGGCGGGTCCCGCCGTCGAGAATCCGAAGTAAAACAGTTGAAAAACGCCGGTGAGGATGGAGATGTAGCTGACGCCGGCGGCGAAGCTGGCGAACTTACCGATGCTGCGGTCCAGGGTTTGGGCGTAGCCAAACTCGTCCATGCCGCTTGCATCGCTCTTGCAGGGTCCTAATTTGCTGGGTTCTGACATGCGAACTCCTAGTTCAGACGTGCACGAATGGTGATTACCTGCGGCCGCCGTTGGTCGCAGTCGAAATCAAAGGCCGGGCACCACGCTGTGCCTCCGGCTGTTCCCCCATTGTTTGTTGCGTGGGTCTAAAAGCAGGGTGCCTGTTCAGGCGACAGACAAGCTGAAGCCGGCTTCCGCCGTCGTGGTTTCCTCCGTCCGGTTGCTGTTGAAATCGGCCCTGATGAGATCGGCGCAGCGTTCGCCGATCATCATCACGGTGATATTCGGGTTGACGGTGACGTGTTCCGGCATGACGGAGGCGTCCGCCACGCGCAATCCGGTAACGCCCTTGACCCGCAGTTCGGGATCCAAGGGTGACATATGGTCGTCCACCGATCCCATGCGGACAGTGCCGACGGGGTGGTACACGGTGTTGTGCGTTTTGCGGATGTAGTCCTGCAGTTCCTCATCGGTTTGCGCTTCGATACCAGGGGAGAGCTCCCGACCGGTCCATTCAGCCATGGCCGGCTGCGTGGCGATTTCGCGGGCTTTGCGGATACCGGCCACCATGACGCGCATGTCGTGGCCCTCCGGATCGGTGAAGTAGCGAGGGTCCACCATGGGCTTGTCCCGGAAGTCCCGGCTGCGCAGCCTGACCGTGCCGCGGGAACGCGCGTGGGTGACGTTCGGAGTCAGGCTGAAGCCGTTCTCCGTGGTGGGGTAGCCGTAGCGCAGGGTGTTCATGTCGAACGGGACGGAGCCATAGTGCATCATCAGGTCCGGGCGGTCCAGGCCCTCTTCGGTGGGAGTGAAAATGCCGATCTCCCACCACTGGGTGGAGGACTGCACCATGGGCTGCTTGGCCTCGAACTGCACCACGCCCTCCGGGTGATCCTGCAGGTGCTCGCCGACGCCCGGGGAATCCACCAGGACCTCGATGCCATGCTGCTCGAGGTGCGCGGCCGGGCCTATGCCGGAGAGCATGAGGAGCTTGGGGGAATCGATTGCGCCGGTGGACAGGATGACCTCGTGATGTGCGTTCAGCCTGTGTGTGCGGCCGAAGGCCGAGTCCACGACATCGACGCCGGTGCAGCGCTTGTCCGCGTCGAATACCAGTTGGCGGGCCCGGAGGCCCGTGAGGAGCGTGAAGTTGGGGCGGTCAATGATCGGGTGGATGTAAGAGACGGAACTGGATGAACGCGTCCCGTCAGAGCGGCGGTTGATCTGGAAGAAGTTGGCGCCGTTGACCACGGTGGTGCCGTCGTTGAACTTTGCGCGGGGAATGCCCGTCTGCTCACAGGCATTAAGGAGCGCGACGCCGGCGGGATCGTTCGGAGGAACGTTCATCAGGTGCACCGGGCCGTCGTGGCCATGGTGTGGAGCTTCCGGTCCAGCGTCCTCGTTGCTTTCCAGGCGCTGGTACAAGGGCCAGGCGGCAGCAGCGTTCCAGCCCGTGGCGCCGTACTTCGATTCCCACTCATCCAGGTCTTCGCGGGGAGCCCAGAAAGCGATGCAGGAGTTGTGGCTGGAGCAGCCGCCCATCACCTTGGCGCGGGCGTGGCGCATGAAAGAGTTGCCGTTTTCCTGCGGTTCCACCGGGTAATCCCAGTCGTAGCCGGATTCCAGCAGCTCCATCCAGCGATCCAGTTGCAGGATCTCCGGCAGGTTCCTGTCATCCGGACCCGCCTCTACCAACGCCACTGTAACGTCAGGGTCCTCGCTCAGCCTGGCGGCAACGGCGGCGCCGGCCGATCCTCCGCCAATGACGACGTAGTCGAACCCGCGCTCGCTGAGGTTCTCAATGTTGTCAAGGTGCATCTAGTTCTCCTTGCCGTGGTCTGCGAACCAGCCGGTCACCTGCGGGCTGGTGTTCTGGTAGATGTGCTTGGCTTCCTGGTATTCACCCAGTCCGGTGGGGCCGAGCTCGCGGCCGACGCCGGACTGGCCGAAGCCGCCCCACTCGGCCTGCGGAAGGTAGGGGTGGTAGTCGTTGATCCAGACCGTGCCGTGCCGCAACCGTCCCGCTACCCGCTGGGCCTTGCCGGCATCCTGAGTCCAGACGGCGCCCGCCAGCCCGTAGATGGTGTCGTTGGCGGTGGCCACGGCTTCGTCCTCGGTCCGGAAAGTTTCCACCGTCACTACCGGGCCAAAGGCTTCGTCGGCCACCACGGACATTCCTCGTTGGACGCGGTCCAGGACGGTCGGCTGGTAGTAGAAGCCGGCGTCGTACTTTTCCCCTTCAGGTGCTGAGCCGCCACACCGCAGCCGGGCACCTTCCGCTACGCCGCGCTGGACGTAGCTATGGACCTTCTCCCGGTGCGCTGCGGAAATCAGCGGTCCGGTTTCGGCGGACTCATCGAAGGGGCCGCCGAGGCGGATCTCCTGTGCCCTGCGGACCAGTTCGTCAACGAAGCGCTCGGCGATGGATTCCTCCACCACCAGCCGCGCCCCCGCTGAACAGACCTGCCCTGAGTGCACGAAGGCACCGTTCAGCGCGTTGTCGACGGCGGCGTCGAAGTCAGCGTCAGCGAACACCACGTTGGGGTTCTTGCCGCCGAGCTCCAGTGCCACCTTCTTTACGGTGCCCGCTGCTGCTGCCGCCACGCGCTTGCCGGTTTCCAGTCCGCCGGTGAAGGATACGAGGTCGACGTCGGGGTGCTCGGAAAGCGGCGCGCCCGCCTTTGCGCCGGGGCCGGTGACGAGGTTGGCAACGCCATCCGGCAGGCCGAGATCCTTGAGCAACTGCATGGCAAGGATGGCGGTGGAGGGGGTCAGCTCGGCGGGTTTGAGGACGAAACTGCAGCCTGCGGCCAGCGCGGGCGCGATCTTCCAGGCGGCCTGCAGCAGCGGATAGTTCCATGGGGTGATGAGGCCGCAGACGCCAACGGGTTCGTAGACGATTCTGCTGACGACGGCGGCGTCCCCGGCGTCGACAATCCTGCCTGCCGACTGCCCGGCGAGCCTGCCGAAGTATTCGAAGCAGGCCGCGATGTCGTCCATGTCGATACGGCTTTCGATGATTCTCTTGCCCGTGTCCAGGGATTCGGCGCGGGCGAACTTTTCCCGTCGTTCGCGGAGTTCTCCGGCGACCTTCAGTAGGAACGCGCCCCTTTCGGGAGCGGGGACGTGCGCCCAAACGCCGGAGTCGAAGGCCGCGCGGGCTGCGGAAATGGCACGCTCGGCATCTTCGCGGCCGGCTTCGGACACCGTGGCGACCAGTTCGCCGTCGGCCGGGTTGTGGATTGCGCGCACCGCACCGGAAGCGGCTGGCTCCCACGATCCATTGATGAAAAGAGTGGAGGCGGAATCGGAAAATGTGGCTTGGGTCATACGAGGGAGGTTAGTGCATCTTGAACATCTGTTCAAGGAAAATTATGAACAGATGTTCAAAATGACGTGCAGGGTCGGCTTGGAGGACAGGGCTGACACTCACCCATCCCTGCCCGCGGCTGCTACGAACCACTCACATGAAAAAGCTCGGACTCCGGACCAAAGGCCCCGAAACCATGGCAGCGCTGGCAGGCGTGGTGTCGGCCGGCGTCGTGCTCGCCGTGGCCGAGTTGATCGGCGCCTTCTTCACCGCCAGGGCAACCCCGGTGTTTGCCTTGGGATCCACGTTCATCGACTTCACACCTTCGTGGATGAAGGACTTTGCGATCGCCACCTTCGGTACCAACGACAAGGCCGCATTGTTCGTAGGCATGGGCCTGACGATTGCCGTGCTGGCCTGCATTCTGGGGGTAGTGGCCTACCGAAAATGGGCGCTGGGCGTCCTGGGCGTGCTGTTTATGGGCGCTGTGATTGTGGCCGCTGTCCTGACCCGCGCCGGCGTGGGGCCGGCCGATGCCATCCCTACAATTCTGGGAACGGTCTCAGGACTCATCGTCCTTCGCCGGCTCATGGTCCCGTTGTGGGGGATGAAAGCGTGGCCGGAAGCGCCGGCGGACCTGGCGTCCGACGTCGAGGTTCGCGATGGAGGCGCCGGCGTTGGAAGCGGTGGCACCAGCCGCCGTCGTTTCTTTGCCGCTGCCGGTGTCACGGCGGTGGCCGCCGGAATCGCAGCTACCGGTGGGCGGCTGCTGGGTGCCGCGCGCAACAACATAGCCCAGGCGCGGGATGCCCTTCGGTTGCCCACACCTGTCAGGGCTGCGCCCCCTGTACCGGCTGGCGTTCAGTCCCCGGTTCCGGGAGTCTTGCCATGGCTGACCCCCAACAGCGAGTTCTACCGCATTGACACGGCACTGAGCGTCCCGGAAATCAACATCGATGATTGGGAACTGCGAGTGCACGGAATGGTTGAGGAAGAGGTCACCCTCACCTTTCAGGACCTGCTCGATGCGGATCTAATCGAATCGCATGTCACGCTGACCTGCGTCTCCAACCCGGTGGGTGGAAAGCTTGCCGGCAACGCCAAGTGGCTGGGCCTTCCCATCCGCGAAGTTCTGGCCCGGGCCAAGCCCAAGGAGGGCGCGGACATGGTGCTCTCCACATCCATTGACGGCTTCAGCGCCTCCACTCCTCTGGAGGTCCTGCAGGATGACCGCGATGCCATGTTGGCCATCGGCATGAACGGAGAACCGCTTCCCTTGGAGCACGGATACCCCGTGCGGATGGTGGTTCCGGGACTGTATGGATTCGTCTCTGCCACCAAATGGGTGGTGGACCTTGAGGTCACCCGCTTCGCGGACAGCAAAGCGTACTGGACTGAGCGTGGCTGGTCGGAGCGCGGGCCCATCAAGACCATGGCACGTGTGGACGTGCCCAAGTCCTTTGCGAAGTTCCCGCCAGGCAAGGTCGCCGTGGGCGGCACTGCATGGGCCCAGACTCGGGGAATCACCAAGGTGGAAGTGCAGATCGACGACGGTGAGTGGGCGGAAGCAACCCTGTCCACCGAAGCCTCCACAGTCACCTGGCGCCAGTGGTCCTATGAATGGGACGCCACACCCGGCATCCATTACGTCAAAGCCCGCGCCACCGACGGCACCGGCGAAGTCCAGACGGAAAAGCGCGCCGATCCGGTGCCTGATGGAGCCTCGGGCTGGCCGTCGGTGATGGTGACTGTGGAGTAGCTTTTCGACTGTTCGACCTGATTCCCCCAGGGGGCGTTCCATGGTGAAGGACGTTGATGAGCGCTATCTGGGACTGCATGGCGGCCGGTGGAGGACCGGCTTACGGACAGCTTCAGAGCTGATTGACTGTTGCCATGGATGCACAGCTGCCCGTCATTGAGTTCGCTTTTCCCGGTCCACTTCGCGATCGCCTTATTAGTGCGATCCGGTCTGGGCACAAGACTGCTACGAGCTCTCTTCTCCATGAATACGAGGCGGGCAACGAACCGCTTCCTGCTGTGGGAGACAGGGGTGGGGTCATCGATTCGAACGGAGAACAGGTAGCAATAATCGAAACCACCGCGGTCCGAATCGTCCCGCTGCAAAACGTTCCGTTGGAACACGCCCTGGCAGAGGGGGAGGGTTATGAAACGGTCGCAGAATGGCGGGCAGGCCACACTGAATTCTGGTCTTCAGAAGCAATGCAAGCTGAGCTAGGCGACGGCTTCAAAATTACCGACGCGTCGCTCATTGTGCTCGAACAGTTCAGGCTTGCCGGCTAAGGGATCCGTCTACGCCAGGACGACGACAATTCGAGCTTGTGACTGGCTAGCCAGCTGGGATCAGGAATACGCCTGTCCAAGACACGGAGGTAGAAACCTTTAGGGTCCTCCACGTCGTTGCTCAGGGGCACGGATGCGATGTGAATTGCTCCGGTCGGGCGCGGCCCGCTGACAAAGTGGAGTCGGGTGCGTTCGCTTGGTCCATCATCGCCAACCGGAGATAAGGTCCGGTCACCAAGGGACAGAGCTCGAGGCCCTGGCTCCTCGCAGCGGCGAAGATCCGGGACTGCACTGCGCCTTGTTTGAAGCCGAGCTCGTCTAAGGTTCGCTCGACTATTCGCAAGATCTGACCCTCCCTTATCGGCCGTAATCATCAAATTGGCCATAGCTCGCGCCCCTCGTTCAACTCGGTTGACAAGGAAAGACGTTTTATTGGTGCCATACTCGGGTTCAAAACGTCGAAGGAGTCTCTGTGTCAGAAGTTGCTGCCTATGAATCCAGTCCCACGCGAACCTCTTTTGGCTGGGGGCTTCACCATGTGCAGTTGGCAATCCCAAAGGGTGGCGAGGATGACTGCAGGAACTTCTACGTGGGCGTTCTCGGCCTCACGGAAGTGCAGAAACCGCCGGTGCTGGCGGCGCGTGGCGGACTGTGGGTCCGCGCTGACAATCTTGAAATCCATTTGGGTGCTGAGGAGGACTTCAGGCCCCAACGAAAGGCTCATCCTGGAATTTTGGTGGGCGACCTGGACGCGCTGGCCCGCCGAGTTGAAAATTTTGGTCTCACTGTGGAATGGGACGAAAACTTCCCGGGCATGAGGCGCTTCTACCTTTGGGACAACAATGGCAACCGGCTCGAGTTCTTGTCCCCTGAAGGGAGCGAGCTAGTCCAGGCGTTGCGATAGACACCCACCTTCCGTCTCCAGTCCGTCCTCTATTACGCCAACTTGGCGCTCCGGTATCTTGAAGCCGGAAATCAGGAGCGCGGCTCCGGCTGCCGCAATGAGAAGGTACACCCGCCAGTTTCCCAGTCACCACCGGCTCAGCCGGCGGTTCAGGCGAACAGGAAGGCCAAGCGCCACGCCTGCCCCCATCACGAAAATGGGCCCGATCATCAGGAAAATGACGGTGCCAAGGAACTCATATCCCCTTACGGACAGCTCAGCGGGATTCTACGGCTGCCAGCCAACAATCAAGGTCCCTTTGCGGGAGTCACTCTCGCCATGATGCTGACAATCGCCCCACGGCTGAATGCCGACGACGGCGGGTGCTGCCGCCGTCGTCGGCTTCCTCATCCCGTCAGTGAGTGGCGTTAGCCGAACACCCGGATACCTTCAGGCATCGCGGGCATGGAGGAGGTCCCGCCTCCGAGGTCCTTGTCATTGGCGGTCAGGCCGGTGGGGTCGTAGTAGGCGGCCACCAAGCGCTGCTTGATATAGCCCAGCACTATCTGCCCCTTGCTATCGCAGTTCCTGGCGGTGATGGCCGTGAAGTTCTGCCAACCGTTCCCCGCAGCCGGGCGAATCGTCCTGGAGCTCCACTGGGTGGGTGTGGCATCCGGGATGAGGTACTGGCGCAGCTCACCGGTGGAGAGGGTGGCCATCAACACGGCGACGGGTTTGCCGTTGACGGCGACTGCAGGCGCCGAGCCGATGGACGTGATGGAGGCGCCTCCGCCGAACACCTTGACCGTGCCGGTGATGGTCCGCGCGCTCGAATCGATGGTGTAGCGGTAGAGCTCGCCGCCGCTGGTGAGTCGGAAGATGAACTGCTGTCCGCGGACGTCGGCTGTGCCGCTGTAGGTGGTGGTGATGGACTTCTGGAACCAGCCGTTGCCGATGGTGGTCACCGGTCCGTCGATGGAGTGCTTCCACGTGCCGTCTGCCTGGAGGTCCTGCCGCTGGTTGTAGAACTTAGCTGTGCCGTCCGAAGAGGTGCCGAAGTAGGAGAACTTGCCGAAGGTATCGTCGCCCAAACCGCCGAGTTGCGTCAGGTAGGTCGCATCGAACGGAACGGGTGAGGACCAGCTGCTGCGTTCCCAGCGAAGCTTGCCCTCGCTGAGGAAGACGGCGCCGAGGTTGCGGTTGGATTCCATGGTCAGGAGGGCGCCGTAGCAGTCGGTAGGGGTCGGCTTGGGACTGGGGTAGGAGGTGGCGGCGCTGGCGGGAGCTGCGCCGGAGAGTGCCAGTGCGCAGGCGGCGAGGCCCCCGAACAGCTTCGTGGTGAGTTTCATGGTGTGGCCGCTCATCGCACGTTGCGCCAAACCTGTACCGCCCTGGTGCCTGCCGGGCATTGGGCATAGGAGGTGTTAAGGCCTTGCGAGGCAGGCATCTGCCACCTCCAGGGCCCGGTCACGATAGCCTCGTGGCCGGTGGGGACATGACGGCACTTGCCCGCGACCTGATACTCAGTGCCCGGCGCATCGGAATTGCAGGTGCCTCCCACACTGAACTCGTAGTGGATCCAGACGTTACAGTTGGCATAGCCATCGTTAGCCAACGCAGGCTGAGCCGTGAGCAATGTCCCGCCCATGAAGGCAAGGGCGGCGCTGGCAGCAAGAATCTTTCGAGAAATGTTCATGGTGTTCCCCCAAATCTGTTTGGCTTCCAATGTGGTCACTTGATATTCGGCCACATCCTGCCTAGGCGCTATGGGGCCTGCCTAGGCGCTATGGGGCGAACTACCCACGTGTTGTGCTCAGCGAGGGGCGAAGGCGATGTCTTCCGTGCGCGCAATTCCCCGCTCGATGGCCGCCTTGTCGATGCCCAGAAGCGTGGTGAGCCACATACCGTTCTGCACCACCACGATGTCGTCTGCCCGCTCCCTGCATTCATCAGGCGAAAGCCCTGGAACGGCGTTGCCTATCAAGGCCGCAAGCCCCTGGAGATATCTATCAAAGGCTGCGGCATTGATCTGTGCAAAGTCCTCGTCCGCCTGGGCGAGGGCCCACAAATGGAGGCGGAGGGATAGGTACGGCGTGGTCAGGAGGCTTGGGCTCGCAACCCGACGAAGTGACTCGCGGAGTTGTTGGTCCGGGGTTGATGTGGGCAACGGCTCCACCAGCAGGAGATCGTGTTCCTCAATCTGGTGCAGCACCGCACGGATCAGGCTCGACTTGTCCTCGTAGTAGTAGTTCACAAGCCCAAGTGCGACGCCGGCTTCTCGCGCCACGGCGCGCATATTGATGCCCGAAATGCCGTGGCGGGACAGCAGCTCCAGCGCTGCGTCGAGAATGCGCTTCTGCCTGTCAACCTGTTCGCCGGACTTTACGGTGCTTGTACCCATTCGGCCAGACTATTGCGAAACCCTGATCAGCGCATCCCGGCCGTCTACAGGTTCTGTTCTGCGTAAATTCGCAGCGCATCGCGGACGAATGTCGCCCCTGATTCCCCACCGTAGTTGGCCGCGAACCGCGGATCAGCAACGTACATTTCTCCGAGTCCCGTGACGTAACCCTTCACGTCTCCGCCAGGTGCCGCCGTCGGGGTTCCCGGGATGCCGCTGAGCCACTCAACGTGACGCCGCGCCAGGTCCTGCGCCTCGTCGCTATCCGGCGAGACTCCGGATTCGGCGGTCAAAATCCAGTCCGAGCCCAGCTTCCGGACGCGATCTTTCCACTGCTGCTTTTCCTCGGCGCTCATGCCGCGCCACCAGGAATCACCGGCTGCGTAAGCGTCCTTGCCCCAGCGTTCCTCCACCTCGTCCTTGTACTGAGTGTGGTCGAAGCCGTCAAACATGTCCTGTGCCATGTACTTTCCATCCCCTTTCATTGTGTCGATGGTTTGCCGAACGGAGGCGATCTGCCGGGTCAGCCGGTCCTGCTCCTGGGCGAGCCAGTCAAGATGGCTGCTCAGCGCTTTGACAGTGTCCGTCTCACGGTTGAGAACTTCGGCGATGGCTGGGAGGCCAAGCCCTAGTTCCCGTAGCAAGAGGATGCGCTGGAGCTGAACCAAGGCCGGACCGTCGTAATAGCGGTAGCCGTTATGACCGGTCCGGCTTGGCTTCAGCAACCCGATGTCGTCGTAGTGACGCAACGTGCGGCTGGTGGTTCCTGCCATCTTGGCGATTTCCTGGATTGACCAGTCCATCAGTCCTCCGTCCTAGCCTTGTTCTTCGACAGTAGGGGTTGACGCTACGTCAAGGTCAAGAGGATGGTTTGACCTCATTCCGAGAGAACTAGTCGGCCAGGATCAGGTAGAGCGCGCGGCGGGTTTCGTCGAGCTTCTCGATAGCGGCCTGACGCTGTTCGTCAGTAGCCGCGGCGCGGAACTGGTGGATGACGCCCATGAGCTTGCCGACGCTTTGGTGGAAGGCCGCTCCGGTTCCATCGGCCTCGGTGTTCCAGGCGTTGGCGAGTTCCTCTTCATGCTCGGCGATGTAGGCCTTGCCATCATCGGTGAGAGTGAACTCGGTGCGCCGACCTTCGCCGACGGCGACGATCAGTTCCTCGTCCACCAACTGCTGCAGCGTCGGGTAGACGGAGCCTGGGCTGGGGCGCCATGCGCCGGACGTCTTCTCGGCGATGGTCTTGATCAGGCCATAGCCGTTGGACGGAGCCTCGGCCAACAGCGAGAGAATCGCCGCGCGGACGTCTCCGCGGTTGGCTCGGCGTGAACCGCCGGGGCCGAAACCCCTGGGGCCGAAGCCTGGGCCGAATCCGCCGGGTCCGAAACCTGGTCCAAATCCGCCGCCGGGACCGAATCCGCCGCCGTGTCCGCCAGGGCCGCGTCGGCCTTTGCCGCGATTGAAGCGGCCTCGTCCATGTCCGTGGCCGGGGTGTCCATGTTCGTGATCGTGCTCGGGGAATGAGTTGTCGTGTTCGTTGATGCCTTTCATAGCAGCATCGTCCTTTCGGTTGTTGTTACGCCGAAGGAGTATCGGCGATAGTTAACGATATATCGGTATCTATCGCAACGTCAAGAGTATGTGAGAGAGGGTTGGTGGAAAGGGGGTGGGATGTGAGAGAGGGTCTTAAAGCACGACGGCGGGTGCGGACTTCCTGGGAAGCCGGCACCCGCCGTCGTGGTTTGTTCTGGAAAGCGGTGGTTATTTCCACCACGTATCGAAGATGGTGACCGGGACTGTGCGCTTGTGGCGGGTCCGGAGGTACTTCTGCTCAATGAGTTCCGCTGCGTCCTGGGGGATGTCGCGGCCTTCAAGGTAGTCGTCGATCTGGTCGTACGTAATGCCGAGCTCGTCCTCGTCGGTGCGGCCTGGCTTGTCGTCCAGGAGGTCGGCCGTGGGGACCTTCTCCCAGACACGGGAAGGCGCTCCGAGCTCGGCAAGCAGCGCACGGTTCTGGCGCTTGTTCAAGCCGAACAGCGGCAGGATGTCCGCACCGCCGTCGCCGAATTTCGTGAAGAAGCCCGTCACGGACTCGGCGCCGTGGTCGGTTCCGATCACCAGGTAGTTGTGTTCGCCGGCCAGTGCATATTGGGCGATCATGCGCGCGCGGGCCTTGGTGTTGCCCTTGTGGAAATCGGAGATCGGGGCGCCGGTGGTCTTCTCGAACTCGTCCTCGAAGCCGTCCACGGCCTGGGAGATGTTGTAGGTCCACTCGGTCTTGGCCTTGATGAAATCAAGGGCAGCCTGGGCGTCGTCTTCGTCATGCTGGATGCCGTAGGGGAGTCGGACCGCCACGAAGTTCGCGTCCACGCCGTCGGCTTCCAGTTCCTCCACGGCCAACTGGGCGAGGCGGCCGGCCAGCGAAGAATCGATGCCGCCCGAAATGCCCAGGACGAAGCCCTTGGTGCCCGTCGCTTTGACGTAGTCCTTCAGGAAGCTGACCCGCTTGCGGATCTCCTCCGCGGGATCGATCCGGGGCTGGACGCCCATTTCCTCAATGATCTTGGCCTGGAGTTCGCGCATGTCATCCACACTAGTCAGCGCGGTCACGAAGGCTCAACCATATTGCACGCGAATGACCCAAGTGACAGTCAGTTGGGGGAGGCCGGGCCCGTGGAGCCGCGCACCGTGAGGTGGGTGGGCATGACGGCCAGGCGTCGGCTGGAGCCGGCATGCAAAGGATCCAGCTGTGCAAGCAGCATGGAGACTGCAACGCGCCCGGCCTGCTCAATGGGTGAGGCCATGGTGGTCAAGGGTGGGTTGCAGAAATCTGCGCCGAAGATGTCATCACAGCCCACGATGCTCATGTCCTCGGGTACCCGGATGCCGCGCTCACGCAGCCGTTGAAGCATTCCGATAGCCAGGAGGTCGTTGAAGACAATGCAGGCGGTTGCGCCCGTGCGGGCTGCGGCGTCCGCGGCTGCCGCACCCGACGTTGTCTTGGGGGTGAAGGGTCCTACCCGCGACGTCGTGAGCCCGCGCTCCCGGCATTCGTCTTCGAAGGTCTTCCATCGTTTGGCATTCGACCATGACGATGCCGGCCCGCCTACGTAGCAAATCCTGGTGTGGCCCAGCGAGCTAAGGTGCTCCAGGGCCTGCACCACCGCGCCCGGGGTGTCGATCATGACCGTTGGCGCATTGGAGGATGACCTGTTGATGGTGACGATGGCCTGCGAGGAGGCTGCTTCCACCAGCTGGGCGTCGGTCAAGCGGGAGGCTGCCAGGATGAAGCCGTCCGCGGTCCGCTGCATCTTGCGGAGTGTGTCGGCCTCCATCTCAGCGGACTCTTCGGTATCCACCAGCAACTGCGTGTAACCCGCAGCTTTGAGCTGGTTCTGCGTGCCCCTGATGATGTCGAAGTAGAACGGGTTGGTGACGTCGGGGACCAGCAGGGCGATGGCGTTGGTCCTTCCGGAGCTTAGGCCCCGCGCCTGCGAACTTGGCACGTAATTCAGTGCGGCCGCGGCCTGCTCGACGCGCTCCCGCGTCACGTGGTTCACCCGGCCGGGATTAGAGAGTGCCCTGGAAACAGTGGAAGTAGCCACGCCGGCCAACTCCGCCACGTCGCGGATGGTGGGCACGGCTGCTGCGGTGCGGGCTTTTGAGTCTGCCATGGGGGTAATTGCAACACTTTTGGCAACTTTTGGCAAACGCTTGCCGCATGGATTGCCATCTCCCTAGACTCGACAACGAAGCCCCTGTGACGCACGACACCACCACCTGCGGGCTTGGTATCCAAGGAGGAAACAATGAGGTTTGCACCATCAGCGAAGCTGGCCGCCGTCATCGCCACGGCCGCCCTGGCTTTGACTGCCTGCGGGGGAGGCGGCAGCAGTTCAGACAGCACCGGAGGTGCCGTGGACGGCGCCGGGAAGAAGTTGAGCGTCCTGACCGGGGTGAACAACCAGTACCCCGAGCAGCAGAAGGAGTGGTTCAAGGACATTGCCGCGAAGTTCAAGGCAAAGACGGGGGCGGATGTTGAATTTGAAACATTCGCCTCCGCGAACGATGAACTGACCCGGATCCAGACATCCGTGGTTTCCGGCCAAGGCCCGGACGTCTACAGCCTCGGCACAACCTTCACCCCCACGGCCTACGCCACCAAAGCTTTTGTGACCCTCTCCGATGATGACTGGAAGAAGGTGGGCGGAAAAGACCGCTTCAACCAGGCTGCCCTCGGAATCTCCGGCCCGGACGCCGAGCACATGGCCGGCATTCCCTTTGTCAGCCGCCCGTTCGTTATGGCTTACAACAAAGACCTCCTTGCGGCTGCAGGCATTGAGAAACCGGCAACCACCTGGGATGAACTCGCTGAACAAGCCAAGAAGATGACCAACGCCGGTGCCGGAACGTACGGCCTGGCCACCGGGTACAAGGACAACTTCGACCCCTGGAAGTTCATTTGGGCCATGTCCGTCCAGGCCGGCAACCCGCTGGTGGACGGCGACAAGCTGAAGATGGACGACCCCACCGTCAAGAAAGCCTACGAGACCTACTTCGGCTGGCTCACCAAGGACAAGGTCGTGGATCCGGCAGCGATCGGCTGGAGCAACAGCAACGCCGTGGCGGCCTTCGCGTCCGGCAAGGCCGGCTACCTGATGATGACGACCTCCAGCTCCGTTCCGACCCTGGACAAGTCGGCCATCGCCGGTAAGTACGCCTACTCGATCATGCCCACCACTGCTCCCGGCGAGGCATCGACCAAGGGCGACGGCGACAAAGCCGCAAGCATCCTCTCCGGCGACAACGTGGTGGTTGCCGACTACTCCCAGCAGAAGGACCTTGCCTTCGCCTACATCGAGCTCATCACTTCCAAGGATGAACAGCTGAACTACCAGAAGATCTTCGGCGAGCTCCCTGCGAACGCCGAAGCCCTGGCCTCCCTGACTGATCCGAAGCTTCAACCCATCGCCGATGCTGCAGGAAAGTCCAAGGCAACTCCGTTTACCGGCGCGTGGGGCGACATCCAGCTGGGTCTCCTGAACGTCACCGTCCAGTCCATCCCGGACCTCGCCAACGGTTCGGTGGATAACGCTGCCCTGGAGTCACGGCTCAAGGACGCCCAGTCCAAGGGCCAAGCCTCCCTCGACCGGGCCGCGAAGTCCTAGGCAGGATCCCCCATGTCCACTGATTCCTTCAGGGAAATGAAGGCCGTCGCCGGCCCGGCTGCCGAAGGGCAGCCGGCCCGGTCCGGCACTGCAGCCCAAGCGTCCGACGGCGGCACGCCGCCGAACGCAGGCACCAGAACCATCCAGCCAGGCGGCCGCAACAAGAAGCCCGCCCGCCGCAAGGGCCTGAGCGAGCGTAACCGTCCACTGTGGATGCTGATCCCCGGCGGCCTCCTGATGTTCGTCATCATCGTGATTCCGCTGTTCCTGGGCATCTACATGTCAGCCCTCAACCTGGACCAGTACACGCTGCGCAAATGGGTCAGCGCCCCCTTCATCGGCTTCGACAACTTTGTTGAGGCGCTGACCGACTCACCGCTGCTGCATTCGGTATGGCTGAGCGTCAGCTATTCGTTGATCGCAATGTTGGTGACCTTGCCGTTGGGAATCGCAGCGGCTGTGGCCACGCAGAACGCGTTCAAGGGCAGGGCACTTGTCCGCTCTATCTTCCTGATCCCCTACGTCCTTCCGTCCTTCGTGGTGGCCACTGTGTGGCGGACCATGTTCCAGCCGGACGGCGTGGTGGACTCGGCATTGGGCGTGTTCGGCATGGATGGTGGCCTGTGGCTCAATGGGCCGCAAACGTATTGGACGCTCATCCTGGTTCAGATCTGGGCTTCCTGGCCGTTCATCTACCTGCTGGCGCTTTCCGGCCTGCAATCCGTGGACCATGAGGTCCACGAAGCCTCGGCCTTGGACGGTGCGCTGTGGTGGAACAAGCTGCGGTACGTCATCTTCCCCTATCTCAAGGGCCCGCTGGCACTGGCGTTCCTGATCGGCATGCTGCACCACATCAACAACTTCACGCTCCCGTTCGTGTTGTTCGGCGTGCCAGCCCCGGCTGACGTCGAAGTCCTTCCGATCCTGACGTACGTCACCAGCTTCCAGAGCTTCCGCTTCGGCCTCAGCGCCGCCATGGCGTTCGTGTCCCTGGTGCTGATCGCCATACCGCTGTTCATCTACCTGCGCGCCGTCAAACTGGACGACGCCGAGACGCCTGGAGGCAAGAAGTGAGCGCATCAACCACCTCCGTTCGCGGCACGGCCAACCGGGGTTCCTCAGGAAGCGCGTTCCGGCCCGGCTCCAGGCGGCAGCATGAAGTGACCCGCCTTCTGCCCGGCCCTATGCTGGCAATCATCCTGACGGTCCTCAGCGCCATTGTGCTGATTCCAGTGGCCTACATTTTCCTGGCCTCGGTGAACTCGGACATCGGCGTGGCCAACGGTGAGTTCTGGCCGTCCACGTTCTCCCTGGAGAACTACACCAAGATCTGGTCCAGCGTCGGCCTCGCCAAAGGCCTTGCCAACAGCGTGCTGGTAGCCGGAGCCACGGCCGTGGTCTCAGCGGCCATGTCGGTGTCCATCGCCTACGTGCTGGTCCGCTACCAGTTCCGCGGCAGGCTTACCATTCTGCGAAGCCTCCTGGCGCTGCAGTCTGTACCTGGAACACTCATGGTCCTGCCGGTGTTCGTTCTCTTCTCTTCGGCTGCCAGCTACCTGGGAGTCCAGGTGATCGGAACGCAGTGGGGTCTGTTCATCACCTATCTGACGTTCGCCATGCCGTTCTCCACTTGGGTGATGGTCACCTACCTGCGCGGCCTGCCGCGTGAGCTGGAGGAAGCTGCCAGGATCGACGGCGCCAGCAACCTTGGTGTCCTGGTCCGCATCATCCTGCCGCTTAGCTGGCCTGGAATTGTGGTCTCGGGAATCTTCGCCTTCCTGCTCGGATGGAACGATGTCCTGTTCGCCTCAGTGATGACCAGGCCTGACAGCCAGACGGCGGCAGTGGCCTTGCAGATCTTCGGCGCCTCGCAGGAGGGTGGAGCTATCCCCCTGTACGGCCAAATGATGGCGGCCTCGCTGGTCTGCGCAGCTCCCGTCGTGATTCTTTACCTGATTTTCCAACGTTACCTAGTGGGCGGTCTCACCGCCGGAGGAGTCAAGTAGCAATGACCGGTTCAGCAACAGTGGAGTGGACGCTCTCGGGTTTCGGAGACGAAATCGACGACGACCCCGTGATGCAGATCGCGGTGCTCCAAGCCTTGGGTGCACACCACATCGAGGTCCGCAGCGCATGGGGAACCAACATCGTGGACCTCTCAGCGGAGCAGTTGGGCGAGCTCAAGAAGATCCTGGACACAGCGGGCATGGGGGTCTCCGCCATCGCCTCGCCCATCGGCAAAGTGGACGTCACGCTGCCAGTGGAGCATGAGGTGGAGCGGCTGCGTCGTGCAGCCAACGCAGCCCAGGTGCTGGGCTCCCGGTATATCCGCATCTTCTCCTTCTACTACGGGGAAGGCGTTGCCGTGGAGAGCATCCGCGACGACGTCATCGAACGCATGCGCGCACTGGCAACCGTGGCTGAGGAAGCCGGCGTGGTGCTGCTGCACGAAAACGAGAAGGACATCTTCGGAGACACCCCCGATCGCGTGCTGGACATCATCGAATCAGTGGCATCACCGGCACTGAAAGTGGCCTGGGACCCCGCCAACTTCGTCCAGGTGGGCGTCAAGCCCTTCGACGAAGGCTACGCCAAGCTCCGTCCCCACCTCGAGTACCTGCAGGTCAAGGACGCACGGTTCGCCGACGGCGTCGTGGTTCCTGCCGGTGAAGGTGACGGCGACCTGCTGCGTACCGTGGAGGCGCTGAAAGCGGATGGCTTCATAGGTTTCGCGAGCCTGGAACCGCATCTTGCCGGAGCACATGGCCTGGGTGGCTTCTCAGGGCCTACCGCGTTCGGAATGGCAGCCCGTGCCTTTGCCAACGTCGTCAACCAAGCTGGAGTGGAAACCAAGTGAGCACCGAAACGCAGAATCCCGTCCTGAACGTCGCCATCGCCGGCTGCGGAAGCATCGGCCGCACACACGCCGCCTCCGTCGGTGAGCTCCCCGAACTTCGCGTTACCGCGCTGGTGGACGAGATCACGGAAGCCGCCGACGCCCTGGCGCAGCACATCGAGGACAACGGCACCGCCCGCCCGGCCACCTTCCGTAGCCTGGCTGAAGCGTTCGCTGGTGCCGACGTCGATCTTGTCATCATCGCTACCCCCAGCGGACTGCACATCCAGCAAGCGTTGGAAGTACTCGACGCCGGCAAGCACGTGGTCATCGAAAAGCCGCTGGACGTAAAGCTGGACCGCACAGACCAGATCCTCGCTGCAGCCAAGGCTGCCGAAGCGAAGGGGCTGGTAGCCAGCGTCATCAGCCAGCACCGCTTCGATCCGGCGAGCATCGTGGTGGACCAAGCCAATCGTGCAGGTCGCTTCGGCCGCCTGACGTCCGCCATCGCATCGGTGAGTTGGTACCGCAGCCAGGGCTATTACGATTCTGGCGCCTGGCGTGGAACGTGGGCCATGGATGGCGGCGGGGCCGTGATGAACCAGGGCGTCCACACCGTGGACCTGCTGCTCTGGTTCCTTGGCCGTCCGGTGGAGATCAGTGCCAAAACAGCGCTCCTGGCACACAAGGACGTGGAGGTGGAGGACACTGCAGTGGCCACCGTGACGTTTGAGTCCGGCGCGCTCGCCGTGCTCCATGCCACCACGGCCGCCTATCCGGGACTCACCGTCAGGTTGCAGGTCATGGGCAGCAAGGGTTCTGCCGTGATCGACAATGACAACCTTGAGTACTTCCATGCGGCAGGTTCGGACGAGGAGACGCAAAGCGGACCCATGGGCCTTCGCGGTGCGGGCAACCAGGCTGAGGCGGAACTGGCCAAGCTTGCTGAACCACCCGTGCAGACCAACCTTGATCCAACCCTTTACCCGGCGGGCCACATCCGTCAGTACCGGGATGTGGTGGACGCCATCCGGAACGGCAGGCCAGCGGGCGTCACCATCCAGGATGCCGTCACGGCACTGGCCACAGTGCGCGCGCTCTATGTCTCGGCCACGCTGGGCCGCCCCGTGCTCATCGCCGATGTGGTTGCGGGCAAGTACAACGACGTTGAGGTGCGCACCGGCAACGGCCACCTCGAGGAGGTCACGGCATGAAATTCTCCGTCTTCACGGCCTCCACACCGGAATGGACTCCGCAGGAAGCAGCCTCGGAGCTGGCAGCCCAGGGCTGGCACGGCATCGAATGGCGGGTCACGGATCAGGCCGATGCCCCGGAGCCTGGTTTTTGGGCAGGGAACAAAGCCACCTGGCCCATGACGGGGCTTGAGGACTCCCTTCCGGAGATCGCCCGGCTCACCTCGGAGGCAGGACTTGAGTACTCCGGGTTGGGCGGCTACGCGCGCTGCGACAACCACGACGGCGTTGAAAGGGTCCTGGCTGCCACGGCCGCCTTGGGTGCCCGCCAGGTCAGGGTCAACGTCCTGCCGTTGGGCAATTCCAGCATGGGGGGCGGCGAGCCCAGCGGCTTGTCCTACCCTGAGCTGTTTGCGGCCACCCGGGAACACTACGAGTGGGTGGCCGAACGCGCCGCGCACCACGGAGTCAAGGCGCTGGTGGAGCTGCACCACGGCACGGTGACGGCCTCGGCATCATCGGCCCGCAGGCTCCTGGAAGGCCTGGACCCGCAGCACGTTGGGGTCATTCATGACCTGGGCAACCTGTTGATCGAAGGCTGGGAATCACCTTTGCCCGCCCTCCAGCTGCTGGGACCGTATCTTGCCCACATCCACGTCAAGAATGCCCGGTGGGTCCGCACGGAGGAACGTGACGAAGCCGGAGCCGCTGTTTGGGTGAACGAGTGGGCGCCGCTGGCCGAAGGGCAGGGGAGCGTCCTGGGCTACTTCAAAGCCTTGGCCGAGGTGGGCTACGACGAATGGGTGACAGTAGAGGACTTCTCCACGGACGTTCCGCTCACCGCACGCACCGCCGAAAATCTGCAGTACTTGCGCCGGGTAGCAGAGCTGGCCGGACTGTCAGTTCCGGCCAGTGCCGATCTCTCCGCCGGTTCCATCCCGAAAGGCTGACAATGTCCCATTCCCTTGCCACCCATCCCGACCGCCTCCTTCCAGCGGACCCGGGGACGCGCAGCATCGCCCGCTCTCTGCTGGAACGCGTCCAGGACCTGCCCATCATCTCCCCGCACGGACACGTGGATGCTGCTGTCATCGAACAGAACACGCCGTTCCCGGATCCCGCGGCGCTGCTGGTCTCCCCGGACCACTACGTCACGCGACTGATCCATGCATCGGGAGTCCCGTTGGATCAGCTGCAGCCCGGCAACGCCGCGCCACGCGAGATCTGGCGGCAGTTCTGCGCCGCGTGGCCCTTGTTCGATGGCACCGCCTCCGGGTACTGGCTGCGGACGCAGTTCGAGTCGGTCTTCGGGTGGCAGGGCGAATTGTCCGCGGAGGCGGCGGACGCAAGCTTCGATGCCATTTCAACCAAGCTGGCGGAGCCCGGGTTCCGGCCCCGGGAGTTGTTCAAGGACTTCAACATCGAAGTCCTCGCCACCACGGATGATCCCTTGGACAATCTGGAAAGCCACCGGGCCCTTGCGGAGGACCCGTCCTTCCACGGTCGCGTGCTGCCGACCTTCCGTCCGGACGCCTACATCAATATCGCCCACCCGTCGTGGACAACCAACGTGGAGCGGCTCATCTCCGAGGCGTCCGACGGCGGCACAGGCTACCGGGGGTACATCAGCGCCCTGGAGAATCGCCGCCGCTACTTCGTGGACCATGGTGCGGTCTCCGCAGACCACGGAGTCAAGACCCCTGCGACGCTGAAACTGGACCAAGCCGACGCGGAGGCATTGTTCCAGAAGGCCCGTTCCGGCGAGGCCACAGCCCAAGACCGCAACGTGTTCGAAGCCCACATGATGTATCAAATGGCGCGGATGTCCGTGGAGGATGGCTTGGTCATGACCATCCACCCGGGCTCTTTCCGCAACCACCACCAGCCCACTTTCGAAGCCTTCGGGGCGGACACCGGCCACGATATCCCCGTCGCAACCAACTACACGGAGGCCATCCGCCCGTTGCTGCAGGATTTCGGCACCGCCAAGGATTTCCATCTGGTGTTGTTCACACTGGACGAGACGGTCTTTTCACGCGAGCTTGCCCCGCTGGCAGGCTTCTACCCCTCGGTCTACATAGGGGCGCCCTGGTGGTTCCTTGACGCTCCGGATGCCATGCTCCGGTTCCGCTCAGCCGTCACGGAAACCGCGGGCTTCTCCAGGTCATCCGGGTTCATCGATGACACCAGGGCCTTCTGTTCCATCCCCGCGCGGCACGACGCTTCACGGAGGATCGAAGCGTCTTTTCTCGCGCGTCTGGTAGCGGAGCACCGCATCAGCGACGATCGCGCGCATGAGCTGATTGTCGACGTCGTGGACTCCTCACCTCGAAGGGTCTTCAAACTGTGAACAGCCACCAGACGCCGCCACGGCTGGGTCGCAGTGAGTCCCAGCCCACGCCGCCCATCCGCATCGTCCATCTCGGCTTGGGTGCGTTTCATCGCTCCCACCAGGCTTGGTACACCCAGCACGCAGGCGACTCGGCAGACTGGGGGATCGCCGCATTCACTGGTCGGCGGCCCGACGCCGCTGAAGTCCTCGCAGAGCAGGGTGGCCTGTTCACATTGGTGGAAAGGTCGGGCAGCGGCGACTCATTCGAGGTGGTGGGCAGCATTGTGGAGGCCGTTGACGGGGCCGACGTCGGAAGGTTGTCGGAGCTTGTGGCGGCACCCAGCACCGCGGTCATCACGCTCACCATCACGGAAGCCGCCTACGCTGCGGGCGCGGCAAGCCATGGGACAACGTCGACGCCGCTCGCCAGGTTGGTGACGGCCCTCGCCGCCCGCAGGGATGCCGGCAGCGGAGCGATCGCCGTGGTCAGCTGCGACAATCTCGCGGAAAACGGCGATGTGACGCGCGCCGCGGTGGGCGCCCTCGCCGAGGCGACGGACCCGGCCCTTGCTGTGTGGATCGACCAAAACGTGAGCTTCGTGAGCACCTCGGTGGACCGCATCACGCCCCGAACCACGGAAGCAGACCTTGCCGTGGTTGCCCAGGCCTGCGGCTACCGGGACGCGGCGCCGGTGGTTGCCGAGCCGTTCCATAACTGGATCCTGAGCGGTGATTTCCCTGCCGGCAGGCCCCGTTGGGAGGATGCGGGCGCAGTGTTCGTGGACGACATTGAACCGTACGAGAATCGCAAACTGTGGCTGCTCAACGGCGCCCATTCGATCCTGGCCTATGCGGGGCTGGTCCGGGGCCACTCCACCGTGGCGGAGGCGCTGTCCGATGACCTCTGCCGGGACGCTGTGGAAGCCTTCTGGGACGAAGCTGCCCGGCACCTGTCCGATGATGCGCTGGACATCCCGGCGTATCGACAGGCTTTGTTGGAACGTTTCGGTAATTCCCGGATCGCCCACCACCTAACCCAGATCGCGATGGACGGAACCACCAAGCTGCGCATGCGTGCCTGGCCCGTCCTGGCCGCCGAACGTGCCGCGGGCCGCTCCGGGGACGGCGCGGCCCGAATGATCGCGGCCTGGATCGCGTACTTGTCCTGCACCACCGACTTTCACGACCCACTGGCCGCCACGATGCAGGACGCCAAAAACCTCGACGGCGAGCACCGTACCGCTGCGTTGCTGGCACTCATCAGCGCCGAGCTGGCTGACGACGCGGCCGTTGTTTCACAGATTCACCGGCAGCTCGACTCGTTTGCCGCCACCACCCACGCCTAGACCTACCGGAAGGACTCCGTCACCATGAAAATCATTGCCGCTGACGTCTTCGTGACCAGCCCGTCCCGCAACTTCGTCACCTTGCGCATCACCACCGAGGATGGTGTGACGGGCATTGGAGACGCGACGCTGAATGGCCGTGAACTCGCCGTCGCCGCGTACCTCAAGGAACACGTGGCCCAGCTGCTCATCGGCAAGGATCCACACCGGATCGAGGACACCTGGCAGTTCCTTTACCGCAGCTCCTACTGGCGCCGCGGTCCCGTGACCATGGCGGCGATTGCCGCCGTCGACATGGCTCTGTGGGACATCAAGGGCAAGGTGGCCGGCATGCCCGTCTACCAGCTGCTGGGCGGTGCTTCCCGCAACGGTTTGCGCGCCTACGGCCATGCTTCGGGTGCGGACATTCCGTCCCTGTTCGACTCCGTGCGCGAACACCTGGAACTGGGCTACAAGTCCATCCGCATCCAGACGGCAGTCCCCGGCATCAAGGCCGTCTACGGTGTTGCCGCCCAGGCCCAGGCCTCGGGCGAACGGTACGACTACGAGCCCGCCGGCCGCGGCAACTTCCCGCTGGAAGAGGACTGGGACACCCGTGCCTACCTGCGCCACCTGCCCACCGTTTTCGAGGCTGTGCGCAACGAGTTCGGCCCGGAAATCCCGCTGTTGCACGATGGCCATCACCGCATGACACCCATCCAAGCCGCCAAGCTCGGCAAGGCCCTTGAACCGTACGACCTCTTCTGGCTGGAGGACTGCACCCCGGCCGAAAACCAGGAAGGCCTGCGCCTGGTCCGCCAGCACACCACCACCCCGCTGGCCATCGGCGAAATCTTCAACACCGTATGGGACTACCAGACCCTCATCAAGGAACAGCTGATCGACTACGTCCGCGCGGCCTCCACCCACTTCGGCGGCATCTCCCCGCTGAAGAAGGTCATGGACTTCGCGGCCCAGTACCAGATCAAGTCGGGCTTCCACGGCCCCACGGACATCTCTCCGGTGGGCTTCGCCGCCCAACTGCATGTGGGCCTGGCTATCCACAACTACGGCATCCAGGAATACATGCAGCACTCGGACAAAACCAACGAGGTCTTCCAGCAGTCCATGACCTTCAAGGACGGCTACCTGCACCCGGGCGATAATCCCGGTATTGGCGTCGAATTCAACGAGGAAGCCGCCGCCGCCTTCCCGTACCAGCAGGCGTACCTGCCCTACAACCGCCTCGTGGACGGCACTGTTCATGATTGGTGATGTGAACCTTCGCCACCACATCGTGGTGATGGGTGTGGCCGGCTGCGGCAAGAGCACTATTGGTGCCGCCCTTGCCGCGCGTCTTGGTGCTGAATTTCTCGACGGCGATTCGCTGCACCCCCAGGCGAACATCGACAAGATGGCCTCGGGTACTCCGCTGAACGACGACGACCGCGCACCTTGGTTGGCCGAGATCGGACGGCGATTCACGGCGTCGAACGTTGTTCTTGTCATCGCGTGCAGCGCGCTCAAGCGCGCCTACCGGGACATCATCCGGGCCGGCGACCCTTCCGTTGTCTTCGTGCACCTGCACGGCACGCGGGAGCTGTTGAACGAGCGCATGAATTCCCGGCCCGGGCACTTCATGCCGGCCTCGCTGCTGGACTCGCAGCTGGCGACGTTGGAGCCACTGCGGGGCGACGAGAACGGGGTAGTGGTGGATATTGCGAAGCCAGTAGAAGACATCGTGAACGAGGTAAGCCCGGTTCTCAGCCGGGCGCTGCTCTAGGCCTCGGTCCGCGAAGCCCGGTACCGCCCACAAGGCCGTGCCGGGCTTTTCTTCGTCCAGGGCGTATTCGCGGAGACAATTGTGAACGCTAACAACGTTTCAAGTCAAGGGTTTCGGTGGTGGGCGCCGGCTGCAATCATTTCGTGATCCACAGCACTTGACCGACGGTATTGTTAGCGTTCACAATGGCATTCGCATCACCTTTTCATGGCATGTGCCGCCCCCAGCTCACAGGCCACCCAGCTTTACCGTGCCGGACGCGCAGATGCTCCGGCTGCATCAGAGTTCGCGGCAATGCTGCCGCGGAAGGAGAGCAACGTGAGATTGAAGAAACTCCTGGGCGCCGTAGCGGTTGTCCTTACCTTGACCGTGGGAGCCACGGGCTGCGGCAGTCGCGGAGGCTCAGCCGAGTCCAGCAGTACGGCGAATCCCAGTGACTCGTTGGTGGGCATCTCCATGCCCACGCAGACATCGGAGCGTTGGATCGCTGACGGCGCCAACGTTGAGAAGTCGCTGAAGGACCTCGGCTACAAGACGGACCTCCAGTTCGCCAACGATGACATTCCCACGCAGGTTTCCCAGATTGAGAACATGCTGACCAAGGGCGCGAAAGCCCTCATCATCGCCGCCATCGATGGCACCACGCTCACCGACGTCCTGGCCAAGGCCAAGGAGCAGAACGTCAAGGTCATCGCCTACGACCGTCTCATCAACGGAACCCCGAACGTGGACTACTACACCACGTTCGACAACTACACCGTGGGCGTCCAGCAGGCCACCTCGCTGCTGACCGGCCTGGGCCTGGTGGATGCAAGCGGCAAGAAGGTTGAGGGCAAGGGCCCGTTCAACGTTGAGCTGTTCGCGGGCAGCCCGGACGATAACAACGCCAACTTCTTCTGGACCGGCGCCATGGATACCCTCAAGCCGTACATGGATGCGGGCACGTTGAAGGTCCCCAGCGGCCAGACCAAGTTCGAGCAGGCAGCCATCCTCCGCTGGCAGGCACCCGTAGCCCAGAAGCGCATGGAAGACATCCTCACTTCGGCGTACAGCTCCGGCACCAAATTGGACGGCGTGCTCTCCCCGTATGACGGCCTGTCCATCGGCATCATCTCCGCACTGACAAGCACCGGCGGCTACTCCACCGGAAACCTGCCCGTGGTCACCGGCCAGGACGCAGAGAAGGGCTCCGTGAAGTCAATCGTCGCCGGCGAGCAGTACTCCACGATCTTCAAGGACACCCGCCAGCTCGGCGCGCAGGCCGTGAAGATGGTTGACGCAGTCCTCAAGGGGACCGAGCCGGAAACCAACGACACCAAGACCTACAACAACAAGGTCAAGTTTGTGCCGGCGTTCCTCCTGAAGTCCGTCATCATCACCAAGGACAACTTCCAGAAAGAGCTCATCGATTCGGGCTACTACAAGGAATCCGACGTCAAGTAACACCTCTGTGGCCCCACCGTGCTGTTCTTCACCGTCCAGCGCGGCGGGGCCGCAGTCTCCCCAGAGCCTCCGAGTCCTCGGCGCGGCCAAGTTTCAACCAGTCAGCGGGAATTGACGATGAACGTACCCATTCTTCAAATGCGAGGAATCACCAAGACCTTCCCCGGGGTTAAAGCCCTCCAGGACGTCACCCTGGACGTCAACCGAGGTGAGGTTCACGCCATCTGTGGTGAGAACGGAGCCGGGAAATCAACCCTCATGAAGGTGCTGTCCGGCGTCTACGCGCACAACACCTTCGACGGCGACATCCTCTTCGAGAACGAACCCTGCGAATTTTCCAGCATCACGGACAGCGAAAAGCGCGGCATCGTGATCATCCACCAGGAACTGGCCCTGAGCCCGTACCTTTCCATTGCCGAGAACATCTACCTCGGCAACGAGTTGGCCAAGAACGGCTGGGTGGACTGGCGGAAGACCAACCTGGAAGCAGCCAAGCTCCTGGCGCGCGTAGGGCTCAGCGAAAACCCTGTGACACCAATCCAGCACATCAGCGTCGGCAAGCAGCAACTGGTGGAGATTGCCAAGGCACTCTCCAAGGAAGTGAAGCTCCTCATCCTGGATGAGCCCACGGCCGCCCTGAACGACGAAGACTCCGATCACCTGCTGGACCTCATCCTGCACCTCAAGGGCCAGGGCGTTACCAGCATCATCATCAGCCACAAGCTCAACGAGATCCGCAAGGTGGCCGACGCCGTCACCATCATCCGGGACGGCAAGTCCATTGAGACCCTGCGGCTCGACCAAGGCCAGATCACCCAGGAACGCATCATTCGCGGCATGGTTGGCCGCGACCTCGAAAGCCTCTATCCGGACCGAACCCCGAACATCGGCGAGGAAGTCCTCCGCATCGAGGACTGGACAGTCCAGCATCCCCAGGACCATTCCCGCATGGTGGTGAACAATGCCAGCCTCAACGTCCGCAAGGGCGAAGTCGTAGGCCTTGCAGGACTCATGGGTGCCGGCCGGACCGAGCTGGCCATGAGCGTCTTTGGCCGGACCTACGGGCGGGCGGTTTCGGGCAAGGTCTACAAATACGGGGAAGAAATCAACACTTCCACCGTTTCCGACGCCATCGAGCACGGGATCGCCTATGCCACCGAGGACCGGAAGCACTACGGCCTAAACCTCATTGAGGACATCAAGCGCAACATCTCCATGGCCGCACTGAACAAGCTGGCCAAGCGCGGCTGGGTGGATGGGAACCAAGAGACTACCGTAGCCAACCACTACCGCAAGAGCATGAACATCAAGGCTCCTTCCGTCGCTGCCATTACCGGCAAGCTCTCGGGTGGAAACCAGCAAAAAGTGGTGCTGAGCAAATGGATGTTCTCGGATCCGGATGTCCTGATCCTGGACGAACCCACCCGCGGAATCGACGTCGGCGCCAAGTTTGAGATTTACACGATCATCGCGGAGCTCGCAGCTGCCGGGAAGGCCGTCATTGTGATCTCCTCCGAGCTCCCGGAGCTCCTGGGCATCTGCGACAGGATCTACACGCTGTCCGCGGGCCACATCACCGGCGAGGTCCCCATCGCCGAAGCCACCCAGGAAACCCTCATGCACTTCATGACCAAAGAGAAGGAATAGCGAACATGTCCGCCCTACGAGAATCCCTTGGCTTCCTCACAAGCCGCCTCCGCCAGGTTGGCATCTTCGTCGCCCTGATCCTGATCGTCATCCTCTTCCAGGTCCTGACCGACGGCATCCTGTTACAGCCGCAGAACGTCACCAATTTGGTGGTCCAGAACAGCTACATCCTGATCCTTGCCATTGGCATGGTGATGGTCATCATCGCCGGGCACATCGACCTCTCTGTCGGTTCCATCGCCGGTTTTATTGGAGCTGTGGCCGGTGTGATGATCGTCCACTGGGGGTGGGCGTGGTGGCTCGCCATCCCGGCCTGCCTCCTTGTCGGTGCCTTGGTAGGTGCGTGGCAGGGCTATTGGATTGCGTATGTGGGCATACCGGCTTTCATCGTCACCCTGGCGGGCATGCTGATCTTCCGGGGCCTGACGTTGATCACGCTCAAGAACCAGCAGATCACCCCGTTCCCCAACGAGCTGCGCGCCCTGGGCGGCGGCTTCCTGCCGGACATCTCCGGTGGTACTTCGGTCCTTGAATGGTTGACCGTCATCCTGGGCGTCGGCGGCACAGCTGCCATCCTCTTCCAGGCGCTGAAGGAACGCCGGGTCCGCCGCAAGTTCAACCTGGAAAATGAGCCGATGGCCTGGTTCGCCGTCAAGAACGGCTTCATCGCCGTGTTGATGCTGATCATCACGTTCCTGCTGGCCAGCTACCGAGGCACCCCCATCGTCCTGATTGTCCTGGCCGTCCTCGTGATCGTTTACTCGGCGTTGATGAACAACAGCATCTTCGGCCGTCACACGTACGCGATTGGTGGCAATCTCCACGCGGCTGAACTCTCCGGCATCAAGACCAAGAAGGTCACCTTCCGCCTGTTCGTCAACATGGGTGTCCTGGCGGCTTTGGCCGGGCTGGTGTTCACGGCCCGCCTCAACTCGGCGCAGCCAGCTGGTGGCACGGGCTTCGAGCTCGACTCCATCGCCGCCGCCTTTATTGGTGGTGCAGCTGTCCAGGGCGGCATCGGTACCGTGGCCGGAGCAATGATCGGCGGCCTGATCATGGGCGTCCTGAACAACGGCATGTCCATCCTTGGCCTGGGCACGGACTACCAGCAGCTCATCAAGGGCCTGGTGCTCCTGCTCGCCGTCGGCTTCGACATCTTCAACAAGAACCGGACCGGTGCCGGTGGGGGCTCCTCCATGGGGCGCCGGTTCAAGTGGAAGACCACGCCTCCGGCAACCGAAGCGGCTCCGGCCGCCAAGGGTGAGCCCGTCGGCGTCGAAGCGAAGTAGTCTCCGGTGTCCCGAGGGGGAGGGGCCAGACCGCCGGTGATGGGCGACGTCGCCAAGTTGGCGGGTGTCTCGCACCAGACCGTCTCGCGCGTCCTGAACCACCATCCGAACGTCAGCGGAAAAACCAAGGAGCGTGTGGAGTCCGCCATCGCAGTCCTCGGGTACCGCCGCAATACGGCCGCTCGCAGCCTGGTCACCCGACGGTCCCGAACCATCGGGGTCCTGGCCTGCGAGACCGGCCAGTTCGGACCTGCCAACACCCTTTTGGGCGTTGAACAGGCAGGCAGGGAAGCCGGCTATTTCGTCAGCATCGCAAACCTCAGGGAAGTGACCGGTGACAGCGTCAACGACGCCATTGCCCATTTCCGGAATCAGTCCGTGGACGGCATTGTCATCCTGGTTCCGCATCCGGACGTTCTGGCGGTCCTGCGGGAGGTCGCCGTTCCCGTTCCCATAGTGGCAGTAGGCGCCGGCGCGGGTAACCAACTCACCGGCGCCTCGCTCGACCAACGGTTGGGAGCCCGGCTGGCGGTGGAGCATCTGATGAAGCTCGGGCACCGTCATATTGCCCACATTTCGGGACCGCCGCATTGGATTGACGCCGCCGAGCGCATCAAGGGATGGCAGGAAGCGCTCGGCGACGCCGGTCTTGAAGCCAACGTCCTCCTACAGGGCGCATGGGATGCTGCGTCCGGGTACCGCGCCGGGTTGGCACTGGCCAACCACCCCGCCATCACGGCAGTCTTCGTCGCGAACGACCAAATGGCCGTAGGCGTCCTCCGCGCCGTGCAGGAAGCCGGACGCCAGGTGCCGGGAGACATCAGCGTGGTTGGCTACGATGACCAGCCCGAAGCGGAGTTCTTCATGCCGCCGCTGACCACCGTCAAACAGGACTTCGAAGAACTTGGACGCCGTTGCATGGAAGCAGTGCTGCGGGAACTGGAAGGAGAAGGAGCAAACGGGGAGCAGATCGTGAAACCCCGCTTGGTCATCCGCTCCACAACGGCGTCCCCTGCGCTCCACTAAACTAGAAGCCATGACTTCCTCGCCTGACACCGCAGCTGCCCGTGCCCGCCTTCTTGAACTCATCAAAGAACTGGCGGTGGTCCGCGGCAAGGTAATCCTCTCCAGCGGCAAGGAAGCCGACTACTACATCGACCTCCGCCGCATCACCTTGCACCACGAGGCCTCCAAGCTGGTGGGTCAGGTCATGCTGGCAATGATCGACGACGCCGGCGTTTCGGTTGAGTGCGCCGGCGGACTCACCATGGGTGCCGACCCCGTCGGAACCGCTGTGATGCACGCTGCTGCCGACGCCGGCCGTGCCGTGGACGCGTTCGTTGTGCGTAAGGCCCAGAAGTCGTACGGCATGGGCCGCCAGGTGGAAGGCCCCTCCGTTGAGGGCCGCAACGTGGTGGTCCTCGAGGACACGTCCACCACCGGCGGGTCCGCACTGACCGCCGTCGAGGGTGTCCGCAAGGCCGGTGGCAATGTGGTGGCCGTCGCCGTGATCGTTGACCGCAACACGGGCGCCAAAGAGAAGATCGAAGCCGAAACCGGCGTTCCGTACCTCTTCGCTTTCGGCAAGGACGAACTGGGCCTCGACTAAGAGTTTGTGCCCTGAAGGACGCATCTTACGGGCATTGGCTGTACGCAGTCTCCGGGGCTGTAAGGCACTGCCCGTGAAGCCTATGCTTGCTGCGTGGACGTTCAAGTAGGGAAACTCCCGGCACCGCCGGAGGTGAACGAAAACCTCCCCACGCCGGTGTCTCCGGAGCCGCAGAAGGCCGAGGATCCGGGCTCATGGGCCCGGATCCTGCCTTACGCTGCCCGGCTCAAGAAGACGTCCCGCCGTAACTTCCTCATCACCGCCGGAGCTTCCGCTGCGCTTGCCGGGGACATGCTTTTCACCCGGCGCGTACAGGCCGAACGGCGCTCCACCAAGATCCTCCGAGTCCCGGACCCCTACTCGGATTTGTATTTCCCCAAGGCCAGCTGGTTCCTGTTCCCCGGGTACAAAACCAGCTGGGAGGAGGGGCAGTGGATCCTGAACTCCCTGCGTCCCGCCCTGCATCAGCGTGGCCGCCTTGCCGCCGTCGGATATTCCAACCTGGGACTGGACGTTGACGAGGTCGTCCGCGAAATCATTCTTCACGTCCGCGAGCTGGAACTGGAGAAGCTGTACTTCTACGGCCACAGTTTCGGCGGAATGCTCGCCACCCAGGTGGCCGCCCGACTTCTGGAACTGCACGGGGTGGAGACGCAGCTGATCGTCTTGGATTCGAGCCCTTTCAGCCGGGCAGACGTCCTCGACCAGAGCTGGTTCGACGGCGTGGTGTTCCTTTACGAGAATGGCTTCCGCATTCCGTCGGTGCTGCGCGGCGGCTATGAGCTGGGGGAGCGGGTGGTTCATAAGGACGAGCGCACGTGGCGGCAGATCCTGGACCAAAGCCTTGAACAACTCTCGCCGATCGCTCCTTCCAGCGTGCTGATCCAGACGGAATCTGCCTACATCTACCATTTTGATGGCCTGCGGTTTGCCGGAAAGATCGGCGGTGCCAGGATGGCGTTCCTCGGTAACTCCAAGGACGGCACTGTGGACTACGAGTCTGCTCGAGCCGGATGGAGCAAGGTCTTCGGGGCCAACATGGCGCTGCCCACGCTCAGCACCGAGGGCGCCAGGCCCGCGCACGCCAGCCCGCAATGGAACGGTGGCGTGTACCGGCCCTTGCTGGAGCGGGTCCAGGATGAGCTTGAGCCCTTGCCGCCGGAGCCCGCGGAGCCGTCTTACCAAGAGCCGAACGGCAAGATCATCCGGCCGGCCTAGGTACCGCTAGGTGCCACTGCCCAGCGATTTAACCTCGACGGCGGTGAGGCCCGCCTCTCGCAGGAAGCTGTGAACGTCCCCGTACTCGCGTGCGAAGCCGGCCAGGAAATGGCGCATCGCAGCTTCGGGGCTCTGCAGGATCATGAGGTCCGGGCTGAAATACTCTGCCGGTGTTGAAGGGACGCTCAGGCGCCACGTTTCGGCCATGACCTCCAGGACATCGGGAAGGTTGGCCGTGGTGGCAGCGTAGTCCGCCACTACGTCGTCTTCGGTTCCGCCGGTTGCGAGCAGTCCGATGGCCGAAATGACCCCTGTCCGGTCCTTGCCCAACGAACAATGCACCAGCGTGCGCTTGCCGCGGGCAACAGGACGCAGGGCGTCGGCCACCCACTGGGGCCGGATCCGGACCCACCCCAGATACAGCTCACCAAGGTCCTCGGCCGTCTCTACGGCTTGGAGCGAACCGGCGATGGCGTTGGGGTCCAGCGGGTTGTGAATGAGTTCGACGGCGGGCGGGACGACGGCGGCAGACGCGCCGGCGTCGTGCGTGCTCAAGTCCGAACCGCCGGCGCCGTCGGCAACCAGCCACGGAACCAGCGACCGCTCAAGCTCGCTCCGCAAGTCCATGATGGCCTGGATGCCGTGCTCCGCCAGGAAGCCCGACGTTGCAGCGGCATCCAAACCGAACGGCTGGCTCCCCCTGAGTATCCGGCCGCCGGCCAAGGGACGCAGATTGAGCACAGCCATTGTTCTGTCCTTTAGATCTGGCTCTTGAGGTCGGCCACGGAGTTCAGGATCTGGTTGGGCCGGAACGGGAAGGACACAATTTCCTCGCGCTGCGTGATACCGCTGAGCACCAGGACCGTGTGCAGGCCCGCTTCCATGCCGGCCACGATGTCCGTGTCCATGCGGTCGCCGATCATGGCGGTGGTCTCGGAGTGGGCGTCGATCTGGTTCATTGCGGAGCGGAACATCATGGGGTTCGGCTTGCCCACGATGTACGGCTCGCGGCCGGTGGCCTTGGTGATCATGGCAGCGATGGCGCCGGTTGCCGGCATGGGGCCGTCCTTGGAGGGGCCGGTTGCATCCGGGTTGGTGGCGATGAAGCGGGCACCGGCCAGGATGTGGCGGACGGCCATGGTGATGGCCTCGAAGGAGTAAGTACGGGTTTCGCCGAGCACCACGAAGTCGGGGTCGGTGTCCGTGAGGATGAACCCGGCCTCGTGCAGCGCGGTGGTGAGGCCGGCTTCGCCGATGGTGTAGGCGCGGTTGCCCGAATCCGAGGACTGGACCTGGTCCTTAAGGAACTGCGCCGTGGCCAAGGCAGAGGTCCAGATGTTCTCTTCCGGGACTTCCAGGCCGGACGCACGGAGGCGGGCTGCGAGGTCGCGCGGGGTGAAGATGGAGTTGTTGGTCAGCACCAGGAAGCGCTTGGACGTATCCACCCAGCGCTGGATGAGTTCAGCTGCGCCGGGGATCGCCTGGTTTTCATGGACCAGGACGCCGTCCATGTCCGTGAGCCAGCATTCGATTTCGTGGCCGTTGCGGTAAACGGACGCGGACGTGTGGGGCGTGGATTCTTCTGCCATATTTGCCTCCGGCTGGGGTTGTTCATGCACTGCCACCCAGTCTTTCATCAATCCGCGCCCTTAACATCCTGGAATCCCGCGTATGTGGGTAGTTCTGCCCATGCCGATATCTGCTGTGACTTGCCTTTGGCGCCCCGTGCCCCACTAGGCTTGGGGCGGCGCTGGTGTGCCACCACCGTGGGTCGGGGGATCGACATGGTGGATTTTTCGTGTCGCCGGCGCTCCAGTAGGTCCCCACTTACGCATTTGAAAGGGCCTGCCATGAGCAATAACAACGGAGCGCCGCAGCCTCCCTACACCCCGGATGGCGTGCCGCAGCCTCGCTACGACACCGGCCAGGAGCCGGACCGCCAGTACCAGCCGGGCCAGACCCAGCCCATCTACCAGCCGGAAGCACAGCAGCCGGCCCGGCCTCCGGAAGGCCAGACCGAGGCCTTGCCTTCGCAACCGGGATTCCCCCCGCCGGGCGGTCCCTACCCGGGCCAGCCCGGCGATCCCGGCGGATCGGGCCAGCCCGGCTATCCGGGCGGACCCTACCCGGGCCAGCCCGGCGGACCCGGCCAGAACCCGGGTGACCACAACAAGAAGTCACTGTTCCTCATCCTGGGTGGCGTGGCCGTCGTCGTGATTATTGCGCTGGTAGTTGCGTTCACATGGCTGATCCCGGCGATGACTAAGCCCGTGGCTGTTGAGTCGCCGTCGGTGACGTCCTCGGATGCCGCCTCGGATGCCGCCGCTGAGCCTTCTGCGGATCCGTCCACCGAGGCTGAGCCTTCCGGTGACGCGTCGGCGTCCACCGACATCCCGGCCGGGGCCATCCCCTTGCCCGCTGGTTGGGACGGGTTGGCTGGCCCCAGCAACGTTCCGGCTGATGGCGATCCGCTGTTCAGCAAATGGGTGACGGGGGAATCGTCCTTCCAGTACTTGGCCGAGTGGACCCACGACGAGTCGTTCGGCATCACCAAGGACCCGACATCCGGCGAGGAAATCCAGAAGAAAGCCCAGGGCACTGTTGAGACCGACGGTGACGGTATAGCGCTCGCCTACGCCTTCTTTGCGGAGTCGGACGAGGGCAAGTTCGGCAAGGACCCGAAGGAGGTCCAGGCAGCCATCAAGGACATCGAAACCCGATACAAGGGCATGACAGCCACTGAACTGCCGCAGAACCTGGTGGGCCACAAGTGCACCTCCGACTTCAAGACCTCCATGCCGGAAATCCGTGAGTTCCGCCGGGGCGAGGCCGTGGTGATCGCATTCACCTGCACCAACGCCCGTGGTGAAGCCATCCAGGCAGTGAACCTCTTCTCGGTGACGCCATGGGGAACCCCCCAAATGCTGGGCGTCAGCGGACACAAGACGTACTGGGACGCGCACCCGGGGCTCTTCGAACAGTTGGGTAACTCCTACCGCATCAACAAGTGGAAGATGGTCTAGGAGCCCGCACTCCAGCGGGCCACGGGCTCAATCGGGCCACGGGCTCAATCGGGGCACGGACTCAAGCGGGGAAACGGCAGGGCTAAAGTTGAGGGGTGACTGACCTACCCCCCAACACAGCCCTGCCCGCCCCTGCCGTGTCCCAGGAGGGGACCACCGCAGAAGGCGAGGCCGAAGCGAAGGCGGAGGTCGGCGTCGGGCCTTGGGAAGGCGACTGGCCCGTCGGCGAACACTGGGACCCGGATCTGTTGCGGGACGGCGACCGCCGGAACGTCGTGGACCAGTACCGCTATTGGAAGCACGATGCGATCGTGGCGGACCTGGACTCCAAGCGCCACGATTTCCACATTGCCATTGAGAACTGGCAGCACGACCTCAACATCGGCACGGTGGTGCGCACGGCCAACGCTTTCCTGGCCAAGGAGGTCCACATTATTGGTCGACGGCGGTGGAATCGTCGCGGGGCCATGGTCACCGACCGCTACCAGCACGTCCGCCACCACCCCACCGTCGAGGATTTTGTCCAGTGGGCTGAGGGGGAGGGGCTTGCCGTGATCGGCATCGATATCTTCCCGGATTCCGTGCCGCTGGAGACCTACGACCTCCCCAAGAACTGCGTCCTGGTGTTCGGGCAGGAAGGCCCCGGCCTCACGCCTGAGGTGCACGATGCCGCCGTCGCAACCCTGTCCATTGAGCAGTTTGGCTCCACGCGTTCCATGAACGCAGCCTCCGCCGCAGCCATCGCCATGCATGCGTGGGTGCGCCGCCACGTGTTCCAACAGCCGGTCTCATAGCTTCCCCGAGATGCCACTTAATGACAGTCCCGGAGCGTCGGATTGTCATTAAGTGCCATCTCGGCGGGGCGGGTGCGGCCTTGGCTGTGGATAACCCGGTCGGCGCCCTGGCAGACCGGCAAGAATGGGGCATGCGCAGGGCACCACTTCCGGATCATCTGGCCACGGGTTCATTCTCTGTGCACGCATCGGACAAGGCCGGGGTAACCCGGTCACGGACCCGTGCCAAGGACTTGCTGCTGGTTTCCCGGGGAATTCGAGTCCCGGCCGCGTCCGATGCTTCCGGAGCCGCCGCCTTGCGCGCCTACACGGACCTGGATGACTCCTCCATCCTCGTCTCGCTGTCGGCGGCGCGGATCTGGGGTATCCCCGTGCCTGCCCGGCACAGTGGAGATTGGCGCATTCATCTTGCACGACGGCGGGGATTCAGTTTTCCCCGCAGGGTCAACGTGGCGGGTCACCTCTTCACCCTCCTTCCGGAGGAAACAGTGGAGTACGACGGCGTCCGGGTCACTTCGCCCGCGCGGACGTGGCTGGACTTGGCCGCGCTGTGGACCGTGGAGGACCTGGTTGTAGCCGGCGACCACCTGGTGTGCTCCCATGGCCCCGATTTCCCGGTACCCAAGGAAGCGTTGTGCAGCATCGAGGAGTTGAAGCACACCGTGGGAAGCCATCCGGGCATGCGGGGAGTGCGGACGGCGCGGGCGGCACTGGAACTCATCCGCGTCGGCGCCGACTCCGCCCCCGAATCGCGGATGCGCCTGGCCCTGGTCAACGCGAACCTGCCGGAACCCGTGCTCAACCACGCGATCCGCAATCAGTTCGGCCATGCCGTGCTGTGGCCGGACGCCGCCTACCTTGAGCACCGGGTCTCCCTCCAATACGACGGCCATCACCATGGCGGCGCCGAGCAACACTTGCGGGATATCGAGCGCCAGGAGAAGTCGCTCGCCCTTGGCTGGCTGGAAGTCCGGATTTCCAAGCATGACCTCGAAGGTGAGCGGCCCGCCGTCGTACATAAAGTCCGCCGCGCGCTCCAAAGCCGCGGCTGGCGCGCGAGGTGACACTCAATGACAATTGCAGCGCGCGGGATTGTCATTAAATGCCAACTCGGCGGAAGTGTTAAGAGCCCCCGTGACCCGAAACACGGCGTCCCCGCGGATATCGCTAGGATGGGTGCTAGCCGTAAGCGGTCTACTCCAGGGTTACCAACCCACAGACGAATTCAGCATAGGAGTCACCATGCCCATTGCAACCCCAGAGATTTACTCCGAGATGATCGACCGCGCAAAGGCTGGCGGATTCGCTTTCCCCGCGGTCAACGTGACGTCGTCGCAGACTCTGAACGCTGCGATCCGCGGTTTCGCCGAGGCCGAATCCGATGGCATCATCCAGGTTTCCACCGGTGGCGCAGCCTACTGGTCCGGCGCTTCGGTCAAGGACATGGTGGCCGGTTCCCTGGGCTTCGCCGCGTTCGCCCGTGAAGTTGCCAAGAACTACAACGTCAACATCGCCCTGCACACGGACCACTGCCCGCAGGACAAGCTGGCGGACTTCGTTCTGCCGCTGCTGGCCGCTTCCGAGGAAGCCGTCAAGGCCGGCAAGGACCCGATCTTCAACTCGCACATGTGGGACGGCTCGCACGAGACCCTGTCCGAGAACCTGCGCATCGGCCGTGAACTGCTGGAGCGTGCCGCTGCCGCCAAGATCATCCTCGAGGTCGAAATCGGCACCGTTGGTGGCGAAGAAGACGGCGTTGAGAACGAGATCAACGAGAAGCTCTACACCACCACCGAGGACGCCCTCGCCACCATCGAGGCCCTGGGTGCCGGCGAAAACGGCCGCTACCTGACCGCACTGACCTTCGGCAACGTGCACGGCGTGTACAAGCCGGGCAACGTGAAGCTCCGCCCCGAACTGCTCAAGCAGATCCAGGCTGAGGTTGGCGCCAAGATCGGCAAGGAAAGCCCGTTTGACCTCGTCTTCCACGGCGGCTCGGGCTCCACGGAGCAGGAGATCGCTGACGCCGTTTCCTACGGTGTCATCAAGATGAACATCGACACCGACACCCAGTACGCGTTCACCCGCCCCGTTGCCGGCCACATGTTCTCCAACTACGACGGCGTCCTGAAGGTCGACGGCGAAATGGGCAACAAGAAGACCTACGACCCCCGCGTCTGGGGCGCTTCCGCCGAAGCCGGCATGGCCGCACGCATCGTCGAAGCCGCCCAGCAGCTCGGATCGGTGGGCAAGACCTTCTAATGTCCGACGAATTCCGGAAGAACCTGATGGGGCCGGAGCCCACGCTCCTGCCCGCCGAAAACGAGATCTACCAGCACCTGGCCCTCGGCAAGGAAGCACTGGACCTCGTAGCGCAGAACCCCACGTCGTCCCTCCTGTGGGCCATCCTGGCTGAGGAAGCCTGGGCGGAAGGCCGGACCATCGAGTCCTACGCCTACGCCCGCGTCGGCTACCACCGCGGCCTCGATTCGCTGCGCCGCAACGGTTGGCGCGGCGTCGGACCCATCCCGTGGGAGCACGAGCCCAACCAGGGCTTCCTGCGTGCGCTTTACGCACTGGGCCGCGCAGCATCGGCCATCGGTGAAGCTGAAGAACCTGAGCGGATCGAGAAGTTCCTGAACGACTCGGACCCGAAGGCCAAGGCAGCGCTCGAAGCCCGCTAAAGCCATAGCAAATGACGACGGCGACCCTCACCAAAAGGCGAGGGTCGCCGTCGTCGTTAAGGGCGTTAGTCCGTGACGGCTGAGTGCCGCGGGCGTCCCAGCGGGACCACCAGCGGCGTGTGCGTCACGGGGTCGTCGATGATCCTGCAGGCCATCCCGAACACTTCCTCCACCAACGACTCGGTGATGACGTCGGCGGGGGCACCTTCGGCCACCACCACGCCGTCCTTCATGGCGATGATGTGGTCCGCGTAGCGGCTGGCGTGGTTGAGATCGTGGAGCACGGCAACCAGTGTGTGGCCCTTGTCCAGGTTGAGCTCGCGGAACAGTTCCAGCAGCTCGATCTGGTGGGCGATGTCCAGGAATGTGGTGGGCTCGTCCAGGAGCATCAGCGGGGTCTGCTGGGCGAGCACCATGGCCACCCATACGCGCTGCCTCTGGCCGCCGGACAGTTCGTCCACCAGCCGCCCGGACAAGGCCGCGACGCCCGTGGCTTCCATGGCGTCAACGACGGCGGCCTCGTCGGACTCGGACCATTGCCGCAGCAGTTTCTGGTGCGGGTAGCGGCCGCGTGCCACGAGGTCCGCCACGGTGATGCCGTCGGGAGCAATGGAAGATTGGGGGAGCAACCCGAGCCGGCGCGCCAGTTCCTTTGCAGGCAGCGATGTCACGGATTTCCCGTCCAACAGCACCTCTCCGCTGCGGGGCTTGATGAGCCGGGCGAGGGCACGCAGCAGCGTGGACTTGCCGCAGGCATTCGGCCCGACGATCACCGTGAACTGCCCCTCGGGGATGCGCACATTGAGGTTTTCGGAGATGATGCGCTGCTCGTAGCCGATGGTCAGGCCTTCGGCGTGGAGCTGTGGCGCGGCAGTGGTGAGGCTCATGATTTCCTTGCTTCCCTGGCCAGCAGCCAGACGAGGTAGATACCGCCGATGCACACCGTGACAACGCCGACGGGCAGTTGGATCGGAGCGAAGAGACGTTGCGCCGCGAGGTCGCTGGACACCAGCAGGAAGGCGCCCATCACCGCGGAAGGCATCAGGGTGATGCCGGCACTCCGGGTGAGTCGACGTGCGAGTTGCGGTGCCGCGAGGGCCACGAACGCGATGGGACCGGCCACCGCAGTGACGGCAGCCGTCAGCGCAACGCCCAGGATGAGCAGGAGCAGACGGGTCGGCTCCGCCCGGACGCCCAAGGCGCGGGCGGCGTCGTCGCCCATTTCCAGAAGCTGCATCCGGCGCGCCACAGCCAGCGTGGCCAGGCCCACCACAACAACCACGACGGCGGCAGGCGCCGCTTGCTCCCACGTGATGCCGTTGAGGGACCCGGCTCCCCAAACGGCTGCCGCCAGGGCGGCCTCAAGTTCGGCCTGCAGGATGAGCCAGTGGTTCAAGGCGGCCAGCATCGCACTGATGCCGATGCCCACGATGATGAGCCGGAAGCCCTGGGAACCACGGCGGTAAGCCAGCAGATAGACGGCCAGGGCGGTGAGGACGCCACCTGCAAGGGCACCCGCTGCGATGCCAAGGTAGCCGCCGCCAACGGTCAGCATCACGATCAGCGCGCCAGTGTAAGCACCCGTGTTGAAGCCGATGATGTCCGGGCTGCCCAGCGGGTTGCGGGTCATGGACTGGAAGATGCCGCCGCTCATACCAAGCGCCGCACCGAACACCAACGCCGCCAACACCCGGGGGAGGCGCCACTCCATGACGATGGTCTGGGCGAGTCCCGGAGCATCGCCCGTAAAGGCTTGGAGGACCTGCGGCACGGAGACCTCGTAGTCGCCGGTGGCCAGTGAGGCAACGGCAACGGCAAGCGCGGCCAGGATCAGTGGAAGGCAGACGACGATGCTGCGGAGATCGAACCGAAGGCTCAGCGAACGGTTGCGGACCACGGCAACAGGCCGGCCGAAGTCGATGGAGTCCAGGCGGCTCATAGCCCGCTCACCTTCCGGCGGCGGGCCAGCGCGATCAGTACCGGCGCACCAATGAAGGCCGTCACCACACCTACCTGCAGCTCACCGGGCGCGGCAACCCGGCCGACAACGTCCGATACCAGCAGCAGGATGGGGGAGAGGATCACCGTGGTGGCCAGGATCCAGCGCTGGTCCGGACCCACGATCCACCGGGCCACGTGCGGAATCATCAGTCCCACGAAGCCGATGGCCCCGGCCCCGGCGGTTGCTGCGCCGCTGAGGAGGGTGATGGCGACGACGCCCAGGATGCGTGTGCGGTTGACGTTGGCGCCGAGGGAGGTGGCGAGGTCGTCGCCCAACGCCACGGCGTTGAGTCCGCGGACACAGAACAAGGCGACCAGGAGCCCCGCGCCCATGAACGGCGCCACGGTCAGGACCGACACCATGCTGCGGGTGTCCAGCGAACCGATGCTCCATGATCGAAGGTGGTCGAAGGCCTTGGGATTCAACAATGTGAGCCCGGAGCCGATACCGGTGAGGACCGCGCCCAGGGCAACTCCGGCCAGTGTCAGCCGGATGGGATTCACCACGTTCCGGCCCGAGGTGCCGATGAGGTACACGGCCGCCGTCGTAAGAATGGCCCCCGCAAACGCGAACCAGATGTAGCCGCTCAGCGATCCGATGCCGAAGACGCCAATGGCCAGAACAATCGCAAACGATGCACCCGCGTTGACCCCCAGGATGCCGGGATCGGCCAGCGGATTTCGTGTGATGGCCTGAATCAGCGCCCCGGCTACACCCAGGGCAACTCCGACGGCGATCCCCATCAACGTCCTCGGCAAGCGACTTTCGAGGATGATCGCGTGATCGGCGGTGTCCTGCGGGTTGGTGAAGGCTTCCAGAACGGTGGACGCCGGGATGAACTTCGCTCCGACTCCCAGGCTCAGCACCACGGCTCCGAGAAGGACTGCCGCCGCGAGGACCAGGAAGAGGATCCGCCAGCGGGATTTAGTAACGACGCCGGACCGTGGGGCCGTGCTGTCGGCTGGCGGGGCGGTGCTTGCTGGCTCGCCGGCTTGTGGCTTGGGAGCAGGAGCCATCAATGGGGACACAACAGGGACCGTTCCGGAGAGGTGGGGCAGTAATAAGACGGCCATTCCGTGACGGTTGTCACAACGTCACAGAAGTGTGCCTTAATTAGGTTAGCCTTACCCAGTGAAAAATGACGATTTTGAAGTAGAGCCGCGCAAGGCTTCCCCCCATCGCAAAATTGCAGTGCGCAAACTCGCGATGAAGGTGGCCGGTGCCGCCGTCGTGGTTGCCCTCCTCGCGGGCTGCGGTACCAGTGGTGGCTCCGGTTCCACTGCCGGCAACGTTGATGTTGCCACGGGCGGCTCCAAATTCACCACTGCCGACCAGGAAACGGCCAAGCTCGGCACGGACGCTGCCCCCGGCGTTTTCCCGCGCACCCTTAAGCACGCCAACGGCGAAACCACGCTGGAGAAGAAGCCCGCCCGCGTGGTGGTCCTCGATACCGGCGAACTCGACGACGTCGTGACCCTCGGCATCACGCCCGTGGGCATGGCCACTACCGAAGGCGCCAACCCCGTCCCCACCTACCTGGCGGACAAGGTCAAGGATGTGGCATCGGTGGGAACCATCCAAGACCTCAACCTTGAAGCAATTGCGGCGCTGAAGCCGGACCTCATCCTGGGCAGCCAACTGCGCGCCGACAAGCTGTACAAGCAGCTGTCCGCCATTGCCCCCACGGTCTTCAGCATCCGCCCGGGCTTCCCGTGGAAGGAAAACTTCCTCCTGGTGGGCAAGTCGCTGGGCGAGGAAGACAAGGCTGTGGAGGCTCTCAACGACTACCAGGAGCAAGCTGACGCCCTCAAGAAGGACGTCCAAGGCGACCCCAAGATCTCCCTGGTCCGCTTCCTGCCGGGCAAGATCCGCCTGTACGCAAACAAGTCGCTGATCGGCGTCATCCTGAAGGACGCCGGCCTGGCCCGCCCGGAAAACCAGAACATCGACGAACTCGCAGCCGAGATCTCGGCCGAGAACATCGAGCAAGGCGACGCCGACTGGATCTTCTACAGCAGCTACGGCGATCCCGCAGCCACCGGCGAGACGTCCGTGGTTGAAGGCGCGGTCTGGCCCAAGCTCGGTGCGGTCAAGTCCGGCCAGGCCAAGGCCGTCAGCGACGACGTCTGGTTCCTCGGCCTGGGCCCCACAGGCGCGCAGCTGATCCTGAAGGACCTTCGCAGCATGCTGGTGGGCTAACGCCACCACCCCAACACAAGCACCCCAACAACGACGGCGGCCCTCACCGGAATGGTGAGGGCCGCCGTCGTCGTGTGTGTTGTGGGGCCTTGTCTGCGGGGTTTCCCGGGGGTTTGGGGTGCAAAGCGGGCCCCACAACGAAGGTGTAATCAGGCCTTGCGGGGAATGCCCGTGCGTGCCATGGCCTCGGCGTAGGCGCCGTGGATGGCGTCCAGGTATTCCTGCTGGCGGACCGGAGTGCCGGCGAAGGAACGGCCGCCGAGCGAACGGACCTTGAAGGTCTTGAAGCCGCGGCGGGCAATGCTGGCCGGTGCGGCCTTCATGAGCTGGTCGGCGAGGCGGTGTGCTTCGTTGCCGTGTGCCACCAGGGCCGAGGTGCGCGGCAAGAGCTGGAGAAGGCGAAGCAGGGGCTTGAGGCCCTCGGTGATGTTGGCCGGAGTCAGTTTGCCCGGTTCCTCATTGGGTTCGATCCACGGGTAGGCGTTCCACGGCATCATGAGCTCGGGACGGAGGCCCAACTGCCACTGCATGCCGAGCATGCGGGTGTTGGCTTCGTCGTCACCCGGGGTGATGAAACCCTCGCCGGTGTTGGTGCGCTGGTTGGAGAAAAGGCTGACGATGCGGCAGTCATCCATGCTGTGGGCGGGGTCGATGTAGAGGACCTCGCTGCCCGGCTTCTGCTCCTTGATGGAGTCGCACAGCTCGTTGACCTCGGCAATGTGCGGTTCGTAGCGGCGGTTCCAGAGGATTTCTTCGGGTGATTCAGTCGCCAGTTCTTGCATCAGGGGTTAGGTCTCCTAGGTGTTACAGCGCACCATTCCAAGGGGCCGCGGGCATGCCGCTGCCGAACCTCAAAGGGTGCTGTTGGGGGCTAACTAACCTTACCGGACTATGGGGGTGAACGGGGCCCGGTGCGGCGCGCCTCCGAATGCGACGCGGCGTGTTGCCCGGGAAACGTGTCGGGTATCTCGACGGCGGAGTTGTTCGTCGCGAGGCCGCTCATGCTGAACAAGCTGCAATTCGCAGCGGGCAGTATCCGGCTGAAATCGGGCCGTGCCCCTGAACCCGTTGACTTTGTGGCGCGGGGATGATGGGTTGAAGTTATCGGTTTTGGGGGAAACCATCCGGGGACCCCCACCTCCGGGCTCCGATCTTTCGATCGACGGCATCACATCTATCGTGGGGGTAATAGTGGTTGCATCAACAGAAACGTCCTCAGGTTCATCCTCAGAAGCGGATCTGGAGCGGGGCAAGGGCAGCCCCGGAAAGGCTCCCAGAGTCCGCGCTATCCTGGCCGGTGGCCTGGTCCTCGGAGTTGGTGCGGCGATCACCCTGGCCGCGTGGAACGATTCCGATTTCGCGCAAGGCACCTTCACAGCAGGCTCCTTCAACCTGCAGGGCAGTACCAACGGAACAACCTTCACGGAGAACCCCGTGGGCTCTCCGGCCACGTTGGGCTTCACGACGAATCCTGCGAACTTGTCGCCCGGTGACGTGGTCACGGCTCCCTTTGCCGTCAGGTTGGACGGAGCCTCCACGTACGATGCCACCGTCACCCTGTCCACTGAGGCCTCCACGGGCTCGCTGGCGGGGTTGACCTACGAGCTCACCCAGTCGGAAGATTTCGGCTGCGCCGAGACCGTAACGGAGACACTGGTCACTGCCGGACAGACGCTGGGATCGACGCCGGCAAGTGTCACTTTCGATCTGGCCCAGGGAGCCGGCACCGACCCCGGAGCCCCCGTGAACCTCTGCTTCAGGGTCACGGCGGGCGCGGTTGTCCAAGCCCAAACAGGGTCCACCACCTGGGAATTCGCCGCACAATCGCAGTGATCCATGGGTCGTCGACAAGCCAAGACCAAGCACGGTGCGGCGCTCCTCCGCATCCGTGCGATCCTCGCCGGAGCGTTGGTGCTGGGACTCGGCAGCACGGTGACACTGGCGTCGTGGACAGACAGTGACTTTGCCGCAGGGTCGTTCGGGGCCAGCGTGTTCGTCACGGAATCCAACGTCACCAAACCCTATGACGCCCAGGGAACATGGAGCCCAAACGACGCATCTCCCGGGGCGGCGCTGGTGTTCAATGCCGTTTCCATGAGCCCGGGCACAGTTGTCTACGCGCCCTTCGCCATCCGGACCAAGGCGACGTCGGTAGCTGGCGAGGTTGTCCTGGGTGTTCCTGTGGTGACCAGCAGCGGCATCGGAACCGCAGACCTGGGGGCGGCGCTTCGCTACCGGGTGGTGCGATCAGCCACCTGCGCCGCGTCTGCCTTCACAGGGACGCCTGCGTTTGTGGTGGGTAGCGACGGAGCCAAGCCGTTCACCTCGGGCCAGGCGGCCGGTATCGTGAATCCCTTGGCGGCCGCTACGGCCACGCTGCCCGGGGCGCCGACGCAATTCTGCTTTGAGGTCACCCTGCCGGTGGGCGCCAACAACGCCCTGCAGGGCCAGACGGCCACCGCTACCTGGCAGTTCACTGCCACCTCAAGCACATGAACCGCCGTCCGCTCAGCGGCCGGCTACGGGAAGCCCTGCTGAATATGGCAGCTGCGGGCGGTGCCGTGTGCATCCTTGCCGTGGTCTGCGCACTCATGTTCAACATCACGTTGATCATGTTCAAGACGGGTTCCATGGCACCAGCCATTCCGGCTGGATCACTCGCCGTGGTCCGGGAGATCCCCGCAGCCGAGGTCACCATTGGCGATGTCGTAACCGTGGACAGGCCGGGAAAGCTCCCCATCACGCACCGGGTCCAAACAATCGGGCCCGCGGACGGGGCAGCACGGACCATCACCATGAAAGGCGACGCCAACACCGAATCCGACCCCGCACCCTATGTAGTGCAGCGCGTCCGGCTGGTTCTCTGGTCCGCGCCCGGACTCGCCTATCCGCTGACAGCGGCGGCCAATCCGGTGGTCCTTGGCGCCACGACTGTGGCGGTGTCCGCCCTGGTGACATGGGTCCTGTGGCCCCGCCACGCGCCGCGGCGGAGGAGCGGGCAGCACGTTGCGGCGTAAGGGGGTTTGGGCTTCAGGGCTGGCAGGCGTGCTCCTGCTGGGTGCCGTTCCCGCTTTCGGGGCGGACGGGGAACCTTCCGGTTGGTTGGAGCTCGACGCCGGTCCGGCTGGCCAGGTGCACCACCTCACCCCTGGCGGGAGTGCGGATTGGGCGATTGGCATCCGCGCGCCGGGTGAAGCGGCGGGCACGCTGGAAATATGGCTGGAGCCAGGCGCCAATGACGACGCAGGACTCAGGAAGTACCTCAGCGTTGAGTTGCGTGCGTGCGATCAGCCCTGGACCGGCGGCATTTGCCCGGGAGGTCACCGGAGCCTGCTGGCGCCCACAGAGTTGAATCGGGCCGAAGGCCTGCGAATGAACCTCATGGAACCCGGATGGGCCGTCACCAGGGGACAGTACGTTCTGGTGACTGCGTGGCTCGCAAAGGACGTACCGCAGGAAATGCGGGGGAGTCGGATGAAGATCGTGGTGGGCGTTCGCGGCTCTGGAGACGGCGCCTCTGGAGACGGCGCCTCCGGTTCGGTCCCGGCGCAGCCAACCGGGCCGCCGTCGAGCATTTTGGCTGAAACGGGAGCCAGGCTGGGCGGTTTTGCGCTCCTCGGTTTCCTTGCCGTGGCGGCCGGGTTTGGATTGTCGCGCCTGCGGGGTGCAGGCCCATGAAAAAGGCCCCGAAGAAGGTCCTGGCGTCTCTTGGCGCCCTGCTGTTACCGCTGGTCTTGCTCTTCACGGCGTCGAGCCCGCATTCCGTGACTGAGGCAGCGTGGCAGCGGGACGAGGTTGTGCGCGGCAGCCTCGGGACCATCACCATTCCCCCTGCCACGCTGAACGGCCCATGCGAGTACCACCCGGTCTTCCTTGGGGTTGGGGCGTACGTGCGGGTCTTTTGGAAGCCACCGGCCGGCTATCCGAATCTGACGGACACCGTCATGGACGTTCACCTGGTCACGGCAGGTTCCACGGTGACCACGTTGCAGGGCTATCCGGGGCCGTCCAACACCACAGGATCACCGGCCGGCTACACCACTGACATACCCGCAACGCTGTTGGGTGGCCTTCTGGGATTCAACACCCAGTTCAACATAGATATCTTCACCTCAGCCAACGGTTGGAGGTCCACGCCGGTGTCCGTCCGGGCAAATGCGGGGATCCTTGCAGGCATCGGGGGATCGTGCACCAATGTGGCGTAGCAAACTTCACCGAGTGGTCCACCACTGTGCCTTGACACAAGAGAAAGCGGCGCCATCGGCTAAACTTGGCTGGTAAGAGCCCCGAACTCTTGCGCATGCCAGCCCTTGTGGCAGGCTGCACCGGTAACGTCGGGGCATTCTCATGTACGGCGCCTAGCCATCTCGGCCTGGCCCGAAAGAATGGGGGAGGATCCCATGCCCGCTATCGTGATCGTCGGAGCCCAGTGGGGCGACGAAGGCAAAGGCAAAGCAACCGATCTGCTCGGTGGCCGCGTTGACTACGTGGTCAAGCCCAACGGCGGTAACAACGCCGGGCACACCGTGGTTGTTGGCGGTGAGAAGTACGAGCTGAAGCTCCTTCCCGCGGGCATCCTGAGCCCCAACGCCATTCCCATTATTGGCAACGGCTGCGTGGTGAACCTCGAGGCACTCTTCCAGGAAATCGATGGCCTCGAAGCCCGCGGTGCGGACACTTCCCGCCTGCGCGTCTCGGCCAACGCCCACCTGGTAGCCCCATACCACCAGGTGCTGGACAAGGTCACCGAGCGCTTCCTCGGCAGCCGCGCCATCGGCACCACCGGCCGCGGCATCGGCCCGGCCTACATGGACAAGGTGGCCCGTCTGGGCATCCGCGTCCAGGACGTTTTCGACGAGTCGATCCTCCGCCAGAAGGTGGAAGGTTCGTTGCGCCAGAAGAACGAACTCCTGGTCAAGGTCTACAACCGCCGCGACATCGTGGTGGATGAGATCGTGGACTACTTCCTGTCCTTCGCCGAGCGGCTTCGCCCGCTGGTCATCGACAGCACCCTTGAGCTGAACAATGCCCTGGACGAAGGCAAGGTTGTGCTCATGGAAGGCGGACAGGCGACGTTCCTGGACGTGGACCACGGCACTTACCCGTTCGTCACCTCGTCCAACCCCACAGCCGGCGGCGCTTCTGTTGGCTCGGGCATTGGCCCCACCCGTATTTCGCGGTCCATCGGCATCATCAAGGCGTACACCACGCGCGTTGGCGCAGGCCCGTTCCCCACGGAACTCTTCGACGAAATGGGCGTGTACCTGCAGAAGACCGGTGGCGAGTTCGGTGTGAACACCGGCCGCCCCCGCCGTTGCGGTTGGTACGACGCCGTCCTGGCCCGCCACGCTTCCCGCGTCAATGGCTTCACGGACTACTTCGTCACCAAGCTGGACGTCCTCACGGGCATCGAGCAGATCCCGGTGTGCGTCGCCTACGACGTTGACGGCGTGCGCCACGACGAAATGCCCATGACGCAGACCGAGTTCCACCACGCAGTGCCGATTTTCGAGTACTTCGACGGCTGGACCGAGGACATCACTGGCGCCCGCACCCTGGAGGACCTCCCGGAGAACGCGCGCAACTACGTGCTGGCCCTCGAAAAGCTCTCCGGTACGCGCTTCTCGGCCATCGGTGTCGGCCCGGACCGCGACCAGACGATCGTGGTCCACGACCTGATCAACGACTAGCTTTTACTGAACTTCGACGACGGCGGGTCACCTTGGTTCCTTAAGGAACCGGAGGTGGACCGCCGTTGTTGTTCCAGGGTCGAACGGCTCGTGAATCCGGGACTAATTCGCCGACATGCGGGGTTACGCCATGTGGAACGAAACCGGTGATGACGACGGGACCAGAGACATGACGACAGCAACTGAAGAAGGCGTCGGGTTCCGTTCCCGGCGCGGACCAATCCTTGTTGCACTGATGCTCGCAACGGGCTTGGTCGCGATCGATGCCACCATAGTTGCCACGGCAGTGCCTTCGATCGTTGAGGACATTGGCGGGTTCGCCTCCTTCCCTTGGCTGTTTTCCGCCTACCTGTTGGCGCAGGCCGTTTCAGTGCCCGTTTACGCCAAGCTCTCGGATGTCCTGGGCCGCAAGCCGGTGATCCTGCTCGGCATCGGCCTTTTCCTGCTCGGCTCGATTCTCTGCGGAGTGGCGTGGAGTATGCCGGCACTCATCGCGTTCAGGGTCCTTCAAGGACTTGGGGCGGGCGCCGTCCAGCCTGTGGCGATCACGATTGCCGGCGACATCTACACGCTTACCGAGCGTGCCAAAGTGCAAGGCTACTTGGCCAGCGTGTGGGCTGTTTCGTCTGTCGTGGGACCAACGCTCGGAGGCCTTTTCGCGTCCCTTGGCATCTGGCGGTGGATCTTCCTCATCAACATTCCGCTGTGCCTCCTGGCCGCTTGGATGCTGATCCGTACCTTCCACGAGAACGTTGAGCCTACCAAGCACCGGATCGACTACGTGGGCGCCGGGCTCCTGACCATCTCCTTGAGCCTGCTTATCCTCGGAGCCCTCCAGGGCGGCCAGGCCTGGGCTTGGAATTCGCCCATCAGCATCACGGTCTTCGCCGTGGGAGCTTTGGTCTTCGTCGCGTTCCTGCTGGTCGAAAGGAAGGCCGCAGAGCCGGTGCTGCCGCCCTGGGTGGTCTCTCGCCGGCTCCTGGCGACGACGGCGATGGTCGCATTCGGTGTTGGTGCGGTGATGCTTGGGCTTACTTCCTACGTCCCCACGTTCCTTGAGGGCGCCTTGTCCACGTCACCTCTGCTCGCTGGCTTGGCCCTGGCAGCCCTGACGCTGGGCTGGCCGATCAGCGCGTCGCAGGCCGGCCGGTTCTACCTTCGCATCGGCTTCCGTAAGACTGCCATTATCGGCATCCTGATCACCGTCATTGGCACCGCTGTCCTTGCCTTGACTGCCTCATCCCCCAACGTCCTCCTGGTGGCCGCGGCGTGCTTCATCGTGGGACTCGGCCTGGGGTTGGTCGCAACGCCGAGCCTCATTGCCGCGCAGACCAGCGTGGAGTGGAACGAGCGCGGCGTGGTCACCGGTACCAACCTCTTTGCACGCTCCATCGGCAGTGCCATTGGTGTGGCGGTTTTTGGCGCAGTGGCCAATGCCATTTATGCCAACGGTCCCAGCGGCGGCCCGGATCCGCAAACCACGGTGCAAGCGTCCGGAGCCGTCTTCCTGGCTGTGCTGGCCAGCGCCGTCCTCACTGTGGCAGCAGTCCTTGCCATGCCGGCGGAGAGCAAAGCCGGAACCACGGAACCAGCCAGGAATCCCAGTTCGGAACCTGCCAACGACTAGTCTCGAACGCATGGACGAACTCATCACCGGCACCCTTGAGAAGTTGTTTGAAGGAACAGTCTGGGCCGAGGGCCCGCTCTGGGTTCCGCAGTCGCAGACGGTTCGCTGGAGCGACATCCCCAACAACCGCATCCTGGAGTTCAACCCCGCCACAGCGCAGACGCGCGAGTACGCCACCGCCGTCGAATACACCAACGGGCGGACCCTGGACCACGACGGCAGCGTGGTGCAGTGCAGCCACGGCCGCAGGCGCGTTGAGCGGGATCACGACGGCGTGGTGACAGGCATCGTCGACTCGTTCGGTGGCCATCGGCTCAATTCGCCCAACGACGTGGTGGTGGCGCGGGACGGCACAGTCTGGTTCACGGATCCGCCGTACGGGATTCTGCCGGGGACCACTGAAGGGTACGAAGGTGAGCAGGAATATGATGGCTGCTTCGTGTTCCGCTTCGACCCCATCACGGAAGAACTGACGGCCGTGGTCACGGACCTCATTCACCCCAACGGACTGGCGTTTTCCCCGGACGAATCGCTGCTTTATGTGGCGGATACGGCGGGACCGGGGCTCGGGGTACCGCTCAGGATCGCTGCCTACCCGGTCGACGGCGGCGGGTGCGGGGCTGGTGGGACCTTCGTTGAGCTGGAGGACGACGCAGCCTCGGACGGATTCCGTGTTGACGTCGAAGGGCGCGTGTGGACGTCCGCGGGGTCGGCCGTGCGCGTCTACTCGTCCGACGGCGAGCTGCTGACCGCCGTCGACGTTCCGGAGCGGGTTTCCAACGTGTGCTTCGGCGGGCCTGATGGCAAGGACCTCTACATCACGGCGACTACCAGCCTGTACCGGCTCCGCACGTCGACGCGCGACTCGGCCAGCCGGCACTAACCGATCCACCGCTCGACATTCGTGCATTGAGGGGAGCATAATAGTTAGCGGAGCTAATTAGCATTGCTAACTATTATCCCATCCCAGGAGGCGCCTCCCAGTGACGGCAACCAACCCAGCATCCACCGCAGCCCCCGAAGCAGAGGGCATTCGTGCCGATACCTTGGCCATCGATCTTCGAACCGCGGTGATGCGCACATCGCGCAGGCTCCGCATCGAAGCTACCGGCGATGTCATTACCCCGGGCCAGTACACAGTGCTGGCCCATCTCAACGCCGGTTCGCAGACCCTCCGGGAACTCGCGGAGCGGGAGCACGTCCAGGCCCCCTCCATGACCCGGATCGTGAACGCGTTGACGGACCAGGGTTTCGCCGCCCGCCAATCCCATCCAGGAGACGGACGCCAGGTCCAGATCAGCATCACTCCCGCAGGACAGGAAGTCTTGGCGGAGGCACGCAGCCAACGCACAGCCTGGCTGGCCCAGCGTGTTGCGGGACTCAGCGAGGAGGACCGACTGACGCTCAGCCGCGCCGCGCACATCATGCAGGAAATGAGCGCCAAATGAGTGCCATGTTCCGGGCGCTGGAAAATCCCAACTACCGGCTCTGGGCCGGGGGCGCCCTGGTGTCGAATATTGGAACGTGGATGCAGCGAGTTGCCCAGGACTGGCTGGTCCTGACGGTCCTCACCAACCACTCCGGGACGGCTGTGGGAATCACCACTGCACTGCAGTTCCTTCCGATGCTGCTGCTGGGACCCTACGCAGGCGTGCTTGCCGACCGCTACCGCAAACGCGTGATCCTGCTGTGGACCCAGACCGCCATGGGGATCTGCGGGCTGGTTGTCGGCCTGTTGGTGGTGACGGGCGTAGCGGAGTTGTGGCATGTCTATTTGGCCGCACTGGCACTGGGAATCGCCGCAGCGATCGACGGTCCGGCCCGGCAAGCGTTCGTCTCCGAACTGGTGGGACCGGACAGAATCTCCAACGCAGTGGCACTGAACTCCGCATCATTCAACAGCGCGAGGCTTACCGGCCCGGCGATTGCCGGCGTGCTCATCGCGTGGATCGGCACCGGGCCCGTGTTTCTGCTTAACGCGGCAAGCTTTGTGGCCGTCATCATCTCCCTCTTCCGCGTCAAGGTCTCCCAGCTCGAGCCAAGCACCCCGGTGGTCCGCGGCAAGCATCAGGTGATGGACGGCCTGCGCTACGTTCGCCAGCGCCCGGACCTGGTCCTCATCCTGGTCATGGTGGGGCTCCTGGGGGCCTTCGGCATGAACTTCCCGGTCACCAACTCCATGATGTCGGCCGCCGAGTTCGGTATGGGACCGGAGGAATTCGGACTTCTGGGCTCCATCATGGCTGTGGGCACCCTTGCAGGTGCGCTGCTTGCTGCCCGCCGCTCCGGCCCGCGGCTCCGCTACATGCTCGGGGGAGCGCTGAGCTTGGGTGCTTTCACGCTCCTGGCCAGCATCTCCCCGACCTTCTGGATTTACGCCGCTGTGCTGGTCCCGGTCGGACTGGCCTCGATCACCTTCCTCAACAGTTGCAACACCACCATCCAGTTGTCCGTGGAACCCCAATTCCGCGGGCGTGTTTTGGCCTTGTACCTCGCCATCTTGCAAGGGGGTACCGCAATTGGCGCTCCGCTCATGGGCTGGATCGGCACAGAGTTCGGCCCCCGATGGGCTGTGGCAGCGGGCGGTGCCGTAGTCCTCGTCGCGGGCATCGCCTCGATTGTCCTGGTCAGCCGCCGCAGCCAAAAGACACTGCGTGAACGCATACGCGGGGCCCGGCTCCGGAGGCGCGCAGCCCAACCTTCCTGAGTGGCTAACGGACGCACGCGGACGACGACGGGCGCAAACCTCCCGCAGCAAACGCCCCCTAGGCGCGCTGCGCCCCGCCCGATAGGCTGAACAAAAGCACCAGTCGTGCAGTCAAGGGAGTTACCGTGTCAGGAAGCAACCCCGATCCTTACGAAGACAAGCTCACTGGCCTGGAACCCGGAGGAGGGGTGCCGCCGGGCGAGACACCTCCCGGGGAAGCCTCGACTGCAGGGCCGCAGGGCCACGATGAGGGCGGACCCAGGAAGGGCACGCAGGTCTTCTGGCTGGCGGCGATCGGTGCGGGCGTCTTGCTGTCACTGCTCTATTTCATCGGCTACATCGTGGGGTTCTTCGACTAGCGAGCGTAGGCAATGGCCCGGGGCGCTTCACCACTCCGGACTAGGCATCACCACTCCGGACTAGGCTGGGACGTGGGACTGGTGGCGACTGTCACCGTGGTCCTCCTGCGTTCCCGTACCGAATTGGATGGTGCCTAGTGGCTTCCCTTGACCTGGCCGACTTCCGTGCGGCCGTGCAGAATCCAGAGGGTGTCAGTACCCGGGCGATTGATCTGCACGCGAACGCCCACGATGCCTCGCATTTCCTGCTGATTCCGCAGGCGGTGGTCACGGCGGAGAGCGCTGCCGAGGTAGGTGGTTTGCTGCAGGCAAGCGCACTTCAGGGCGTGCCGCTGACGCTCCGCTCCGGCGGTACCAGCCTGAGCGGTCAAGCTGTCACCGACGGCGTACTGGTGGACGTTCGCCGGCACTTCAGGGACATCGAGGTGCTCGACGACGGCGCCAGGGTCCGCGTCCAGCCTGGCGTGACGGTCAGGGCACTGAACGCAAGGCTGGCACGCCATGGTCGAAAGTTCGGGCCCGACCCGGCCAGCGAAGCCGCGTGCACCATTGGCGGCGTTGTAGCCAACAATTCCTCCGGCATGAACTGCGGCACCGTGGACAACAGCTACCGGACCTTGGAATCCCTGACCTTGGTGCTGCCCTCCGGAACGGTGATCGATACAGGGGCACCGGATGCAGATCAAAAGCTCCGCGCCGTGGAGCCGGAACTGTATGGGGGCCTGGCCCGGCTGGCCGAGCGTGTCCGGAACAACCCGGATTCCGTGCAGAGAATCCGCCAACAGTTTTCCATGAAGAACACCATGGGCTATGGGCTGAACTCACTGCTGGACTACCGGAACCCGGTGGACATCATGGCTCATCTGATCATTGGCAGCGAAGGCACCCTGGGCTTTGTGGCGGAGGCGGTCTTCCGGACCATTCCACTCCTCCAGCACGCTGCTGCCGGCCTCCTGGTCTTCCCCGACCTTGAGTCAGCGAATGAAGCGTTGCCCACGCTGGTGGATACGGGGGCCGCAACCATTGAGCTGATGGATGCCTTGTCACTGAAGGTGGGCCAGACGCTCAAGGGGGCGCCCGCCGTCGTCCATGACATAGCGGTCCGCGACCATGCCGCCCTGCTCGTGGAGTATTCCGCAAGCAGCGCCGAGCAGCTGGAGGAGCTTCGCTTGGGCGGTGCCGGAGTCCTGCAGGGCCTGGGCTTGTCGACCCCAGCGCAGTTCACCGCCGATGCCCGGGAACGCGGTCAATTGTGGCAGCTGCGAAAAGGTCTCTACGCCTCCGTCGCGGGGGCGCGTCCCCAGGGGACAACGGCACTTCTGGAGGATGTTGTGGTCCCGGTGCCAGTCCTGGGCCGCACGTGCCGGGGGCTCATCGGGTTGTTCGAGAAGTATGGTTACGGCAACAGCGTGATCTTCGGCCATGCCAAAGATGGCAACGTCCACTTCATGCTCACCGACGCCTTTGCCACACCATCGGAGCTGGAGCGTTACAGCGCCTTCACCGAGGACATGGTGGACCTTGTCCTGGCCGAAGGGGGATCACTGAAGGCCGAACATGGAACCGGGCGGGTCATGGCTCCCTACGTTCGCAGGCAGTACGGCGACGAGCTCTATGACGTCATGCGCACCATCAAGCGCCTCTTCGACCCTGCGGGGATGCTCAACCCGGGTGTGGTGATGGATGAGGATCCCATGGCCCATCTTCGCCACATCAAAACGGCGCCGCCGGTTGCGGAGGAAGTGGACCGCTGCGTTTCCTGCGGTTATTGCGAGCCGGTGTGCCCCAGCAAGGACATCACCCTCACGCCGCGGCAGAGGATCGTCACGCTGCGGGCCATTGAGTCTGCCCGGCTGGCCGGAGACCTGGCGTTGGTGAAGGAGCTGGAACGCGACTACCACTACGAGTCGGTGGAAACCTGCGCCGTGGACGGCATGTGCCAAACTGCTTGTCCGGTGGACATCAACACCGGATCGCTGGTGAAGCGTCTCAGGAAGAACGACGCCGGCAAACTCGCCAACGGCGCGTGGAGCACGGCAGCCAAGCACTGGGAGGGCGTCACCCGCGGCGCAGCGCTTGCCTTGACCGTGGTGGACAGGCTTCCGGAGGCTGTCATCTCGCTCCCCAACAAAGCGGCGCGGGCAGTGTTGGGCGCAGACACTGTACCCCTCTACTCCGCGGAGCTTCCAGCCGGCGGGGCGGCCCGGAAACGGACCCTCCCGGCAGGCGACGCTGACGCTGTGTACTTTCCGGCGTGCGTGGGCACGATGTTTGGGCCGGCAGGGTTTGGGCCGGCAGGGTTTGGGCCGGCAGGTGCCTCTTCCGGAGATTCGGGCCGAGGCGTGCAGTACAGCTTCGAGCAGCTGTCTGCCCGCGCAGGCATCACGCTCCTGGTACCGGAAGGCATCGACGGCTTGTGCTGCGGAACGCCATGGTCCTCCAAGGGGATGCTGGAGGGCCAGGAGACCATGAAAGCGAGGACACTGGCTGCCCTCCGGGAGGCAACCCGGGGAGGGGAGTTGCCCATTGTCTGTGATGCGTCGTCCTGCACGGAGGGCCTGCGCCATGCGGTCGCATCGGAAACCCCCGTTGGCGGTCAGCTTCCCCTGCGCATTGTGGATGCCGTCGGCTTCGCCGCCGAGCGGATCCTGCCCGGGCTGCCCCAGCACGAAAAGCTTGAGTCGTTGGCCCTGCATCCAACGTGCTCGTCCACACGGATGGGCCTCAATGATGCTCTCGGCGCAGTGGCAGGGGCCGTGGCAGCGCGCGTGGAGATCCCCGAAAACTGGGGATGTTGTGCGTTTGCCGGTGACCGCGGAATGTTGCATCCGGAACTGACGGAGTCGGCGACGGCACGTCAGGCAGTCGACGTGGCGGATATGAACGCCGCGGCCCACGCCTCCTGTAACCGGACCTGCGAACTTGGCATGACACGTGCAACGGGTTCGCAGTACCGGCACGTACTGGAGTTGCTGGAAGAGGTCACCCGCCAACCATCCTGAACCACGGACCAGGATGGTTGGCTCCGGACTTCTACTCGACGAGCTTCCCCGCGACGGAGTCGTCCGCGTTGGCCTCGGCCAAGGCGCGGAAGGAATCCGGAGCCAGCGGCAGGCTTTCGAACCTGGCGCCCTCATCCGTGGACCAGACAAAGTTCCCCCGGAGTGAGGGATCTGCCGTGGGGAAGTCAGCACGGTTGTGGGCGCCGCGGGTTTCGCGGCGTTCAAGGGCGCATTCAAGGGTGGCTCGTGCTGCCAGCAGGGAGCCGAGCAGGTCGTAGGCGTGGGCCAGGTCATCGAACCCCGCTATGTCCGGATGGGCGGTAACCAGCTGGGCACGTTCCTCCAAAGCGGTCAGCTTGGCGAGTCCTTGTTCCAGTCCCTGTTCGGTGCGTACCACCCCGGCGTGTTCGGTCATGAGGTTGCGTAGTTCACGCTGCAGCCGCCGAGCGGACTCTGTTCCGCGTTCACTGAGCAGTGACTGCATTTCCCCGCGGGCTATTCCGACGGCAGCGGAATCCCGAACGATATGGGTGCGCGAATGGACGTAGCGGGCCACATGCTCGCCGGTGATACGCCCATAGACGAGGAGCTCGATCAGTGAATTGCCGCCCAGGCGGTTGGCGCCGTGCAGCCCGGAGGATGCCTCGCCGATTGCGTACAGGCCGTTCACTCCCGTTCCGTGGTCCTCCGGTGCAACCCAAACCCCGCCCATCGAGTAATGCGCGGTGGGCGCAATCTCGATTTTTGTGGTGGTGATGTCCAGCATCTGCAGGTCGATCAGGGTGCGATAGACCCGAGGCAGCTTTTCCATGATGGTTTCACGTGGCAGGTGGGAAACGTCCAGGTAGACGCCGCCCTTCTGGGTCCCGCGACCTTCTGCGACCTCGGTGAATGCGGCCAGCGCAACCCGGTCGCGGGTGGACAGTTCCATGCGCTCTGGGTCGTAGCGTTCCATGAAGCGCTCACCCAGCGCGTTGGTGAGGATTCCCCCTTCTCCACGCGCCGCCTCGGAGACCAAGGTACCGGCCGCGTCGTCGGGCTCCACCAGGCCGGATGGGTGGAACTGGACCAGCTCGGCGTCGCGGATCCGGGCTCCGGCCAGGGCAGCCAGGCGGAAGGAGTCTCCGGTGTTCTCATCACGCCTGGACGACGTGTGCCGCCAGATGCGGGTATGTCCGCCGGCGGCCAGGATGACCGCATCGGCGTGGATCTGCACGGGGGTACCGTCAACGATGTCGAATCCATAGGCCCCGAAGATGGTGCCGTCGGCCACGAGCAGCCGGGTGATGTAGACGGTGTCGATGATCGGCACATTCAATTCTGCGGCCCGGCGCATCAGCGTGCGCTGGATTTCCAAGCCGGTGTAGTCCCCTGCGTAGGCGGTGCGGCGATACTTGTGCGCGCCGAAGAAGCGCTGTGAGATGCGGCCATCCTCCTCCCGGGCAAATGGCATGCCCCACTGTTCAAGGTCCTCGATACCGCGGGCCGCATTGCGGGCTACTGTCTCGACGATGGACGGGTCGGCCAGGAAATAGGACTCCCGCAAGGTGTCGGCCGCGTGCTGCTGCCAGCTGTCCTCGGGATCCATCGTGCCCAAAGCGGCGTTGATGCCACCGGCGGCCAGGCTCGTGTGGGCGTCATGCTTGCGGCGCTTACCCACTGCCAGCACCTGCACGCCTTGTTGGGCGAGTTCGATGGACGCTCGCAGGCCGGCGCCGCCCGTGCCGATGACCAGCACGGTGGTAGACAAAAGGCGTTCTGGGTTGGTGTTGAGGTTCATGGTTTCAACGCTAAAAGGAGCTGCGTCATGTCTCCAATGAATTGTTTGAGTGAAGTCCATGCGCTTACGCTATGACCATGAAGTTAGAGCAATTACGCTCCTTTGAGACGGTCGCCCGAGTGGGCCATTTCACACGCGCGGCGGAGCAACTGTTTCTCGCGCAACCTTCCCTCAGCAGGCAGATCGCAGCACTCGAGGCTGATCTTGGAATGGCTCTTTTCCATCGCGGGCCGTCCGGGGCGACCCTGACGAATGCGGGGGAGCTCCTGCTGCCCATCGCCCGGCGCATGCTCGGTGACGCGCAGACCGCACGGGAGCAGATGAACGAACTCGCAGGGTTGCGCCGTGGCCGCATTCGCCTGGGCGCTCCACCTACCCTGTGTGTCTCACTGGTGGCCGATGTGTTGGCCTCCTTCCGAAGCGCGCATCCCGGAGTGGAACTGCACATCACTGAAGGCGGTTCGCGATTCCTGGTTGATGCCCTGCACGAAAGCGCACTGGACCTGGCCCTGGTGGTCACCCGTGGAACGGACCCCGCCGTGCAGGGCACTGAACTGATTCCGTTGCTGACCGAGGAACTGGTGGTTGTCTCCGCCTCCGGATCGGCTTCCCCGGAAGAGCTCACCCTCGAAGAGTTGGCGCGCATTCCGCAGGTGGCTTTCAACCGAAGCTATGAGCTGCGGATGGCTACCGACGCTGCGTTCTCCGCCGGCGGCTTGGAACCGGTGATCGCCGTGGAAGGCGCCGAGATGGACGCCGTGCTGCGGTTCGTGGAACGGGGACTGGGGGTGGCGGTGGTGCCGGCAATGGTAGTCATCGGTCGGCCCGGACTCCGTAGTGCCCGCTTGATTAATCCCTCGCTGACCAGGACCGTCAACCTGGCCCGACGCAACGACATTGGACCCTCAGCAGCCGTAGCCGCAATGCAGGAGTTCATCTTCAGCACAGTGGACCGACTGGCGGCGCCCGGAACCGACCTTGCTCGCCTGGTCACCCCAACACCACGGCACTGACGGCGGTCAGATCAAACCGAGATCAGCCACGGCAGCCCGCTCGTCGAAAAGCTCAGCGGCTGTGGCGTCCATCTTCCTGCGGCTGAAGTCGTTCACTTCCAGTCCTTCGACAATTTCCCAGTTTCCGCCTGAGGTAGTCACTGGGTATGAATAAACAAGACCTTCGGGCACCCCATATGAGCCGTCGGAGGCAACGGCCATCGAAACCCAATCGCCCTCGGGGGTGCCAAGCAGCCAGTCGCGGGCTGCATCGATGGTTGCCGACGCCGCAGAGGCCGCAGAGGATGCGCCCCTGGCCTCGATGATCGCTGCACCCCGCTGAGCGACCGTAGGGATGAATTCGTTCTCAATCCAGTCCTGATCGTTCACCACCTCGGCCGCATTTCTGCCCGCCAACTCCGCGTTGAAGATGTCCGGGTACTGCGTCGCAGAGTGATTGCCCCAGACGGTCATCCTGCGGATCTCCCCGACCGGGACTTGTGTTTTTCGAGCAAGCTGGCCGAGGGCACGGTTATGATCCAGGCGGGTCAGGGCGCTGAATCGCGCGGCGGGGATGTCCGGGGCGTTGCTCATGGCAATCAAGGCATTCGTGTTGGCCGGATTGCCCGTCACGCCGATACGGACGTCGTCGGCCGCGACCCTGTTGAGGGCTTTGCCCTGTGCCGTGAAAATAGCACCGTTGGCGCTGAGCAGGTCTCCGCGTTCCATGCCCTTGGAACGCGGACGGGCGCCAACAAGTAAAGCCAGGTTGACGCCGTCGAATATATGGTCGGCGTCGTCGCCGATTTCCACCGAATCGAGCGCGGGAAACGCGCAGTCATCGAGCTCCATTACAACGCCCTCAAGGGCCTTCAACGCCGGCGTGATCTCCAGGAGCCGGAGTTGCACAGGAGTGTCGGCGCCGAAGAGGGCACCGCTGGCGATCCGGAACAGGAGGCTGTAGCCGATCTGGCCGGCCGCGCCGGTCACAGCGATCTTGATGGGTCTGCTCATGCGATTGACAGTACCGGCTTAGCTCCGAGATCGCTGGAGACGCGCGAAATCGCCGGAAAGGACCAGCGAACTGGAGCCGTTCCGGCGATTTCGACGATCTAGCTGTAGTGTCCCGGCAGGTTGGTGACACGGGATTGATGTGACGCAATAAGAGGACCTCCGGGTGTTGTGTGGTGCTTGTCGAGAGCAGTTACACAATCCAGGAGGTCCTCGTGTCCCACTC
>NZ_JBPFSF010000003.1:0-431972 GCF_051106045.1 Paenarthrobacter sp. FR1 | reverse complement strand
AGGTTCTTGAGCTGGACAAACTCAGGACCCATCTGGACCTTGGCCTTGATCCACTCAGGCTTACGTTCAACCGGTACCGCAGAATTACGCTGCTCAACGCGCAGCAACTTACGGCCTTCAGGTGCCAAGGTCACTGTAGTGCTCCTTCGGGGGTGGAAACGAGTGCTTCTTCGTGCTTGCGGAATTCTTCCACGAAGCGGTCAACGATGTCGGCCGGGTTGATGGTTCGGCCGGTTTCCAGCGACATGGTGGTGACGCTGGCGTCGGTGATTCCACAGGCGATGATCTGCGCGTAGGGAGCGAGGTCATTGCTGCAGTTGATGGCAACACCATGCATGGTGACGCCGTCCAGGACTCGAATGCCTATGGCGGCAATCTTGCGGTCCGGACCTTTGTCATCAGCCAGGATCCAGACTCCAGCGCGTCCCTTGACCGTCACTGCGTTGATGCCGTAGTCCTTGATGACGGCGATCATGGTTGCTTCAAGACGCTCCACGTAGTCGCGGATGCCTGCGCGGTTCTTGAGCTTGAGAATGGGATAGGCAATCAGCTGTCCAGGCCCGTGCCACGTTAACTTGCCACCGCGGTCCACGGGAACAACGGGCGTGCCGTCAAAGGGGCGCTCGTGGTCTTCAGTGAGCTTACCGGCCGTGTAGACGGCGGCGTGCTCAAGAAGGAGGACGGTGCTGTTGTTCTCGCCCGCAACAACTTTGTTGTGGATCTCGCGCTGCAGATCCCAGCCCTGCACGTAGTCAACGAAATCAGGGGCGAGACCCAGTTGTGAAAACTCAAGAGTCATGGGTTCAAGCTTAGACCCAGCAGGAGACTGGCCATCGTTTTGTGGTGAAGCTCTCAGTCGCATCCGGAACTGTCGGGCCTCAGCCCCCGCCGACGGACTGCCTGTGGATAACTTCTGCGGGAAATCCCGGCTTCCGGTAAACCTTGTCTATGGAAACTCTGGATACTACCGCTGCCGTGCTGCCCCTCATTCCGGGCTATGCCACGTCCCGCCAACTGGGTCGGGGCAGCAGTTCTACAGTGTGGCTCGTGACCCGGGACAAGGATGGGGCACGGTTCGCAGTCAAGTGCTTCGGGGCCCGGGAACCGGATGGTCCGGCGTTGCAACGGACAGTGCTTGATGAGGTAACGCGCGAACTTCGACTCCTCTCCGGGCTCAGGCATGAGCATCTTGTCCGTGTTCACGAACTGCTCCAGGTGGGTGGAACGCCGGGGGCATCCTATGGCCTGGTCATGGACTACGCGGCGGGCGGCAGTCTGGCCAACCTCATGTCCGGGCGGGGGAGACTCCCTGTTGGTGAAACCATCACCATATTGACGCCTATTGCCCAAGTGTTGGACTACCTGCATGGCAGCGGAACGGTGCACGGGGACGTATCACCGGCAAACATCTTGTTCACCGCCGAAGGAAAGCCCCTCTTGGCGGACCTCGGCTTTGCCGCCCGGGTGGGCGACCCGCACGGGAATGCGGACGTCGGGACGCAAGGTTTTCTGGACCCTGCAAGCATTGCCTTGGGCGAGGGGAGCGCAGCAGGGCGCGAACTCCTGCCGCAGCGCGACGTGTATTCCCTCGCGGCGGTGGGATGGTATTGCCTGACTGGGGCCGTCCCTGGGGTGGAGCGGCACCGCCCACCGCTGTCCCTGGTAGCGCCCGACGTGCCCAAAGCCCTCACCGCAGCCCTGGAAGCGGCACTGGACCCCGATCCCCAGCGGCGGCCGTCCGCCCGTGAATTCAGTACGGCGGTCTTCAGAAGTGCCGGCCCTGAGGCGTTGGACTTGTCAGGGTCTGTGCACCACTCCGTCATTCCTGAACTCTTGACACGGCGTCAAGCCGTGCGTCGAGCACGGCGCCGGACGCCGCGTTGGGTGGTGGCGTGGCGGATCGCCCTGACTCGCGGGTTTCAGCCCAAGCCCAAGCACATGCCCAGGTCCGCACCCTCACGTGACGGCCGTGGCCGACCTTTAAAGGGCCGGCCTAAAGCTGTTGGTCTCAGTCTCCGTCTGGGTCTCTCGGTCGCGGCGGCCGTGCTGGTCGGTGCTGGGTCGTGGGCAGTTTGGCAGCAGAACCAACCTCCGGCGCCGGCGTTGAACCTGGCACCACTGGAGGATCCCTTGGCCACGACCCGGAAGGCGCCGGGTGGACCGCCCTCCGTCGAACTTCCGGCGAGGCTCGCCCAAGGGCTTCATTCCGAGGACCCTGAAGTTGCGGTCTCGGCGTTGGCGGCCGTGCGTGACCTTGCCTTTGGTGAGGGACGCCTTGAGGTGTTGGCGTTGGTTAATGCGCCAGGGTCGCCGGCCGAGGCTGCTGATAAGGAGGTGGGAGACTACGTCCGCGAGTCCGGCACCGTGTTCGCAGGACTCGTCACCACGCTGTCCGGCGTGACGGTGGACGACTCCCCGCAAACAGACCATGTGCTGGTCAGTCTCAGTGCTGCCACATCCGGATATGAGGAACGCCTTACAACGGGGGCCAAGGTTCGGGCGCAGGAGCCGGTAGCTCCACAGCAACTCCGTTTGCACCTGGTCCGCTCGGAGGGGCGTTGGTGGGTCCTGGAGATTCTCGGGCCCGTCACCGCAGACTGAACGATCGTGCCGCAGGGTTGTTCAGCGGGCCTTGTCCTCAGTCAGCCAAGCCATGGCATCAGACAGCAAGGGGTGCTGCCACTGGAACCCTGCTTCCGACAATCGGGCGGGTTCCATCCTTTGATTCGCCAAAACGAGTTCGTCTGCGAGCTGGCCCAGGACCAAGCGCAGGGCTGGTCGTGGCACGCGGCAAAAAGCGGGCCGGTGGAAGGCCTTCGCGATACCCGCCACAATTGCGTTCACGTCTGCGCTTTCTGGAGCACACACATTCACCGGCCCCTCGAGGTCCGATGTCAGGAGGTAGGCAAGGGCTGCCGCTTCGTCGGCAAGGGTGATCCACGGCCAGTACTGTCGGCCGTTCCCGAACGGGCCACCCAAACCAAGCTTCAGCAGGGGGAGCAGTGGCCCGAGCGCACCGCCGGAGGTGCTGAGTACGACGCCCGTCCTGGGATTGACAACCCGCACACTCGCCGGCGCCGTCCGAGCGGCGCGTTCCCAATCCACGCACAGGGGGCCAAGGACACCCCCGCCGTGGCCGGAGTCCTCACGCAGGACACCTTCGCGTGAGGCGCCATAGTAGCCGGAAGCGGATTGGCTGATGAATGATGCGGGCGGTGTGCCGAGCCGTCGCATGGCAGCGGTGAGAGTTTGCGTTGCCTGCAAGCGGGATTCCCGAAGGACCCTGATCCTCCGTCGTGTCCATGGGCGCTCTCCTATTCCGGCGCCTGAGAGGTTGACGACAGCGTCACTGCCGTCCAGCACGCCGGCATCGAGTTCGCCCCTGGCTGGGTCCCAGCTTCGTTCCCCCGTGTTCCTCGGAGGGCGGCGCACCAGTCGGATGACGTCATGGCCTTGGGTGGCCAGTTGATTCGACAAGGCCATCCCGATCATTCCCGACGCACCGGACATCACGATTCGCATGACCCATCTCACCATGCCAAGGGCATGTGGCGGAAACGCCTGTCGGTGCGGCAAACGCTGGGCGCCTCTTGACTATGATCGAACAATGACCTCCTCCAGCTACCTCCGTTTCCCGCATGTGCACGGCGATCTGGTCACTTTCGTGGCCGAAGACGACGTCTGGATCGCGCCCCTCTCCGGCGGCCGCGCCTGGCGGGTCTCCTCGCAGCAACTGCCGGCAAGGAATCCTCGGTTCACTCCGGACGGAAAGGGGCTGGTGTGGACCGCCGTAGTCGGTACGTCTCCTGAAGTGGTGACCGCAGATGTCGACGGCGGTGGGTACAGGCAGTTGACGTACTTTGGCCACAGCACCACGAAAGTAAAGGGATTCACGGCCGCTGGAAACGTGGTGGTCACCAGCGCCTTCCAACAGGCCGAAGGTCGCCACACGTACGCGTACAGCCTGCCGCTCGACGGCGGTGCCGCCGTCGAGCTTCCGTTCGGGCCTGTGGAGTCAGTTGCTTTTGGGCCGGAAATCGGCGACGAAAAGCCCGTGGTGTTGGCGAGCGTCCTTTCCCGCGAGCCCGCTTGGTGGAAGCGCTACCGTGGAGGCACGGCCGGCAAGCTCTGGATTGATGCCGACGGCAACGGAGAGTTCGAGCGCCTCCTCCCGAAGATCGAGGGCAACCTGACCGATCCCCTCTGGGTCCAGGGACGAATCGCTTTCCTTTCGGATCACGAAGGCTATGGAAACCTCTACTCTGTGCTCCCGGATGGTTCGGGTCTGCGCCGCCACACCGACCATGAGGACTTCTATGTCCGGCATGCCAGCACGGACGGCAAACGGGTCATCTTCGAGTCTGCCGGGGAATTGTGGATGCTTCCCTCCCTCGACGCTGACGCCGAGGCAACAAAGCTCGGGATCACGCTGGGATCGGCATCACCAGCCCGCCGCCCGGCGCCGCTGAAGGTGTCCGCGCATCTGGGGGACGTGTATCCGAATGTCGCCGGAACGGCCAGCGCCGTGGAATCCCACGGCACCCTCCACTGGCTACGGCACAAGGACGGTCCGTCCCGTGTGGTGGAGGCGACGCCGGGCGTTCGCGCCCGCCTGCCCCGCCCGCTCACGGACGGCCGACTCGCCTACGTCGCAGACCATGGGGGAGTGGAAGCGCTGTACATCAAGCGCATTGCCTCGCGGGTTTCGGCATCGGTTGAGGTGGCCAAGGTTGTGGTCGATGTGCCGGTTCCCGAAGCCGAATCACTTCCGCTCCCCAAGCCGGTCTCAGTGTCGAACGTGGTGGGACAGGGGACGGCCCCTGCTGCGGCTGGCCAGTCCCCGGGAAACGACGAGGCAGCCTATGCCGAACCGTCCGCTGACACCGTGGGCGGGACGGAAGCAACCGAAGCCCCCGCGCCGGCCGATGATGCCGACCTTCGCGTGGAGTTCCCTGCACCCACCCGCGCATGTGCCTTGGAAGCCAGCCCGGATGGTCGCTGGCTGGCAGTGGGCACGTCCTTCGGTGATGTCTTTGTGGCAGATACGTCAACGGGAACACTGACCCGGCTGGTCAACGTCGGTGACGGCAGCATTGACCAACTGGCCTGGTCCAGCGACTCCCAGTGGCTGGCTTGGTCCGAACCCGTCACGGCCTTCGGCTCGCGCAGCAAACTGCGGATCAGCCGCCCGGCTGAGCGAGAAATCGCCATCATCGATGTCACCGACGGGCGTTTCTGCGATGAATCTCCACGGTTCACCCCCGACGGCAAGTTCCTCGCCTTCCTGTCCAACAGGAGCTTCGATCCCGTCTACGACGGTCATTCGTTCGACCTGTCCTTCCCGAGCCCCATCAAGCCATACATGGTGGCCCTGGCGGCGGACACCCCGTCGCCTTTTGGTCCTTCCGTTGACACCCTCGAGGATGCGCCGCTCACCCCGGCGAAGTCCGACGACGGCGACGCCCCCGCCGTGCGCGTGGATCCGGAAGGACTTGCCCACCGCGTCATCGCGGTACCGGTGCCCCAAGGAAACTACTCGGATCTTGCTGTCGGGGATGGCGCCCTGCTGTGGCTCGATACCGAACTGGCAGGCGTTACCGGTGAAGGAAAAGGCACGCTCCAGGATAAGAAGACCGCCCCGTCACTGGTGCGTTATGACCTGGCGAAGCGCAAGCAAACCACACTGGTGGCCGCAGCGGACAGTTACCGTTTGTCCGGCGACCTCAGCCGCATTGTCTATGTCCTCGACAAGCAGATCACGTCCGTGCCGGCTGACAGCAAGGTGGACGAGGACTCCGGCGATCTGGTGAAGGTGGACCTCAACCGTGTCCGCGTGATCCTGAACCCGGTCTCTGCGTGGGGCCAGGCCTTTGACGAGGCCTGGCGGCTGCAGCGCGACTTCTTCTGGACCGCCGACATGGCTGGTCAGGATTGGGAGTCGGTGCATAAGCGCTACCGTCCGATCGTGGAGCGCCTTGGTTCCCACGATGACCTCGTTGACCTGCTATGGGAAATCCACGGCGAGCTGGGAACATCGCATGCCTATGTGAAGCCTGCCGCCGTCACCGAGCCTGGCCGCAACGGCCAGGGCCGGCTTGGCGCTGAACTGCAGCTCGGCGGCAAGGGCTGGGAAATCACCCGGATCCTGGCCGGGGAGTCCTCAGACCCGCTCGCTACCTCTCCGCTGACGCGTCCTGGTGCGGACGCAAAGGTGGGCGACGTCCTTTTGGCGATTGACGGCGTCGAGCTTTCCGCAGCCCTGACGCCAGCGATGCAACTGGTGGGTGCGGCGGGCCGAACAGTGGAGCTTACGCTGCTCAACGGCGAAGGCCATGGCGACGCGGCCGGTGCCCAGCGGCGTGTAGCTGTGGTTCCCGTCCGTGACGAGGAAAGGCTGCGGTACCAGGATTGGGTCCGCGGTAACCGGCGTACTGTTCGCGAGGCTTCCAACGGCAAGTTCGGTTATTTGCACGTTCCGGACATGATGGCCAACGGCTGGGCGCAGCTCCACCGCGATCTGGACACCGAGACAGCGCTGGACGGTTTGATTGTGGACGTGCGCCGCAACCGCGGAGGACACACCTCCCAACTTGTTGCCGAGCTGATCGGGCGCAAAGTCACCGGCTGGAGCATGCCACGTGGTGAAAAGCCGCGGACGTACCCTGACCACGCGCCCCGTGGACCCGTGATTATCCTGACCGACGAGTTTGCCGGTTCCGATGGAGACATCATCACCCAGGTGTCGAAGCTGAGGGGCATTGGGCCTGTGATCGGAACCCGGACCTGGGGTGGCGTCGTGGGAATCGACAACCGCTTCGCCCTGGCCGACGGTACGGGCGTCACGCAGCCCCGATACGCCACCTGGTTCAGCGGCGGGATCGGGTGGGACGTGGAGAACCGGGGTGTCGAGCCCGACATCGAAGTCCTCTTCCCGCCACATGCCTACGCTGCCGGAACGGATCCCCAGCTTGAGTACGGCATCGGCGCACTCAAGGAAATGATCCAGGAACTGCCTACTGACCGGCCTCCCCTCCGCGAGGGCTACCGGAAAGTGCGGCCGGCGCCGTTGCCCTCGCGGCCACAGAAGACCCAGTAAAGGGCCAGGACGCCGAAGAGCCCCGTTGCTTCCCGTGGAGGGGAGGCAACGGGGCTCTCTTGCGTACAGCAGCTGAACCTGAGGGTTACGACGCCGCCAGCGTTGCGTCCAGGGTGATCTCGATGCTGGCCAGCGCGCCCGAAACGGGGCAGCCAGTCTTTGCGTCCTCCGAGATGCGGCGGAAGTCTTCTTCGGACAGGCCGGGAACCTTGGCGGTCATGGTGAGGTGGCTGCCGGTGATGCCGGTGCCCGGGACGAACGTGACGTCAGCCTTGGTATTGACTTCCTCGGCAGTGAAGCCTTCGCCGGCCAGGGCGTGGCTGAAGGCCATGGAGAAGCAGGCAGAGTGTGCAGCAGCGATCAGCTCTTCGGGGCTGGTCTTACCACCGGACTGCTCGGTACGGGCCTTCCACGTAACGTCGAACGTGCCCAGGCCGGAGCTGTCCAGCGTGGTGTTGCCGGCGCCTTCAATGAGGTTGCCGTTCCAAACCGTGTGTGCGGTGCGTGTTGCTGCCATGTCCACTCCTTAGGGTCGTTGTGAGTCGGCACCCAGCCGTAGGCAGGTGCCACCGGAACCCATCCTAGGGACTTGGCTTACGGACTGCACGGCCATTCCGCTGTCAGTGGATTGTGACCCCTAAACTGGCCACATGGATACCGAAGAACACGCTGACGGCGTGCAACGCCGAGGCCCACGAATCGCGTCGATCATGGTAAATGCCGTGGATGCAGCCCGTCTCTCCGCCTTCTGGTCGGAACTGCTGGACATGCCCGTTGCAGCGGAGCACGAAGGCTTTATCTGGCTGCGTTCGGCCGAACCGGGTCTTCCTCAACTGGCGTTTCAGCAGGTCAACCTACCTACGGAAGGGCGGCGCCGTCTCCACTTGGACCTTCACGACGCCGATGCCGCGGCGCTGAGGCGTAAGGCCGAGTCGCTCGGGGCTACCTTTGTTGAGGGGCACGACATCGAGGATTTCCACTGGGACGTCATGCATGATCCTGAGGGAAACGAGTTCTGCATAGCCCAGGAGTAGCAGCGTATTTAACGGCGGAGGCCGTCCCACCGAGCTGTGCGCACGATGGGACGGCCTCTTGCATCATGTTGCCGCCGGGATGCAGGCGTGGGAGCTAGTTCCAGAGAGTGGCGATTGCGATGTTCACCAAGGCAAGCCCGCCCACACCGTGAGCCAATCCGGTGGACACGGCTTCACCGTTCTTGACCTTGCGCGAGCCGATGACCGCCAGCACGGCCACGGCCACGGCAATGGCGAACTTCACGCCGAGCTTGAAGTAGTTGGGATCGGCGTCCGGCAGGAAGGGGATCACACCCATCATGGCGATGCCGGTCAGGAGCTGAAGGAACGCACCATCGCGCTGGCGCGGGTGGACCGTTGGCTCCTTGAGGGTGGCGATCCAGTAGCCCACAATCATGGCTGCGCCGACGATGTGCAAGAACACCAAAATGTTGAAGAGAATACTCATGGCCCAAGCTTATCCAGTTGCTTCTACGTCACGTAGCAAAGCCACGCGGAGTGGGCAAAACGAAGGGGCAGGTTCCCGGGTTTCCCCGGCAACCTGCCCCTTCTGATCCTGCAGGCAATGCCTACAGGTGCAATGACTTAGAGACCGAGGTCTGCTTCGAAAGCACCTTCTTCAAGGCGGGCCTTGAGCGTCTGCAGGAACCGGCCGGCGTCCGCGCCGTCCACCAAGCGGTGGTCGTACGTCAGCGACAAGTACATCATGGAGCGGATGGCGATGGAGTCATCGCCGTTTTCGTCCGCAACCACTACGGCGCGCTTGACGATCGCACCGGTGCCGAGGATGCCTACCTGCGGCTGGTTGATGATCGGAGTGTCGAACAGTGCGCCGACAGAGCCGATGTTCGTGATGCTGAAGGTGCCACCGGACAATTCGTCCGGGCCGATCTTGCCATCACGGGTACGGCCTGCGACGTCTGCGATCTTGCCGGCCAGGCCAGCAAGGTTCAGGTTCCCGGCATCAGAGATGACGGGTACCAGGAGGCCCTTGTCGGTGTCGACAGCGATCGCGAGGTGCTCGGCGTTGTGGTAGGTGATTTCCTGCTTGGACTCGTCGTAGGCAGCGTTCAGCTTGGGGTGCTGCTTCAGGGCCTCGGCCACAGCCTTGGCGATGAACGGCAGGAAGGTGAGCTTGACGCCGTTCTGGGCCTGGAACGAGTTCTTGGCCTTCAGGCGGAGCTTGGCGATCTTGGTCATGTCGACCTCGTGCACCTGGGTCAGCTGGGTTGAGACCTCGAGGGACTCGCGCATGCGGCGGGCGATGACCTGGCGGATGCGCGGGGCCTTCTCAGTGGTGCCACGCAGTGAAGAGGCGACTACCGGAGCGGCAGCCTTGGCGGCGGGAGCTGCCGCCGGAGCCGATGCTGCGGGAGCTGCTGCGGCCTGCTTGGCTTCGGCGGCTGCGAGGACATCCTGCTTGCGGATGCGTCCACCAACGCCCGTGCCGGAAACAGCGGCGATGTCCACGCCGTGCTGGTTTGCAAGCTTGCGGACCAGGGGAGTGACATAGCCGGATTCCGAAGCAGGTGCCTCGGCAGCAGGAGGAGCGGAAGGCGCGGGAGCCGCCGGTGCCGGTGCAGCCGGGGCAGGAGCAGCAGCCGGGGCAGGCGCAGCGGCGGGGGCTGCGGGAGCCTCGGCGGCAGGTGCGGGAGCGGCCGGTGCCGGTGCGGCGGCCGGTGCAGCTGCTCCGGAACCGATGACGGCCAGGACGGAACCTACCTCAGCCGTTTCGTCTTCGTTGACACGGATTTCCTGGAGGGTACCGGCAACGGGGGACGGGATCTCGGTGTCCACCTTGTCAGTGGAAACTTCGAGGAGCGGCTCGTCGATCTCGACGGTGTCGCCAACAGCCTTGAGCCAGCGGGTGACGGTTCCTTCGGTGACACTCTCGCCCAAGGCGGGGAGGGTTACTTCGTGGCCTTCGCCACCGGATGCAGCCGGAGCCTCGGCAGCCGGTGCTTCTTCAGCTGCCGGGGCCGCGGGAGCTTCTTCGGTGGGAGCAACCTGCTCTGCGGGTGCCGCGGGTGCCGCGGGTGCCTCTTCTGCCGGTGCAGCCTCAGCAGCCGGAGCGGCGGAGCCGGAGCCATCGCCGATCCGGACCAAGGGGGCGCCGACTTCAGCCGTCTCGTCTTCAGCGACGAGGATTTCTTCGATGACGCCTGAGATCGGAGAAGGGATTTCGGTGTCTACTTTGTCGGTTGAAACCTCGAGCAACGGCTCGTCGATCTCCACCCGGTCACCAACCTGCTTGAGCCAGCGGGTGACGGTTCCTTCGGTGACACTCTCACCGAGGGCGGGCAAGTTAACGGATTCAGACATGTCGTCCCCGTTCTCCTTATTGATCTTTGTGCGGATGAATTCTGCTGGTCCGGGCCGGGTGCATCCGGCAGATTCCGCCGCATGCACCCGACCCGTTTGTCTTGGGTAAAGACTTAGCCGTGGAGCGGCTTGCCCGCGAGGGCGAGGTGGGCTTCGCCCAAAGCTTCGTTCTGGGTGGGGTGGGCGTGGACCAGCTGGGCCACGTCCTCCGGGTAGGCTTCCCAGTTCACGATCAGCTGGGCTTCGCCCACCTGCTCGCCGATACGGGAGCCGATCATGTGGATGCCCACCACGGGGCCATCCTTCTGGCGTACGAGCTTGACGATGCCACCGGTACCAAGGATGGAACTCTTGCCGTTGCCGGCAAGGTTGTATTCCTGGGTCTGGACCTGATCGTCGCCGAACTTCTCCTTGGCGGCCTTTTCGGTGTAGCCAACCGTGGCGATTTCGGGCTCGCAGTAAGTGACCTTGGGGATGTTGATGTCTTCGACGATGGCCGGGTTCAGGCCGGCGATTTCCTCGGCGACAAAAATGCCCTGCTGGTAGCCACGGTGTGCCAACTGGACGCCGGGGACGATGTCGCCCACTGCGTAGATGTTGCCGACACCGGTGTGGAGGCGCTCGTTGGTGATGACGAAGCCACGGTCGATGGTGATGCCGGCTTCTTCGTAGCCCAGGTTGGCGGTCACGGGACCGCGACCGACGGCTACGAGCAGGAGGTCGGCTTCGAACGTCTGGCCGTCAACCAAGGTGACCTTGACGCCGTCGTCGTTCTGTTCCACGCCCTGGAAGAAGATGCCGGTGGTGAACTTGATGCCGCGCTTCTTGAAGGCGCGCTCAAGGTTCTTGACGATCGAGGCGTCCTCGTTGGGGACCAGGGAGGGGAGGCCTTCGATGATGGTGACGTCCACGCCGAAGGACTTCCACACGGAAGCGAATTCAACGCCGATGACGCCGCCGCCCAGGACGATCGCGCTCTTGGGGATGTAGTCCATGGTGAGGGCCTGGTCCGAGGTGATGACCTTGCCGCCGATTTCCAGCCCGGGGAGTGAACGGGAGTAGGAACCCGTAGCCAGGACGATGTTCTTGCCCGTGTAGGCGGTACCGTTCACGACGACGGTGTTGTTGCCCTGGAGCTTGCCTTCACCTTCGATGACGGTGATGCCCTTGGACTTGATGAGTCCTTGGAGGCCCTTGAACTTGCCGGCGATGATGCCGTCCTTGTAGGCGTTCACGGCCGACATGTCGATGCTGTCGAGCGTGACGTTCACGCCATACTTGGCGGAATCGCGTGCATGGTCGGCCAGTTCAGCCGAGTGCAGGAGTGCCTTGGTGGGGATACAGCCGTTGTGCAGGCAGGTTCCGCCGAGCTTTGCCTTTTCCACAAGGCCAACGGTGAACCCAAGCTGTACGGCCCGCAGGGCAGTGGCGTAGCCGCCGCTGCCGCCACCGAGTACCAGGATGTCGAATTCTTGCGCAGTTGCCTGATCGGCCACTAAAACGCTCCCTCGCGTGAATGATGACACGGGACTGCGTGCCATCTGGTCTTTGGAACTTGTTCTGCCGTGATTATGCCAGCACCTAAGTTCTCTTGCATTTGTGACTATCGAGTTCACCTTAGCGAACCACCTACCCATGCTCCACCCTCTGCGGGCGTTTGTGGAGCGCTTGTGTCGAGACTCACGTTCACTTGTGACACAGCGCTACACGCCGCATAATTCCGGGGCTGCGCGGGCCCCTGAAGAGTGATCTCAGGGGCCCGCGCACACCGCGGGGGCGTGGGGGTGGCGCTTAGGCGGATGCGGCGAGGAGGTCCTCGGCGTAGGCGACCAGGGTTCGGACGGTGCAGCCGGTTCCCTGCTTGGGGGTGTAGCCGTACGGGCTGCCGTTGTTGAAGGACGGTCCGGCGATGTCCACGTGGGCCCACGGGATCTGCTGGCCGTCGCCGTTCTTGCCGACGAATTCGCGGAGGAAGACGGCGGCGGTCATCATTCCACCATTGCGCTCACCGATGTTGGCGAGGTCTGCGACCTGCGAGTCAAGGCTAGGGCGCAGTTCCTCCGGCAACGGCATGGGCCACACCAGCTCGCCTGCCCTGTCGGCTGCCGACTTCAGTGCCGCCGTGACGGAATCCGAGCCCATGACGCCGGCTGTTCGCAATCCCAGTGCGATCAGTTGCGCGCCGGTCAGTGTGGCCACGTCAATGATGGCGTCCGGGTTCTCCAGGCTGGCTGCGACCAGCCCGTCGGCCATCACCAGGCGCCCCTCGGCGTCGGTGTTGAGGACCTCCACGGTCTTGCCGCCGTAGATGGTGAAGACGTCGGCGGGACGCGCCGCGGCGCCCGACGGCATGTTCTCTGCGATGCAGAGCCACGCGGTCGCCTTGATGGGCAGGCCCAGCGAAGCGAGGGCCAAGACGGTGTTAAGTACGACGGCGGCGCCCGCCATGTCGCTCTTCATGTCACCCATGCCGAGGGCCGGCTTGATGGAAATGCCGCCGGTGTCAAAGGTGATGCCCTTGCCGACGAGCGCGATCTTCTTGGTGGCCTTTGCGGGCGAATATTCGACCTTGACCAGGCGAGGCTGGCGGGTGGAGCCCTTGCCAACGCCGAGGATGCCGCCAAAGCCTTCCTTTTCCAGGCGCTTTTCATCCCAGACCGTCACCTTGACCGGGAGGCCCTTGGAAAGTTCCTTGGCGGATTCGGCAAAGGACTCGGGGTACAGGTGGCTGGGCGGCTGGTTGACGAGGGTTCGGGTAGCGTTCACTGCCCGCGCAAGCACGATGGCCCGGTCCAGCGCGGGCTGCGCGGACTTGGGGTCGACATCCGTGAAAACCAAGGCCTTCGCCACCGGGGCCTTCAAGCCATCGGTGCTGGAGCGGTGTTCCGTGTAGGAATAGGCGCCAAGTGCCGCGCCTTCGGCGACCGCCGCGACGTCAGCCAAGGTAGGCGTCGGGAAGGCGAGAGTCACCGAAGGGACACCGGCGAGCTGCCGCACGGCGGATCCGGATGCCCGGCGAAGCGCCTCTGCGGTGAGGCTGCCGTCGTCGGACAACTTGCCGACGCCCGCCAGGGCCAGGATTCCCGAGCCCGTTTCCGGCAGGCCCGGGAGGCGGTGGGCCTGATCGGCGGCGCCGGTGATCCCCAGGAGCTTGAGGGAAGCCGCGATGGACTCGGCGGCCTTGGCGCTCAATGGGTTAGGGAGCAGCACCGGCCCGTCAGTTCCTTGCGCAACTCCAATCACAAGTGCGTCGCTGGGGGACTTTTTCAGGTCCTTGGCGATGATGCCCAGGATGATGTCAGTAGTCTTGACCACGAGGATGTTTCCTCACTTCTCTCTGCATTGCATGGCGGGGCCGCATGTTTGGCGGCCTGCCCCGGTACGCGCCCGACGTCCTCTTGCGACGGCGGCCTTGGTCTTAGGGGCCGCCGGGGCGGCCCGTTTCGATCGTAGTCTCTAGAGCACTGCGGACAGCAATTAAATGAGAGCTGCGGCACACCATGGGCAGGAATGCCCGTCGGACGTGCAGCGTTGTACAGATACGTAGGATCCGCCGCCACCCCTTGGTGTCCTTTTGACGCCATGATGACGGCGTGCGGAAACCACCCCGAACTTTGCCACTGTGAAAGGAACACGCCGTGTTTGAACGGATATCCGGCTACCTCCTGGACCCCGAGTCCCTCTACGCAAGCAACATCGAGACCTTCCATAGCCCTGAACTCTGTGGGCTGAACATGGTCATGGGGTTCACGGGCTTTGCTGATGCCGGTCATGTGGTCCGGCAGATCAACGCGGAACTGTTGGAGGAACTCGACGCCGAAGTGATCGCCATGTTCGACGCCGACCAGCTCATCGACTACCGTTCGCGACGTCCCCACATCAGCTTCGTGGAGGACCACTTGCAGGATTACCACGCTCCCAAGCTCGGCCTGTACAAGTTGCACGATGGCCTCGGGCAGCCATTTCTGCTGCTTGCCGGTTTTGAGCCGGACCTGCAGTGGGAGCGGTTCTCCCGCGCGGTTGTCGGAATCGTCGAAAAGCTCGACGTCAACCTGGTGACGTGGATCCACTCCATCCCCATGCCGGTGCCCCACACCCGGCCAGTAGGTGTGACCGTCCACGGCAACCGCCCGGATCTGATCGAAGGCATCTCCAGCTGGAAGCCCACGGTGGATGTACCGGCGGCCATTGGTCATGTCCTCGAACTCAGGCTGACGGAAGCCGAACGCAATGTTGCCGGCTATGTTATCCATGTCCCGCACTACCTGTCCGAGGCCGAGTACCCTCCGGCCGCCGTGGCGGGTTTGGAGTATCTGGGGGCAGCAACGTCACTGATGTTGCCCACCGACCGGCTCCGCGAAGCGGGCCGTGAGGTGGGGCGTCAGATCGCAGAGCAGATCGAGTCTTCCGAAGAAGTACAAGCGGTGGTTTCCAATCTTGAGACGCGGTACGACGAGAAATCCGAAGGCGTCGTCCGCCGCTCGCTACTGGCGGACGAGAATGATGAACTGCCCAATGCCGAGGACATTGGTGCGGCGGTCGAGGCTTACCTGGCACGTAAAGACTCGCCCCAATAAATCATCTTTGAGGCGCCGACAGGCATAATTGAGGAGTGAATGCTCCCCGCGCCTGGCTTATCTGGACGATCGGCGTGTTCGCCTACTTGGTGGCCGTGGCGCAACGGACCTCATTCGGTGTCGCAGGACTGGAAGCTACCGAACGTTTCCATGCCAGCGCTGCAGCCATATCCTTCTTCACCGTCCTTCAACTCCTGGTCTACGCCGGGCTGCAGATACCCGTCGGTGTCCTGGTGGACAGGTTCGGTTCGCGGGCCATGGTGGCCGGGGGCGCCGTATTGATGGGGCTGGGGCAGTTGCAGCTGGCGTTTGCGGACAGCATCCCCGCGGGTGTCCTGGGCCGTGTCCTGGTGGGTGCCGGCGATGCGATGACCTTTATCTCCGTGATTCGGCTGGTTCCGCTTTGGTTCGCTCCGGCCAGAGTTCCGCTGATCACCCAGCTCACAGGTATGTGCGGCCAGCTGGGCCAGCTTTTCAGCGTGGTTCCGTTTGCGCTTCTTCTTCACACGGCTGGCTGGACACCAGCGTTCCTGACACTCGCGGCCATGTCCGTGCTTGCCGTCATCCTGGTCCTTGCGGTGCTTCGGGACGCTCCTCCAGGGCACCCACCCAGGGAAGCGGGCCAGGGGCTGCGTGCCACCGGCGTCTCACTGTCCCGGGCATGGAAACAGCCTGGAACCCGCCTTGGGCTATGGAGCCACTTCACCGTGCAGTTCAGCGGAAACCTGTTCGCCATGACCTGGGGTTACCCGTTTCTCTTATCAGCACAGGGCCTCGACGCCGGGACCGTGTCGGCCTTGATGGCATTGTTCGTGGGAACGGCCATTGTGGCTGGTCCTGGCTTTGGCCGCTTTGTGTCGAAGCATCCCATGCGCAGATCTGCGATGGTCCTTCTGATCACCATGGCCACTGCCCTGGCTTGGGCCGCAGTGCTCGTTCTTCCGGAACGTGCCCCGTTGTGGCTCCTGGTGATCCTGGTGGTAGTGCTGGCCGTCGGCGGGCCGGGCTCCATGATTGGCTTCGATTTTGCCCGGACCTTCAACCCCTCGCACCGGATCGGCACGGCAACGGGCATCGTCAACGTGGGAGGCTTCATTGCCGCGCTCGTTGCGATCTACCTCATTGGACTGGTACTTGACCTCCTGTACGCCAGCGGTTTCTCGGGCGGTGATCTATACGGCCTTGCCCCGTTCCGGATTGCCCTCAGCGTCCAGTTTGTGCTGCTGGGGATTGGCACAGTGCTCATCCTGGTGACCAGGCGCAAGGTTCGCCGGCAAATGGCGACCCAAGGGATCCACGTTCCTCCTCTGGTGACCACTCTCGCCAAGCAGCGCCGCGAACGGATCGAGCGGCGACGCGCAGGCCGTTCCAGTCCTGCGGGCGGTCAGCAGGACAGCCGGTAGCTCGAAACGCGGCGGCTGCTTCCAACCTCCGTAGCTTTTCCACATAGGCGGAATGCTCCCTGTCACTACTGGTGCGAGTTGCGCAGGCTTGAGCCATGACCACGAAGAGAACGCTCAGCATCCACCAGCCCGAAGACATCCTTGGCTACATACCCCATATGTTGGGCTACTGGCCGGAAGACAGCCTTGTGGCCATCACAATGCAGGGGAAGGTCCTTGGTGCCACGCTGCGGGTAGACCTGCCGTCCGGCACATCACGGCGGGCCGTCGCCGCCTTCGCCGAACAGGTCCGGAGTTACCTCATCGCCGACGAAGACGCCAACGGCGTCGTTCTTGCGCTTTATACCGATGATGGCTGGACTGAAGGCGCCGTGCTTGAGAAGAACATGCCCCTGCTTGAGGCCCTCCGGGAGTGCCTTGACCAGGTTGACCTTTCGGTTCGGGATGCGTGGCTGGTCGGTTCGGTGTACTGGCGAAGCGCATACTGCTCGGATACGACGTGCTGTCCCTTTCCCGGGCTCCCCGTTCAACGTATTAAGGACAGCCGACTGAGTGCGGAACTGGTGTTCCGGGGGAGTACCATCGGGCCGTCCCCCAAGAACGGGCTCGGAAAACCACTGCCAGCCATGTCCGGCGCACTCAATCCCAAGGTGCTTGAGTCTGAGGCCCGCTTCGGGGAGCGCATTCTGGGAAGGTGGCGCAGCGAGCTTTGTTTGGATGCCGTTCTCGCAGTGTGGCAGCACGTGCTGACGAGGGCCGTGAACGGTGATCTGTTGCAACAGGGGAATGACGCCGGGCTCATGGGATTCCTCAGAACCACGCTGAAGGTCCCGGCGTGGCGTGATGCGGTACTGGTGATGGCGGCGGCCGGCATTCAGTCGGCGAAGTCGGGTGCTGAAGCCTTCGGGCTGTTTGTCGAGGACGGTGTGGATATCCTGCCTTTCGATCCAACAGAGCTAGGCATTGCTGCACCTCTTGCTCAGCCTGAGTCCACACAGCCCAGCGGGTCGGACTGGATGACTGACATTCATACCTACGGCGATGTCCTGTTGGGAATGCAGCCCCCGGTGCCCAGTTGGGTCCATCTTGATGCTTTGCAGCAAGTTCTCGCTGGCTTGAGCATTGAGGGCGAGTCGGGTGTCGTCGCCGCCGCGGCACTGACGCTCCAAGGATGGATCTCCTGGGGCAAGGGAAGCGGCTCCATCGCCCACGCCTTCCTGAGTCGTGCGGAGGCTGCCCACCCAGGCTACCGATTGGCCGAATTGATGATGGACATTCTGGGGCAGGGAAATGTCTGCGAATGGGCACGCCGTCCTTCGTCCGCTTGGCGAGGGCCGAAGGACGCGGTCCTATAGGGGATGCTGCTTTATCCGGCGTACGTTTCGCAAAACCGTGAGACAATGGATGCCGAGACCCGGTTGGGTCCGCGTTCGAATGCCTGAGTTGGCCCGAATTTCGGGAACAATTCAGCGTCGTCGGGAGTTCTACCTAAAGACTCTGCAGACGGCGATCGCATTTGAAATTGATCGCGGACTTGACAGGGTCATAGTGGTGTTGCCCGTATGGTGATTCCACAGACCGCCGCTAGAAAGGTTTTCTGTGACTCCGTCTTCCGTCGAGAAGGAACCCGCCGCCCAGGCCGAATTGACCGCTGAGGAAAAGAAGGCGGCCACGTCGGCAAAGCGCGCGGCCACACGTGCCGCCAACAAGGCCTCAGAGGGTGACTCTGACAAGCCGGCACCCAAGAAGCGTGGACCCAAGCCCGGCGCGAAGGCCGCCGCTGAAGCCGCGAACAAGTCCTCAGGCTCCGACGCCGAGGATGCCAACGCCGAGGACGAGGACTTTGACCCCGCAGCTGCGGAGGAAGTCGAAGTCGGAGACGACGACGCCGAGGACAGCGCAGCGACCACCAAGGACAAAGCTGCTCCATCCGGTTCGGGCTTCGTCTACTCGGATGCCGATGACGATGACGCGCCTGTCCAGCAGGTCATGTCGGCCGGTGCTACCGCCGACCCCGTCAAGGACTACCTGAAGCAGATTGGCAAGGTTGCCCTGCTGAATGCCGAGCAGGAAGTCGATCTTGCGCTTCGCATCGAGGCAGGACTCTTCGCCGAGGAAAAGATCAACGCTGACGACGGATCCATGGATCCCAAGCTCAAGCGCGAGCTTGAATTCGTCATCCATGACGGCAAACGTGCCAAGAACCACCTCCTCGAAGCGAACCTTCGCCTGGTCGTTTCATTGGCCAAGCGCTACACGGGCCGTGGCATGCTCTTCCTGGACCTGATCCAGGAAGGCAACTTGGGCCTTATCCGCGCAGTGGAAAAGTTCGACTACACCAAGGGCTTCAAGTTCTCCACCTACGCCACGTGGTGGATCCGCCAGGCCATCACCCGGGCCATGGCAGACCAGGCCCGCACCATCCGTATCCCGGTGCACATGGTGGAAGTCATCAACAAGCTGGCCCGTGTACAGCGCCAGATGCTTCAGGACCTGGGTCGCGAACCTACGCCGGAAGAATTGGCGCTCGAACTGGACATGACGCCCGAAAAGGTCGTCGAGGTCCAGAAGTACGGACGCGAGCCGATCTCGCTGCACACCCCCTTGGGCGAGGATGGTGACTCCGAGTTCGGTGACCTCATCGAAGACTCGGAAGCAGTGGTTCCCGCTGACGCGGTCAGCTTCACACTCCTGCAGGAGCAGCTGCATTCCGTCCTGGACACCCTGTCCGAGCGCGAGGCGGGAGTGGTTGCCATGCGCTTCGGCCTGACCGATGGCCAGCCGAAGACTTTAGACGAAATCGGAAAGGTCTACGGAGTCACGCGTGAGCGCATCCGCCAGATCGAATCCAAGACCATGTCCAAGCTGCGGCACCCGTCCCGCTCGCAGGTCCTCCGGGACTACCTGGACTAAACAGTCCCAGCATCGGCGCAGCGGCCCAGTCGGACTCCCGGCTGGGCCGCTTCGTTGTATCGCTGGTCATGATGCAGGCCGCGGCTGGCAGCAGCAAAGACTGCACGCGCCCATTGATGAAGCACGCACGCGACGACGAAGCAGCACGCACGCGACGACAAAGCAACAGGGCCCCTCCCGATCGGGAGGAGCCCTGTACGCTCAAAGTGGTTCCGGACGTGCCGGACTGCCCTGTCTAGTCGACGGGGACGGGAGCCTTCTCGTTGAGGCGCTCGGTCTCATCGTGCCAGTCGGAAGTCATGGGCCGAAGCGTAGCTTCAACTGCACGTGCGTGGTGGCCGCAGAACAGCAGCTCACCGCCGGAGGACTCGAGTACAACGCGGACGTACGCCTGGGCTCCGCAACGGTCACAGCGGTCAGCTGCGTTCAGCGTGCGGTCTGCAACTGCTGTTGTCATGTCGGCCTCCTTAGTAGTTCTGTACATCCATATAACCAGCATTCGACGCAGAACCATGGCAAGGATGGGTCACTTTCGCTGTCCGCGTATCACATGTGCGTAACGTAACTATGCAGCTTGGGCTGGGCCGGGAGTGGCAACCGGCGCCTGTCGGTGCCCGCGGCTAGCCTAGTATGAGCAGTGTTTGCCCTGAATTACCAGCAATAACAAGGCTGGGAAATACCCTGAAGATGTACCCCAAGATATTCCCCGAAGGAGCACACCCCGAGTGGCACCGAGTTCTGAATACAACGCCCGGCACCTGTCTGTCCTTGAGGGCTTGGAAGCCGTCCGCAAACGCCCGGGCATGTACATCGGCTCCACGGACTCCCGCGGACTCATGCATTGCTTGTGGGAAATTATCGACAACGCCGTCGACGAAGCCCTGGCTGGTTTCGGCCATGACATCAAGGTGATCCTGCACGCCGACAACTCGGTGGAAATCCATGACGACGGCCGCGGTATTCCGGTTGACGTAGAGCCCAAGACCGGCCTGTCCGGCGTCGAAGTCGTGTTCACGAAGCTGCATGCCGGCGGTAAGTTCGGCGGCGGTTCGTATACAGCCTCCGGCGGCCTCCACGGTGTGGGCGCATCTGTGGTAAACGCTTTGTCCAGTCGTCTGGATGTCCAAGTGGATCGCGGAAGCAAGACCTACCAAATGTCCTTCCGTCGCGGCGAACCCGGAAGGTTCGTCGATTCGGGGTCCAAGCCAGGCCCGAATGCGCCGTTTGAACCCTTCGTTGAGGACTCGGTGCTGGACGTCGTAGGCAAAGCGAAGCGTGGTGTGACGGGAACCCGGGTGCGCTACTGGGCGGACCGGCAGATCTTTACGCCTGATGCCAAATTCTCGTACGACGATCTTGCGTCGCGCGCGCGCCAGACATCCTTCCTTGTGCCGGGCTTGAAGATCACCGTCCGTGATGAGCGCAAGCTGGCGGGAACCCCCGGCGAGAATGGTGTCCACGAGGAAGTTTTCCACCACGACGGCGGTATCAGTGAGTTCGTTGAGTTCCTCGCGGCCGACTCGGGGGTGACGGATGTCTGGCGTCTGCATGGTTCCGGAAAGTTCAAGGAAACCGTCCCAGTCCTCGACGAGAATGGCCACAGCAAGATCGCTGAAGTCGAACGTGATTGCGAGGTTGACATCGCCCTTCGTTGGGGAATTGGCTACGAAACCACCATGCGCAGCTTCGTCAATATCATCGCCACGCCGAAGGGCGGAACGCACCAATCCGGCTTTGAAGCTGCCCTGCTGAAGACCTTCCGCAAAGCTGTGGAAACGAACGCCCGCAAACTCAAAGCCGGCAACGACAAAATTGAGAAGGACGACATCCTCGCAGGACTGACGGCCGTGCTGACTGTCCGCTTGGCAGAGCCGCAATTCGAGGGTCAGACCAAGGAGATCCTGGGTACGTCTGCGGTTCGTGCCATCGTGGCCAAGGTGGTTGAAAAGGAAATCACCACACGCTTGAACTCGGCCAACCGCAACGACAAAGCCCAGTCTGCGCTTCTCTTGGAGAAGATGGTCAGCGAAATGAAGTCGCGCATCTCGGCCCGCGTGCACAAGGAAACGCAGCGTCGCAAGAACGCTCTGGAAACCTCCTCGATGCCCACCAAGCTAGCTGACTGCCGCACCGACGACGTCGCTCGTTCGGAGTTGTTCATTGTGGAAGGCGACTCCGCGCTGGGTACCGCCAAGCTTGCGCGCTCCTCGGATTTCCAGGCTCTGCTGCCCATCCGCGGCAAGATCCTCAACGTCCAGAAGGCTTCTGTGGGGGACATGCTCTCCAACGCAGAGTGTGCGGCACTGATCCAAGTGGTTGGTGCAGGCTCCGGCCGCAGCTTCGACATCGACGCAGCCCGGTATGGCAAAGTCATCCTCATGACAGACGCCGACGTTGATGGCGCCCACATCCGCACACTTCTGCTGACGCTCTTCTTCCGTTATATGCGGCCCATGGTCGAGGCGGGACGAGTTTTTGCCGCCGTCCCTCCTCTGCACCGCGTGGAGGTCATCAACCCGGGCCAGAAAGCCAACGAGATGATCTACACCTACTCGGAGGCTGAACTCCACGTCCTTCTGGCCAACCTTGCCAAGGAGGGGAAGCGCTACAAGGAGCCCATTCAGCGTTACAAGGGCCTGGGCGAAATGGACGCACAGCAACTCGCTGAAACCACCATGGATCCGCGCCACCGGACACTTCGAAAAGTGGGCATTGAAAGCGCACAGCGTGCTGAAGAAGTCTTCGACCTTTTGATGGGTTCGGATGTGGCGCCGCGCAAGGAGTTCATCATCGCCGGTGCCGCCACCCTGGATCGGGAGCGCATCGACGCCTAGCCTGATGTTGGCGGAATTGGTGAGTCCTTTCGGGCAGTGGAGCCGGGGGGTCTGATACCGGGAGCGGCGAATGTCGTGAGGCCCACCACCAACGCCAAGGCGCCCAAGCCCCAGGGGAGCCCGCTCGCGACGGCTATACCGCCCACCAGCAAGGGACCGCCGGCGTCACCAAGTTCCCGGCCGAGCTCGGCTGAGCCCATGGTTCTACCCAGCCTCTCAGCGGGGGTTGAATCGGCCAGATGCGCGAATGCCAGCGGTGTGGCAACTCCGATTCCAGCCCCGATCAGGACGGCTGCAAGATAGATCCACGCCGCTCCCGGCAACAGCCCGGCTGTCAGTGTGCCCGCCGCGACGGCGAGCAGGCCGGCCACCATGCCTGGCTTGTCGGCGAGTACGCCCCGGTCGCGCAACCTGCCGATGAGTGGTTGTATCAACGACGACGTGATGGCCAACGCGGTCACCACGGCAACGCTCCCGGCAGTGTCCAGTCCTTCGCGTGCCGCCAAAGCAGGAAGGAATCCGACTGCGGCGCCCAGCGCCCCTGTTGCAGCGGCAAGGACCAACGTGGGGCCAAGGAATGAGCTCTCGGTGCTTTGGCGCCACACGTCCACGATGGTGTAACGCGGCCGGGGAAGAGGGTGCAGGCGAGGCACTGAGACCATGGCCCACACTGCAACGATGAGGCCCAGCGCGGCCAGGATCCCGAACAGGAGCGTGAATCCGCCGCTGATGATGGCCACGGCGCCCAGCAGCGGTCCTATGGCGTAGCCGAGACCTTTCCAGGAGCCATACCGTCCAAAATAGCGCCCAGCGTTCCTTTTTCCTGCGAGGCGGGCAACTGTGGCGGACGAAGCGGGCGAGAAGGCCGACGCCGCCATTCCCTGCCCGAGCCGCGCGGCGGCGAGCATGGTGGGCTGGTCAGCCCATAAACCGATCAAGGATGCGGCCGAGAATGCCAACAGCCCACCCACGATGACTGGCTTCGGCCCGATGCGGTCGCTCAGGGAACCGAAGACCGGTTTCAGGAAAACCTCGGCAATGTCGTACAGGGCCAATAAGAAGCCCAAGGCCAGCAGGTTCAAACCAATGTCTGCGCTTTCGGCTCCCAGCCCGGCAGCGACAGCGTGGGCGCCGAAAGCGGTGGTGAACCCGGCGGCGTAGAGCGGCCAACGCTGGCTAGCTTGAGCTGGCATTGGCGGGGCGTCGGTTGCTTTCACGCCTCACAATGTAACAGCTGCTACATTCATGACTGTGATTGATGCGCGGTGGTTGCTGATCCTCGTCCACATGCCGTCGCAACCATCCAGGCATCGTGTTGCTGTCTGGAGGGAATTGCGCCGTATCGGCGCCGTGCCATTGTCGCCCGGAACGTGGGTGCTGCCTGCGCATCCCGTCTTCAATGATGGTTTGGGCCGGGCAGAGGGACTCGTGGCCAAAGGCGGGGGCTCCTGGACTTTGGTGGACGCCTCACCGCGCGATCAAGGGGCAAAGGCTTTCAGGAATGCCTTCCAGGCTGCCCGCTTGGAGGAATGGGCCGAGTTCACTTCGGACTGCGGCAAGTTCGAACGGGAGATCGCCAAAGAGATTTCACAGCGGAAGTTCACGTTTGCCGAGCTTGAGGAAGAGGAGCAGAGCCTGGAACGCCTGCGACGCTGGTACAGGGACCTGAAATCGCGCGATGTCCTTCTCCTTCCCCAGGCCGTGGACGCCGCTGAGCAACTTGCGTGTTGCGCGGAAGCGTTGGAGGAGTATGCGTCCATGGTGTACGACGCCACGCTGCCGCAATAGGGGCCGCAGCTACCCCAACAACCCCGGCACGATCAAAAGTGCCGTTGGCACAGCGAGCAGCAGCGCCGAAGCCGCCAGGACCAGTACTCGCAGACCCTTGGTGAGCGGCGGCTGAGGCGAGAGAAGGCGGCTGACGCGAGACGCCGTCGTACGTGGTGAATCGGCACCGCCGGTGGCGCTGACGCCGTTACCTTCGACGACGGCCCCGCCTGCGTTGAGTGCCGGCGCGCCGATGGCCGGCTGGGAGTTTCCGCTGGCGACGATCGCTATGGCCTTGATGAGTGTCCCCTTGCTCTCGGTCCGGAGGGCGACGTCGTCGGCCAACATCTCAATCAGGGAATTCACGGCCGTCTGGGCCAGTCGTGTGGTGGGGAACCAGGGCAGGGCCTGCCGCCAGGCCGCGAAGGCCCAGAGCAGCAGATCGTGGCGCTGGGACAGGTGAGCGTTTTCGTGAATGAGAACGGCCCTGAGCTCGGCAGGTTCAAGAGCTGCCATGAGGCCGTCGGACAGCACTGTTACGGAGCGGGCGCCGCCGGGCAGGCAGTAGGCCACGGGGGAGTCGTGGTTGATGACCACAGTTCCCGGGCCGTCGTCGGACGGTGACGCCAGCAGGGCCAGCAGTTCGCGGTGGCGTCGCCGCTGGCGTTCAATTTTGTAGTACGTCAGCAGGAGGGTGAACACCAGGTGCGCAGTGAGGAGCGCAGCCGCGGACAACGCAAACAAGTGCCAGAAGCCCAGTGCCGTGGTGGGCTCGTTGTTGAAGACCATTCCGGCCAGGCCCTTGAGTCCCGCAATGAGGTTGTCCCCAATGGGCTCCAGGCCGTAGACAAGCATTGCCCCGATCATGGACAGGCCTCCGGCGAGGGCTATCGCCTGCCACAGGACCATGGCCGTGAAGGGTGAACGCGCCGGCCACTGTGCACGCGAGAGGAGAACGGGCACCGGCCACGCCAGAATCAATGCCAGGACCGCAAGCAGGTATGAGGTCCAGAACATAGTGGCTAATTGTAGCCGAGCAGTTTGCGCAGGGTAGCGGCTTCGCTTTCGGTGACGGAACCAATGAAGCGGGCCAGGACGGCCTCGCGATCCGGGGCAGAGCCCAGTACTTCGTGCATCAGCTCAGCGGTGTGGTCCGCGCGGCTCGAAACAGCCTGGTAGCGGTGCGGACGCGTTCCACGTTCACGCTCCACCAAGCCTTTCTTCTCCAGGCGCGAGAGCACGGTAAGAACCGTGGTCACAGCCAGGTCCTTGCCTTGGTGGCCCGCAGTGCCGTCGCCGGCCTCGGAATCCTGCGCGAGGAGATCGCGCAGCGTGTTGGCAGTTGCAGCCTCCTGGCCTGCCCAGAGCAGATCCATCACTGCCCGTTCCAGTTCCCCAAGACTTGCCATCAATTCGTCCCTACCTTCCGCTTCCCGATGCAGAGCAACTGCTGTTGGGAGCGACGATCCAATATTCCACCATAAATCTACCGCTTTTCCGGCCGGCTTTCTACGTGAGGTAGAACTATCGGCGCGCCGCGGCGCTGCGGGGGCCCTTGCGCGTGTGTAAGGCCACTTGAAGAATGGATTTCGTCGGCCGGCATTTGTTCTACACTGTGTAGAAGAGAAGTTTTCTACGTGACGTAGAAGTATGGTCATCGCACTTCGGTCCACCGCACAAAGGACAGCCATGGACGCCTTGGAAATCGCACGCTGGCAATTCGGTATCACTACCGTCTACCACTTCATGATGGTGCCGCTCACTATTGGCCTCGGCCTGGTGGTAGCAATCATCCAGACCATTTGGTACCGAACGGGCAAACCCGAGTACCTGCGCATGACCAAGTTCTGGGGAAAGCTCTTCCTTATCAACTTCATCATGGGTGTAGCGACGGGCATCGTGCAGGAATTCCAGTTCGGCATGGCGTGGAGTGAATACAGCCGGTTCGTCGGAGACGTCTTCGGTGCCCCACTTGCCCTCGAAGCGCTTCTGGCGTTCTTCGTAGAGTCGACGTTCCTCGGCCTGTGGATTTTCGGCTGGAAGCAGCTCAAACGCGGTGTGCACCTGGCCTGCTTATGGATCGCCGTGATCGGTTCCGTCTTCTCCGCCTACTTCATCATCGTGGCGAACTCCTGGATGCAGCACCCTGTGGGCGTTGAAATGGTGGACGGACGCCCCGTCATGACCGACGCTTGGGCCGTGTTCACCAACAACACTGCCCTCGTAGCGGTGCCCCACACCTTGTTCGGCGCGTTGGCGGTTGCCGGTGCCTTCCTTCTCGGCATCGCCTGGTACCACTTGTGGCGCCGCCGGCACGACGGGATCGACACCGTAGGCAAGGACGGCCGCATCATTCCCGGTGACGCTCCGCACATCCCCGGACGGGACAAGGCCGACTACACAGTTTGGATGAAATCCCTGCGCATCGGCGCCGTCGTGGCCATGATCTCCTTCGCAGGAACGGCCTTCACCGGTGACCTCCAAGGCAAACTCATGTTCGAACAGCAGCCCATGAAGATGGCTGCAGCCGAAGCGGCCTGCCATGACGGAACAGGATTCTCGATACTCAGCGTCGGAAACGTGGGCTCTTCCAACTGTGAAGATGTCGTGGCCGTAATTGAAGTGCCCGGCATCCTCTCCTTCCTGGCGAAAGGCGACTTCACCACGGAAGTGAAGGGCGTGAACAGCCTGTTGGGTGAGTACAAGGAAAAGTACGGCACCCACTTGCCGGACAACCCCCTCTACGGTGAGCGCGCAGGACAGGAAATCCAGTACGTGCCCGTGATGGAAGTGACCTACTGGGGCTTCCGGATGATGATCGGTTTCGGCGGAATTGCGGCATTCGCCGCGTTGTTGGCCCTCTGGGTGACCCGCAAGGGAGCGGTGCCCCAGTCCAAGTGGCTCATGCGCCTGGCTGTCTTCGGAATCCTTGCACCGTTTGGTGCCAATGCAGCCGGCTGGATCTTCACCGAAATGGGCCGGCAACCGTTCGTGGTGGCGCCCAACCCGGATATGAACGGTATTGACCAGGTGTTCATGTTTACTGCCGCAGCGGTGTCTCCCGGCGTGAGTGCCGGTGAACTTATGACGTCGCTGGTGGTCCTGACAGCCATCTATGCCGTGCTGCTGGTGGTGGAAGTGAAGCTTCTGGTCAAATACATCCGCGGTGGCGTGGCCTCGGCGATGCCTGAACTGGCCAGCGTGAAGCACGGAACGGACTCCAAGGACCAGAGCGACAAAAACGACGGCGACGCCGGTCCGGGCAAGTCCGGCGACGACGTCCTGGCATTCGCCTACTAGAACCAAGGGAAACTGACAATGGAACTGTTGCCAACTATCTGGTTTGTGGCCATCGCCGTCCTATGGACCGGCTACCTCTTCCTTGAGGGCTTTGACCTCGGCGTGGGCATGCTGATGAAACTGTTCGCCCGCAACAACACTGACCGGCGCGTCCTGCTGAACACCATTGGACCCGTGTGGGACGGCAACGAGGTCTGGTTGCTCACCGCGGCCGGGGCCACCTTTGCGGCCTTTCCCCTCTGGTACGCCTCCTTGTTCTCGGCGCTCTACCTCCCTCTCCTCTGCGTCCTGGCAGCACTGATCTTCCGTGCTGTCGCCTTCGAATACCGCGGGAAGGTGGACTCCGCGCGGTGGCGCAACCGCTGGGACTGGGCGATCGCCATCGGCTCGTTCGTGGCTGCCTTCGGTATCGGCGCCGCCCTCGCCCTCACCACCACCGGGCTGCCCTTGAACGCCAACGGCGACCGCAGCGGCGGCCCGATGTCCTGGTTCAGTGGCTACGCGCTCCTGGGCGGTTTCGGTGTGGTGGCGTTCGCGCTGGTCCACGCCCTCGCGTTCCTGGCTTTGAAGACCGACGGCGACGTGCGGCACCGGGCCCGTCGCTGGTTTGTGCGGTTGGTTCCGGTGGCCGTACTGCCCATGTTCGGCTGGATGGTCGCGGTCCAGTTCCTCAGTGGTAAACCCTGGACCTGGGCACTGGTGGCCGCCGCTGTCGGGGCCGTGGTCGTGGCGTGGATGCTTGCCCGGGCAGGCTCCGAGGGGCGCGCGTTCAGTGCCCTCGGTGCATTCATCGTCTGCGCCACTGCCTCGATCTTCGGGGCGGCCTTCCCCGTGGTCATCCCATCCACCCTTGACCCGGCGTTCAACCTGACAGTCTCCAATGCCTCTTCCTCGGACTACACCCTGGGGCTGATGAGCATCGTGGCCGCCGTGGGACTGCCCTTGGTGATTGCCTACCAGTCCTGGACCTACTGGGTGTTCCGGCGACGCGTGAGCGCAGCCCACATCCCGGAGGCCCACGGCTTCCTGCCCGCGATTGCCGCCAAGGTGCTGGTCTCCAAGGAAACCGGCCCGTCCAGCAATCAGTCAAACGACGGGTCCGGCGACCCTTCCCGGCCAGGAGCGTAAGCACCCCATGAAGCCAGTGTTCCCGTCCGGCCCGGCAACCCGTTCAGCCCTTTATGCACTTGGCCTGATGTCAGCCCTGAAGGCCTTGTCGCTGGTGCTCATGGCACAAGCAGTAGCGGGAATGCTGGCCGGTCTGGCCTCCGGGTCGGGGGACTGGAGGGACAGCCTCGTCTGGGGTGCGGTGGGCGCGGTCCTTCGGTCTTTGACTGTATGGGGGCAGGGCATCGCCTCGCGTCGTGCGGCCCTGGGCGTGAAGGAAGAGCTGCGGGCGCGGCTGTTGAGGCGCTCACTGGCCGACGGTGGCTCCGCTCCAGTCGACGGAATGAACGACGGCGGCCTGGCCATCCTGGCGACTCGAGGCCTGGACGCGCTGGACGACTACTACACCCAGTATCTGCCCGCCTTGGTGAACTGCGCAGCCGTCCCGCTGTTGATCGGTGCCAGGATCCTCTTTGCTGATTGGGTCAGTGCTGTGGTGATTGTCCTGACCGTTCCGTTGGTGCCACTGTTCATGGTCCTGATAGGCCGGCACACCGAGGACAGCGTTCGGGACGCGCAAACCACGCTCCGGAAACTGTCCGGCCACATCCTGGAACTCGCCAAGGGTTTGCCTGTCCTGGTGGGCTTGGGCCGTGCCACTGAGCAGCGTGCAGCCCTGGAGGACATTTCCGAGCAGTACCGGAGCCGGACCATGGGCACCCTTCGTACCGCTTTCCTCTCCGCGCTGGCCCTTGAACTCATTGCCACCATCTCAGTTGCCGTTGTGGCGGTCTTCATCGGGGTCCGGCTGGTAGCGGGAGATATGGCCTTGGAAGCCGGACTCCTGGCCCTCATCCTTGCCCCGGACTGCTACCTGCCCCTCCGGGAGCTCGGTACCGCGCACCACGCCAGCGACGACGGCAGGGCGGCCCTCGAAACAACCACTGCCGTGCTGGAAGCCCCCAAGCACCAGCCCCTGCGTGGCAGCGCGGCAGGCGCAGGTCCCAGCGACGTCGTGGTCACCCAATTGTCGGTGACGTACCACGGCAGGTCCGCGGCCGCCGTCGGACCTCTTGACTTCACCGCCCCAGGCGGCAGCATCACAGCCCTGGACGGCGACAGCGGCGCCGGCAAGAGCACTGTCCTGGGAGTCCTTGCCGGACTTGTCGGGCAAGGGCCGGGCGCCGAAGTGACGGGAACAGTGTCTGGAGTTGCGCCGGGAACCATGGCATGGGTGCCGCAACACCCTGTGATGGCAGCCGACACGGTGCAGCAGGAGATCGAGCTCTACTTGGACGGCTTCAAAGGCGACACCGCCGAGGCCGTGACCCGAGTCCTCCGCGGGGCTTCCGCAGAGCACCTGGTTTCAAAGCATCCCGCCGAACTGAGCCCTGGCGAGTTGCGCCGCGTTGCCCTTGCCCGTGGCCTCGCCCGGTTGGAAGCGGGGGCGACACTGTTGCTGCTTGACGAACCCACTGCGCACTTGGACCAGCACACCGCGAGCGTGGTGCGCCGGGCGATCGAGTCGCTCCGCGGTACCGTCACGGTGATCCTGGTGGCCCATGACGCCCACACCCGTGCGCTCGCCGACCACGTGGTGCAGGTCGGAGAAAAACGTCACCGTGACGCCTCCACAGTCCCGGGAGCGAGCGCCCTACGCGTGCCGGCCATGGCGCCCACAGAACCGGCGGCGGTGGTCCCCGCGGACAGTGCCCCCAACGCAGGTGACGGTCACGGCAGCCTGACGCGCTTACTGGGAATACTGAAACCCGTTCGAGGCAAGTTCGCCGCCGCCGGGGTGGTTGCCGTCCTGGCGGCACTCTTTGCGGTGGCACTGTCCGGGTTGTCCGGCTGGCTCATCATCAGGGCCAGTGAACAGCCGCCCATCCTCTATCTGCTGGGCGCAATAGTCGGCGTCAGGTTCTTCGGCATTGGCCGGGCCGTGTTGCGCTACTGCGAGCGGTTGCTGACCCACGACGCCGTCTTTGCCGCCATGACACGACTCCGCGGCTCGCTCTGGGCAACTCTCAGCCGCCGCGCACTGTCCCTCCGTCGCCTGCTCCAAGGCGGCAATGTCCTCGGGTCGATCGTGGACGATGTCGACACCCTCCGAGACCTCCTGCCCAGGGTGGCCCTGCCGCCCGTCACCGCAGTGGGAGTGGGCGGTGCGGCAATCGTCGCCACGGCCATCGTGCTGCCGGCCGCGCTGCCTGCCGTGGTGATCGCAGCCGTGGTGGGGCTGGGCGTTGCTCCGCTTCTCGCCGTCCTTGCCGACCGCAACGCCGCAAAGGCCGAACAACTGATGCGCTCTGTGGTGCTGAGAGCAGTAGCTGCGGCACTGGACGCCCGTGCGGAGCTGAGCGCCAACGGAGTAGGGGAACCAGTCCTTGAATCGCTGCGCGCCAAAGACCGCGCGGCCACTGACTCTGCCCAGCGCTCGGCGTGGGCTGAAGGCCTCGGCCAGGCAGTGACCGTCTTGGGCTGCTCATTGGCGGCACTGTGGGCCGGTGCCCTCAGTGCACCCTCCGTATTCAACGGGACCGCCGCACCGGAACTCGTTGCTGTCATCGTCCTGATGCAACTCGCACTGGTGGAACCGTTCGGAGGCATCGTGTCCGCGGTGCGCCAGGCTCCGGCGCTCGCCGCCGTCCTGGGACGGGTGGCAGCGTCCGGTGCTTTGGACGCCCCGGCGCCGGGCAATCACCAGGGGAACCTCGACGGCGGCACGCGGCCGCTGCCTGACCGCCCCGGAAAAGCGGGGCTGGAGTTGCGCGGTGCCGCAGCAGCGTGGCCCGGCGGCTCCAACGTCTTCGCGGGGCTGACCGCAGTAGCCGAACCTGGCCGCTGGCTTGCCGTGACCGGACCATCGGGAGCCGGAAAGTCCACGCTTCTTTCCGTCCTCCTTGGTTTTCTGCCGCTCACGGAAGGAACGGCCAAGCTGACCGGCACGGCAGCTTGGTGCCCCCAAGAGGCACACCTGTTCGACTCAACCATCCGGGGTAACCTCCTGCTGAGCCGGCCCGCGGGGGAGAAACCCAGCGAGGGCGACATGCACAAGGCCCTGGCCGACGTCGGCCTTGATGCCTTGGTGGAGTCTTTGCCTGGTGGTCTCGACGCGCGGATCGGAGCCGGAGGCTCCTTCCTCAGCGGTGGAGAGCGGCAGCGGCTCGCGATGGCCCGGACGCTCCTGACGGGCGCTTCAGTGTTGTTGCTGGATGAGCCAACCGCCCACCTGGATGCGGGTTCGGCACAGGAAATGATGGCCATCCTGCGCAAGGGGCTCAAAGATGTCACTGTTGTTTTGGTTACCCACAATTCCGAGGACATCGATCCTTCAGACGCGCGGCTTGAGCTTGCCAGCACCCCCAGAGCCGTGAAGCAAAGCGCGGGCGCGGCGGAGCTGGTGGGGAGGCCTACTCCTCAGTAGCCTGTTGGCATGCCCTTCGAAGCCGCAAGCCAAGCGATGCCCGACAACACCGTGACCGGCCTTCAGTGGCGGTGTGCCACCATGGGCGACCTCGATAACTGGGCCGGCCTGATTGCCCGTACTGCCGCCGTTGAACATCCCGTCTGGTATGAGAAACGCGGTGACCTGATCCATATCCTGGAATCCACCAAGAACCCTGCGGCGACCAGCACGCTTCTGGGCCTGGATGCCAAAGGCGTGGCGCGTGCCTATGGGCGAATCACCAAGAACCCTGAAGGCGATAAAGCCACTGGCCTGGCTTGCGTCGACCCGGAGTGGCAGCTCCGCGGCATAGGTTCCGCTGTCCTGGTCTGGCAGGAAGCCCAGGTTCGGCACCGTTTCCAGTCGGATCAAGACGCCGGACACACCAAGGCTCCGCCCCGGCTCCGAATCCAAACCGAAGAACAGCATGAGCACCGGGCTGCTCTGCTGATGGGCCACGGCTACAAGGCGGTGCGCTGGTTCAACGAGATGCATCGGCCCCTGTCCACGGAGCTGCCCCACGCTCCGCTCGGTGCCGGGTTTGAACTCAGGACCTTGGAGCCTTCACTGTTCGAGCCGATGCGCTTGGCGCACAACGATGCTTTCAGGGACCACTGGGGGAGCGAACCGAGGGACGAGGAGGCGTGGCGCTTCACCATGGAGGAACCTACAGGGCGGCACGATCTCAGCGCAGTGGTCATTGACACCGCCACAGGTGAAATCGCCGGGTACCAACTGACCAGTTTTGATCCCGACTCGGCCGCAGACCGCGGTTTCAAGGAGGGCTATACCGGGCTCCTGGGAGTTCGGCGAGCCTACCGGGGCCGGGGCATCGCCCAAGCGCTGCTGGCGGACGCCATGCGCCGGTACACCGACGCCGGAATGGACGTGGCTTCCCTTGACGTGGATTCCGCCAACCCCTCAGGTGCGCTGGAACTCTACCTTGGCATGGGCTACACGCCGGTGAACCGCAGCATGACGTGGGAGAAGATGCTCTAAGGCATGTTTCCTAGCCGTCCACGTCGTGCAGGTGGTGCACAACGTCGTGCAGGAAGTACTGCGAGAACGTCAGCACCGTGAACGAGGAACCGTTGCTGCGCGTTCCGGTGCGCTGCCAGTCGTCCTCCACCACCCGGGCAAACGACTCAGCAATTTCCTTGCCTTCGGCTTCCACTTCATCAGCCACGGTTCGTGGATCCGCCGATGCGTAGTCGCCATCGATGGCGGCTTGGTCCTGGTCCCAGTTGGCGAACGTGGCGTTATCCTCAGCCAGCATCAAATTCAGGCGCTGGTCGAAGAGGCTGAAGACATCGCGGACGTGGCACGCGTACTCCAGGTTGGACCACGTGTGGTCATTGGGCCGTTTGGAAACGTCCTCCCGGCGCAGGACGGCCCGCCACCGGGGAAGCATGTTCAGGACGGTGCCCGGCACCGTTGAAGGTGTCACCGTGGCGGCGTCGAAACCGCACTCGGGGCAGGGCTCTGAGAGGACCCACGTCCAGTCTTTTTCATCGGGGATGATCGGCATGCGGCCAGTCTAAGCCGATCTGCCCCGCGTCCATTGCAGGCGATGAAATATGGTGTCGTTTTCCAATGACTTAGCTGCCCGCCCAAGAGTAAAGTTCGTTCCGGGGGGAGAGCCGGAAAGAGAAAATCATGCTCAAGGATCAGCAGGTTGGTGCCGTCCTACCGGCACAGGACATAGCCCGGGCCCGTGCGTACTACAGCGAAAAGCTCGGACTGGAACCCGAAAATCCGGACGACGACGACAACCTCCAATACAAGTGTGGCGATGGAACCGGATTCTTCCTGTATCAAACACCCAATGCGGGCACTGCCAGGAACACGCAGATGGGTTGGATGGTGAGCGATGTCGCTGCCACGGTAGCGGAGCTGCGGGATAAAGGAGTCACGTTCGAAGACTACGATTTCCCCGGGCTGAAGACAGAGAACGGCATCGCCACGATGCCCGACGGAAGCGCCGCGGCGTGGTTCCTTGATACTGAAGGAAACATTCTGAGCCTCACCCAAACCGGCTAGCCCAGGTGGTGTGGCTCCCACACCACCACAACAGCAAGGGCCGGCGGTTGTGATCGCCGGCCCCTGCTGTGGCACGTCATTACTCTGCGGGCTCAGCCCATGCCATGCTCGGGCCGATGGCTTCCACGGGCTGGGACAACGGCACGCCCGAGCCATCTCTGCGGCCATGCTCGTGTGGGAGCGCCCTGGCCACCCCGGCAGCGGATGACGCCTTGGCGGGGCCATGTCCGGCCCACGCCATCAGCAAGGTGTCTTCACCCTTCAGGAAGCGGTGGACTCGCACGCCACCGGTGGCACGGCCCTTGGCCGGATACTCCTCGAAGGCCGTGACCTTCGCAGTTCCAGGGGCGGTCCCAGGCAGGGCGCCGTTGGTGCCGGCAATGGTCACCACGACGGCGGCAGGATCGTTGGCACGAACGGTGCCGAAGTGGATCACGTCGTCACCGGCGGCCAGTTTGATGCCGGCCATGCCGCCCGCCGTGCGTCCTTGCGGACGGACGTTGGACGCACTGAAACGCAGCAATTGGGCTTGCCTCGTCACGAAGACAAGATCGACGTCGTCATCCTGCGCCGGTTCCACGGCGAGGACCGAATCCTTGTCCTTCAGGGCAATAATCTCCCAATCTTCGCGGTTCAGCGGGTAGTCCGGCTGCACCCGCTTGACGACGCCCTGGACAGTGCCAATGGCCAGAATGGCATCCAGCGGAACGAACGCCACCAAGGTTTCGCCCTTGACCAAAGTGATGAAGTCCTTCGCCGGCACACCGCCGGCCAGGTTCGGAAGGCCCGAGACGGGAGGCAGGACAGGCATGTCCATGACCTGCAGCCGCAACATGCGGCCTTGTGAGGTCACTGCGCCGATTTCTCCACGAGCCGTGGTCTTCACTACCGAGCGGAAGACATCGTGCTTGGTGCGTGGCCCGGACTCGGCCAGCGGCTCCTGGTTTGATGTCCTGGCGATCTGGCCGGAAACGCTGAGCAACGCCCAACAGGGGTCGTCCGGAATCTCCAGCGGCAGCGCGGCGGCCTTGCCTTTGGGACCGGGGACGGCAGCCGCGAGGGCGGCAGCGACGGTCGGTGAGACGGCTTCGGACTCCAGCAAGACCGTGCGGCGGGGTGTGCCGTATTTTTCGGAGATCTCGGCAAGTTCACCCGACACGAGGTCGCGAAGAAGTTCGTCGGACGCCAGGATGGCCTCAAGTGCCTCGATTTCGCGGCGGAGTTCGTCCTGCTCCTTCTCCAGTTCAAGGCGGGAATACTTGGTCAACTGCCGCAGGCGCAGTTCCAGGATGTAATTGGCCTGGATCTCGGTGAGGTCGTAGATGGACATCAACCGCTCGCGCGCAGCCGAGGCTTCATCGGACGAGCGGATGATCTGGATGACCTCGTCGATGTCAACGATCGCGATCAACAAACCTTCCACCAAGTGGAGGCGGTCCTTCTTTTTGCCCAAGCGGAACGACGTGCGTCGGCGCACCACGTTCAGCCGGTGCGCAACATAGACCTGAAGCAGCTGCAACAAGCCAAGGGTTTGCGGCTGGCCATCCACCAGCGTGACGTTGTTGATGCCGAAGGAGTCTTCCATGGGGGAGTATCGGTACAACTGCTGGAGCACGGCGTTGGGGTTGAAGCCGTTCTTCAGCTCAATGACCAGGCGAAGTCCATGGTTGCGGTCGGTCAGGTCCACGACGTCGCTGATGCCTGTCAACTTCTTGGCGTTGACGGCGTCCTTGATCTTTTCTATGACCTTTTCCGGACCCACCATGTAGGGGAGCTCAGTGACCACCAGTCCGGTGCGGCGGGCAGAAAGCTGTTCCACCTCAACCTTGGCCCGGGTCTTGAACGAACCGCGGCCAGTAGCGTACGCGTCGCGGATGCCGTCCAGGCCCACGATCCGTCCACCGGTGGGGAGGTCCGGCCCCGGGATGAACCGCATGATCTCTTCCAGGGTGGCATCGGGGTTGGCGATCAGGTGCCGTGCTGCGGCGATGACTTCCACCAGGTTGTGCGGAGCCATGTTGGTGGCCATGCCCACAGCGATGCCCGTGGTGCCGTTGACCAGCAGGTTGGGGAAGGCGGCGGGGAGGACGTCCGGCTGCGTCAGCTGGTTGTCGTAGTTGGGGACGAAGTCCACCACGTCTTCGTCGAGGTGGTCCGTCATGGTCAAAGCAGCGGCAGCGAGGCGCGCTTCGGTGTAACGCGGTGCTGCCGGGCCGTCGTCGAGCGAACCAAAGTTGCCGTGGCCGTCAATCAGCGGCAGGCGCAGGGAGAAGTCCTGTGCCATGCGCACCATGGCATCGTAGATCGCCGCGTCTCCGTGCGGGTGGAGCTTACCCATGACTTCGCCCACCACGCGGGCGCTCTTGACGTGTCCGCGGTCCGGGCGCAGGCCCATGTCGGACATCATGTAGAGAATGCGCCGTTGGACAGGCTTCAGGCCGTCTCGCGCGTCCGGGAGGGCGCGCGAATAGATCACGGAGTACGCATACTCCAGAAAGGAGCCTTCCATCTCGGAAGTGACGTCGATATCGACGATGTTCTCGGTGAAATCGCCGAGGGGCTCGCCTTTGCGTGCGGGAGTTTGGCTGCGGGCCATGGGGTCGGTGAATCCTTGAAAGTTGTACTGCGGATGTTTTAGCTAGGCTAAGCCTATGGTGGATCAGCCCGGCGTCGGCATTTATCCGGAATATTGGGAGGCCGATGTCGTCCTGCGCGACGGCGGAACAGCCCACCTTCGTCCTATCCGGCCACAGGACGCGGAGGCTTTGCAGGCGTTCCACGCGGGCCAGTCGCAGGCCTCCATCTATATGAGGTTCTTTTCCTTCAAGCCCAAGCTCTCCGGCAAGGAAGTGCGGCGCTTCACGGAAGTTGACCACATCAACCGGGTGGCTTTCGTTATCACCATTGGCGGCGAAATCATGGGCATCGGACGCTATGACAGGCTGGACGACCCCACCGAGGCAGAGGTGGCCTTCAACATCTCCGACGCCCACCAGGGCCGCGGAATTGGCTCGATCCTCCTGGAACATCTGGCCGTGGCTGCCCGCGAGAACGGCATTCGGCGATTCACGGCCGAGGTTCTGCCCGACAACCGGAAGATGCTGATGGTCTTTGCCGACGCCGGATACGACCTCAAACGCCAGTTCGACGACGGCGTGGTGAGCGTCGAATTCAACATCGACCCCACGGAGAAATCCCGAGCCGTCATGGAGTCCCGTGAGCACCGCGCAGAGGCGCGCAGCGTGCGTGACCTGTTGTCGCCGTCGTCGGTGGCTGTCATCGGCGCCAGCCGCAAGTGGGGCACCGTGGGATACCAGCTGCTGGAGCACATCATCGAGGGAGGCTTCAAGGGGCCGGTCTACGCCGTCAACCCCGAGGCCTTCGAACTGGCCGGCATGATCTCCTTCGCCAAGTTGTCCGAAATCCCTGGGCCAGTGCAGTTGGCCATCATCGCTGTTCCCTACGGCGAAGTGCCCAAGGTGGTGGACGACTGTGCTGCAGCGGGCGTCAAGGGCATTGTGGTGGCCACCGCCGGATTTGCCGACGACGGAGAGCGGGGACTGGCCCGCCAGCACGAACTGGTGCGGCGCGCCAGGGCGAACGGCATGCGGGTGATCGGGCCCGAATCCTTGGGAATTCTGAACACCCACCCGGCCGTTTCCTTGAACGCGTCGATGGCTCCCAGCATGCCGCCGAGGGGCAGCCTGGGCCTGTTCAGCCAGTCGGCCGCCGTCGGGGTGGCGGTCTACGCGGCAGCCAGCCGGCGCCAACTCGGCCTGTCGTCCTTCCTTTCCGCCGGCAACCGCGCCGACGTTTCGGGCAACGACGCCATGCAGTATTGGGAGGACGACGCCGATACCTCCGCCGTCGGCCTGTACCTGGAGTCCATCGGCAATCCGCGAAAGTTCTCCCGCCTGGCCCGGCGGTTGTCGCGGAGCAAGCCAGTCATCGTGGCCAAGTCCGATGTCACGGGTCTCACCCTGCCGCCTGGGCATGAGGTCCGCACCACGCAGGCGCCGCCCGCGGCCGTGGATGCCATGATGCGCCAATCCGGCGTCATCCGTGTGGAGACCATCGAACAATTAATGGACATCGCCCAAATCGTGTCCTCCCAGGCTTTGCCCAAAGGGCCAGGTTTGGCTGTCTATTCCAATTCCGTCGCCTTGGGGAAAGTGGTGGCTGACAGCGCTGTCCCACTCGGACTGGATGTGAACCGCCTCGTGACGGAGGTGGACCTCGACGCCGGTCAGTCGCTCGCGCTTCCGGCCTTGCGGGCCAGCCTCCAGGAAAGCCTCGCGGATGACTCCGTCCACGCGGTGGTGGCGGCACTGCTGCCTGCCCGTGGTCTCACCCAGGAGTCGTTGGCCGGCGTCCTCGCAGAATGTGCTGCGGAAGCCGGTAAGCCGGTTGTTGCGGCCTTCACGGGAATTTTGGATCCTTCCATCCACGTGGAGGGCATGGTGGGTTCCCCGGGCAAGCCCGTGCTGCCGTGCTACTCCAACGCCGGTGCCGCCGTGGCCGCCCTTGCCGCAATCGTTCGATACGCCCAGTGGCGTGATCGCGACCAGGGTTTGTTCATCGAGCCTGACGGCTGCGACGTGGATGGCACCCGCGAGACCTTGGCTGCCATGCTCGCCGGGGTAACGGGGGAGAAGCTGAGGAAGCTCGACGCCGGTGCTGCCGCCGCGCTGCTGGCCGGTTACGGCATAGAGGTGGTGCCAACGTTCGGATTTGGTACGCCGGAGGAAGCAGTCCGGGCCGCGGACACTGTGGGATGGCCAGTGGTCCTGAAGACCACTGATCCTGCACTGCGGCACCGCCTGGACCTCGGCGGCGTCCGGCTCGACATCCAGGATGCCGAATCGCTGCGCCAGAACATCGCGCAGATGCGCCGTGCCCTTGAACCGTACGGGTCGCCGTCCCTTGAGGTGCAGGCGATGGCTCCTGTCGGGCAGGCCTGCACCTTCCGCGCGATGGAGGACCCCCTGTTGGGGCCGGTGTTGTCGTTCGGTTTGGCAGGCGACGCCGTAAACCTCCTTGACGATTGGGCCCACCGGGTCCCGCCGCTCTCAGCTGCTGACCTGCATGATGTGATCCGTTCGCCCAGAGCGTCCAGGAAGCTCTTTGGCTATCAAGGGCTTCCGGCAGTGAACGTGGCAGCGCTGGAGGACGTCGCGGCCAGGCTCGCCAAGCTCAAAGACGACCACCCCGGAATTGCGCTGGTGGAATTCAACCCTGTCCTTGCCGGTCCCTCGGGCGCCACCATCCTGGGTGCGGATGTGTGGATCGGCAACGCAGCACAGCGGACGGACAGCGCCCGCCGGGCGATGCGCGGTTAGCCACAGAGGCGAACCGCACGGTTAGGAAGTCACCAAGCGATCTGTGAAAATGGGGGGATGAGCACCCAGTCTCCGACGCCTCAATCCCGCCCGTCCAACACCGGGCACCACACCGCGCATCATCACAGCTCGCAGGGACAGAGTCTGGACCAGGCACTGCAGCAAGCAGGTTTCTACCCGCGGTTGGTTGCCGACGTCGTGGACGACGCCTTGGACGGCCGCGAGTGCTTGTCACACCTGGTGCATCTGGAGACGCACTTCGACCGTGCCGAAGTTCGCCGGCACATTACCGTGCTGGTCCTGACGGAGGACATGCTGGTGATCACCCACGTGGACGACCAGCAGTTGGACGAAGCCGGTGAGCAAATCGTTGCCCAGATTTCCACCGAGTCCGTCCCGGTGGCCCAAATCCGTTCGGTGGTCCTGAGCTACATGTACTCCCAGCCCCAGGACTACAAGCCGTCCGATCCCGTCCGCGAGCTGACCGTGTCCATTGCATGGTCCGGCGGGCAACGGCTGGACATGGGACCGGCGAGCTGCGGGGATCCGCAGTGCGAGGCCGATCACGGCTACAGCGGAACCATCGCCCAGGAAGACATCGTACTGCGCATCAGCGCCGAGGCCGATGGCCTCCAGGCCGTCCAGGACGCCAAGCTCTTTGCCCGTGCACTGCGCGCGGTCAACACGGGTAACCCGAGCCCTGTCCAGCATGCCAGTATCCCTGCGCCCAGGCCGCGTTCGGGCGTCTTCAGCAACCGCCTCAGCCGCGGACATCAGCGTTGAGGGAAACTGCACAGAACCACGTGGACCCAGCTCCCGGGGCAGCCTCTCACGACCACCTCCCCTCGGCCCCGCTCTTCGGGAGCAAGTCGATCGCTGAGGTCTTCACGAGTTCCGCTGCCGCGCTCGGCGTGCCCGGCTTCACCAACCAGCTGCAGTTGCCTTCAGCTCAGCGTGTCTGCGTTGTTCTGGCCGATGGACTGGGGCGGAACCTGCTCAAGCAGAAGTCCTCCCACACGCCCTTCCTCCGTTCAGTCCTTGCTGGCGGACAGCGAAACGTCCCGCAGTGGATCGACTCCGCCTTCCCCAGCACCACGGCGGCTTCCCTCGCGAGCCTCGGTACCGGGCTGCCGGCAGGGCAGCATGGCATGGTGGGCTACGACGTCCTCGATCCCGCACAGGACAAGGTAGTGAACCTCTTGGGCAACTGGGATCCGCTGGTGGACCCGGCCAAGTGGCAACCTCACGCTACCGTTTTTGAACGCGTGGCCTCGGAGCTGGACGTCGTGACGGTCAGCCTGCCGCAATTTGGCAATTCCCCGATGACCCAGGCGGCGCTCCGGGGAAGCCGATTCGTTGGCGGCACCACGCTCCACGCGCGGACGGCCGCAGCTGCGGAAGCCATGTCCGGCGGCGAAAAATCACTGATGTACTTCTACGTCAACGAGCTCGACAAAGCCGGGCACCGTTACGGCTGCCAATCGGATCGGTGGGAGCACCAGCTTGAAGAGCTCGACTCCACGGTCAAGAGGCTTTCCGCCACATTGCCGACGGGGACCACCATCCTGCTCACCGGAGACCACGGCATGCTGGACGTCCCCGAATCCCAACGCCTGGACTACTCCGCTGACGAATCGTTGGTTGCCGGTGTCCGGCACACAGCGGGAGAACCTCGCATGGTGCACCTCTACCTTGAACCGGATGCCACCGAGGCCCACCGGGACTCACTGATTGCCGCCTGGCGTCGGCGCTTCGGCGAACGGATCTGGGTTTTCACCCGCGGCCAGGCTTCCGAGGCCGGCTTGTTTGGCACAGTCCGCCCCGAGGTGGCACCCCGCATCGGCGACGTCATGATCGCAGCCCGCGATACCCTGGCGTTGTATGACACCCGCCGGGCCAGGCCGGCATCACTGGAGGTGGTGGGTCAGCACGGTTCGCTGACCAAGGCCGAACGCGAAGTACCCCTGCTGTGCTTTACTGCTGCCGGCCGAAAGGGCAAGCGTGGCTGAGCTGGTCTTCTTCTCAGGGACCATGGACTGCGGCAAGTCCACACTGGCCCTCCAAATGGACTACAACCACCGAGCACGCGGCCGCGGAGGCGTCCGCTTCAGCTGCAACGACCGCGCGGGGGATTCGACGATCTCCAGCAGGCTGGGCCTGCAGACCGACGCCGTGGAAGTTGGTGGCGACACTGATTTCTGGGACGAGGTTGTTGCCCGACGCACCAGCGGCCTTCGCGTTGACTACCTGATCTGTGATGAAGCGCAGTTCTACTCGGCGTCCCAGGTGGAGCAGTTGGCACGGGTGGTGGACGAAATGGACGTGGATGTCTTTGCCTTCGGGATTACCTCCGACTTCCGCACCAGGTTGTTCCCCGGCTCGCAGCGCCTCATTGAGCTCGCCGACAAGGTTCAGGTGCTGCAGGTGGAAGCCCTGTGCTGGTGCGGCCGCCGGGCAACGCAGAATGCCCGGACGGTGAACGGCATCATGGTGGTGGAAGGCGAGCAAGTGATGGTGGGCGACGTCGCCCCCGCTACAGGCGACGACATCTCCGATGCGGGCGCCGTGGGATATGAGACGCTCTGCCGCCGCCATTACATGAGGCGTGTCACCGCACACGGCGCCAACGTGATGGCAGGGGCCGACCAGCCACTGCCATTCGACGTTGATGCTTGTCTTTGGCCCGGAGCAGGAGCACTTCGGCAGGGGTGACTGCCGGGGCCTGCGGCTAGTCTCCGCGAGCCCCGAAAACGATCTCATCCCAGCTGGGAATGCTGGACCTCTTCGGTCGGGACGGCTGACGTTCTGCGGGGGCGTCAGGGTCTTTTGCGACCTCGGGGTCCTTTGTAACATCAGCGGCAGATTCGCCACGGGGGTTCTCCTGCGGTGACTCCGCGCGCGGAGTCTCGCCTCCCACCTGGGGCTGGGCATTCACGCTGCCGCCGAGCAGTTCGTCGAGCCCGGCGGGCTTGCGTGGCGTTAGCGATGTGACGGGTCGCAGCGGGCTGGCCACCACTGTAATTTCGCGGGTATCCGTGCTGACGCCATTGTGAAGTTTGAGGGAATCGTCGTCATCATCATGGGTGTCAAAGTGCCGGGGAGCCAGGCTCAGCCGGGAAAGCATCGATGGCCGCGCGTCCTTCCGCGCCGGTTCCTCGGCCACCGGTGCAGCTGGTTCCGCGTCCGCAATGACGGATTCTTCGGAGATCTCGTCAGCGTCGTCACCGGGGCGCGGGTGGGCTGCCGGAACGTTACTTAGCAGGACGGCCAAGGCGTCGTCGCCGTCCTCGTCTACCCCCAGGCGTTGGCCGCGGCGTGATCGGAGCATTTCCAGGAGGCTGTCCGATTCCTTCGCGGACGTGCGTGCAGCTGCCTCGGCGTCGCTCTCGAAATCGAATGGCCTGTCAGAGACAGCAGCAAGCCTTCGTGCGGGTACAGGACCGTCCAGAGGCTCGAGTTCACTGAGTTGCTGGGCCCACCGGTTGGCATTCTGCAGCGACTTGCGCTGGGGGCTGAAAGTCCACATCGCGGGAGGTTCCTCGCCGATGCTCCCGTGGGCGCCCGGTACTGTCTCGAACCGTGCAACCACCGTCCAGGAACCATCGGGGCGGCGCCAGGAGTCCCATTCGACCGTCGCGGTATCAATACCGTGGGCAGCAAGACGGTGATCCACCATGTCGCCGAGAGTGGCCGGGGTGTCACCGAAAGCCGAGCGATAGATGTCATGGCCGGGGGCAGGGGAAGCGACCTCGATGTTGCGGGCCTGCCGCACCACGTACTCACGCTCTGCCAGCACAGGGCCTTCGTAGCGCTGGACGTTGGCCAACGGAAGGCCGGAAAGCTCGGCAACTTCAGCCGCAGTGGCTCCGCTTCGAATTCTGGACTGGATGTCCCGCGGGGACATGGCAATCGGAGTATTGGAGGCACGCGCAGCCACTTGGGCGGGGGTCCGGCTCGCTGCAGCCCGGAGGGCCTCGTCGATCGGAAGCTGGAACATCGCACCACCGGGACCGCTGAGGAGCAGATGCCCGCCGTCGTCGTGGACGCCTACCAGTCGTAGATCCTGCATAACACCCTCCACCACATGGCATAACTGACATTCGAAACTCTGCCACCCGCCGGGGCCTTTTCCTACTAGGACAGAGGGCGTGCCGTGATATTCCGGTGAAACCTTCCGAATATCGGGGTTTCCGGTCCAGGACAGTGTCTATGGACTTTCGTGGACGGGGGGAGGACAATCTGCCCGATATCGGGCAGAAAACCGGTGCGTCCGGCGTTGCACCCATACACCGGCGGCGGGAGGTCCCGCCACGGCCGGCATTCCACCCGCAACAGGTACGGAGGACAAGGAAGGACCATGGCCACCGATTACGATGCCCCTCGGAAGACCGAGGAAGATGTCAGCGAGGATTCCCTGGAGGAGCTCAAGACGCGCCAGTCGGGGAAGCAATCCTCCGCGGTGGACGTCGATGAAACCGAGCTCGCCGATGGCTTCGAATTGCCGGGAGCCGACCTCTCAGGAGAGGAACTCCTGATTCAGGTCATGCCGCCCCAGGCGGACGAATTCACGTGTTTCAACTGCTTCCTGGTCAAACACAGGTCCCAGATCGCCGCCGAGAGGGGTGGGCACCTGTACTGCACCGAGTGCGAGAGCTAAAAGACAGGACAAGCCGTGTGGCTGGTAGCTGTCATTTTCGCGGTGCCGTCAGCGCCGAAACGAGCTCATCCGGCCTCCGGGACGACGCCAGCCAGTAAGGTGTCCGGTCCGCCGGGTCCGTGATCTCGATCTTGACCACAGGGTCGATCCAACCCCGGAAGCACATATATGCCAGCCCATTGAGGCGGGGGCCTCGTTCTGCCGTGGCTTCCGCTTTCTTGAATGCCTGGACCGAACCCACAAACTTGCGGTCGATACTCGCCCGGCCCACACGAACGGTGTCAGGTGTGACGGTGATGGTGGGAGTGGAAAGCACCAACATGATGGTCATGATGGCCAGCAAGACGAGGGCGGCGATGATGCCAGTGGCGGCGCTGATGGGACCAAACATGAGGACGCCGGCGCCCGACAGGCCAACAACCACAATCCATATCCACACGGACGGCCACAGTTTCTCCGTGTACAGGACCTCCGAGGACGAGGGGGAGTTCCGGGCAGGCACAGGGACGGACTGGTCAGGCGTAGGCATGGGTCCAGCTTATCCGGCGATGGACTGCCGCTGCGTCCATGTCCGGTGATCACGTGGGCTGGGAGGTAGGGCACAGGAGATGCCACTCACCGTAGAATGGTCCACTGTGAGCAACGAGACCGCAGTATTCAGTACAGACGAAGCCCCCGCGAAAGCGGACAGCAGCACCCCCGCGGACAGCAGCACCCCCGCAGGATACGGAGCCCCCACATTGGACGTGCAGTTGAAAATGCTCGACGCCGGGTTGGAAGCACCCTCGTATGCGCACCCTGGCGATGCCGGCGCCGACCTCCGTGCCCGTGAGGATGTCTACCTCGCCCCGGGCGAGCGGAAGCTTGTTCCCACTGGTGTTTCCATTGCGCTGCCCCACGGATTCGTGGCCCTCATCCACCCGCGCTCGGGCCTGGCCACCAAGCACGGACTGACCGTCGTGAACGCCCCCGGGACGGTGGATGCCGGTTACCGCGGCGAAATCGCGGTCACGCTGCTCAACACTGACCAAAACCATGCCATCGACCTCAAGCGCGGCGATAGAATTGCACAGATGGTGATTCAGCGCGTTGAATACGCGCGGTTCGTGCCGGTAGACCAATTGACTGATTCCGTTCGAGGAACCGGCGGCTTCGGTTCCACCGGCGGCTTCAACGCACCGAAGGCCTGAGCAGACCACTCAATCGGCGTGCGTTGCAGACCGGGACTTGGCTCATTGGTTTGGTTTACGTGGTTGAACGTGGTTGCGGTTTACTTGGGGATAGACCACTACTAAGGAGAAAACCCAATGCTTTTTGGGCGCGGCAAGAAGTCCAAGGACGAGCGGTCGGAGACCGCCGGTACCGTCGACGAATCCGGTACCGAGGCGCAGAGCCCTGAACCGGACGGGGTGGGCACGCGAGGCGACTTCCGGCTGGGTAAAGGCCCCCTGGACGTAGATGAGATTGAAAGCCACGATGGCTACGTTGATCTTGGTGCGCTGCTGATCGCGCCGGCAGAAGGTCTTCAGCTAAGGCTCGAGGTGGAAGAAGCCACCCAGCGCGTGGTCGCTGTGACATTGGACCTTGCCGGATCCAGCCTCCAGCTCCAAGCCTTCGCGGCTCCCCGTTCCGAGGGGCTGTGGGAGGAGATTCGGGAACAGATCAACCAGTCTGTGGCCAGCCAGGGCGGTGAAACCGAGGAAATTGCCGGAACGTTCGGCACGGAGCTCGTGGCCAAACTCCCCGCAGAAGCCGCTGATGGCAGCCGCGGATTCCGGGCAGCCCGCTTCATGGGCGTGGACGGACCCCGCTGGTTCCTCCGTGGCGTCCTCGGCGGGGAAGCGGCGTTGGACCGCGACGCCGCAGCCGGGTTGGAAGAGCTCTTCCGCCGAGTGGTGGTGGTTCGCGGTGACAACCCGATGCCGCCGCGCGAGTTGCTGCAGCTCCGCCTGCCCAAGGACGCAGCTGTGCCAGGACAGGCCGGTGCTCCCCAGAATGCTCCCGAGTTGCAGCAGCCGGAGCGGGGCCCGGAGATCACCCAGATTGGCTGATTCCCCGGGTCTTGGCGGATTCGCCGACCAGCAGCCCCACAGGCAGGGAGTGCGCGACCTTCCTGCCCGGGGCAGGGCCGTGTGCACCGGATTCATTGAATCGGTGACGCACCAACCACCCAGCGAACAGCCTTTCTTTTCAGCTGTGGTGGTGGACGCCCTGAGGCCCGGAGCCCGCTCGGCTGTGTCCCCTGGAGGGACTGGAAAGCCCAACGACCGCCTCCGGGTGATCTGGTTGGGCCGAACCCGTGTTCCGGGAATTGAAGCCGGAGTGCGGCTTCGACTCAAGGGCATGGTGACACGGGTGGACGGTCTCCCGGCCATGTTCAATCCACGCTACGAAATTCTTTCCCGTCAGGAGCATCTATGACCCCGGCCAACGGTTCGGAACCGAAGGACACCGTGCGGCCGACGCCGCACGATGACGAGGCACCGTTGTCGGATGCCGCCAAAGCCGGCGTGGAAGGGCCCAGCATGTCGGATCTCGCTGCCGGATACGCCGAAAAGGCCGGGCTTCACCGGAACAGCGCGGGCCACGTCGACATGCTGAAATCCGCGGGTGGAGTTCAGGGCATCGCCGAGAGCATCATCCCCGGCCTGGTCTTCCTGGTGGCGTTCACCATCACCCGTGACCTGACGCCGTCGCTGATCGCGGCCTTGGCTGCCGCAGCCGTGTTCACGGTTGTTCGCCTGATCCAGCGACGTCCCCTGACGCAGGCGCTTGCCGGTGTGGTCGGCGTCGGAATTTCCGCCTGGTTGGCCAATACCACCGGAAAGGCGGAGGACTTCTACGTCCTGGGCTTCTTCACCAACATCGCCTACATCGCAGCCATGGTCCTCTCCATCGCGCTCAAATGGCCGGTGGCAGGCCTGCTCTTTGGTTTCGTTCGTAACGAGGGACTGGAGTGGCGAAAGGATCCCGAACGCCTGAAGGCCTACAAACTCGGTACCTGGATCGTCGTGGCTGTCCTGGCGCTCCGGTTGGTGGTGCAGGTGCCGCTGTACTTCATGGGGGAGGGCGGCCTGACAGCGTTGGCCACCACCAGGCTTCTCATGGGTGCCCCGCTCTACATCCTTGGCCTGTGGGTGGCTTGGCTGGTCACCAAGCCCGCGCCTCAGCCGTCGAAGCCGTCGTCCGCGGTCTGATCGGTTACTTCGGGACCGCCTTCCCGGGGTTCCTGCCCGTCAGCGGATCCCGGTGACAGCAGGGCTCGCAGACCGTCCTCTGCGGCTATGGTGGTGACGAAGAAAAGCTCGTCGCCGCCGTCCAGGACGTCGTCTCGGGTGGGTGTGATGGGGGCTTGGTCGCGAAGAATGGCCACCAGTGTTGCATCCTCCGGCCATTCGATCCCTCCCACCGTGCTGCCAATGATGTGCGAGTCGTGCGGGACGGTGAATTCGACGATCGAGGCCACACCGGTCTGAAGGGTCAGCAAACGGACGATGTCGCCGATCTCCACGGCCTCTTCCACCAGGGCTGTCATGAGCTGCGGCGTGTTGACCGCGACGTCGACGCCCCAGGAATCGTTGAACATCCAGTCATTCTTGGGGTTATTGACACGGCCAACGGTTCGCCCCACGCCGAATTCAGTCTTGGCGAGCAGCGACACGACAAGATTGACTTTGTCGTCGCCCGTGGCGGAAACCACGACGTCGGCATCCTCAAGTTTGGCGTCCTGCAGGGTGCTCAGTTCGCAGGCATCGCCCACCAGCCAGCGGGCACCACGCAGTCCACTGCGACCGATGACCTCGGGTTTGAGGTCTATCAGCAGGATCTGGTGGTTGTGGGCGAGGAGCTCACGGGCAATGGACGAGCCGACGCTTCCTGCGCCAACGATGACAACTTTCACTAAGACTCCTTGGCGGGTGCTTTGGCGAGGATCCGGCTGGTTTCGGATGCCCTGTCCAGGCTCACCATCGCGTGGACGGTGTCGCCTTCCTGGTAGGCCGTGCCTGTCTGGGGCAGCAGGCCCTCGCCGAACCGGGTGAGGAAGGCGATGCGGATTCCCGAGGCGGCCTCGATGGAGTTGAGGCTGTGTCCAATCCAGTCCGGGTGCAGATCCACTTCAGCCAGGACCAGGCGTCCTGAGGGCTCGCGGTAATCCCCGGCCAGGTGTTGCTCGGGAAGAATACGGCGTAGAACCTGGTCGGCGCTCCATCGCACGGCCGCAACCGTAGGGATACCGAGGCGCTGGTAGATTTCGGCGCGGCCGGGATCGTAGATGCGGGCAACGACGTGGGCAACGTGGAACGTCTCGCGGGCCACTCGGGTAGCCAGGATATTCGAATTGTCTCCACTGGAAACGGCGGCAAAAGCGTAAGCCTCTTCGACACCGGCCTGCTTCAAGGTGTCCCGGTCGAAGCCGACGCCGGTGACCTTGCGCCCGGTGAACGTGTTGCGGAGCCGGCGGAAAGCCCGCTCATCCTGATCGATGATGGCCACCGAATGGCCTGCATCCTCCAGAGTGTGTGCAAGGGTCGCGCCGACGCGGCCGCAACCCATGATCACGAAGTGAGCCACCATGTCTCCTAATGTGTGTTGTCCCTGCCGCTCGGTATGACTTTACCGGTGCGTCGTGCGTAAGCCCGCGACCGCCGTCATGACATCGCTGGTGATTCAGAGTAGCTTTGCGGAGTGCTGACAATTCTGAATGCCGCAAAGCGGGTGTTGGTGGGCCGGCCTGTCCGGAATGACCGCCTGTCCCACACCTTGTTGCCCAAACGCATCGCTTTGCCGATCTTCGCCTCGGATGCCTTGTCCTCGGTGGCATATGCCCCCGATGAAATCCTCCTGACGCTGGCCCTGGCAGGCGTCAGCGCCGTGGCGTTTTCACCGCTGGTTGGGCTGGCGGTCATGGTGGTTTTGCTCACAGTCGTGGCGTCCTACCGCCAAAACGTCCATGCGTATCCGTCCGGGGGAGGCGACTATGAAATTGCGAACGTCAACCTCGGCAAGTACGCCGGACTCACCGTCGCTTCCGCCCTGCTGGTGGATTATGTGCTGACTGTGGCGGTGTCCATGTCGTCGGCGGCTACCTACCTGACCACCGCCATCCCGTCGCTTCATGGACAACAGGCGCTGATCGCCACGATTGGTGTCGTCATCCTCGCGCTGGTGAACCTCCGTGGTGTCAAGGAAGCCGGGACACTCTTCGCCGTCCCCACCTACATCTTCATGGCTTCCATCCTCGGCATGACCGCGGTAGGTATTTTCCAGGCCATCACGGGCCAGCTGGGGGAAGCGCCCTCGGCGAACTTCACCATTGTTCCCGAACCCGGCTTCGATGAAGGACTGGTGGGCTTGGCTGGCGCATTCCTGCTGTTGCGGGCGTTCTCCTCTGGCGCCGCAGCCCTGACAGGGGTGGAAGCCATCAGTAACGGCGTGCCGAATTTCCGGAAACCGAAAAGCAAGAATGCCGCTACCACGCTTTTGCTCCTGGGTGTCATTGCGGCATCCATGCTTGCCGGAATCCTGTACCTGGCCAACGCCACCAAGGTGCACATTGTCCTGGATCCCGCCAGGGAGTTCCTGGTGGATGGCAAACCGCTTCCTGAGGGCTACATCCAGACCCCTGCGATCAGCCAGATAGCCGACACCATTTTCGGTTCCGGCTCCATCCTCTTCTATGTCGTCGTCGCAGCAACGGGCGTCATCCTGGTTTTTGCCTCCAACACGGCCTTCAATGGTTTCCCGGTGCTGGGTTCCATCCTCGCCCAGGACGGCTACCTTCCACGCCAGCTCCGCACGCGGGGTGACAGGCTGGCGTTCAGTAACGGCGTCCTCGCCCTTGCGGCAGGCGCGCTGGTCTTGATCCTGGCGTTCAACGCCGACGTCACCAAACTGATCCAGCTGTACATTGTGGGCGTCTTCATTTCGTTTACGGCCAGCCAACTCGGCATGATCCGGCATTGGGGCCGGGAACTGAAGCTGGCCAAGGACAAAGCTGTCCGCCGCCGGATCTTCAAGTCGCGCACCATCAACATGCTGGGGTTCGGCATGACGGCCTTGGTGCTTGTCATTGTCCTGATCACCAAGTTTGAGCAAGGTGCCTGGATTGCACTCCTCGCCATGTTCGTCTTGTTCCTGATCATGTGGAGCATCCGCGCACACTATGACAACGTGGCGAAGGAACTTGCCGTGGATGAAGACTCGTCACCGCGTGCCCTCCCCACACGGGTCCACGCTGTGCTCCTCGTCTCCCACGTCCGCAAGCCGGTCCTTCGGGCCCTGGCCTATGCACGGGCTTCGCGGCCATCGCGCCTGGATGCTGTGACCGTGGACATTAACACCGAAGAGACTGAACACACTGTCAGGGACTGGGAGAAACTGGAGATTCCCGTCCCACTGACCGTGTTGGCCAGCCCCTACCGTGAGACCGTGACCCCCATCATGGACTACATCAAGAACATGCGCCGTGACTCACCGCGGGACTTGATAGTGGTGTACATCCCCGAATACGTGGTGGGCAAGTGGTGGGAACAATTGGTCCATAACCAGACCGCACTCCGAATCAAGACCCGGCTCCATTTCGAGCCCGGCGTCATGGTTGCCAGCGTTCCGTGGCAGCTGAAGTCGTCCGAAGAAGCAAAGGCACTGCAGGATACCTAAATGACCTCCCACAGCAATTCCTCCCCAACCGAACACAGCGAAGGTCAGGGCATCAATGGCACTGAAATCGTCGTGGACGTGGGGCCCATCGCCCACGGTGGGCACTTCGTCGCCCGCCACGAAGGCCGCGTCATCTTCGTCCGCCATGCCATCCCGGGCGAGAAGGTTCGTGTCCGACTGACCGACTCAGGCGACTCATCGCGCTTCTGGCGCGCCGACGTCGTCGAGGTCCTGGAAGCTTCTCCGGACCGCGTGGCGCACTTCTGGAAGCTGGCGGACTCGCTGGGCTCCTGGAAGTGGGGCGGTCCGCCGGTGGGCGGCGCCGAACTGGGCCACATATCACTTCAGCGGCAGCGGGCCCTGAAGGCCGACGTCCTGGCCGAACAGCTCAAGCGGCTGGCCGGATTGGACCTCGCCACCCAGGTGGAAGCCGTGGGTAACAACCACGACGGCGGACTGGGCTGGCGTACTCGCGCCAGTTTCGCGGTCACCACCAAAGGGCGGTTGGGCATGCATGCCCACCGCTCGGACGTAGTGGTTCCTGTCAAGGAAATGCCCTTGGCGGTCCAGGGGATCAACGAGCTCCGGCTGTGGGACCTTGACCTGTCGGGCATCGCCCGCGTGGAAGTCGCTGTTCCCTCCAACGGTTCCCGGCCCTTGGTGCTGCTGGCGCCCGAGGAAGGCACCAGCCCCAAGCGGCTGCACAGCATCCTGGCGCAACTGCCGCATGACATTTCGGTGGCGAGCTTCGACCCCAGCAAGGGCGAGGTCCTGCAGTTGCGGGGGAGGACCTGGGTGCAGGAGACGGCCGCAGGCCATGAATACCGCGTCACGGGGGAAGGCTTCTGGCAAATCCATAAGGATGCGCCCAACACGCTGGTAGGCGCCGTAACGGACTACCTTTCCGGAGGTGGGTACTTGCAGCCGGGCGCCGCAGTTGCCGACCTGTACGCCGGTGCAGGCCTCTTTACGGCCCCCTTGGCCGACGCAGTGGGAGTCACAGGGTCGGTGCTTTCCGTTGAAGGCGCACCCGGAACCAGCCGCGACGCCCGAAAGAACCTCCATGGCGAACCACAGGTGGAAATCGTCCAAGGACGCGTCGAACGCGTGCTGCATCAGCGAGCCCGCAGCTTCGATTCAGTGGTCTTGGACCCACCTCGTGCCGGCGCAGGCAAGGCTGTGGTCAAGCAGTTGATGGCAACCGGGCCCCGCGCAATTGCGTATGTGTCCTGCGACCCCGCCTCGTTCGCGCGTGATCTGGGTTACTTCCATCAGGGCGGGTGGCGCTTGGAGTCGCTGCGGGCTTTTGATCTGTACCCCAATACCCATCACTTGGAAACCGTGGGCCTCATCGTCCCGGCAGCATAACCGCGACCCCGCCCGCCCGCCGCGGTGCAGCGGGCGGGACCGCGGGTTTCGGAGCTTACGCCACGGCAGTGCCGCAATGGAGATGTATGCCACTACGATGGCTGTAGTAGTCCCGCCCCGCGCAGTTCCGCGCCGCGGACAGGGGTGACCAAGAGAGATGTGCCGCCCGGCTAAGTAAGGTGCGCCTAACTGGCTAGCGGCCAACCACGCGACAAAGATGAAACTGTTGCGAGAGGAGTCCTGCCATGAGCACTGTGGACAGCTTCGGTTCCAAAGGCGTACTGAATGTAGCCGGCACCGATTATGAAATTTTCCGGTTGAACTCCGTAGAAGGCGCAGACAGCCTTCCGTTCAGCCTTAAGGTATTGCTTGAAAACCTCCTGCGGACTGAGGATGGCGCCAATATTACGGCGGACCATGTCCGCGCCCTGGCCGGTTGGGATCCCAATGCGGAGCCCGACACGGAAATCCAGTTCACCCCGGCACGAGTCATCATGCAGGACTTCACTGGCGTGCCCTGCGTCGTTGACCTCGCCACCATGCGCGAAGCCGTTAAGGAACTCGGCGGTGACCCCAAGCGCGTCAACCCGTTGGCTCCTGCAGAAATGGTCATTGACCACTCCGTCCAGATTGACGCCTTCGGTAACTCCGGCGCACTGGAGCGCAACATGGAGATCGAGTACCAGCGCAATGGTGAGCGCTACCAGTTCCTTCGCTGGGGCCAGACGGCCTTCGACGACTTCAAGGTTGTTCCCCCGGGAACCGGCATCGTCCACCAGGTCAACATTGAGTACCTGGCACGGACCGTCATGACCCGCGAAATCGACGGCGTTCTGCGTGCCTACCCCGACACCTGCGTTGGCACCGACTCCCACACCACCATGGTCAACGGCCTCGGCATCCTGGGCTGGGGCGTTGGCGGTATCGAAGCTGAGGCAGCAATGCTCGGCCAGCCCGTCTCCATGCTGATTCCCCGCGTTGTTGGCTTCAAGCTCAACGGCAGCATCCCGGCCGGAGCCACCGCTACCGACGTCGTTCTGACCATCACCGAAATGCTGCGCAAGCACGGTGTCGTTGGCAAGTTCGTTGAGTTCTACGGCGAAGGCGTTGCAGCCGTGCCGCTGGCCAACCGCGCCACCATTGGCAACATGAGCCCGGAATTCGGTTCCACGGCTGCCATGTTCCCGATCGACGATGTCACCTTGGACTACCTGCGCCTCACCGGCCGCTCCGAAGCAAATGTCGCCCTCGTGGAGGCATACACCAAGGAACAGGGCCTCTGGCACGATCCCTCCCGCGAACTGCGCTTCTCCGAGTTCCTGGAATTGGACCTGTCCACGGTCGTTCCGTCCATCTCGGGCCCGAAGCGTCCGCAGGACCGCATCGAGCTCACGGACGCCAAGGAGCAGTTCCGCAAGGACATCCACAACTACGTCTCCATTGAAGACGGCAGTGTGGACGAGGCCCTGGATGAATCCTTCCCGGCATCCGATTCGCCGTCGTTCACGCACGCCGATTCGCACACCACGGAGACGGCACGCGTTGCATCCGCTGCGAACGGTGCGCACGGCCGCCCGTCCGCGCCTGTGCACGTCAAGACTGCCGATGGCCGCGAATTCGAACTGGACCACGGCGCTGTGTCGATCGCCTCGATCACCTCTTGCACCAACACGTCCAACCCGTCGGTCATGCTGGCTGCTGCCCTCCTGGCACGCAACGCCGTGGACAAGGGCCTGACATCCAAGCCGTGGGTCAAGACCTCCGTGGCTCCTGGCTCCAAGGTTGTCACCGACTACTACGAGAAGTCCGGCCTGACCCCCTACCTGGAGAAGCTCGGCTTCTACATTGTGGGTTACGGTTGCGCCACCTGCATTGGCAACTCGGGTCCGCTTGAGCCGGAAATCTCCGAGGCCATCCAAGCCAACGACCTCTCTGTCACGGCTGTCCTGTCGGGTAACCGTAACTTCGAAGGCCGCATCAACCCGGACGTCAAGATGAACTACCTGGCTTCGCCGCCGCTGGTCATCGCCTACGCCCTGGCCGGTTCCATGGACTTCGACTTCGAGACTGACGCCCTGGGCACGGACTCCGAAGGCAACGAGGTCTTCCTCAAGGACATCTGGCCGAACCCCACCGAGGTGCAGGAAGTCATCGACTCCTCCATCGACGAGGCCATGTTCGCCAAGGGTTACGAAGGCGTCTTCGACGGGGACGACCGCTGGAAGGCGCTCGACACCCCTGCCGGTGACACCTTTGCCTGGGCAGAGGACTCCACCTATGTACGGAAGCCCCCATACTTCGAGGGCATGAAGGCGCAGCCGGATCCCGTCAAGGACATCTCCGGCGCCCGTGTGCTCCTGAAGCTTGGCGATTCCGTCACCACGGACCACATCTCCCCGGCCGGCTCCTTCAAGTCGGACACTCCTGCCGGCCAGTACCTCCTGGCCAACGGCGTGGAGCGCAAGGACTTCAACTCCTACGGCTCACGCCGTGGCAACCACGAAGTCATGATCCGCGGTACCTTCGCCAACATCCGCATCAAGAACCAGCTCCTGGACGGCGTCGAAGGTGGCTTCACCCGCGACTTCAGCCAGGAAGGCGCACCGCAGGCCTACGTCTACGACGCCGCCCAGAACTACCAGGCTGCGGGAACGCCGCTGGTTGTCCTGGCAGGCAAGGAATACGGTTCCGGTTCGTCCCGTGACTGGGCAGCCAAGGGCACTGCGCTCCTGGGTGTCAAGGCAGTCATCGCCGAGAGCTACGAGCGCATTCACCGCTCCAACCTGATCGGCATGGGTGTCCTTCCGCTCCAGTTCCCGGCCGGCGAGTCGGCTGCAACGCTGGGCCTGACCGGTACGGAAACCTTTGCAGTTGAGGGCGTCACCGAGCTGAACAACGGCACCACGCCGAAGACGCTCAAGGTGACAGCTACGGCAGAAGACGGAACGTCAAAGTCGTTCGACGCTGTCCTGCGTATCGATACTCCGGGTGAAGCGGACTACTACCGCAACGGTGGCATCCTGCAGTACGTACTGCGCCAGATCTCCGCGTAGCGAACCGGCTGGTTACCAGCTGATTCCAAGCCAGACAGCCCCGGCTGGTCGCCCGACCAGCCGGGGCTGTTGGCGTCCGGAACACCGGCTCCCGGAGATCGGTGCCAAGGGCAAACGCGCGGGCCCCGGCACGCGCTAAAGTTAACGAGCACGTCATTCACCCTAAGGAGGGCCGTTGGGACTTTTGGAAACCGTCAAGGATCCACAGGACCTGGCCAAACTGTCCGGCCAGGAGCTGGAACAACTGGCCGGAGAAATCAGGGAATTCCTGATCACCAACGTAGCCGCTACGGGTGGACACCTCGGTCCGAACCTGGGTGTCGTTGAGCTCACACTGGCTGTCCACCGGATCTTTGAGTCCCCGCGGGACAGCATCGTTTTCGATACCGGGCACCAGTCCTATGTGCACAAGCTCCTGACCGGCCGCCAGGACTTCAGCACGCTCCGCCAGCAGGGCGGACTGTCCGGTTATCCGGAACGGGCTGAGTCCGAGCATGACATTGTGGAGAGCTCGCACGCGTCGTCGTCGCTTTCGTGGGCCGATGGCATTTCACGTGCCCGCCAGCTGACCGGCGAAGGCGACCGGTTCGTCGTCGCGGTTGTCGGGGACGGCGCCCTTACAGGCGGCATGACGTGGGAAGCAATCAACAACATTGCCGCTGACAAGCGGCGACGCGTGGTCATTGTTGTCAACGACAACGGGCGCTCGTATGCCCCTACCGTCGGTGGCCTTGCCGATTACCTTGCGTCCCTGCGACCCACCATCGACTCGCTGCGTACCGCCCCGGCGTACGAGGGAATGTTGGACTGGTGGAAGCGGAAGCTGCAGAATGGCGGCCCTGCAGGACAGTTCACGTACAAGAGCCTCCATGCCATGAAAAAGGGCATCAAGGACTGGTGGGCACCTCAAGGGATGTTCGAAGACCTTGGCATGAAGTACATCGGGCCTGTGGACGGACACAACCTTCAGGCCATGGAGCATGCGCTGAATACAGCCAAAGCCTATGGCGGACCCGTGATCGTGCACGCGATGACGGAGAAGGGCCATGGCTACGCTCCGGCACTTGCCAATGAGGCCGACCAATTCCATGCGGTGGGAATCATCGACCCCGAAACGGGCGAGTCCACCGAAATGCCGGGTGCCAGGTCCTGGACCTCAGTGTTCGCCGAGGAGATCGCGGACATAGCGGACGAGCGTCCCGACATCGTAGGCATCACCGGCGCCATGCTCATTCCTGTGGGGCTGCATAAGTTCGCTGAGCGCCACCCGGAGCGTGTCATTGATGTTGGCATTGCCGAGCAGCACGCCCTCACTTCCGCTGCGGGCATGGCCTTCGGCGGCTTGCACCCGGTGGTGGCGGTTTATGCGACCTTCCTGAACCGCGCCTTTGACCAGCTCCTCATGGACGTGGCGTTGCACAAGGCCGGCGTTACGATCGTCTTGGATCGTGCCGGTGTGACCGGACCGGATGGTCCAAGCCACCACGGCATGTGGGACATGGCCATGGTCCAGATCGTGCCGGGACTCCACTTGGCCGCCCCTCGCGATGCCAGCCGGCTCCGCGAGGAACTGCGGGAGGCTGTCGCCATCAATGACGCCCCCACGGTGGTGAGGTTCTCCAAAGGCAGCGTGGGATCCGAGGTGGAGGCCATCGAGCGTCTCCACGACGGCGTGGACATCCTCGCCCGGCGCCCGGAGGGTTCCACAGAGAACGACGTCCTGATCGTCAGCGTGGGTGCCATGTCGGAGCTCGCACTCGATGTTGCCGCTCGCTTGGGCGCCCAAGGCATCAGTTCAACGGTGGTGGACCCCCGTTGGGTCCTTCCTGTCCGCAAATCCATCATTGCCCTCGCTGCACGCCACCGCTTGGTGATCTGCATTGAGGACGGCGTCAGGGCCGGCGGCGTAGGATCGCGAATTCGCCAGGAAATGCGCGCCGCAGGGGTAGACACTGCCCTCAACGAAGTAGGTCTGCCGGTGGAATTCCTGGTCCACGGTTCCCGCAGTCAAGTACTTGAGCGCGTAGGGCTCACCGCCCAGAAGATCACCCACGACGTCGTAGCCCAGGTTTTGGGCACGAAGGTCCCCTTTGCCAGGCCCCTCCCGGGCCAGGAGCACCCGACCACCGGCAGTCTGCCCACGTTGTGAGCGACGGTCGCGGTCCGGGCGCACTGCAGCCCGGCGATCTGGTTGTGGCGAGAAACAGGAAGTGGAACGGCACCGCGCATTGGGTTGTGCCCGGCACCTACCTCGGTGAAGACATCCACGGCTGGTGGATCTTTCAGGGAGCAGGTGAGTTTTGTTCCCGTCCGGGGGCGGCCTTCTACACCGCCTCGGACGCGGTCCTGCTGGTCCCGCGAGCGGGGGAGTTCGTGGCCACGTTCTACGACGACTCATATCCTGGCGACTTCCGGATTTACGTAGACCTCGCCACTGCCCACGCCTGGAACCCGATCAGACCGGGTGTCACTGAGTTCCACATGATCGACATGGACCTGGACGTCATCCGCTCCACCAAGCACGGGGTGTTCGTGGATGACGAAGACGAGTTCGATGATCACAGGGTGGCCATGGGCTATCCACAACCAATGGTGGCCGCCATGCGGGCAGAATGCACGGCCCTTTTCGAAGCAGTGGACACCATGAAAGCACCATTCGACATCACCGGCCATAACAGCACCAGTGCTGAGTGGTTCAGGAAAGGACGAGCATGAGCGGCATTATCCGTACGTACAAGCGGGACGAAGAGGGAGTCCTTCACTTCCGGGAGGCCTGGTACGACGACGAAGACCAGCAGTTCGTGGTCAACCACGGCGTGGTTGGCCACCAGAGCAAGACTGATGAAACAGGCGTGGACGACGACTCCACGGTGGAAGGGCTGATGGATGCCTTTGCCGCCCAATGCGAAGAAGATGGATACGCCGAAATTCCCGAGTCCGAGCAGTTTTGGGTTGTTGCCCAGCTGGCCCTTAAGACCAAGGACGGTACCGAGCGGGATCGGCACCTTGAACGAAAGGCAAAGGCAGCCCTCACTGGTGAATTGGCGTGGCGGGGCCTCGGCATCGTGGATCGCTCCGAAATTGGCAACAGCCGCCTGAACATCTTCTGCCTTTGCCCGGACGTCAGCAAGGCAGTAAACGCCATCAAGATCTGCGTTCGTGGCGAGGACCTGGATTTCACCAAGCTCACCATCGCGGCAGCACCCCACAGCGATCCCACTGCGTTCAAGGTCAAGCACTCGCCCAAGCAGGGCGTGGGCTTTACTCTCTAAGTAGCACCCAACGCACCAGGAGGATCTCCATGCCGTCCAAGAGCAACTGGCCCGGCCATACGCCCCTCCCCAAGGGACTTGCTGCGCCGGCAAAGAGGGCGCTGGCCCACGAGGGGATTGAGACATTGGAGCAGTTGGCTGAGTTCGGTGAAGTGGAAGTGTCAAAGCTCCACGGAATGGGTCCGGCGGCCATTGCCCAACTGGAGGACGCTATGGAAGAGTCCGGAATCTCGTATGGGCCTCGGTAGCGTCGTGTGATCTTTTTGTTGCCTCAGGTGACAATCTGCCCGCAGGCGCGATATAGGCTGAATCCATGACTGAATACCGACGCCTTGGCCATTCCGGACTCACCGTCTCAGCTGTTGGGCTGGGCTGTAACAATCTGGGCCGTGCCAACACCCCTACAGAGTCCCAGGAAGGAACAGACGCTGTTGTCCATGCCGCCGTTGACGCTGGTGTGACCTTCTTTGACGTCGCCGATGTCTATGGTCGTGAGCCGGGCCTCAGCGAGGTCATGCTGGGGAAGGCACTCAAAGGTCGCCGCGACGACGTCGTGATCGGTACCAAGTTCGGCATGGACATGCGTGGCGTCAACGGTAACGATTTCGACGCCCGTGGCTCGCGTCGGTACATCGTGAAAGCGGTTGAAGCGTCGCTTCGCCGCTTGGATACGGAATGGATCGATCTCTATCAGTTCCACACCCCGGATCCGCGGACTCCCATCGAGGAGACGCTCTCCGCCCTGGATGACCTGGTGTCCAGCGGGAAGGTTCGCTACATCGGACATTCAAACTTTGCGGGCTGGCAGATCGCCGAGGCTGAGTATGTGGGACGACAAGGCGGTGGTGCACGGTTCATTTCGACCCAGAACCACTACAACCTCCTGGACCGTCGCGCTGAGCTGGAAGTACTTCCGGCCGCCGGGGCGTTCTCCCTGGGTGTCCTCCCGTACTTCCCCTTGGCCAATGGACTCCTCACTGGAAAGTACTCCGCTGGAAAGGCCCCGGAAGGCTCGCGGCTGAGCCACACCCGCACCAACTTGGTTCACGACGCCGACTGGGAGCAGCTGGGCCGCTTTGGCCAGTTCGCCAAGGAACGTGACATCAGCGAACTCCAGTTGGCTTTCTCCTGGTTGGCTGCGCAACCAGGTGTCAGCAGCGTCATCGCCGGTGCAACCCGTCCCGAGCAAATCCGTGAGAACGCCGAAGCAGTGTGCTGGGTGCCAACACAGGAGGACCGCGAGGAACTCGACGACATCTTCCCCCGCGCTCCGAAGGTGGCACTCTTCTAGGCAGGACGCAGGACGCAGGACGCAGGACGCAGGACGCAAGAGGGCCGGGGGGGGGGGGGGGGGGGGGGGGGGGGGNNGTGGCTGGAGCAGGTGCTCCAGCCACGGCCCTCCTGCGTTAAGCGTCCTGTTGCTTAGGCAGGTGCCGAAGCAACGCCCGGAGCAAGGAATCGCTTGCCGTTGACACGCTCTGAGGCGCCCACCCGATCCAAGTATGGTGTGATTCCGCCCAGGAACATCGGCCAGCCGGCACCCATGATGACGCAGAGGTCGATGTCTTCGGGGCCAGCCACGACCCCTTCTTCCAGCATGAGCCCAATCTCTTCCGCCAGCGCATCCTGCGTGCGCCGCAGGACCTCCTCGCCAGTGGACGGCGTGTTGCCGAAGGACATGATGGCCAGCGTCTCAGCGGGGATGACAGGCGTTCCGTCCGGGCCGGGTACCCAGAGGGACTTGACGCCGTTGTCGATGAGTTTTTGCAAGTTCTGCGATACAGGGAACCGTTCGCCGAAGGCTGCGTGCAGGGACTCCTGGACGTGCTGGGCTACCGGCAGGCCCACCATTGCACTGAGGGTGAACGGAGACATGGGCAGGCCCATGGGTCGCAGGGCGGTGTCCGCCACTTCGGCAGGTGTTCCTTCATCGAATGCGGCGATGACCTCGCCCATGAGGCGCAGCAGGATGCGGTTCACAACGAACGCGGCAGCGTCCTTGACGAGAACAGCCGTCTTCTTCAGACCCTTGGCGAGTTCGAAAGCGGTGGCCAGGACGGCGTCGTCGGTCTTGGGGGCCCGCACGATCTCCAGGAGGGGCATCACTGCAACCGGATTGAAGAAGTGGAAGCCCACCAGCCGTTCCGGATGCTTTAGGTCCTCGGCCATGGCCGTGACGGACAACGAGGACGTATTGGTGGCGAGGATGCACTCCGGTGAGACGATTTCCTCCACCTCGGCGAAGACCTGCTTCTTGATGTGGAGTTCTTCGAAGACGGCTTCGATGACGAAATCGGCATCAGCGAACACCGCCTTGGACACGGAACCTGTAACAAGGGCCTTGGTCCGGTTGGCGGCGTCGGGCTTGATCCGTTTCTTGGCCAGCATCTTGTCGACTTCGGCGTGCACGTACGCCACTCCCTTGTCCACCCTGGCCTGGTCGATATCCGTCATCACCACAGGGACCTTCAGCTGCCTAGCGAAAAGCAACGCCAGCTGGCTGGCCATGAGGCCGGCACCAACGACGCCGATCTTGGTTACCGGGCGGGCCAACTTACGGTCGGGGGCGCCTGCCGGGCGCTTGGAGCGCTTCTGGACGAGGTCCAGGAACGCGTACACCGTGGAACGGAACTCGTCCGTCTGCATGAGGCCGGCGAGGGTCTCGCATTCCAGCGCAGCAGAGTCCGCCTGCGTCATGGTGCGGTTTGCCTCCATGACGTCAAGAACCTTGGCCGGCGCGGGTGAGGCGTTGGACGTCTTGGCCTCAACGAAGGCGCGACCTGCAGAAATCGCGGCCGCCCAGCGCGCGGCGACACCTTGGTCAGCGGGATCAACAGCGTTGTCACGATCCGGCGTCACATCGCCGGTGATGACGCTGGCCGCCCAGGCGAGGGACTGCTCCACGAAGTCGGCCGGTTCAAAGATAGCGTCCGCAACGCCGAGTTCAAAGGCCTGGGGTCCGGTGAGGGTCCGGTTGTTGCTGAGGGGGTTCTCGATCATCACCTTGACTGCGTTCTCGGGACCGACGAGGCGCGGCAGGATGTAAACGCCGCCCCACCCCGGCACGAGGCCGATGAACGCTTCAGGCAGGGCAAGTGCGCCCGCACCTGTGGAGACGGTCCGGTAGGTGGACTGCAGTGCTATTTCAAGCCCGCCGCCCAGGGCAAGGCCGTTGATGAAGGCAAAGCTGGGAACGCCAAGATCGGCCAACGTAGCGTAAACGGCGTGGCCGAGCTGGGCCATCCAGAGGCCGTGTTCGCGTTCTTTGAGCGTCTTGACCGCGGAGAGATCGGCACCTGCCACCAGGAAATACGGCTTGCCTGTGACTCCGACGCCCACGATTTCACCGCGGGAGGCCCGGTCCTTGAGGTCCTCCAGGACGCCGCCGAGTTCCACCAGGGTGTTGGGACCCAGGGTGGTGGGCTTGGAGTGGTCCAGCCCGTTGTCCAGGGTAATCAGGGCAAACGTCCCGGCGCCGCCAGGGAGCTGGATGTCCTGGACGTAGGAATGCGTCACGATTTCATCGGGGAACAGGGCGGCGAGCTTCTGGAATTCGGCGGCGCTCATGCTGCGGCTCCTTCTGTGACGGCTGTGACGGCTGTGGTGGCTTGGTCAGAGGTGGAAGATGCGTAGTCGGCGTGGTGGGGGTTCTCCCAGATCACCGTGGCTCCCATGCCCAAGCCTATGCACATGGTGGTGATGCCGTAGCGAACCGAGGGATCCTCCTGGAACTGGCGTGCAAGCTGGTTCATGAGGCGAACGCCGGATGATGCGAGCGGATGCCCGACGGCGATGGCCCCGCCATAGCGGTTGACGCGGGGGTCGTCATCAGCGATGCCGAAGTGGTCCAGGAAGCTGAGGACCTGGACGGCGAAGGCCTCGTTGATCTCGAACAGTCCGATGTCTTCAATGCCCAACCCGGCGTTCTTGAGGGCCTTCTCCGTGGCGGGAACCGGGCCTATGCCCATGACCTCAGGCTCGACGCCGGCGAAGGCATACGAGACCAGGCGCATCTTGACGGGCAGGCCGAGTTCCTCGGCGGCTTCGGCCGATGCCAGGACCGCTGCTGTGGCGCCGTCGTTCAGTCCCGCGGCGTTGCCTGCGGTGACCCGGCCGTGAGCGCGGAATGGAGTACGCAGTTCGGCCAGGTCTTCCACAGTGGTTCCGGGGCGCGGAGGCTCGTCTGTCGTGTGGAGAGTCCAGCCCTGGCCCGGCTTCATGGTGGCCACGGGCACGAGGTCGTGCTGGATTTGCTCGTTGGCGTAGGCCGCGGCGAGCTTGGCCTGGGAAGCTGCCGCGTAGGTGTCCGTGCGGTCCTTGGTGATGGCGGGGAAGCGGTCGTGCAGGTTCTCGGCCGTGTTGCCCATGTTCAGCGCTGCGGGGTCTACCAGTCGCTCGGACATGAAGCGAGGATTGGGGTCGGCGCCGGCGCCCATGGGGTGGTTGCCCATGTGTTCAACGCCTCCGGCGATGACGACGTCGTAGGCGCCGAAGCCGATGCCGCTCGCCGTCGTCGTCACTGCCGTCATGGCTCCGGCGCACATGCGATCTATCGCGAAGCCGGGGACGGTGCGGGGGAGTCCGGCCAGCAAAGCGGCCGTGCGGCCGATGGTGAGGCCCTGGTCTCCGGTCTGGGTGGTGGCTGCGATGGCCACCTCGTCGACGCGGTCCGCGGGCAACGAGGGGTTCCGCCTCATGAGTTCGCGGATGCACTTGACCACGAGGTCATCGGCGCGGGTACCGGCGTAGATGCCTTTCTCTCCGGCCTTGCCGAAAGGGGTGCGGACCCCGTCCACGAAGACAACGTCACGGACGATCCTCTGAGCACTGCGTGTTGGACTCATGTATTACTCCTCGTTGAGACATGGCACAGGATCCGCAAGGCGGGTCCCGTTGGCATTACTGCAATGTTACTCATGAGTAACTTAGCTTGCAAGGTCTGTTAAGCCCGCGGCGGGAGGAAGGTGCTGGCACGCAAAAGGCCCGCCACCGCGAAGGGAGATTCGGGTGACGGGCCTGCAGACCAACGCAATCAGTCGGAGTCCTTGGATTGTTGCGCTTCCTTGGATTTGGACTCCTTGGCCGGAAGCGGTTGGGGGTTCAGGCATGCTTCGGTGAGGATCGGAGCGGCGAAGGAGATTTGCCATTCGCGTGCACCGAGCGCCCGCAGCTCCGCCGAGATGGATTCCAACGAGGCATCAGCCGGGGGTCGCCAGGCAACCCGACGCAAGTAGTCGGGAGTCAGCAGGTTTTCGACGGGCAGGTTGAGTTCGTCGGCCTTGGCTTGCAGGGCCGGCCGGGCGGTGGCCAACCGTGCCGCCGCTTCCGGATCCCGGTCAACCCACACCCGTGGTGGGGGTGGCGCGTTGGTGGGCAAATGCAGGGGCGGGAGGTCCGTGATGGTGCGGGCGTTCGTGATGCAGCGCAACCAACGGGGCGCTTCACGTTGGGCGGACCTGCCGTGGAACCCCTTGGTCGCCAGAAGTTGCGGGACCGTTGTGGGCATGGCCTTTGCTGCAGCGACGAGGGCAGAGTCGGGGATGAGTCGACCGGGCGCTACGTCGCGTTTCCTTGCGAGTTGATCGCGTTCCTGCCACAGTTCACGGACGGCTGCCAGTTGGCGGCGGTCACGGATCTGGTGGAGCCCGGAGGTTTTGCGCCATGGATCGACCCGCGGCGGGGAGATGCCGGCGGCGAGGATTCCCGCGAACTCCTGCTCTGCGTACTCCAGCTTGCCGTCCGCTTCCAGCAGTTCAATGAGTTCCTCGCGGAGTTCAGCAAGGACTTCGACGTCCAGGGCGGCGTACCGCAGCCACGGTTCCGGAAGGGGACGGGTGGACCAGTCTGCGGCAGAGTGTTCCTTCGCGAGTCCGAAGCCGAGAAGCTGCTCGATAACAGCTGCCAGCCCGACGCGGGGGAGTCCGGCGAGCCGGGCCGCCAGTTCTGTGTCGAAAAGCTTGTCCGGCCACATCCCCAGCTCCGACAGGCAAGGCAGGTCCTGGGTGGCTGCGTGCAGGATCCATTCGACGCCACGGAGGGCGTCATTGATGATGTCCAGGTTGTCGAAGGGCTCGGGATCGATCAGCCAGGTGCCCGCACCCTCACGCCGGATCTGCACCAGGAAGGCGCGCTGGCCGTAACGGAATCCGGATGCGCGCTCGGCGTCCACGCCGGCAGGTCCTGTGCCGGCGGCGATGGCGGCTGCGCACCGCTCCAAACCGGCCGCTGTGTCGATGACCAACGGCACGCCTTCGCGTGGGGTATCGAGATCGATAACTTCAGGAACGTGGCTGTCGAAGCCGTCAACCTTGATGTGGGTGGTGGGATCAGCAACCGGATCGCCGGCTGTGGTTTTATCCAGATTTTCAGGGGTCATGGTGGCTTAAGCTTACCGATTCCCGCCGGAGCAGGGTGCCTTAGGGTTGTGGCCAGTCAATTGAGCCTCCTGTTGGGTAGCCCCGTGACCCCTGGCGGAAGGGGCGGAAGGCCGGCGAACGTGCAGACCATGTCTGACCACGCCTCCAAATGTGCTTGGACGTCGGCACTGGCGGGAGTCCAGGACGCGCGAAGTTCGATGTCAATGGTGTCCGGACGGTCAGCCAGGGTGCCAAAGCTTTCGGAGAGAATCCGGGTGGCAGTGCCTCCAGCAGCGCGGTACGGGGCTGCGTGGTTTTCCAAGGCGTCCACGAGCCACGTCCAGGCAACCGACCCAAGCATGGAGTCGTTTCCCATCTCGGCGTCCATTTGGGCCCGGATGTAGGTGACGATGCGGAACTCGCCTTCCCAAACGGCGGAACCATCGGGGTCGTGCAGAAGGATAAAGCGGCCCGTGGCCAACTCGTCGTCCTCTTCACTGGCCGGAGCGTTGCTCTGGCTCGCGGCGAAGGCTTTGGCCACGGGCCCATGGACGGGGACCTGCCGGGTGGCCGCGGTGGGGCTGAAGACTTCTGCGCCCAGGGCAACTGCGTAGGGTGCCAGACGTGCGGGTGCGGGGATCTCGTCAAGCCGCAGTTCGCTGCGGCATTGTGCTTTTCGTAGCGTTCCCAGGGCGAAGAGAAAGTCCGCGGGAACCTGTGCGAGGGCGTTCACCCTCGCAGGTTATGCGCCCGGGACGGCGATTCTGTGCAGGCTCGCCGCCCCGGATTGCATAGGGTTGCGCGTCAGGCCAGCTCGCCCTTGATCGCCGCCACAAAGGCGTCAATGTCTTCCTCTGTAGTGTCGAAGGAACACATCCACCGGACCTCGCGTCGTGCAGCGTCCCAGTCGTAGAAAGCGAAGGACTGACGCAAGCGATCGGCAACCCCGGCGGGGAGAATGGCGAAGACGCCGTTGGACTGTGTGGCCTGGGTGGGTTCCACGCCGTCGATTTCTTCCACGGCGGAGCGCAGGCGCGCCGCCATAGCGTTGGCGTGGGCTGCCGAGCGCAGCCACAGTCCGTCTTCAAGCAAGGCGATGAACTGGGCGGAGATGAAGCGCATCTTGGAAGCCAGCTGCATGTTCATCTTGCGCAGGAACTTCAGGCCGTAGGCGGCTTCAGGGTTCAGGGCCACCACCACCTCACCGAAAATCAGGCCATTCTTGGTGCCACCGAAGGAAAGTATGTCCACGCCTGCGTCGCGGGTGAATGCCCGAAGGGGGACGCCCAAGTACGCCGCTGCGTTGGCGAGCCGGGCACCGTCCATGTGCAGTTTCATGCCCTTGGCGTGCGCATGGTCGGCAATGGCGCGCACTTCCTCCGGCGTGTAGCACGTGCCTAGTTCGGTGGTTTGGGTAATGGAGACCACCAGTGGTTGGGCACGGTGTTCATCGCCCCAGCCCCATGCTTCCCGGTCGATCAGTTCGGGCGTGAGCTTTCCATCATCGGTGGGCACCTGCAGGAGCTTGATCCCGCCGATGCGCTCCGGTGCGCCGTTCTCATCCATGTTGATGTGGGCAGTGGAGGCACAGATCACCGCTCCCCAGCGGGGCAGCAGGGACTGCAGGGACAGGACGTTGGCGCCGGTACCGTTGAACACCGGGAAGCACTCGATGCCCTGGCCGAACTGCTGCTCCATGACCTCCTGGAGGCGGGCTGTGTACACGTCCTCACCGTAGGAAACCTGGTGCCCCCCGTTGGCTGTGGCCAGCGCTGCCAGGACTTCGGGATGGACACCGGAGTAGTTGTCCGACGCGAAGCCGCGGACCGAAGGGTCATGCAGCTGTCCTGATGCTGCTGTCCCGCTCTGGATTGCCTCTGTTGTGCTCGTCACTTGTTCATTCACGCTTTCAAGTCTATTTGGCCAGCAGGATGCGCTGGCCGTTCAGGGTTGCTGCCGGTTGTTCAAAAAGTCCGACGGCGGCAGCGGCCAGGTCTTCGACGTCCGTGTAACCGGGGAATCGACGTTCAGGATGCTCACGACGCATGGCATCGTCAACGAGAGCCTTGACCACGAAGATGACTGCTGCGCTGTGCTGCTCGGTGGTCGGGTGGGGCTGCTCGGTGATTGCGTCGCCATTACCGGACTGGGTGCGACGGAAACCGTCGGCCACTGCCATGGTCCAGGCTTCCGCCGCTGCCTTCGCCGCTGCGTAGCTGGCGACGGCGGCGGTGGGAGCCGAGGCGCTGGTGGACGAAACCATGGCGAATCGTCCGCGCGCAGAAGCTTCGAGCTGGCTGTAGAAAACCCTGGAGACGTTCCGCAGCGTGGTGATCGCGCCCCGCTCCAAGGCTTCCCAGTCCTCATCGCTTTGGTCCTCGATGCCCTTCGCTCCGCGCCAACCGCCGACGAGGTGGATGACCCCGTCGACGCCCCCAATGCCGAGGCCCTCGATGGCTGAAGCCAGTTGACGTACGGATTCAAGACTGGCGAGATCGCAGACCAGTGGCGTAACGCCGTCGCCGGCCTCAAGGGCAGCAGCCTGGATTCTGTCTTCGTCCGAGCCCACGGTGAGCACCCTGTGGCCAGCCGCAGCCAGCGCCCGGGCGGCAGCGACGCCGGAAGCGCTGCTGCCGCCCGTCACCAGAACAGTCAAAACGGTCATCAGGCCGCCGTTGCGCCGGTGATGCCGGTGGTGGATTCGATAACGGGGCGCATCTTCTTCTCCAGTGCTTCGTAGAACATGGACAGCGGGAACTCATCGTCCAGGACCTGATCGGTGAGTCCGCGGGGCGGGCCGTCCAGGGGCAGCGCGTCAGGTCCCTTGGCCCAGATGGATGCGGGGTGGGGAGTCACGGTGCTGGAGATGAGCTCGTAAGCCGCCAGCCAGTGGGCAGCCTTGGGACGATCAATGGAACGCCAGTATAGTTCTTCAATTTTGGCGCCGAGTTCAACCACGACAGCTGCTGCGTCATCCCAGTCGATGGAGAGCTTGCTGTCCGTCCAGTGGAGTACGTGGTGCTGGTGCATCCAGGCGAACAGGAGCTGTCCACCCAAGCCGTCGTAGTTGCGGACTCGGCTGCCGGTGATGGCGAAACGGAAAATCCGGTCGAAGATGACGGCATACTGAACGAGTTTTGCGTGCTTACGGGCATCGGGATCGGCCTCTTCGTCCTTCTCGATGCGTACGGACTCGCGGAACGCCGTGAGGTCGCAGCGCAATTCCTCGAGGGAGTAGAGGAAGAACGGCATGCGCTGCTTGATCATGAACGGATCAAACGGAAGGTCGCCCCTCATGTGGGTACGGTCGTGAATCAGGTCCCACATCACGAACGTGCGCTGCGTCAGTTCCTGGTCCTCGATCAGCTGTGCTGCATCCTCCGGCAACTCCAGGGAAGTTGTTTCCGCGGCTGCCTTGAGGACGCGCCGGAAGCGGGCGGCCTCGCGGTCGGCGAAGATGGCGCCCCACGTGAAGGTAGGTGTCTCACGGACGGCGACGGTCTCGGGGAAGAGGACCGCGGAATTGGTGTCGTAGCCGGGCGTGAAATCAACAAAGCGGATAGGAACGAAGAGCTTGTTGGAGTAGTCGCCGGCTTCCAGGCCGCCGATGAACTCGGGCCAGATGACTTCGATCAACACCGCTTCGACCAGCCTGTTGGTGCTGCCGTTCTGCGTGTACATGGGGAAGACCACCAAATGCTGGAGGCCATCGATCCGCTGCTCCTGGGGCTGGAACGCCTGGAGGGAGTCCAGGAAGTCCGGGACTCCGAACCCGCTGTTCACCCACCGGTCAAAGTCCTCAACCAGGAGCGACAGGTACTGCGCGTCGTGGCGGAAGTGCGGAGCGAGGGCCTTGATGGCGTTGGTGATCGTGGCGACGAGGCCGGCTGCTTCACCATGGACTGCAGGATCGGCAATGGAACCATCCTGCTCCTGGTGCGCTTGGAGGGCTGTTGCTGCGGCCTTGAGGGCGGTCCACTCTGCGTTGTCGGCGGTGACACGCGGGAGGGTGGGGGTGGCGATAGTGGTCATGGTGCTCGGCCCTTTCCGAAGTGGTTATTGCTTCTGGGCCGAGCGTAGCAAGCGGATAGCATCGCTAATCCAAGATTGAGCTGAGCATAAGTAATTCTTGCTCATTTGGCCCCTGAGTGAGCCCTGAGATTCAGTTCGGGAAGAGGATGCGGCGTGGCGGGGCCACTCCGGGCGGACCGCCACCGACGACGGTCCGCCCGAAAGGCCCTAGCCCTCGTCCGGGTTCACCAAACGAAGTGAAATCGAATTAATGCAGAACCGCTGGTCCGTGGGCGTACCGTAGCCCTCGCCTTCGAAGACGTGCCCTAGGTGGGAATCGCAGTTGGCGCAACGGACTTCAACCCGGTCCATCCCCATCGTCCGATCATGGAGGTACCGGACGGTGCCCTCAGCCAGCGGCGCCCAGAAGGACGGCCAGCCGCAGTGGGAGTCGAACTTTTCCCGGCTGGTGAACAATTGGCTGCCGCAGGCCCTGCATTGGTAGACGCCTTCAGTGTGCGTGTCCCAGTACTCGCCCGTATACGGCCGTTCCGTTCCCGCCTGCCGCAGGACGCGGTATTCCTCCGGCGTCAACTCCTCACGCCATTGGGAATCGCTCTTCTCCACAGGCACGGAAGACGTCTTGCTGGTGTTGTCAGGAGTGTTCATGTCTTGTGCAACGCTCACGAGTCGCCGATAAATCCCGAGCCTGCATACAAGTGAAGGACCGGAAGCCCAAGCTGGTCCTGAGCCTTGTTGGCCCAGTCCGTATGGAACGTGTCGGCGATGGCATGCGGACGGGTCACCACCACGGCCTGCGCCGCGTCCAAGGACCGAACTTTCGCCACCAAGCCGGCCACGGCACCGCCGTCGACGATTTCACCGGTGACGCCGCCACCCAAGCCATCCAAGGCTGCCAAGGATGCAGCCAGCGTCTCTGCGGCTTCGGCGCGCTCCGCCTCCGGGTCCGGTGATTGCGCAGTGAGTTCACGGAACGCCTTGGCAATATCAAGCAGCGAGAGGTTCTCCAGGAAATCCACCAGGAGGTGTCGCTCAGTATTGGAGGGGACCAGCACCACAAGTGGCGCGTCGCCGCCGTCGAGCAGCTTGGCGATGTTGATGCGGTCGTCGGGGCCCAGGGGCTCTTCAGTCAGGATGACTATGGGATCACTCATGGCTACAGCGTAGTCCCGGGGAACGGGAGTCCGCAGGCTTTCGGGTGCCGATTCCGAGGAACGGTCCGCCGCGCGGTCCGCACCTGCACCAGGCAGCGCTGATCAACGGCAACAATGGAAGCATGGCATCGAATTCCCGGTCAGCGAGAGACGCTGCAGACACCAAACTGTCCCCCCGCACCAAATGGGCGATCGCAGGCTTCCTTGCCGGCGGAACCCTTGCAGGGCTTGTGGGGGCCGGGTCCTCCGCGCTCGCCGTGTACTTTGCCCGTCGTGTCATTACCCCTGCCGCGCGGCACGAGGACCAGGAAATCCTCGCGGTGATCCGCGGGGACAAAGGACTGCAAGTCATCCTGGCCGCCACCCCGGACACCATCATTGATGGCGTTTTCAGCCTCTTCTTCTCCGGCGGCCAGGGGCACGCGCGCATTGGTCGGATTGTGTCCTATTCACCGGCCGAACAAACTGTCCTGCGCGAGGTGGAGGAGGTCTACAGCGGCAATCTTTCCGAGGCCCGCCGCGCCTGGTGGAGCGGCGCAACCTATCCGGATCCGGCCGCAATCGGCCTCGCGGCGGAAGACGTTGAAATAGACGTCGACGGCGGGAAGGCACCTGCCTGGTTGATCCGCGCCGATGCGTCAGCGTCGGCACCGGTGTGGGCGATCATGGTGCATGGCCGCGGGGCTACGCGTCTCGAAGGCCTCCGGGCCGTACGCACCGCACGCGACCTCGGACTGGACAGCCTCCTGATTTCGTATCGTAACGATGGGCTGGCGCCGTCCGCCCTGGATGGACGGTACGGCCTGGGGTCGACGGAATGGCGTGACGTCGAGGCTGCCATCGAGTACGCAATGGACCACGGGGCGCAGGAGGTGGTGCTCTTCGGGTGGTCGATGGGCGGGGCGATCAGCCTGCAGACCGCCGACCTCTCCAAGCACCGCCTCGTCATCCGGGCCCTGGTCCTGGACGCCCCGGTCATCAATTGGGTCAACGTCATGGCCCATCACGCGGAAATGAACAGGATTCCCTACAACGTGGGGCGTTATGGGCAGATGATGCTCAGCCATCCGTTGGGACGCCGGCTCACAGGCCTTGCCGCTCCCGTGGATCTGAAGGCAATGGACTGGGAAGCGCGGGCTGTTGAGTTGCGCACGCCGACGTTGCTCATCCACAGCGTGGACGACGACTATGTTCCATTCGAACCGTCGGCAAGTCTGGCCGAAAAGAACCCGGAGATGGTTACATTCGAACCCTTCGACGGCGCGCGGCACACCAAGGAGTGGAACGTTGATCCCGAGCGGTGGGAGCGAGTGGTGCGTTCGTGGCTCCAGCGACAACTCGCCCCGCGGAACAACCCCGGCCAGTCGAGTGCAACGGCGCCGGCCCCCGGGGCAGATAAGGGCGCTTGAAGTCAGCCTTTGCCGGAACCTATCGCGGCGGTAACGGCTTGTGTGAGCCGGATGAGGTCAACCGGAGCGAGTTCGATGTCCAAACCCCGCCTTCCCCCGGAAACCAGAATGGTGTCGTAGGCCAGGGCCGATTCGTCCAGGACGGTGGGGGAGGACTGGCGTTGCCCCAACGGAGAAATCCCACCGAGCACATATCCCGTGCGGCGTTCTGCCGCTTTGGGATCCGCCATGGCCGCCTTTTTGGATCCCAAGGCAGCTGCTGCGGATTTCAGATCCAGGTTCCCGGACACCGGGACGATGGCCACAGCCAATCGGCCCTCTACCTCCACCATCAAGGTCTTGAAAACCCGTGCAGGCTCGATACCCAGGACCTCTGCAGCTTCCAGCCCGTAGCTGGCCACCGCGGGATCGTGGGCGTAGGGGTGCAGCACGAAAGGAACGCCGGCCGCAGCGAGTGCTGCTGTAGCCGGCGTTCCCTGCGAAGCCATTTTTTTGGCCATGCCGCGCGGCGGAACCTTTCAGTGCTCCAGCCGACTGGCGGCTGAGACTTTCCGCTTGATACGGCCGAGCATTGCCGTCATGCCCCGCATGCGCAGGGGAGTGATGGCCCGGGTCAGCCCCAGCAGTTCCGGCATGTCATCCGGAACCGCAAGGATTTCCTGGGCCGTCAGCCCATCGAGTCCCTCATGCAGGACACCGGCGAATCCACGGGTGGTGGGCGCCTCCTGCGGTGCCTTGAAGTAGAGGCGGTAGGCGCGGGGGCCATTGGGCACCTCTGTGTTCTTCTCCGACTCAATGGTGAGGAACAGCGGGGACTGGCACTCGACGACCTGCTCCAACAACTCGGGGTGGTCTTTGAGGCGCTCTGGAAGCTCCGGCAGGCCCCTTGAGAATTCGAGCAGCAGTTGCAAACGGTCAGGCTCCGTCAGTGCCTGGAAGTCATCGACGATTTCCGCCAGCGCGGCGGGCAAAGTGTTGGTACTCATCTCTTCCAGCTTACGCACAACGGCGGCGATTGCATCTTGTGTGCCGGAACACTACGGGGCCTTGAAGAACGGGACTAGTTGCTTGCGAAGGCCGCAGGAACGGAACCACGCTCGGCACCCTTGACGATGGGAACACGCACGGCGTTGCCCCATTCGGTCCACGAGCCGTCGTAGTTGCGGACGGTGTCGAAGCCCAGCAAGTACTTCAGGGCGAACCACGTGTGGCTGGAACGCTCGCCGATGCGGCAGTAGGCCACGACGTCGTCGCCGGCCTTCAGGCCGGCCTCACCCAGGTAGAGGGCTTCGAGTTCTTCGCGGTTACGGTAGGTGCCGTCTTCCGCTGCTGCACGGGCCCACGGAATGGAGGCAGCGGTGGGAATGTGCCCGCCACGCAGTGCGCCCTCTTCCGGGTAGGCCGGCATGTGCGTGCGCTGGCCTGTGTATTCCTCGGGGGAGCGGACATCGATCAGGGGATTGCCCAGGTGCGCCAGGACGTCGTCCTTGAACGCGCGGATGGGAGCGTCATTGCGCTCTACCTCGGGGTACTCGCCGGGAGCGGGCGTCGGCACATCGGTGGTCAACTCGCGGCCTTCGGCGATCCACTTGTCGCGGCCGCCATCCAGGAGGCGGACGTCGTCGTGGCCGAACAGCGTGAAGACCCAGAGGGCGTAGGCTGCCCACCAGTTGGACTTGTCACCATAAATCACCACGGTGCTGTCCCGGGAGATGCCCTTGGACGCAGCGAGGGCGGCGAATGCTGCGCCATCCACATAGTCTCGGGTGACCTCGTCGTTAAGGTCGGTGTGCCAGTCGATCTTGACGGCGCCCGGGATGTGGCCGGTTTCGTACAGGAGAACGTCTTCATCGGACTCGACGACAACCAGCTTGCCATCGGCAATGGCGCCCTCAGCAAGTGCTGCCGCGAGCCACTCGGTGGACACAAGGCGTTCAGGGTTCGCGTACGACGCGAACTTTTCGTTCTGTTCAACGGGGTAGGACATGGTGATGGCCTTTCACTGACAACGGACGGAGCCAGGCCGCGGGAATGGTGCAGACGCCGGCCCGGCGTGCTTCAACACTAACCACGGGCTCCCGTGAATGCTTCCCCGGGGTCATACGGTGAAACATGGGCTTGGTCACGTGTCCGTTCCAGGGCGTCCGATGCCGGTATTCTTGCTGGGGACCTAATACTGAAGGAACGGACCACCGTGGTACAGATCGAACAACTGGCTGCCCGCACACCGGCAGTCTCCGTGGAGGAACTCCTCAAGGGTTTCTACCCGTCTCCGCGATTCGGAGAGGTATCGTTCGACAGCTACCGGCCAGACCCTTCGCAGCCGAGCCAGGCCAATGCAGTGAAGCTGCTGTCCGCCTTCGCCGATGGCGTGGGCAACGACGACGGCGGTGGGCTCTTCAAGAAGCTGTTCGCCAAGAAAGCGCCCGCCACCAGGGCTGGGATTTACCTCGATGGTGGCTTCGGTGTTGGTAAGACCCACCTCCTGGCGTCCCTGTGGCACAGGTCCCCTGGGCCCAAGGCATTCGGCACCTTCGTGGAATACACCAACCTTGTGGGTGCGCTCTCCTTCCGCAAGACCGTGGAAGCGCTCAGCAGCTACAAGCTGGTTTGCATCGATGAGTTCGAGCTCGACGATCCAGGCGATACGGTGCTGATGTCGCGCCTGATGCGCGAATTGGCCGACGCCGGCGTCAAGCTTGCCGCCACGTCCAACACTCTGCCCGGCTCGCTCGGCGAAGGCCGCTTTGCCGCCGTCGACTTCCAGCGTGAGATCCAGGTCCTCGCAGATCAATTTGACGTCGTGAGGATCGACGGCGAGGATTTCCGCCACCGTGGCCTGCCGGCCGCCCCTGCACCGCTCAAGACCGAAGAACTCAAGCACCGCATGCGGGCCGAATTCGATGGCAAGACTGTGGCCGTGGATGACTTCCGGACCCTCGTCAACCACTTGGCCGCAGTCCACCCCAGCCGCTACCGTCAGCTGATCTCCGGCGTGGAGGCAGTGGTGTGGAGCGACGTGGAAACCATCACCGAACAGGCCGTCGCGTTGCGCTTTGTTGTCCTCGCAGATCGCCTTTACGACAAGGATGTCCCCATCCTGGCCAGCGGCGTAGCCTTCGACAAGCTCTTCACCGAAGAGATGATGACCGGTGGCTACACGAAGAAATACTTCCGGGCAGTGTCACGGTTGACTGCCTTGGCACGCGAGGCACAAAACCACGAGCCCGCCTGATTCAGGCCTTCTGAAGGGGCTCGCGGCTCTTCAGCATCCAGCGCACCAGGATGCCGCCGGCCAAAGCCCAGAAAGCAGCGCCGACACCGGCGAAGCTCAGGCCGGACGCTGCCAGCAGGAAAGTAATACAGGCCGGGATGCGTTCCTCGGCCACAGCCAGGGCAGATGAAATGGACGACGCCAAGGTCCCGAGGAGTGCGAGGCCCGCGACGGCCTCAAGGAGTCCCGGCGGAGCCGCAGCCACCAAGGTAACCAGGGCGGCAGAGACTGCAGCCAGCATCAGGTAGGCAAAACCGGACACGAAAGCAGCGATCCAGCGTCGGCTGTGGTCCTTGCCCGCCTCCTCGCCTGCGGCCAGGGCCGCACTCAGCGCGGCCAGGTTGATGGCGTGTCCCCCGAAAGGAGCCCCTGCGATGGTCCCCACTCCGGTCACCAGCATGGAGGGACGCCACGGCGTGGTGTAGCCGAAAGATTTGAGGACTGCGACGCCGGGAATGTTCTGCGACGCCATGGTGACGATGAACAAGGGCAGGGCCAGGCCTACCGCGGCCTCCAACGTAAAGGCCGGGGTGGTCCACTCCAGCCGGGGGAGGAGACTGTTGGCCGGGACATGAACGCCGTTGGAGGCGATATGGATGCCGATGACCCCCAAGGCCACCATCAGGGACGCCGGCACGGACCAGCGTGGCGCAAATTTCATGAGGACTATCCAGCATAGAACCACAGGGGCAATGAACAAGGGAGCCGATCCCAGCGATTTGAACGGTGCCAGGCAGAGGGGGAGCAGGACCCCGGCGAGCATGGCCTGTGCCAAGGCGGTGGGGATCTTCGACATGACGCGGCCGAGGGACGGGAGCAGGCCCGTGAGGAGGATCAGCGCCCCGACGATCAGGAACGCACCGATGGCAGCCGGCCAGCCGCCGTCGACCATTCCTGCTGAGGCGAGCAGTGCCGCGCCGGGCGTTGACCACGCGAGAGTCACTGGCATCCTGGATCGCCATGACAGCCAGAGGATGCCCACACCGAAGGTCAGGGTCAATGCCAGCAGACCGCTTGATGCCTGTGCCTGATTGGCGCCCACAGCCTGCAATCCGGCCAGTACTACGGCAAAGGACGAAGTGAATCCCACCAAGGCGGTGACGACGCCTGCAGTAATCGGCGGTCCCAACATTTCCCTCGTGGCGTGGCTGTTGGTGGCTGGCGGGGAGACGGAAGGCATAGGGTCCAAAATACCCGACCCATGGGTGGATCCTGTGACGGGCGAAGTCCAGTTAAACGCCAAGGGCACCGATGGCGCCTCGCGGCGGGACCGGTGCCCCCTTGACGTATCTGGTACGGCGGCTCAGGCAGCTACGGCTGCTTTGGCTCATCCGTGACGGGAGCCTGCTCAGGCTGACCGTCGTTCTTGGCCACGAAGTCGGAAGCGGCATTCTGGACCTTGTCGACGTGACCGGCATACTTGCCGCCCGTCTTCTCGTCCACAAAATCCCCGGCCTTTTCGATGCCATTCTTGATGGCTTCTTCGTTGCCTTGAATGAGACCCTGAGCCTTGCCCTTCAGGTCGTCAATTAAACCCACGGGCACCTCCCTTCCATCGCGGAGCCAGTTCGCTCCTCCGCGTCCGACCCTAACACCAGTTCACTGGGGTGCCAAGGGTTCTGTCGCGGACTACGCCAACGGCTGACTGTCCACCTTGTGGCGCGGGCTGTCCGGGTTCATGAGGGAGTGCCTGCGGCCATAGGCGAAGTAGATGATCAAGCCGATGACCAGCCACACACCGAATCGAAGCCACGTTTCCCAGTGCAACTGGAACATGAGGAACGCAGAGGCGAGCACGCCGAACGCGGGAACGACGGGCATGAAGGGCAGCCGGAAGGTGCGCGGTGCGTTGGGCTTGGTGTAGCGGAACACGATTACGGAGACACAGACCACCACAAACGCGGCCAGGATGCCGATGTTGGTGAGGTCGGCAACTTCCTTGATGGGGAAGACGCCGGCGAGGAACGCAGAAGCGACGCCTGCGATCCACGTGACACGTTGCGGGGTTCCGTGGCGGTCCGTCTTGGCGAACCAGCCGGGCAGGAGGCCATCGCGGCTCATGGAGAACCATACGCGGGTGACACCGAGCAGGAACGTCAGCATCACGGTCAGGATGGACAGCACGGCAAAGACCGAAATGATGGTGGCGATGACCGGCAATCCGACGCCGGTGAACGCAGATGCGAAGCCGGCGGTGGGATCGATGTCCTTGTAGTTCTGCATGCCCGTGAGGACCAGTGTGGCGGCAACGTAGAGCAGCATGGCAACGATCAGGGACAGAATGATGGCCTTGGGCATGTGCTTCTTGCCGTCCTTGGCCTCTTCCGCCGCGGTGCTCATGGCGTCATAGCCGAACACGGCGAAGAAGACCGTCGCAGCACCGGCAACAACAGGCCCGAAGCCACTGGGCATGAACGGGTTGTAGTTCTCGGTGTTCACGTAGAAGATGCCCAAGCCGATGATGAACAGGATCAAGATGACCTTGATGGCCACGGCCACGAGTTCGAAGCGGCCAAATGCTTTGGTTCCACGGCTCAGGATCCACGTGACCAGGAGGCAAACGAGGATTGCTGGGAGGTTGATGATGCCGCCCTTGCCCTCATCGGCCGTGGATGTCATCCAGGTGGGCATGTGGATTCCGATGCCGGACAGGAAGGCATCGAAGTAGCCGGAGATGCCGATGGCCACCACGGCGACGATCGCGATGTATTCAAGCAGCAGGTCCCAACCAATGAACCAGCCGATGATCTCGCCCAACGCCACGTAGCCGTAGGTGTAGGCCGAACCTGCGCGGGGGATCATGCCGGCGAATTCGGCATAGGACAGTGCCGCCGCACCCGAAGCCAGGCCGGCGATCAGGAAGGAAAAGAGGACCGCGGGGCCTACGCCCGGATTGCCCTCGCTGCCGTGGGCCACAAGGCCGGCAAGCGAAAAGATGCCGACGCCGATAATTCCTCCGACGCCGATGGCGGTCAGCTGCCACAGGCCAAGACTCTTGAAGAGTCCGCTGTGCTTGTTTTCTTCCTCGATGTCGTCGATCGGCTTGCGCCTGAGGACGGACTTGGAAGCCGTCTGTTGATTCATGGGGGTACTCCTGCCAGTTGGCGTGGAACGGTGATGAGCTCGCAGTACATTATGCGAGCCGAATCACATTAGATAAAGCGAATTCTTCTGAGGGGTATCGGTTACTTCAATTGATGAATTGGATAGCCTGCGTTTGCGGGCATAAAAAAAGCAGCTCCGAAGAGCTGCTTTTCTTATTCTGGAGCGGACGACGAGATTCGAACTCGCGACATCCACCTTGGCAAGGTGGTGCTCTACCAGCTGAGCTACGTCCGCATACTTTGCCGGCCGGGCTGATGCCTGGCCAACAACTACAAACAAGTTGCCTTGTTCTGGTGGGCGATACTGGGATCGAACCAGTGACCTCTTCCGTGTCAGGGAAGCGCGCTACCGCTGCGCCAATCGCCCGTTGCCGGGTCCTTCAATAAGGAGAGCGGACGACGAGATTCGAACTCGCGACATCCACCTTGGCAAGGTGGTGCTCTACCAGCTGAGCTACGTCCGCACATGCTGCCTGCCTGGCTGATGCCTGGCCGTCAACAACAAACAAGTTGCCTTGTTCTGGTGGGCGATACTGGGATCGAACCAGTGACCTCTTCCGTGTCAGGGAAGCGCGCTACCGCTGCGCCAATCGCCCATGCATCCAGCAGAAGCTGGAAGACATGGTTTTCACCGAGGTGGGTACGGGATTCGAACCCGTGTATACGGCTTTGCAGGCCGCTGCCTCGCCTCTCGGCCAACCCACCGTGTAAGCAGGATTCCGAGGAATTCATGCCTTGACAGTGCCTTGCGAGCGGACGACGAGATTCGAACTCGCGACATCCACCTTGGCAAGGTGGTGCTCTACCAGCTGAGCTACGTCCGCAGTGTCGTATCGGCGGGCAGCCCTGCAGGCATTCCGTCGCTTTCCGACGAGTAAAAACTCTATAGGAGGTTCCGGCAAACTCCAAATCGGCAGCTTGCTTTGGGGTTCGAAGGCCGTTGGATCGTTGATTTTGCGCGGAATCCGAGGAGTTTCATGGCTGTAATTCCATGGTTGTAGTTCATTCGAGGTTGTGGGGTTCCGATGGGTTTTGCATTCCGGCCACCGTCCGTTAGTGTTTTCTATGCACCCGGGCGATTGGCGCAGTGGTAGCGCGCTTCGTTCACACCGAAGAGGTCACTGGTTCGAACCCAGTATCGCCCACCAATAGAAACCCCCGGACCTCCGGGGGTTTCTTGTTTCTCCGGCATTCTCGCCGGCGCTGACATCTCAAGCCGGCTGCGCTCCACCTGGCCGGATGCGCTCCACCTGGCCGGCTGCGCTCCACCTGGCCGGCTGCGCTCCACCTGGGTTGCTGCTTCCTCGCTCGTCAAGAGCAGGAGGCCCCCAAAGGGAGGCTTGATGTATGGCCCCCTCCGCGCTCCCGTTGTGGACCGGGCGGACTTACTTCCGGGCGAAGTGAAGCAATCCTCTCCACTGAGACACTGAGACACTGAGCTTCAGGGCTGGACTGCGTGATCGACATCGAAAACGAGCATGCACGGACACCTGCGCATCGGGCTGCAGGCAACCGCCCCGGCCTGGGTTCAGGCTGAACCGCCTGCAACCAGCAGGACCGAGTTGATGATCGTGATGATGGCAAGGAATATTGCGAGTCGCCGGTTGGAGGCAGCAAGAGTCCGACGGGCGCAGCCAACATAAACAGCGGCGCCCAGAGCGCCAAACAGAATCCGTAGCCCGCTTCGCCGAGCGTTCCGATCGCACCGGGCCCGGGCGCCCTGTCCCAAAGGAGTGAAATTCGAGCCAACACTTCCGTGCTTCGTTTGGTCTTTCTGCGTCACGAAGGAGGCGCACGAAGCACATTCCCTATATGCGTGAGCAAGCAGAACCTGAGCGCCCCCCATCCGCCGAGGCACCAGTCCCGTCCTTTGGGGATCTTTCCTCGACTGCCCCTATCCTGGCGCGAAAGCTGGCCCGGCTATCCCCGGAGCAGCTGACGATGATCTTCGCGCGGGAGAATTCTGTCGGCCCTCTGTGACAAAGTCTTTGTATGACTGCTCCACTGCTTGCCCACGCTACTGATTACGGCCGGATGTACGCCCGCTCCACCACAGAACACTTCTCCGTGCCATCCATCACCACAGTGATCGGACAACAGGCCCACGCCTTGGACGGTTGGTTCAGTTACATGGGCGCGAGCAGCTTGGCCGCTGATCCCGAGCTTCCAGCGATCCTTGGAAGTCCAGCCAAGACCCGCCAAGCCATCAACAAAGCATCCAAGGCCGCTGAAGTTTACCGGGACCAAGCTGCGGCCCGCGGTGATCGCGTCCACACCTACTGCGAGCAGGTAGCCTTGCGCGCGCTCGGACGTCCGCACCGAATGCAGGAATGCCGGGACGAGCTCGCAGCCAACGGCGAGCAGGCCTTTGCCGCCCGCTTCGACGAGTGGTGGGAGCTTTACCAGGTGGAGCCACTGGCCCCGGAAATCACCGTCTGGAACAAGACCGTTGGTTATGCCGGAACACTTGACCTCGTGGCCCGAATCAACGGGCGCATCTGCCTCATCGACTACAAGACCAAAGGCACCACGCGGGACGGCACAGTCAAGGCACTGGACGACAAAGTGGTCATGCAGCTGGTGGCAGGCATGAAAGCCGAGGAGAGCCTGGTGGATCCCGTGGCCGGCGAATGGGAAGCGTGGAAGTACGGGGACAACCCCATGCTGCTTGCGGTTGCCATCGGTGAGACGGAAGTCCGTCCGCAGCGGGCCAACCCGGAGATCCTTAAACACCATTGGTGGAAGTTCTGTGCCTTGCGGCGGGTATGGGAAATGTCGGCGGACGTCACTGCGGCAGGGCAAGCGCTGCTGCCGATCGCCCCGCCCGTGTTCGCGACGGCCGGTGCTGCTCCCACAAACACCGGCAGTGCGATGACCTCAACTAAACTGGCTTAGGCTCCGCAACGCACGGACCAGTTTGACGATCGTGAGGACTGACAGCACATGGCAATTTTGAGTATCCGAATCATCGGGGATCCGGTGCTTCGCACCGTGGCCGACCCCGTCACTGACTTCGGTCCGGAGCTCGCCAAGCTGGTAGCCGACATGACTGAAACCATGGAGGACGTGGAGGGCGCTGGCCTGGCCGCGCCGCAGGTGGGCGTCAGCCAAAGAGTATTTACGTACCGCATCGGGGGAGTGGAAGGCCACATCATCAACCCCGTCCTGGAAAACAGCGAGGACTTCCAGCCTGACGAAGTCGAGGGGTGCCTCTCTATTCCAGGTCTTGGTTTTCCCGTGCGCCGGTACAGGTCTACACGCGCAACCGGCGTGGACCTTAACGGCAACCCGGTCTCGGTGGAGGCCGAAGGCATGCTGGCCCGCTGCTTCCAGCATGAAACGGACCACCTTGACGGTGTGCTGTACACGGACAGGTTGGAAGGCGAGGACCGTAAAGCCGCCCTTCGCGCCATCCGCAACGCCAATTACCACGCCATCACCGAACAGACCACGTCCAAGCGAGCCAACACTGTGGGCTCCAGCTTCGGTGGCGGCAGTTTCGGGGTTCCCGAGTGAGGGTACTCTTCGCAGGAACCCCCGCCGTCGCCGTACCCTCTCTGGACGCGGTGGTTAAGGCCGGCTTTGACGTCGTCGCCGTCCTCACCCGACCGGACGCGCCATTGGGCCGCAAGCGTGTCATGACTCCCTCTCCTGTAGCGGCCCGCGCCGAAGAGTTGGGCATCGAGGTCATTCGAGCGGCCAAGGTTGACGCCGCCACCACGGCGCGCATCGCGGAGTACTCGCCGGATGTAGCGGCCATCGTTGCTTACGGCGGCATTGTTCCGCGCGCCGCCCTTGGTGTCCCCACTCATGGTTGGGTCAACCTGCATTTCTCACTTTTGCCCGCCTGGAGGGGCGCGGCCCCTGTTCAGCGCTCCATCATAGCCGGGGATGACATCACCGGCGCCGCCACGTTCCAGCTCGAGGAAGGCCTTGATACCGGCCCCGTGTTTGGAACGCTCACCGAAACTGTCCGCCCGGAAGACACCGCCGGTGACCTGCTTGAGCGGCTGTCCATCAGCGGGGCTGTACTGCTGAGCCAGACCCTTTCCGCCATCGACGCCGGACAAGCTGCTCCGCAGCCGCAAGCAGGGGAGGTGTCATTGGCTCCCAAACTGACTCTGGACGACGGGCGCTTGGACTGGCAGCTGCCAGCGCTCGCCTTGAACCGCCGTGCACGTGGAGTCACCCCGGAGCCCGGGGCATGGACCATGTTGGAGGGCCAACGGGTAAAGCTTGAACCTGTGAAGCTGAGGCCCGAGGTCAAGGATCTCGCACCAGGAGCCATCCGGGTGGATGGTAAATCCGTACTCGTGGGCACTGGTTCCCACGCCGTGGAGCTTGGCCGAATTCAGCCGGCCGGCAAGAAAATGATGTCGTCGGCCGATTGGGCCCGCGGCTTGGCATCGCCTGAGAGAGTGGTATTCGAATGAGTGAGTCCGGCCGTCGAGGCCCCAACAACAGCGGGAGCCGGGACGGCGGAGGGCAAGGAAACCGTGGTGCCGGGGGGCAGAGCAGACGCAACGCCCAAGGGCGGGAGCGGAACAGGGGGCCCCAAAGGGGCTTCTCCAATAACGCCCCGTCGCAGCGCACACGCCGTGCTGACCCAGCGCGGTTGGTTGCTTTTGAAGTGCTCCGCGCCGTCGCTTCCGAGGACGCCTACGCTAACCTTGTCCTTCCAGCACGCATCCGCGAACACCGCCTCGATCGGCGCGATGCCGGATTCGCCACTGAGCTGAGCTACGGCGCCCTGCGCGGTCAGGGCACCTACGATGCCATCCTGGCCCGCTGTGTGGACCGTCCCCTCGAGCAGTTGGATCCAGCGATCCTGGATGCCTTGAGGATCGGTGCCCACCAGCTCCTATCGACGCGCGTTCCCGCCCACGCCGCCTTGGACCAGACGGTCGGCCTGGCGCGGGCGGTCATTGGGGCCGGACCGTCGGCCCTTATCAACGCCGTGCTCCGCAAAGTCACTGCCCACAGCATGGACGAGTGGTTGGACATCCTGCTGGACCAGGAAACGGACGAGACTAGAATTGCTGCCCTGCGCCATGCCCACCCGGAGTGGATTGTCCGGGCCTTGCGCCAATCGCTGGTGAACCATGGTCGGCCCAAGACCGAGATCAACGATCTCCTGGAGGCCGACAACGCCGCGCCGGTGGTTAACCTCGTGGCCTTGCCGGGCTTGGGCAACTTGGATGAAGCCTTTGACAATGGTGCCACCGCTGGTGAATTGGTGGAAGATTCAGCCCTCTCTGCCGGCGGCGACCTCGGCCGTTTTGAGTCGGTCCGCCGCGGCACTACCCGTGTCCAGGATGTCGGATCACAGTTGGTGGCACGTGCTTTGGCCGGCGTCGAGTTGGCGGGGTCTCCAGGCCAACGTGAAAAGTGGCTGGACCTGTGTGCTGGCCCCGGCGGCAAAGCTGCGCTCCTGGCCGCGCTGGCACATCGCGAGGGGGCCACCCTCCTGGCCAACGAGCCCGCACCTCACCGGGCCAAGCTGGTTCAGCAGGCGCTCTCTGCTGTTCCTCACGATTCCTGGACTGTGCGGACCGGTGATGGGCGCGAAGTCGGCGCTGAACAGCCTGAGACTTTTGATCGTGTCCTGGTGGACGTCCCGTGCAGTGGTCTCGGTGCCTTGCGCAGGCGGCCGGAGTCTCGCTGGCGCCGCTCACCCAAGGACATCGGCGACCTCGGTCCCTTGCAGCGCGAGCTGTTGAAGTCCGCCATTGACGCCGTTAAACCCGGCGGTGTAGTGGCTTATGTGACGTGCTCGCCGCATCCGGCTGAAACCACCGCTGTTGTGGGTGACGTGCTCGGCAAGCGTGACGACCTGGAACTGCTCGACGCCGGACAGGCACTGGACCATGTCAGCCTCACCGGCAACCTGGGCGCCGGTCACGAACTCACGGCCCAGCTTTGGCCCCACGTCCATCAAACGGACGCCATGTTCATGGCAATCATCCGTAAGAAGGCGTAACCGCAAACACCGGCTGCAGCAGGTGGGGCCCTACGCCCGGCCGCCGCAGCACTCCCTCGACAACCACTCACCCGAAGGGGCTGCCTTGTCTCAGTGCTGTATCAACCCGAGCATCCTGTCCGCGGACTTCGTCAACCTTGAGGCGGAGCTACAGCGGATCAGCAACGCCGACGCCGTCCATGTGGACGTCATGGACAACCATTTTGTGCCCAACCTGACCCTCGGCTTACCGGTGGTGCAGCGGATTCAGGCTGTCAGTCCCATCCCTTTGGACGCCCACTTGATGATTTCCGACGCCGATCGATGGGCTCCTGCCTACGCGGACGCAGGAGTCGCGTCGGTGACGTTCCATGCTGAAGCTGCCATGGCTCCGGTCAAACTGGCTCGCGAACTGCGGGCCCGTGGCTCAAAGGCCGGCATGGCGTTGCGCCCTGCCACCCCGGTGGAGCCCTTCTTGGACATGCTCAGTGAGTTGGACATGCTGTTGATCATGACGGTGGAGCCCGGCTTCGGTGGACAGTCGTTCCTGGACATCACGTTGCCCAAGATCCGGCGGGCCCGGGCAGCAATCGAAGGTTCGGGTATTGGAGTGGCCATCCAAGTGGATGGCGGAATCACCGAAGAAACCATTGTTCGGGCGGCAGAGGCCGGTGCGAACGTTTTCGTTGCAGGTTCGGCAGTTTACGGGCACGAGGATCCCGCAGTGGCGATTGACCTGCTCCGCGCTGCGGGTCAGGCGGCTGCTGCTTCGACGAAAGCCTGACGACCGTCACCACATGTTACGAAGATGGCCGGGAATAGCCCGGCCATCAGGGTGGTTGTGGCAGAATAACAACACACATACGTGCTCCGGGGTCGGTGTAAGTCCGAACCGGCGGTTATAGTCCGCGACCCGCGCGCCAGTGGGTTCCAAGTGATTGGGATTCGGTGGCAGACGGTTGAACCGGTGGAATTCCGGTACCGACAGTTAAAGTCTGGATGGGAGAAGCACGTACAGTCATGCCGTGGGCGTTCCTTGAGCGACGCCCGGTATTGCGCTGTCGTACACCCCCGGAGTCATCGCGGCTTACTGGGAAGGAACGGCATGGACTTTCTGCGATGGCTCTTCGAAGCACAGATCCCCGTTGGAGGATCTGCTCTTGTCTTACGCGAAGTGCTTGGAAACATCTTTGGGCTCCTCAGCGCCCTCGGCGGCATGCGCCGAAAAGTCTGGGCATGGCCGATCGGTATCCTCGGCAACATCCTGCTGCTGACGGTCTTCCTCGGCAACGTTTTTGGCGCGGCCGCTCCGGCTACGCTGTGGGGCCAGGCCGCACGGCAGGTCATGTTCATAGCGGTCGCAGTCTATGGCTGGTACCGCTGGCAGCAAGGAAGGCAATCCAGCACCCAAGGACGAGCGATTGTCCCGGGCTGGGCCAGCAACAAGGTCCGCATTGCCCTGATTGGTGCGATGGTGGCAGGCACCGCGGCGTTGACACCGGTGTTCGACTCCCTTGGCTCCTACCCACCCGTCTGGGCTGACGCCTGGACTTTCATGGGATCGCTCCTGGCTACCTACGGGATGGCTCGTGGATGGACCGAGTTTTGGCTGATCTGGGTTGCCGTGGACATCGTGGGTGTCCCCCTCCTCTTCAGTGCCGGCTACTATGCCAGCGCCGTCATGTACTTGTTCTACGGCTTCTTCACCCTCACTGGATTCTTCGTGTGGTGGCGGGCGGAAAAGCGTGAACGTGACCGCCCCAAGCCAGCAGCCGTTCCCGTGGGAGCTGCCCAGTGAGCATTTCAGACGTTGTCTTCACCAGCGCGGAAAGCACCGCCATGGACGCAGCGCTGGCGGCCGCGCTGGCTGGTCCCCGCGGTGCGAATCCATTGGTTGGTGCAGTGATCCTCAGCCCGGAAGGCGAGCGACTTGCCACCGGCTACCATCGCGGCGCGGGAACCGCCCATGCCGAAGCCGACGCGATCCTTGAGGCCCGTCGGCAGGGTATCGACACCAGTGGGACCACCATGGTGGTCACACTTGAGCCGTGCAACCACGTGGGCCGCACCGGTCCCTGCGCGCAGGCCATCATTGAAGCCGGAATCGCAAAGGTGATTTACGCCGTCGACGATCCCCACGATCCTGCCGCGGGCGGCGCCCGTACCCTCCGCGAGGCGGGCGTTGAGGTCCGGTCCGGGCTGGCGCTTGCCGAGTCGCTGGACCTCAACCGCGAGTGGTTCGACGCCGTTGCCTCCAAACGCCCCTTCGTCACCTTGCACATCGCACAGACGCTGGACAGCCGGATAGCCGCTGCAGACGGCAGCAGCCAGTGGATTTCCAGCCCGGAATCGCTGGCGGACAATCATGGGTTGCGCCGACTTATCGACGCGATCCTGGTGGGGACGGGGACGGTCCTCATCGACGACCCCCGGCTTACGGCCCGCACACCTGACGGTGAACTCTCCGAACGCCAGCCACTTCGGGCAGTCATGGGCCTGAGGGATGTACCCGAAGACGCAGCCGTGCGTGCGGCTGACGGGCGCTTCGTGCACCTTCCCACAAGGGACCCGGTGGAAGCCCTCAGCAGGCTCTTCGATGAAGGAGTCCGCCACGTGATGGTGGAGGGTGGCTCGAGCATCTTGAGTACCTTCCTGGCCGCCGAGCTGGTGGATGAACTGATTATTTACCTGGCACCCACGCTCCTTGGCTCCGGAACGCCCGCCCTCAATGACCTGGGGATCACCACCTTGGCCGATGCCCAGCACTGGTCCTGGGACGAGGCGGGCGGCGGCGCGGTCCAGACCCTCGGAAACGACCTTCGGCTGCACTTGCGGTCCACAAGGACCGCCGCCAGCACCACCAAAAATTCGATTCCGCGCAGTGAAGCTGCGGAATATGTCACAGGAGGACACTGATGTTTACCGGAATCGTTGCAGAACAAGGCACTGTGCTGGGCATTGAACATGACGGCAGTGCCAGCGCGACCCTGCGCTTGAAAGCCCCAACCACCACAGGCGACCTGGCTCTGGGCGGATCCATCGCAGTCAACGGAGTTTGCCTGACAGCTACGCAGATCAAAGGCCAGGATTTCAGCGTCGATGTCATGGGCGAAACCCTCATCCGCACCACCATTGGGGAACTGGCGCCAGGAGACACGGTGAACCTGGAACGCTGTGTTCCTGCCGGTGGACGCCTTGACGGCCATGTGGTCCAAGGGCACGTGGACGGCGTGGGCGAGTTGCTGGAGCGCGAGCCGCTGGGCAACTGGGACCGCCTGCGGTTTGGCGTCCCGGCCCCGCTGGCACGTTACATTGCCGAGAAAGGATCGATCGCCGTCGACGGTGTTTCGCTGACGGTGACTGCCGTCAGTGCAGCTGCCGAAGCGGAGCCATGGTTCGAAGTGGGCCTGATTCCCACCACCCTGGAAGAAACCGGGCTGGGAGCCAAGGCCGTAGGAGGCCGCGTCAACCTGGAAGTGGATGTGCTGGCCAAATACACCGAGCGGCTTTTGTCGTTCGCGCCGACGCAGGGGGCAAAGCGATGAGCGCCCCGGCCAAGACGTCTGCCCCCGTGCGGCGTACCGGACTCGATCCCGTGGAAACGGCCATCGCCGCGATGGCTGCGGGCCAGGCCGTGATTGTTGTGGACAACGAGGACCGTGAAAACGAGGGCGACATCATCTTCGCCGCCCAGCACGCCACCCCCGCCCTCATGGGATGGACCATCCGGTATTCATCCGGCGTCATCTGCGTCCCGTTGGAAGGGGAACGGGCGGACGCCCTCGTCCTGCCGCCCATGGTGGAGATCAACGAGGACGCCAAGGGAACTGCCTACACTGTTTCCTGCGACGCCGCGATGGGGGTCAGCACCGGCATTTCGGCAACGGACCGTGCTTTGACGGCCCGCATCCTGGCTGATCCGAGCAGCACTCCGGCCTCCATTACGCGGCCCGGGCATATTTTTCCGTTGCGGGCCGTTAAGGGTGGAGTGCGTGAACGTCCGGGACACACGGAAGCTGCCGTGGACTTGTGTCGTCTTGCCGGGCTTGCCCCGGTGGGTGTGATCGCAGAGTTGGTACATGACGACGGTGAAATGATGCGCTTGGACAGCCTGCGAGGGTTTGCCGCAGAACACGGATGCCCCCTCATCTCCATCGAGGACCTGGTGTCATACGTTGAAGCGGTAGAGTCCCAGGCGGGACATATTTCACGGGCAGACGAGGAGAAGCGATGACCGCATCGACAACACGCAGTGGCGACCACACGGACCCCTCGCCACACCCGGTAAGCGGTGGGCCGATCGTCCAACTGCCCACTGCCTTTGGCGACTTTGTGGCGCAGGCCTGGACGGACCACGTCACCGGCGTTGAACATCTTGCCGTCAGCTCGCCGAACCCTCCCAAAGGTGGACGTGCGCCGCTGGTCCGCCTTCACTCGGAGTGCCTGACAGGCGATGTTTTCGGTTCCTATCGTTGCGATTGCGGCGAACAACTCGCGTTCGCCTTGGAACTCATCCACGAAGAGGGTGGAACGCTGCTTTACCTGCGTGGACAGGAAGGACGCGGCATCGGACTGGCCAACAAAATCAAGGCCTATGCCTTGCAGGAAGCCGGGTTCGATACCGTCGAAGCCAACGAGCAGCTTGGCTTGCCGGTTGATGCCCGGTCCTACACTGCGGCGGGACAAATCCTCGCCGAGATGGGCCTCCACGAGGTCCGGTTGCTGAGCAACAACCCGGACAAGCAGCACCGCCTGGACAAGGCCGGCGTGACCGTCGTGGAAATGGTGCCCACCGAGGTGCCCTCACGCGAACAGAACCTGCGCTACCTGCAGACCAAGAAGGACCGGATGGACCACCGGCTGACACTTGACGTCGAGCCCGTCAGCAACGGTAAGACACCTTCAACGCACACCTTTGACACCAACCAAGACTGAACGGATTCACAGCACACCATGAGCGGACACGGCGCGCCCACCATCGACCTCACCACACTCAACCCCGAGGAAACCTCGCAGCTGAAGCTCGCCATCGTGGCGGCCAGTTGGCATACCCAGATCATGGACGGACTGGTAGACGGTGCCCTTCGCGCGGCCAAAGAAGCCGGCATCGCTGAGCCCACCTTGCTGCGTGTTCCGGGAAGCTTCGAACTCCCGGTCGCGGCAGCGCGGCTGGCACCGCACTTTGACGCCGTGGTTGCGCTCGGCGTCGTGATCCGTGGCGGCACGCCGCACTTCGACTACGTCTGCCAGGCCGCGACGTCGGGACTCACCGATGTCAGCGTCCGCACCGGCGTGCCGGTTGGCTTCGGCGTACTCACCTGCGACACCGAACAGCAAGGTCTTGACCGTGCCGGCCTTCCCGGTTCCCAGGAAGACAAGGGCCACGAAGCCGTAACGGCCGCCCTTGCCACGGCGGTGACCCTCAAGCAATTCAGCTAGGCGTATTGCCCTCAGCGGGTGCCGGAAGGGATGTGAGTGTGTCTTCACTCACATCCCTTCCGTCATGCAGCGCCCCAACAAGCGGCACCAGCCCCGGAGCAAGTAGTCTGGAGGGCGTGAAGAATTTCGAGACGCTGTTCGCAGAACTGAGTGAGAAAGCAGCGACCCGCCCGGCAGGTTCGCGCACGGTGACCGAACTGGACTCCGGAATCCACGGCATCGGCAAGAAGGTGGTCGAAGAGGCCGCCGAAGTCTGGATGGCCGCGGAGTACGAATCGGACGAGGCCGCTGCTGAGGAAATCTCCCAGTTGCTGTACCACCTGCAGGTCCTCATGCTCGCCAAGGGCCTCAGCCTGGAAGACGTTTACAAGCATCTCTAGCCACGCCACTTCGCCCTCCCGGGGCGAAGCCAAACGCGTGGCCGATGTGCCTGAAACCTCCATTCCAAAAAGAAAGTCTCCCCAATGCTCCGTGTAGCAGTCCCCAACAAGGGATCCCTGTCCGAAGCCGCCTCGGCAATGCTGTCCGAGGCCGGTTACCGCCAGCGCCGCGATTCGCGTGAGCTGGTGATGGTTGATCCCGACAACGACATCGAGTTCTTCTTCCTCCGTCCCCGCGACATTGCTGTTTACGTAGGCCAGGGCACCCTGGATGTCGGCATCACCGGCCGGGACCTCCTCCTTGACGCAAAGGTGGAAGCCGAAGAACTGCTTCCCCTGGGATTTGCCCCCTCGACATTCCGGTTCGCTGGCCCCGTGGGCGACTTCACCGGCGTCGAGCAGCTCGAAGGCAAGCGCCTGGCCACCAGCTACGACGGTCTCCTGCGCGACTACCTCCAAGAGCGCGGCGTCAACGCCAAGGTTGTCCGCCTTGATGGCGCGGTGGAATCCTCTGTACGTCTCGGCGTCGCGGACGCGATCGCCGACGTCGTGGAGACCGGTAATACGCTCAAGGCCGCCGGCATGGAAATCTTCGGCGATCCCATCCTGAAGTCCGAGGCCGTGCTGATCCGCCGCTCCGGTTCCGGTGGTGCTGCCAACGGAACAGCCAAGGAAATCGAGATCCTGATTCGCCGCCTGCAGGGTGTCCTCGTGGCGCGCCAGTACGTGCTGATGGACTACGACATCCGTAAGGACCTCGTTGAAGACGCCGCCGCGTTGACCCCAGGCCTTGAATCTCCCACTGTATCGCCGCTCCGGGATTCCGAGTGGGTTGCCGTACGGTCCATGGTTCCCAAGAAGGAAACCAACCGCATCATGGACGAACTCTACGACCTCGGAGCACGCGCCATCCTGGTCAGCAGCATCCACGCCTGCCGCATCTGATCCCGGACATCGATCAAGCAGAGCCCAGCAGAATCTAGGAGCAGCACATGGCTGTAGCCGTACGCGTCATTCCTTGCCTGGACGTAGACGCAGGCCGCGTCGTCAAAGGCGTTAATTTCGAAGGCCTTCGGGACGCCGGCGATCCGGTGGAGCTCGCGCACCGGTATGACAATGGCGGGGCGGACGAACTGACGTTCCTCGACGTCACTGCGTCCTCGGGTAACCGCGAAACCACCTTCGATGTTGTCCGTCGCACTGCCGAAGAAGTGTTTATTCCGCTGACCGTGGGCGGTGGCGTCCGCGGTGTGGCGGAGGTGGACAAGCTCCTGCGCTTCGGTGCAGACAAGGCATCCATCAATACTGCGGCAGTCGCACGGCCGGACGTGATTGACGAAATCACCCGCCACTTCGGCTCGCAGGTACTGGTGCTCTCCGTGGATGCCCGCCGCACCCGCGAAGGTGACGTCCCGACGTCGTCCGGTTTTGAAGTAACCACCCACGGAGGCCGCACCGGCACCGGAATCGATGCCGTCGCCTGGGCCAAAGAAGCCGCAGACAGGGGAGTGGGAGAAATCCTGCTCAACTCGATTGACGCCGACGGTACCAAGGACGGTTTCGACCTTGAGCTGATCCGCCTGGTTCGCGCAGCCGTGAACATCCCGATCATCGCCTCGGGCGGTGCCGGGGTGCCTGCGCATTTCCCGCCAGCTGTTGAAGCCGGCGCGGACGCCGTGCTGGCAGCCTCTGTGTTCCACTTCGGTCCGGACGATATGATCGCCCAGGTCAAGGGAGCGATCCGTGCGGCAGGTTTCGAGGTCCGCTAGTCTGAGCGTTCAAACAGCAATGGAGGGTCACCGCAGGGTGACCCTCCATTCCTGTTATGTCCTGTGGGTGGTTAGAGGCCGATGTCTGCGGACTGCAGAAGTGCGACGGCGTCCGGCTGGCCTTCGAAAGTGACCAGGGCCTGACTGGTGCGGCCATGCGCATGCATGAGCAGTTCGCCCGGCTCGCCAACGATGGCCACGGAAACTGGAGCGCGCTTGGCGACATGCCGGGGGCCGGTAGGCCGTACCAGGACGATGCCGAGATCCACTCCGCGGTACAGGAAGGCCGCGCGCTTGATCAGTTCGTCCCAGAGTGCGTCCGAATAGGCTTCGTCGAGTGCTCGGGGCGCCCAACGATCACCGGCGCGGCGGATGTCTTCGGTGTGCACAAAATACTCGATGAGGTTGGACGTCTCATCCAGGGCTTTGATCTTCAAAGGAGATAAGGCTGGAGGTCCCGCGCGGAAAGTTTTCACGAGATCGGCGTAGGCGTCCGTGTTCTTCAGCTTGGCTGCGAGCTTGGACGTTGCCTTCTCGGACGCCTTGCCCAAGCTGGGGATCAGGAGCCCCAGGCCCACCGCGATTTTCCGTTCGCGAAGATACAAGTGCGCAGCGAGGTCCCGTGTCTGCCACCCTTCGCAGAGCGTGGGGGAGTCAGGCCCGGCCGCCAGCAGGGTTTCGGCCAGTACTTCTCGGGAGGGATCGACGAAATGCATCACTTGTGAAACTAGCACGATCAGGCCACTCTTGCGCAGTGGAACCGCCGCAGAATCCGGCTCCCGCCAAAGGCACTAGACTTAATCCGATGTCAGAGCAGTCCGCCCCCAGCCCAACTCCTGCCCCGGAGCTTTCCAGCGACCCCGCAGGTCCCTTGCCGCAGGAGATCGCAAACGCCCTCAAGCGTGACGCCGCCGGCCTCGTTGCCGCTATCGTCCAGCAGCACGACACCAACGAGGTCCTGATGCTCGGCTGGATGGACGACGAAGCGCTGCACCGCACCATGACCTCCGGGCGCGTCACGTTCTACTCCCGCTCCCGCCAGAAGTACTGGCGTAAGGGCGACACCTCCGGACACGTACAGTTCGTGAAGTCTGTCGCCCTGGACTGCGACGGCGATGCCCTCCTGATCCGCGTGGACCAGATCGGCGCAGCCTGCCACACCGGAACCCGGACCTGCTTCGATGGTCGAGACTTCAGTGTCGTTACGGGCCACCGCGACTAAGGCATCCACCACTTTCCACTGACGCACCACCTCAGACCAAAGGCGGAGAACTATAGCCATGCAGGACCTTGGAATCATCAGCCCGGGCCTGGAAGAGTTCCGCGAACTCGCCGTCCACAGCCGTGTCATCCCCGTGCGCCTCAAAGTCCTCGCAGACGCCGAGACTCCCATCGGCCTCTACCGGAAGCTGGCCAAGGGGCAGCCAGGGACGTTCCTCCTGGAATCAGCAGCGGTTGGGGGTGCGTGGTCCCGCTATTCCTTCATCGGTTCCAAGTCGCGCGCCACGCTGACAACCAAGGAAGGCCAGGCACACTGGGTCGGCGAACCACCTGTCGGTGTGCCGGTATCCGGTAACCCGGTGGAAGCGGTCCGCGACACTATTGCCGCTCTGCAGACGGACCGCTTCGAGGGGCTCCCGCCGTTCACTTCCGGCCTGGTGGGCTTCCTTGGGTGGGAAGCCGTTCGTCACTGGGAGCGGCTCACGTCTCCGCCCGAGGATGACCTGCAGTTGCCCGAGATGGCGCTGAACCTGGTGACCGACATGGCAGTCCACGACAATGTGGATGGAACCGTCCTCCTGATTGCCAACGCGATCAACTTCGATGACAGTTCCGACCGCGTGGACGATGCGTGGCACGACGCCGTGGCCCGGGTGAAAGGCTTGCTGGACCAGGTCAGCACACCGGTTGCCCAACCGGTGTCCGTGCTGGAGACGGCCGCTCTGGACTTCGCCTCCAGCGTGCAGGAGCGTTGGGACGAGGCCAAATACCTGGAAGCGATCGACCGCGGCAAAGAAGCAATCGTGGACGGTGAAGTTTTCCAAGTGGTGATCTCCCGACGCTTCGAAATGGAGTGTGCAGCGGATCCCCTGGATGTCTATCGCGTACTGCGCAACACCAACCCCAGTCCGTACATGTACCTCTTCAGCCTGCAAGATGCGGACGGCCGCGAGTATTCGATCGTGGGTTCATCGCCGGAGGCCCTGGTCACGGTGACCGGCGAGGAAGTCATCACGCACCCGATCGCCGGATCGCGTCCTCGTGGGAAGACCGTGGAGGCGGACAAAGCGCTGGCCACGGAACTTCTGGCAGACCAAAAGGAGCGTGCCGAGCACCTGATGCTGGTTGACCTGTCCCGCAACGACCTCTCCAAGGTGTGCGTGGCCGGTACCGTCGACGTCACCCAGTTCATGGAGGTGGAGCGGTTTAGCCACATCATGCACCTCGTTTCCACGGTGGTGGGCGAGCTCGCCCCCCAGGCCAAGGCCTACGACGTCCTGAAGGCCACGTTCCCTGCAGGCACGCTCTCCGGAGCGCCCAAACCGCGTGCTTTGCGCCTCCTCGACGAACTCGAACCACACCGTCGCGGAATCTACGGCGGTGTGGTGGGTTACCTGGACTTCGCCGGCGATATGGACATGGCCATTGCCATCCGGTCCGCCCTGCTCCGGGAGGGCCGCGCCTACGTTCAAGCCGGAGGTGGAATCGTAGCCGATTCGCATAAGCCTTCCGAGGCCTTGGAAACAGTGAACAAGGCTGCGGCACCCCTGCGGGCGGTCCACACTGCCGGTTCACTGCAGAACATTTCCGGTGAAACAGTGCGGGATGCAGGAATTGTCGACGGCGGGACTTCAGCCCCATGAGCACGGCCTCTTCCGCTCCAACCAGCACGAAGCCGCCACGGTGGGCGCGCAAGTCCACCCTGATCCTGGCCACGGCGGTCCTTGCGCTGGTGGTCTTTGGAACCACCACCCAGACGTGGATCGAGGTGCAATTGGACCCCACCGGTGCCTCCAACAGCAACCTCCACGTCCAAGGCAGCAAAGCCGCCACTGCCGTCACCGCCCTGGCGCTGGTTGCCTTGGCCGGCGGCTTGGCCGCCTCCATCGCCGGGAAGATCGCACGGTGGATCATTGCGGCCATCATCGCCCTGACTGCCGTAGGGATCATCCTGGCGGCCATTACGGTGCTGGGTGATCCGCTTGGTGCTGCACAGGGTTCCATTGCCGCAGCCACTGGCATCTCCGGAGGCCAGGCGAACGTGGCTGCGACGGCTTTCCCCATCATCGCCGTCTGCGCAGGCGTCCTGTTGGCCGTCTGCGCAGTCCTGTTGCCGTTCGCCGGGCGCCACTGGAAGTCACGCACCAAGTACGACGCTGCTGCCAGGAAACAGGGCAACGAACCCGTGGACGAGATTGACAGCTGGGACAGACTGTCGCGTGGTGAAGACCCTACCTAGCAGCGAAAATCGGGCTTTCGGGCCGGTCCGGCGCAACAAAAGCGCCCCGGCCGGTCCTGACGTCGGACGATGTCCCGGACGGCGTCAATAAATGGCAGAATGTAAGCAGTATTCATCCTGAGGAGATTCCACATGAGCAAAACCACAGTGTCCGCAAACCAAGCTGAATCCACCATGGCCAGCCACGCTGACGCCATTGGCCACGGTAATAGCCCGGCTGCCTGGACCTGCGTGATTGTGATGCTGGTTGGCGCCCTGATTTCCTCCATCGCTTTCGTCATCGCCAGCACGCCCATCTTTGTTGGCGGGCTGGTTGTCATGGTCATCGGCCTCATCGTGGGCTTGGTAATGCGCAAGGCGGGCTACGGAGTTGGCGGCAGCAAGCTGCAGAACAACGGCCACTAATCGTGACCGTTCTTGATGACATCATTGTTGGCGTCAAGGAGGAGATGGACGCCCGCCGCCGGCTCGTGTCCCTCGTCGAGCTGAAGGAGCGCGCCGCAGGTTCCGCTCCCGCCCGTGATGCCTGGGCCGCCTTGGGCGGTCCCTCCTCCGTGCGCAACGACCTCAAGGTCATCGCGGAAATCAAGCGGCGCAGCCCCTCCAAGGGCGACCTCGCGCCGATCGCCGACCCCGCGTCGCTTGCGGTGCAGTACGCCGACGGCGGAGCATCCGTCATCAGCGTCCTCACAGAACAGCGCCGTTTCGGCGGGTCGCTGGCCGATCTCGATGCTGTTCGTGCCGCCGTCGACGTTCCCCTGCTGCGCAAGGACTTCACCGTTGACGAGTACCAGATCTGGGAAGCCCGTGCCCACGGTGCCGACCTCATCCTGCTCATCGTGGCGGCCTTGTCCGACTCCGAGCTTGCCGAGTTCAGCGCACTGAGTCACGAGCTCGGCATGAACGTCCTGGTGGAAACCCACACCGAAGAAGAAATTGAGCGCGCCGTTGCGGCGAAGGCCAAGATTGTTGGCATCAACGTCCGCAACCTTAAGACGCTCGACGTCGACCGCTCGGTTTTCGGGTCTTTGGCGGGATTGATTCCGGCTGGGTCCGTCATCGTCGCGGAATCGGGTGTCAGGGGTCCAGAGGACGTATCGCATTACGCAGCGGGTGGTGCCAACGCCATCCTGGTGGGGGAGGCGCTGGTCAGCGACTCCACCCCACGCGAACGTATTACCGAATTCAAGGCAGCTGGAGCTGCAGCCATCGCCGTCAGGAACTGAGGCAGTAACTGAATCACGGCGAATAGTCATAAGGCAGCCCGGGCAAGCGCCCGCGGCTGCCTTGTGGCACGTGGAACTACCCAAAGAACTATCTGGAACAGGACGGTGAGACTGATGGTCGACGCGCCAACAGCCGGCTCAGAAGAGAATGCGGCCGACGCATTCCTGCAAGGGGGCCCTTCGCTGCGTAACGCCTCCGGGCCCTACTTTGGCAGCTATGGCGGACGCTGGATGCCTGAATCCCTCATCGCCGCCCTCGATGAAGTCCAGGACACCTTTGAGAAAGCCAAGGCTGATCCCGATTTTATCGCGCAGCTGAAGGACCTCAACAAGAACTACTCGGGCAGGCCGTCCTTGCTCACGGAGGCCAAGCGCTTCTCGGAGCACGCCGGTGGGGCACGCATCTTCCTTAAGCGGGAGGACCTCAACCACACCGGTTCCCACAAGATCAACAACGTACTGGGCCAAGCCCTTCTGGCGAAACGCATGGGCAAGACCCGCGTTATCGCTGAGACGGGCGCCGGACAGCACGGCGTGGCCAGTGCTACCGCCGCCGCCCTGTTGGGCCTCGAGTGCGTGGTCTACATGGGCGCTGAGGACTGCCGCCGCCAGGCGCTGAACGTGGCCCGCATGCAGCTGCTTGGGGCCACAGTGGTCCCTGTGACCAACGGTTCCCAAACGTTGAAGGACGCCATCAACGACGCCCTTCGTGACTGGGTTTCCAACGTGGAGCACACGCATTACCTGCTGGGCACCGCCGCCGGCGCGCATCCTTTCCCCGCCATGGTCCGTTACTTCCATGAAGTCATTGGTGAGGAAGCCCGCGGCCAGATCCTGGAGCAGACCGGAAAGCTTCCGGACGCTATCTGTGCATGCATCGGTGGCGGCTCGAACGCCATTGGCTTGTTCCACGCGTTCCTGGATGACGCGTCTGTAAAGATCTATGGCTTTGAGGCCGGCGGCGAAGGCGTAGAGACCGGCCGGCATGCTGCAGCCATCTCCCTGGGCCGCCCGGGCGTACTGCACGGCGCCCGTTCGTACCTCATGCAGGATGAAGATGGTCAGACCATCGAGTCCCACTCAATCTCGGCCGGTTTGGACTACCCCAGTGTTGGGCCCGAGCACTCGTACCTTGCGGACATCGGGCGGGTCACCTATGAGGCCGTCACCGACACCGAAGCCATGGACGCGTTCAGCCTCCTGTGCCGGACCGAGGGCATTATTCCTGCCATTGAGTCCTCGCACGCCTTGGCTGGTGCCATCAAGATTGGCCAGCGCCTCACAGCAGGCAAGGAAACGCCCTCCGACGTCTCCGTGATCGTCAATCTGTCCGGGCGTGGCGATAAGGATGTTGAGACGGCTGCCGCCTGGTTCAACATGTTGGACGAGGAAGGGCACGTCAGGGGCACCACGTTGTCCACACGCAAGCCCAAGGGACCCACAGACCGTACGTCCGAAGCAACCGCGGACGTCAACGAGGACCAGAAGTGATGACTGAACAATTCGCCAGCAAATCCGCTGCCGCCATTGACCGGGCCAAGTCCGAAGGCCGCGCAGCCCTGGTGGGCTACCTGCCTGCGGGTTACCCGACGGTACGGGAGAGCATCGAGGCCGGTATTGCGCTGGCCCGCAACGGCGCTGACCTCATCGAAATCGGCATCCCTTACTCGGATCCTGTGATGGACGGCCCCGTCATCCAGGCCGCCACCACCGAAGCCATCTCCAATGGCTTCCGCGTTGCGGACGTTTTCGACGTCGTTGCCGGGATTACCGCTGCAACTGACGCCGCGGTCTTGGTGATGACGTACTGGAACCCGGTCATGCGGATGGGCGTTGACGAGTTCTCCCGCCGCCTGGCCGAAGCCGGGGGAGCAGGGCTCATTACGCCGGACCTCATTCCGGACGAAGCCTCAGAATGGTTTGAAGCCTCGGACAAGTACGGACTGGACCGGGTGTTCCTCGTGGCACCCTCATCGACTCCCGAACGCCTCGACATGACAGTCAAGGCCAGCCGCGGATTCGTCTACGCGGTCTCGATCATGGGCGTCACCGGAACACGCACTTCGGTCAGCAGCAGCGCGGAAGACGTCGTCGCCCGCGCCCATGCAGCCGGAGCGGAGCGGGTCTGTGTTGGTTTGGGTGTCTCCAACCCGGACCACGTCCGTGAAATCGCCGCCTATGCCGACGGCGTCATCGTTGGCACCGCCCTGGTGGCGGCCCTCCGCGACGGCGGCGTGGACGCCGTCGGGCAACTCACCAAGAACCTCAGCGCCGGCCTGGGCCGCGCAGCTGCAGAAGCCTAGGAAAAGGAAACAGCGAAGCGAATGCAGACCGTCCTCCACGCAGCGGCAATGGTCCCCCTGAGTATCCCGAGCCCGTCGTGGTCCGGTTTCGACATTCCGCTGCCGTGGGGGACGTTGCGTATCCACGCCTACGCTCTCTGCATCCTGGCGGGCATCATCGTGGGCCTTTGGTTGACCTCGGCCCGATGGAAGCGCAGGGGCGCCCCTGAAGGAAGCCTGTGGGACATTGCCATCTGGGCGATCCCGTTCGGCATCATCGGTGGACGCCTTTACCACGTGTTCTCGTCTCCCGACGCCTACTTCGGTCCTGGCTTCGACGGCACGGGAGACCTCTCGCTGATTCCGCAGATTCAGCGTGGCGGGCTTGGCATCTGGGGTGCGGTGATCCTCGGCGCCGTGGGTGCTTGGATTGGCTGCCGGCGCGCAGGCGTCAAGCTGACGGCGTTCCTGGACGCAGCAGCGCCCGGCCTCCTGCTGGCGCAGGCCATCGGCCGCCTGGGCAACTGGTTCAACCAAGAGCTCTTCGGTGCGCCCACCACCTTGCCGTGGGGCCTGGAGATTGATCCTGCCAATGCCAATTTCCCGGCCGACATGGCTGCGGGCACCCTCTTCCACCCGACGTTCCTTTACGAGATGGTGTGGAACCTGGTTGGCGTCGCCATCCTCTTGCTGCTGGACAAGAAGTTCAGCTTCCGTTGGGGTCGCTTGTTCTGGCTGTACGCCGTGTACTACACCCTTGGCCGTGTTTGGATCGAGGCTCTCCGCATTGATGACGCAGAGCAAATCACCCTGTTCGGCATCACCACCAGGCTCAACGTGTGGACCAGCATCTTGGTCTTCATCGTGGCACTGGCGATCTTCTTCGCCCTCGGCCGACGTGGCCGGCCGGTGCCCGACACCCCATATTTGCCGGGCCGGGAGCCAGAAGAGAAGGCCGAAAACGACCCCTCTGCGGTGACGAGCGTCACCAGTCATGATGTGGACGCATCTGTCTCAGATACTGGTTCGCGTGGTAATCTCCCAGATAACCAAAGCGATCCGGGCCACGTTGACGAGCCGCAGGATGCAGCAGGGGATTCTACGAAGGACACCACGTCCGCCGCGGATTCCACACCTGCTGCGACTGCCGCGAGGAAGGCCCCCGGATCCTCGCCGAAGGCAGACGACACCAAGTAGTCGCCGTCGGTTCAGGGGCAACAGAGTCACCGCTCGTAGGGCCCAGTCCACAGCGTCGTGGCACCCCGGAAACCGGATCGCAGCATACCGATGTTCACTGGTCAAGCCGGGGCCAGAGGTCTGCGTAACTGTTCGTTGCGCTGGATCGGCTGGCCTACAATTCCAATAACTAGCGCTTTGTTGTGCCCGTCACAGGGCAGGCAAGGTGGGGCCAACGTTGTCCCTTCCATACGCACGATCTCGAGGAAGGACGTCTCCCATGACCCATCTTCATAACCCCGGTTGGTCCGAAAATATCGAACCTCAGGGTGCCATGTCTCCGTTCAAGCGCTTTGCCGCGCTCCCGGAGGCCCAGGGTCTTTACAACCCTGATAAGGAGAAGGACGCCTGCGGCTTGGCTATTATTGCCACGCTCCGCGGGGAACCGGGATACGACATCGTGGAAGCGGCACTGACCGCCCTCCGCAATCTCGAACACCGCGGCGCCGTGGGCGCCGACGAAGGTACCGGCGACGGTGCGGGCCTGCTCATGCAGGTTCCGGACGAGTTCTTCAGGGCCGTCACCGAATTTGAACTGCCTGCCCCCGGACAGTACGTTGTGGGCACTGCCTTCCTGCCTGCTGAATCCCGCGAAGCAGACAACGCGAAGGCCGGCATTGAGGCGCTTGCTGCCGACGAGGGCCTCACAGTCCTCGGCTGGCGTGAAGTGCCCGTCGTGGCCGACCTCGTTGGCGCCATGGCGCGGGCTTGCATGCCGTACTTCGCGCAGCCCTTCTTTGCTTCGGCCACCGGCGAGCAGCTCGAACACAATGAGCTGGATTCCCGTGCCTGGCGAATCCGCAAGCGCGCCCAGAACAAGTTCGGCGTGTACTTCCCGTCGCTGTCCTCGCGCACCATTGTGTACAAGGGCATGCTGACCACGGCCCAGCTTGAGCCGTTCTACCCGGACCTTTCGGACAAGCGCTTCAAGACGAAACTCGCCATTGTGCACTCGCGCTTCTCCACCAACACGTTCCCGTCGTGGCCATTGGCGCAGCCTTTCCGCACCATCGCGCACAACGGTGAAATCAACACGGTCAAGGGAAACCGCAACTGGATGCGTGCGCGCCAGTCGCAGCTTGCCAGCCCTCTGCTGGGTTCCGTGCCCGAGGAGCTGTACCCGATCTGCACCCCGGGTGCCTCGGACTCCGCTTCGTTCGACGAAGTAGCCGAGCTCCTGTGGCTCTCCGGCCGCCCCATCACGCACTCCATCATGATGATGATCCCGGAAGCGTGGGAGAACCACGCCACCATGGATCCCGCCCGCCGCGCGTTCTACGAGTACCACTCACTGCTCATGGAGCCGTGGGACGGTCCTGCTGCTGTCTCCTTCACCGACGGCAACCTCGTTGGTGCAACGTTGGACCGCAATGGCCTGCGCCCGGGACGCTACTGGATCACCGAAGACGGCCTGATCATCTTCGCCTCCGAAGTCGGCGTGATCGAGGTTGAGCCTTCCAACGTGGTCAAGAAGGGACGCGTAGCTCCCGGCAAGATGTTCCTGGTGGACACTGAGGCCGGCCGCATCATTGACGACGCCGAGGTCAAGGCCGAGGTCGCCGCCGCCAATCCCTGGGCTGAGTGGCTCAAGGACAACCTGATCGACATCAACGAGCTCCCCGAACGCGAGCACGTGGTCCACACGGCTGCCTCCGTGAACATCCGTCAGCGCACTTTCGGTTACACCACCGAAGAGCTGAAGATCCTGCTTGGCCCGATGTCCCGCACCGGTGCCGAGCCCCTGGGTGCCATGGGTTCAGACACTCCCGTTGCCGTGCTCTCCAAGCGTCCGCGCTTGTTGTTTGACTACTTCGTGCAGTCCTTCGCCCAGGTCACCAACCCGCCGTTGGATGCCATCCGCGAAGAGCTGGTTACCTCGCTGAAGTGCGCGATTGGTCCGAACGGTAACCTGCTGGACGGCAAGCAGGTCCGGCAGCCGCAGATCTCGCTGCCGTTCCCCGTGATCAACAACGACCAGCTCGCCAAGATCGCGAATATCGAAAGCCCCGACGGCGACCGCATCGCCATGAAGGTCCGTGGCCTATACCGCCCCGAAGGTGGGGAAGCGGCACTGCGTGCCCGCCTGACCGAGATCTGCGAGCAGGTTTCCGGTGCGATCAACCGTGGCGTGCAGTACGTTGTGTTGTCCGACCGTGACTCGAACGCCCAGTGGGCGCCGATTCCTTCGCTGCTCCTTGTCAGTGCAGTCCACCACCACTTGCTCCGCAGCGCCAACCGCACCAAGACCGCACTTGTGGTGGAGGCCGGCGACGTCCGCGAGACGCACCACGTGGCAGTACTTATCGGTTACGGCGCTTCGGCCGTGAACCCGTACCTTGCCATGGAGTCGGTGGAACAGCTGATCTCCAACGGCGACGTTGTGGGTGTGACTCCGGAAGACGGCGTCTACAACCTCATCAAGGGCCTGGGCAAGGGCGTCCTGAAGATCATGTCCAAGATGGGTATCTCCACTGTGGCTTCGTACACGGGTGCCCAGACGTTCGAAGCACTTGGCCTGTCGCAGGAACTCGTGGACGAATTCTTCTCCGGAACGCATTCCCAGCTGGGCGGCGTTGGCTTGGACGTCATCGCAGCCGAGGTTTCAGCCCGGCACCAGATGGCATACCCGGAAGGTGGCATCGAACACCCGCACCAGCCGCTGCTCGGCGGCGGCGAGTACCAGTGGCGTCGTGATGGCGAACCCCACCTCTTCAACCCGGAGACGGTGTTCCGCCTGCAGCACGCCACCCGCGAACGCCGCTATGACATCTTCAAGTCCTACACCAAGGGCATTGACGACCAGTCCGAGAACCTGATGACCCTCCGCGGTCTCCTCAAGTTCAAGAACGATGTCCGTCCGGCTGTTCCGCTCGAAGAAGTGGAACCCGTTTCCAGCATCGTCAAGCGTTTCTCCACGGGTGCCATGAGCTATGGCTCCATCTCCAAGGAAGCGCACGAGACACTCGCAATCGCCATGAACCGCCTGGGCGCCAAGTCCAACACCGGTGAAGGTGGCGAGGACGTGGACCGCCTGCTGGATCCGGAGCGCCGTTCCGCGATCAAGCAGATCGCATCCGGCCGCTTCGGTGTGACCAGCCTCTACCTGACCAACGCCGACGACATCCAGATCAAGATGGCACAGGGCGCCAAGCCTGGCGAAGGTGGCCAGCTGATGGCCCAGAAGGTTTACCCCTGGGTTGCCCGGACGCGCCACTCAACCCCCGGCGTTGGACTCATTTCCCCGCCCCCGCACCACGACATCTACTCGATCGAAGACCTCGCGCAGCTCATCTATGATGCCAAACGCGCCAACCCTTCGGCCCGAGTGCATGTGAAGCTGGTTTCGGAGGTCGGGATCGGCACGGTGGCGTCCGGCGTCACCAAGGCGAAGGCCGACGTCGTACTTGTTTCAGGTCACGACGGCGGTACCGGCGCCTCGCCTCTGAACTCGCTGAAGCACGCGGGTGTGCCGTGGGAACTCGGCCTTGCCGAGACCCAGCAGACCCTGATGCTGAACGGTCTCCGTGACCGTGTTGTGGTTCAGGTGGATGGCCAGCTCAAGACCGGCCGCGACGTGGTCATCGCTGCCTTGCTGGGTGGAGAAGAGTACGGTTTCGCCACTGCTCCGCTGGTGGTTTCGGGCTGCATCATGATGCGCGTTTGCCACTTGGATACCTGCCCTGTCGGTGTTGCCACGCAGAACCCCGAACTCCGTTCCCGGTTCAACGGCAAGCCCGAATTCGTGGTCAACTTCTTCGAGTTCCTCGCAGAAGAAGTCCGCGAAATCCTCGCCGAGCTCGGTTTCCGCAGCCTGGAAGAGGCCATCGGCCACGCTGAGGTCCTGGACACCCGTGAGGCGATCGACCACTGGAAGGCCGAAGGCCTGGACCTCGATCCCATCCTGCACGGCCTGGAATTCGACGACGACGTGCCGCTGCGCAACATGACCGGCCAGAACCACGAGCTGGACAAGCACTTTGACCAGCGACTGATCACCATGGCCCAGGAAGCGCTCAGCGACCGCATGCCCGTCAAGATCACCCTGGATGTCATCAACACGGACCGTTCCGTGGGCACGATGCTCGGCCACGTGGTGACCAAGACGTTCGGCACCGATGTGTTGGCGACAGACACGATTGACGTGACGCTGAACGGCACTGCCGGGCAGTCCCTTGGTGCCTTCCTGCCCGCCGGCATCACGCTGCGCATGTTTGGGGACTCCAACGACTACGTCGGCAAGGGCCTTTCGGGTGGCCGCATCATCGTTCGCCCGGACCGCACCAACGTGTTCCAGGCAGAACGCAACGTCATCGCCGGCAACGTCATAGGCTACGGTGCCACCAGCGGTGAAATGTTCCTCCGTGGACAGGTGGGCGAACGCTTCCTGGTCCGCAACTCCGGGGCGACTGCCGTCGTCGAAGGCATTGGCGATCACGGTTGCGAATACATGACCGGTGGCCAGACGCTGATCATCGGCCGCACCGGCCGCAACTTCGGTGCCGGCATGTCCGGTGGTACGGCATACGTGCTGGACCTGCAGCCTGAGCGCGTCAACAAAGCAGCCCTCGATACCGGCGAACTCCAACTCCTGGAGCTCGACGCCGAGGACCGCGACATTGTCCACGGCCTGCTCACCAAGCACGTCGAGGAAACCGAATCCGTCCTGGCCGGCCGTCTGCTCGAGAACTTCGACGACACTGCCGCCCGCATCACCAAAGTGCTGCCGCGCGACTACGCCGCAGTCCTGCAAACCCGTCTCGACGCCATCGAAGAGGGCCTTGACCCCGATGGCGAAGAAGTATGGTCTCGAATCCTGGAGGTAACCGGTGGCTGATCCACGCGGATTTCTGAAAGTCCGGCAGCGCGAGACGCAGCCACGCCGTCCCGTTCCCGTCCGTATCATGGACTGGAAAGAAGTGTACGAAGCCCAGGAAAAGGGCGTCCTGAAAAGCCAGGCAGGACGCTGCATGGACTGTGGCGTTCCGTTCTGCCACCAGGGCTGCCCGTTGGGCAACCTGATTCCCGAGTGGAACGACCTCGTATGGCGGGACAAGGGTGAAGAAGCGATCGAGCGTCTTCACGCAACGAACAACTTCCCGGAATTCACGGGTCGGTTGTGTCCCGCACCCTGCGAAGCGTCCTGCGTGCTGGGCATCAACCAGCCTGCCGTGACCATCAAGCAGGTTGAGGTCTCCATCATCGACCAGGCCTTCGACAACGACTGGGTCCAGCCCCTTCCGCCGACGCGCCTCACCGGCAAGACGGTCGCCGTCGTCGGTTCCGGCCCCGCCGGCCTGGCCGTTGCGCAGCAGCTGACGCGTGTTGGCCACACCGTTGCCGTGTACGAGCGTGACGACAAGATCGGCGGCCTGCTCCGCTACGGCATCCCCGACTTCAAGATGGAGAAGGAACAGGTTGACCGCCGCCTGGAGCAGATGAAGGCCGAAGGTACGCGGTTCCGCACCGGAGTAGCCGTCGGTACGGACGTGACCTGGGAACAGTTGCGTCGGCGTTACGACGCCGTGGTGGTCGCCACCGGGGCTACCGTCCCGCGCGACCTGCCCATCCCCGGCCGTGACCTCGACGGCGTGCACTTCGCCATGGACTACCTGGTTCCTGCGAACCGCGTCGTGGCGGGGGAGACCCCCGAGAACCACATCGATGCCCGCGGCAAGCACGTTGTCATCCTCGGTGGTGGCGATACCGGTGCTGACTGCATTGGCACCGCACACCGTCACCAGGCTGCTTCGGTGACCACGCTCGCGATCGGCAAGCAGCCGCCAGCCGAGCGTGCAGCGCATCAGCCGTGGCCCACCTTCCCCACCCTCTTCGAGATGGCCAGCGCCCACGAAGAAGGCGGCGAGCGTACATACCTTGCGTCCACCGTTGAGTTCGTTGGTGAAAACGGCAAGCTCACCGGAGTCAAGGTTGCTGAAACCGAGTTCGTGGACGGCAAGCGCCTGCCCAAGGCCGGTACGGAGCGGATTATTCCTGCTGACCTGGTGTTCTTGAGCCTCGGCTTCACCGGCCCCGAGCCGGCTGGAATCACCGAGCAGGTCAGCGCAGAATTCGACGGTCGGGGCAACGTTGCCCGCGACGGCTACTACATGACGAACACCGAGGGCGTGTTTGTTGCCGGCGATGCCGGGCGTGGCCAGTCACTGATTGTGTGGGCCATTGCGGAAGGCCGCGCCTGCGCGGCCGCAGTGGACAAGTTCCTGATGGGAAGCACCATTCTCCCGGCACCGGTCGCCCCCACCGACCGGGCGATAGCGGTCTTATAGCGCCGGCAGGAACAATCTTTAACTCAATCAGCATGACACTACTTAGGGTAGGTATATGAGACGCGCGAAAATTGTGGCAACTTTCGGCCCGGCTATCTCCAGCTTCGACAACACCCTCGCGGTGCTGGAGGCCGGCGTCGACGTTGCTCGCATGAACATGAGCCACGGCGACTACTCCGTGCACGACAACACCTACGAGAATGTCCGCAAGGCTGCCGCCCAACTCGGCAAGCCTGTGGCCATCATGGCCGACCTGCAGGGACCCAAGATCCGTTTGGGTCGCTTCGTTGACGGCCCCCACGAGCTGGCGGTCGGCGACACGTTCACCATCACCACCGAAGATGTCCCCGGCACCAAGGACATCTGCTCCACGACGCTTAAGAGCCTCACCGAGGACGTCAACGTCGGCGACGCACTGTTGATCGACGACGGCAAGGTGGCGCTGCGCGCCATCGAAGTTGACGACGTCAAAGTTGTTGCCACCGTTACGGTTGGCGGCAAGGTGTCCAACAACAAGGGCATCAACCTGCCCGGTGTTGCCGTCAACGTCCCCGCGCTGAGCGAAAAGGACGAGGACGACCTCCGTTGGGCCCTCAAGCGCGGTGCTGACCTCATCGCCCTCTCGTTCGTGCGTGATGCCTCGGACATCAAGCGCGTCCACGAGATCATGGATGAAGAAGGCCGCCGCGTTCCGGTGATCGCCAAGATCGAAAAGCCGCAGGCCGTGGAGCAGCTCCACGAAATCATCGACGCGTTCGACGCCATCATGGTTGCCCGTGGCGACCTCGGCGTTGAACTGCCGCTCGAAGAGGTGCCGATCGTCCAGAAGCGCGCCATCGAACTGGCACGCCGCTGGGCCAAGCCGGTCATCGTGGCCACCCAGGTCCTCGAATCGATGATCGACAACCCGCGTCCGACGCGCGCCGAGGCTTCCGACTGCGCCAACGCAGTTCTCGACGGTGCCGACGCAGTCATGCTGTCCGGCGAAACCTCCGTGGGCCAGTACCCGATCGAAACCGTCAAGGTCATGGCACGGATCATCGAATCCACCGAGGTACACGGTCTTGAGCGCGTCCCCCCGCTGGGTACCAAGCCCAAGACGCGCGGTGGCGCCATCACCCGTGCCGCCGTCGAAATCGCAGACCAGCTGGACGCCAAGTTCATCTGTACCTTCACGCAGTCCGGTGACTCCGCACGACGCCTCTCGCGCCTGCGCCCGGTCAAGCCGGTCTTCGCTTTCACTCCGGTGGAACACGTCTGGAACCAGCTGGCCCTCACCTGGGGCATCCAGCCGGTACTGGTCCCCACCGTGGGGCACACCGACGAGATGACCGCACAGGTTGACCGCAGCCTCCTGGACATGAAGATCGTGGACGAAGGCGACCTGGTTGTCATCGCTGCCGGTTCCCCTCCAGGACAAGCCGGTTCCACGAACTCGCTGAAGGTCCACAAGGTGGGCGACCTCGCCGACACCTCCGCCGTGGACTCGTCGCGCAAGGAGCCCGTTGGCCCGTGGCCTGAAAAGAAGTCCAAGACCAAGGCCTAGTCTTCCGGTTGTGATAGCGGACCCCGCCGTATGGCGGGGTCCGCTTTTTTATTCTTGTGCGAGTACGACGGCGGCCGCGCACCCCATGTGGGGTACGCGGCCGCCGTCGTGAGTTGCTGTTTGTTAGTTGACCTGGTTGATGATGGTTTCGGCAACCTCACGCATGCTGAGGCGGCGGTCCATGGAGGTCTTCTGGATCCAGCGGAAAGCTTCCGGCTCCGTCAGCCCCATCTTGGTGGTCAGGAGGCTCTTGGCGCGCTCTACGAGCTTGCGCGTGGCGAACTGCTCCTGAAGGTCGGACACCTCGTTTTCGAGCGCCTTGATCTCCTCGTGGCGGGAGAGGGCGATCTCGATGGCCGGGATAAGGTCTGCAGGGGAGAAGGGCTTGACGACATACGCCATGGCACCGGCGTCGCGTGCCCGCTCCACCAGTTCCTTCTGGCTGAACGCGGTCAGCAGGACCACCGGAGCGATCCGGGCCTTAACGATCTTCTCAGCTGCCGAGATGCCATCCATGACGGGCATCTTGACGTCCATGAGGACGAGGTCAGGCTTGAGTTCCTCAGCCAGCTGCACGGCCTTCTCGCCGTTGTCTGCCTCGCCGACGACGTCGTACCCTTCGCCCTTCAGGATCTCGATAATGTCCAAGCGGATGAGGGTTTCATCCTCGGCTACGACAACGCGTCGGGCCGGCTGGGCTGTGGACGTGGACTCCGTCTGTTCGGTCACGAGATCTCCTTGAAAAGGTTCGGCGGGTTCATGTCCATCTTAGTGTGGACTCTTTGATGGCAGGTTTTTGTTGCATCAGCGCGCCCGGTTCTTTGAATCAGCCTATCTGCATGTATAGTAATTTCGCGTGCTGGGAAAGGATCGCGTTGCTCACAGAAGTGAGCAGTCAGCGAGATTTAACTTCCCGGTAATCCGCGCCCGAGTGGCGGAATTGGCAGACGCGCTGCACTCAAAATGCAGTATCGAAAGGTGTGTGGGTTCGAGTCCCACCTCGGGCACGGCATACCCCCTCGTCAGAGGGGGTTTTTGCTTTAACGTGTGTACATTCAGGTTGGTCAGGTCCCTCTGACACTGGCCGCGGGCAGTGCCTAGCGCCGCGGGTCGCCTGTTTGGTTGTGGGGGAGCGGGTTCAGGGTCGTGGCTGGTGGTCCCTCCGCTTGCTTTCGACTGGGGCTATGCGGTCCTTCCTTGGTTCGTCGGGTAGGTCGTGGTTGGCCTACACCTCTTCATGGGTAGGGATGCTGAGCCCGACATGACTTCGGGAACTTGCACTAAGAAATCCTGACTTCGGTTCGTTCCAGGAGCGAGGAGACGTGGATGGTGTCGGCTTTGTCAGGCCAAAATGGGTGTGGACATTGTCCACACTTAAATCGTCTTTATTGCCCCTGCTTGCGGCCATTAGAATCTGCCTCCTTGGGCCTACATCTACTCATGCGTGTGAGTGGCCATGCCGACATGACGCGGATCTGGAAGCACTCTGCATGTGCAGGGTCATTACGAGGTGAGGGTTCGCGGCCACGGTCGGCCGAGTGCTGTCAAAATGGGTCTTGGCCGTGTGATCGAAGCGCACTGCGAAATCAAGCGGGACGCGCGCCCGACGCAGATGACCGCTCCCGGTGGTGCCTTCCGAACACCGCAGCTCACGCGGACGTTGGCCGAGCACGTCGACGCGGACCAGTCTGACGATAAGCGCCCACGCGTCGTGCTCTGAAACTGTGCGGATGCGGCGTGGCTCGGGTGCTGTCTTCGTGGTGCTACATCTCCGGGGGCGACATCCGGGCACCGTCTTCGATGAGGGAGACATAGCCGGGGAGCGAGGGCATCGCGGACCACAGGAAATTGTTCCGGCTGCGAAACGTCGGAAGCTGAGACCCTTAGAGCGCTAGTAGCTTTGCCGGCGGTCCTTAGGGCTTATTTCGCACCTCCTCGATCCGGTGAGCCGCTTCGTGCAGAATCATTAGCACCGTGGCATGGGTCCGGAGGGGTGCCGCCGTTGTTGCGGATCTGAACGGTCGTTCCTACCAGCGGGCACCACCAGGTGTCTTGTCGGAGCATCATCGCTTTCATAAGGCAGCGCATGAAGGTTGCCTGGCCAGGTTACGGCGTCAAGGTGCAAGCAGTGAAGACGCAACCGCCCGGCCGAGTTCTTCTGTGGTTGCGTTGCCGCCCATGTCCGGGGTGAGAGCGGCTGTTCCGCTGGCGAGGACGGTTTCCATGGCGGTGGTGATGGCGGTTGCGGCGTCTGGTTCTCCGAGGTGGTCGAGCATCATGGCGGCGCACCAGATCTGTCCGATGGGGTTAGCGATGCCCTTGCCGGCGATGTCCGGGGCGGAGCCATGGACGGGTTCGAAGAGGCTGGGGAATTTGCGTTCGGGGTTGATGTTCCCGCTGGGGGCGATGCCGATGGTGCCGGTGCAGGCAGGGCCGAGGTCGGAGAGGATGTCGCCGAAGAGGTTGCTGGCGACGACGACGTCGAACCAATCGGGGTGCATGACAAAGTTCGCGGCAAGGATGTCGATGTGGAATTTGTCCACGTTGATCCCCGGGTAGGCGGCGGCCATGGCCTGCACCCGCTCGTCCCAGTAAGGCATGGTGATGGAAATGCCGTTGCTCTTCGTGGCGGAGGTCAGGTGCTTTTTGGGCCGACTTTGCGCCAGATCGAAAGCGTATTTGAGAATCCGGTCCACGCCGGTGCGGGTCATGACGGTTTCCTGCATGACGGTCTCGCGGTCCGTGCCTTCGAAGATTTTCCCTCCGATGCTGGAGTATTCGCCTTCGGTGTTTTCGCGCACGACGTAGAAGTCGACATCGCCAGGCGCCCGGCCGGTCAGGGGGCTCGGCACACCGGGAAGGAGTTTGACCGGGCGGAGGCTGACGTACTGGTCGAAGTGACGGCGGAACTGCAGGAGGCTGCCCCAGAGCGAAACGTGGTCGGGGACGATCTCTGGCCAGCCGACGGCGCCGAAGAAGATGGAATCGAACTGGTTCAGTTCCTCGAACCAGCCGTTGGGCAGCATTTTCCCGTGCCGGGTGTAGTAGTCGGCCGAGGCGTAGTCAAAGTGCTCGTATCTGAGGTTGAGGTCGAAGGCTGAGGCGGCGGCGTCCAGGACGCGTAGTCCTTCGGGCACGACTTCGGTGCCGATTCCGTCGCCGGGAATGACTGCGATGCGGTGGGGTTTCGACATCAGGATCCTTCTTCGTCTGTGTTGGGTGTTCGGGATTGGCGGTCGACCGGATGAGCCGGTTGACGGTTTTCGAGGACGTCGATGACGGCGTGCGCGGCCGCGAGCCCGGCCCGGGCGCGTGCCTGGATCGTTTGTCCGGCGAGGTGGGAGGTGATGAGCAGATTGTCCAGGCCCCGGAGGGGGCTATCGCTGGGCAGGGGTTCGCTCTTGATCACGTCCAGGACGGCGCCGGCGATGGTGCCGTCCGAGAGTGCCTTGGACAAGGCTTCTTCATCAACGAGTGAGCCGCGGGCGGTGTTGATGAGGAAGGCGGTTGGTTTCATCGTGCTCAGCCGGTGTCTGTCGATAAGGGGACCGGTGCCTTGGCCTGCGCGGGTGTGCAGGGAGAGGTAGTCAGCGTCGCGGATGACGGTGTCGAGCTCGGCGAACTGGATGGCCGTGTTGCTGGGGTCCGGGTGGGCGGTGCTGACCAGGACGGTCATGCCGAGGGCGACTCCCAGGTTGGCGGTGGCGCGGCCGCTGGGTCCGTAGCCGATGATGCCCAGGGTGGCCCCGTGCAGCTCGCGGCCGGCATCGCGGGGCCAGTGGCCTGCACGGACTGCGCTGGTGACTTCCAGCAGACGCCGGGCGGCGGTGATGATCATTCCGATGGTCAGTTCAGCGACTGAATGGTGGTTTGTTCCGGGTGCGTTGCAGACCCTGATTCCGTGGGCGGAGGCGGCCTTGACGTCGATGGAGTCATACCCCACACCGCTGCGGGCTATGACTTGCAAGGCGTCCGCTTCGGCGAGCATGTCTGAGGTGACGGGCTCGCTGGCGATGATGGCTCCTGAGATGCCCTCGAACAGCGAGCGGCGTTCCTCCAGGGTCCGCGGCCCACGGGATGGCGAGTAGACCGGTTCCAGGCCGTGTTCGTGCAGGAGCTTGTCAACGGAGTCTCCGGGGTGGAGGTAGTCGGTGGTGATCAGGATGCGGGCGGCCATGGTTCGGGTTTCTTCCTCATGTGATGGCGGGATGTGCTGCCGAAGCGGTGTCGGTTTGGGGTTCATGCGGGTCAGGGCCGCCGCGGTGAGCGGCGGCCCTGCCTGGTGCGGTGTTAGTGGGCGTCGACCTTGTCGGCTTCCACGGTGGCCGGTGTCCTTGATTCGAGTTCGTTCTTTTTCTGGCCTGAGGTGTGGAGGGCTTTGCGGGCCTGTTCCGGGTCGTAGTCCTTTTCCCATTTGCCGACGACGACGGCTGCCATGACGTTGCCGAGGACGTTGATGAACACCCGGCCTTCGTTCAGGAGGCGGTCGATGCCGACGATGAGGGCGAGGGCGGCCAGGGGTATGCCGCCCACGGAGCTCAGGGTGCTGGCCAGGACGATGAATGCGCCGCCTGCGATTCCGGCGGTTCCCTTGCTGGTGAGCATCATGACGGCGACCATGACCAGCTGCTGCTCCCAGGAGAGATCCATGCCGACAGCTTGGGCCAGGAACACCGAAGCCATGGTCAGGTAGACGGCCGAACCGTCCAGGTTGAAGGAGAACCCGGAAGGGATCACGATGCCCACGGTGGACTTGCCGACGCCCATGTTTTCGAGCTTCTTGATCAGCTGCGGCAGCACGGCCTCGGACGAGCAGGTGCTCAATGCGATCAACAGTTCTGCCTTGAAGTAGCGCATCACCGTGAAGATGTTCAGTCCGCAGGCACGGGCGATGGTGCCGAGTACCACCAGGACGTAGATGATGCAGGTGGCGGTGAAGAGCAGGACGAGGTAGCCCAGTTGCTGGAGGCTTTGGGTGCCGTAGTTGGCTACGACGGCGGCCAGTGCACCGAAGGTGCCGATGGGGGCCAAGCGCATGACCCAGTTGACGATCTTGAAGATCACCACGGAAAGGGCCTGGATGCCCTTGGTGAGGAACGCACCGGATTCGCCGGACACGTTCATGGCGGCACCGAAGATGATAGAGACCATCAGGGCAGCGATGATGGTATGGCCGGTCAGGGCACCGAACAGTGATTCGGGAATGATGTTGTTGACGAATTCAAGGCCGTCGAAGCCCTGGGAGGCAGTTGCCGGTACCTTGCTGGCGTCCAGCTTGTCCGGGTCGATATTCATGCCGTCGCCAGGACGGAAGACATTGGCCACGACCAGTCCGATCAGCATCGACACCAGCGATAGGGCGAGGAAGTAACCCAGTGCCTTGACGCCGATGCGGCCAGCTTTACGCAGGCTGTCCATCGATGCAATGCCCAGGGAAACGACGCAGAACACGACCGGGATAACGATCATCTTCACCAGGGCGATGAACCAGTCGCTGAGCGGTGTGAGCTGCTTGCCGACGGAGGGGAGCAGCAGGCCGACGGCAATGCCCAGAACAGCTCCCAGGACGACTTGGAACCACAGTTCACGCATCAACCGGCCGAACCGGGAACGCTGCTTGGGAGGGGACGAATGCTGGGTGTTTTTAAGGGAGTGGGACGACATCTTGGGTGCTCCTTTGCACATCAGACTGGGGAAGGAAGAGAGGTGCGGCCCGGGCAGTGGTGCTGCCCGGGACCGGGCACGATCAGCTCTTAGCTGTGAAGTTCGCGCAGAACCTTGTAGAACTCGGCCTTACCTTCGAGACCGATGCCGGGAAGGTCGCCGGGGGCGACACGACTGTTGACGATGACAGCATCGTCTGTGAAACCGCCGGTCGGCTGGAACTCACCCGGGTAGGACTCGTTGCCGCCAAGCTTCAGAGCGGCAGCGATGTGCAGGGAGAACTGGTGTCCGCCGTGGGGGATGCAGCGGCGTGAGGACCAGCCGTGCTGGGCCAACATGTCTTGGATGCGCCGGTATTCGGTCAGGCCATAGCTTAGGGCCGGGTCGACCTGAATGAAGTCGCGGTCAGGGCGCATGCCACCATAGCGGATGAGGTTGCGGGCATCCTGGAGGGAGAACAGGTTCTCGCCGGTGGCGATCGGGTTCTTGTAGTGCTCGGAGAGTGCGGCGTTGAGGGCGTAGTCCAGCGGGTCGCCGACTTCCTCGTACCAGAACAGTCCGTACTTATCGATGGCCTTGCCGTATTCCAGTGCGGTCTGGAGGTCGAACTTGCCGTTCACGTCGACCATGAGGCGGGAAGCGTCGCCGTCGAGGACCTCGATCACAGCTTCGATGCGGCGGAGGTCTTCGGCCAGGTCGGCGCCGCCGATCTTCATCTTGACGATGTCGTAGCCCTGCGCCAGGAATCCACGCATTTCGTTCTGCAGGTCTTCGAGGGTCTTGCCGGGGGCGTAGTAGCCACCTGCGGCGTAAACGAAGACGTCCTTGTCGGGGTCGCCGTCGCCGTAGTGGTCCGAGATCCAGCGGTAGAGCGGGACACCTGCGATTTTCGCGGCGAGGTCGTGAAGGGCCATGTCGGCGACACCGACAGCGACGGACCGTTCGCCGTGACCGCCGGGCTTTTCGTTGGACATCATGATGTCCCAGGCCTTCTCCGGCGAGAGCTGGCCGTCCTCGTCAAGCAGGTCCTCGGACGGGGCATCCAGCAGGCGCGGAAGGATGCGGTCTTCCAGGATACCGGTCGCGTTGTAGCGGCCGTTGGAGTTGAACCCGTAGCCCACCAGCGGCTTGCCGTCGACAAAGACGTCACTGACGAGCGCGATGATCGTGCAGTCCATCTTGGTGAAGTCAATGAAGGCGTTCCGGATCGAGGAACTGATGGGGATGGTGCCAACGTGGGCGGAAACGATTTTCATCTTTGAAACTCTCCTGAGTAGAACTTATTTCTTATAAGACTTGGTCTTGAAGTCAACCCGAACTACGAGGGGCAAGAAAGTCCTTCGTGCGAATATCTTATAAGACCTGAGGTCAAGGTTAGCTGGGCGTGACGGGGGGCACAAGTGTTCCCGTGGGATTTCTTATAAGATGTTCACGGGAGCAAGTGTGGCCCCACGTCGAAGAGAGATTCGGAGCGTCAGATGAGCACCACGAACGTTTTTTCCAGCAAGGGCAGTCTGGCGTACAGCGAACTCCGCCAACTGATCCTCTCTGGCAACCTCGCCCCGGGCTCACGCGTGTCCCAGTACGAACTGGCAGACAACATGCAGATGAGCATCACTCCCTTGCGGGAAGCGATCCGTCGACTCTCAAGCGAGGGGCTGATCATCATGGACACCCACCGGGACTCACGTGTGGCAGACGTGAGCGCTTCAGAAGCACGCGAATTGCTCGAAGTCCGCCTCGCACTTGAACCGTCAGCGACGGAGTTGGCTTCCTATCGCCGGACCGAAGCTGACATCGTCGCCATGCGGACTGCGGCGGAGAAGCTGCTGCCGGTGACCCGGGTCTGGGGTGAGGAGGCCATCACGGCACACCGCGATTTCCACCGGGCCGTCTACGCCGCATCCCACAATCCCAGCATGATCAAGCTCCTGGATGACCTATGGGACAAGTCCGACCGCTACCGTCGCCTCGGCCTGGAACTACCTTCCGGTGATGAGCCCCGGACCATTGACTTGAACCAGCACCACCAGATTCTGGAACTCGTAGCCTCCGGTGATGGTCCAGCGGCGGCCAAACTGGCACGGACCCACATCGCCAACAGCCTTACAGCCTCAGTAACCGGGGCCTTGGAAGAGCGCGAGAACGTCCAGCCCGCAGACCTGGAACACACTGCCTAACATCTGCTGGCCGCCTGCGATTCTGAAGTGCTGCAGAAACGCGGGTCCATGCGAGGGGTGTCACTCACCGTCGTCCCCAGAGGGCATTCGGTCATCTCTGGTCAAAGTCAGCCCGTGACGCGTGGATCGACTCCGTACTGAGCCGGAGCGCCAAGATGATCGCGCAGGGTATCTCCGTCGTATTCCCGGTGGAACAGCCCTCGATCCTGGAGGATTGGCACCACACCATCGACGAAGGCGTCGATTCCATCTTCATAGATGTCCGGCGACACCCAGAAACCGTCCACAGCGTCTGCCTCAAACCATTCCTGCATGTGGTCCGCGGCTTCGATGGCTGGTCCCACGATGACGGGATGGTAATCAATCACTCCGTGAGCGAGTATGTCGCGGACCGTCCAGCCTTCACGCGCGATCTCGAGTGCACGGACCGAGCGTGGGTCTCCAGTTGATGCTCGCGCCCTGGAAAGTTGCTCCGACGATAGTGGTTCGTCGAGCCGTGCTGGATCGAGATGCAGCCCGAGCATCTGTCCGAGATAGGACGCGCGCTGAGGAAATATCCGTCCGCTCAGCGTGGTCCGGCGATCGAGGCCTTCTCGCTTATTGCTAGTAATCGTCGTCATGAGTCCAGCAAAAAATTTGAGCTCGGCCGGGTCTCGGCCGGCTCGTTCGGCGGCCTCACGAAACGCGGCACGTTGCGCGCGGGCATCGTCGATCGTGAAGGCCGCGCCGATGACGCCATTGGCGAAGCGGCCGGCGAGAGCGAGGGCGTTCGGACTGCCTCCGGCGTGGAAGATGACGGGTTGCCCCTGCTCGGAAGGAGGAATGTACAGCGGCCCGCGCGAGGCGACGAAGTTGCCGCCCATATTGATGGGAGCGATCTGCCCGGCGTTCGCGAAGCGGCCTGTGGTCTTATCGTGCACCCATGCAGCCTCCCCCCAGCTGCCCCATAGAGACTGCACCAGCTGGACCGTCTCATGTGCCCTGCCGTAGCGTTCGCTGCTGGACGGTAGTCGTTGGCCATAGTTCGCAGCGACGTCCTCGCCGCTTGATGTGACGGCGTTCCAGCCCGTCCGTCCATGACTCAAGACGTCGAGCGCCTTGAACTGCCGCGCGAGGTTGAACGGCTCATTGAAGGTGGTTGAGCCAGTGGCGACGAGGCCAATCCGGTTCGTTTCGCGGGCAAGAGCGGCCAAGGTAACCATGACGTCGAGATTGAAGTTGGGCGGCTCATTCTCAATGTCCCCCACGTGGCTAGGGCCATCCGGGAGGAACAGGAACTGGAGCTTTCCACGCTCGGCCGCTTGGGCATGCCGAACCTTCGCATCGAAACTCGAATAGCTCGTGGGGTCGACCGCTGGGGCACGCCAGGCACCCGGCAGGTTGCCGTACCCGTTGCCTAGATGCATGCCGATGAGCATTTGTTTGGGCATAGTGTCCTCTGTCCGTTCTCTGATAGGAGCTGTTCGTACTTTTGACTTCGCGTCGTGCGGAGATTTTCTCCGTCGCGACTAGTGGGACGGTTGGGGAGTTGATGAGTGGTGCCGCTACGCCGATGCCGTCGTTGCTTGGTCGCGTAGTGGGGTCGGCTGACGGCGCTTTCCAATGAAGAGGGTGCCGATGACGGCGCCAATGGCGATGATCCCTGCGGTGATGAAGGCTGCTTGCCCTGCGGAGACTGCTTGATCGACGGTCAGTGTGCCAGCCTGTGCTGCGTTCGCGCCGATTGTGTAAGCGGAGATGAGGACGGCGCCGCCGGCGGCACCGGCGAGCTGCTGCGCCGTCGTGAACGTTGCGCTGCCGTACGGATAAAGGTCTGCTCGAAGGGACGACAGGGCCAAGGTCGTCAGCGGGGCCCACATCATTGCTTGCGCAGCGGACATGATGAGGAAGCCTGCGAGGTAGACCCAAACGCCGCGGGTATCGTCGAGCGTGCTGAGGAACCAGATGCTCGCGGTCCAAATGAAAGCGCCCGGAATGATCAGCGGTCGAGGTCCGAAGCGGTCGTAAATACGACCCCCGAGGGCCGAGACGAGCGCGATGACGGCACCAGACGGGACGAGAAACAACCCGATTGCCAACGTGCTCAGGCCTAGGGCGCCGGACAGGATGAAGGGAAGCACGAGGGTGGTCCCGAATGCGTTCAAAGCCACCAGTGTCATGATAGCCAGCGGTACAACGAACGATTTCGCACGAAAAATGCGCATATCGATGAATGGGTCGCCACCGTTGCGACGGAGGGCCAACTGTCGGAAGACGAACGCGACAATTCCGGTAACTCCTACGATGATTGGGATGATCGGCGACAGGAGGGCATGTCCAGAGGCCGACTCGCCAATCGAGGACAGCCCGAATACTAAGGCGCCGAAACCGATCGTGGAGAGGGCGAGCGACAACAGGTCCAGAGTCGCGTGTTCCGGGGTGGTGATGTTCTTCAGCTTGAAGGCACCCAGCAAGAGCGCTGCTACCGAGATGGGGAGGACGAGGATGAACAGCCACCGCCACGGTAGGAACGTCAGCACGAGCCCGGATAGTGCGGGGCCGAATGCCGGTGCAATCGCTGGCACAGCTGTTACCAGCGCCATGATGTTGCCGCGACGGGCTTCAGGCACAAGGCGCATGGCAGTGGTGATCAACAGCGGGACGAACACGGCAGTTCCGGTGGCCTGGATGATGCGGCCGGTGAGCAGTACCTCGAATCCCGGTGCTGCAGCCGCGACCACGGTCCCGATGATGAACAGCGACAGCGCACTGAGAAAGATTGTGCGTAGATTGAATCGGCGCATCACGAATCCCGTCGCCGGTATTAGAACTGCCAAGGTCAGCAGATAGCCGGTGGTCAGCCACTGGCCGGAGGAAGGGGTGATGTCCAAGTCGGAGATCAGGGTAGGCAGCGCGACTCCCAGCAGCATCTCGTTCAGAAGAACGAGGAAGGTCGAGCCCATTAGTAGGCCAATGACCAACGTGCTCCCCGGGGCTAGCCGCTCGATTCGGCTCCCCTTCCGCGAAGAAAGGTCGGTCGGATCCAGTACGTCCGAGTGTGTCATAGCAGTGTCCTCCAAGAGAACCGTTGGAAAAAGTAATGGTCGCGTAGGGCGGTTCCGGCGTAATCGTGGCGGGGGAGCCCGCACTCGTTATGTACCGGGACGATCTCACCGGCAAATTCATCGATCTGCCGGAGACGCACGTAGACTGAAGTGGAGATGGTCTCCTCTTATGGAAAGACTATACGGAGACACTCCCCGTTTAGCAAAGTGAGGTAACTGCAGTGCGAAAGACCGAGACGAACAAGGCTCGTGCGCCTCGGGCCGATGCCCGACGAAATCGTGGTCACATCCTCGATACTGCCGAGCAGTATTTCTCGAAGCACGGCGTTGGCGGTTCGCTCGATGCAATCGCAAAACAAGCCGGCATAGGCGCGGGCACCCTCTATAGACACTTCCCTAACCGGGAAGCCTTGCTAGCCGAGTTGCTCACTGCGCGCGACGAAGCCCTGGTGTCCCGCCGTGATGAACTTCGGATTCGATCGGCGAACGCCGCCGACGCTCTCCATGGCTGGCTCAATGCGCTCACTGAATGGGCTGGAGCATTCGATGGTTTGCCCGAGCCGCTGCGAGCCGCAACGACGGACAGCCCGTCTCCTCTGACTGTGACATGCCAAGGATTTATTACGACGACCGAGGAGTTCCTCCGGGCGGCCCAGGGTGAAGGAAGTGCTCGCGGCGAAGTGAGGGGGCGGGACCTTTTTCTAGCTACGTTGGCTACCAGTTGGGTGAGGGGAGCGGCTTTGGCTGACGACGAATCTGCCGCGGCCTTGGCTGCCCTCACCAGGAGCGGGTGGGAGTTGCCCGCTGGCGTAGATGGCCCGTCGGGCGCCGCCGACAATGGTAGTGCCGAGGCAGAATCCAGAAATCAGGAATCAGCGGGATAGGCGGCCTCAACGGCAGTTGAACGCGAAATCCTGCCTGCCGCCTGGTCGCGCTTTAGGCCTCTTTGTCGGTGCTCTTCACCAGGTCCGAAGGGCTGGAGGATGCCTCGGCTTGCGCTTCCAGAACAAGGTCCAGCAGGCCGGGGAAGCGCCGGTCGAGCTCGTCCCGGCGGAGCCAGTTCCTGTGCCGGTTGCCCTGCGCTTCCTGTCTAATGATTCCGGACTCGCGGAGGACGCGCCAATGCCGGGTCAGGGCCGACTTCGTGACGCCGAAGTCGGAGTTGCTGCACCCCGTCCCCGGCTCTGCCGCTATGAACTCGACAATTGCGCGCCGAGTGGGATCGTTCAGGGCGAACATGACGGCGAACAGGTTGAAGTCCTCCTCGGCGGGAATTGTCAGCGGATTCGACAAGCGGCTGGCCATTAGATTGCTCTTTCCATCGTTGTTCCACTCGAAACATGATGTACGCATTTGGGTGTACATCATGTAGGCTTCTTGTACACGAATAAGTGTACATCCCGTCTGCACTTGTCGGGTGGGACCAACGAACAAAGGAAATACCTATGAAGATCACCGTTATCGGCGCTGGAGCCATCGGCGGCAACCTCGCGCGTCGTCTCAGCGAAAAAGGTCACGACGTTCTTGTCGCCGACGCCCGCGGGCCCGAAATCGTGTCTGAAGAAGTCCTGGCCGCTGGCGCGCGTGCCGCTGAGGTGAACGGGGCGGTTGCGGACCGCGACGTGATAGTGCTGGCGATCCCGTTCTCGGTACAGCCGGGTCTGGCCGATCTCTTGGCTGGCGCCTCTGAAGACACGATAGTTGTCGACACGTCGAACTATTACCCCTACATGATGGGCCCGGTTGAAGCGGTAGATCAGGGGCAGGTCGAAAGTGAGTGGAGCCAGGAGCAGCTCGGCCGTCCCGTTGTGAAGGCATGGAATGCGGCCCTCGCCGGTACCCAACAGAACAAGGGGCTTCCTGCAGGATCTCCGAGTCGAATCGCGATTCCTGTTGCTGCGGACTCCGCCGAGGCTCGCGCAACAGTGATGCAGCTCGTTGACGACACGGGCTTTGACCCGTTCGACGCCGGCGTGATTGCGGACTCGTGGCGCCAGCAGCCTGGCACCCCGGCATACTGCACCGAGCTCGGCCTGGAGGACCTCGGCAAGGCTCTTTCCGAAGCCGAGAAAGACAAGGCGCCGGTCACCCGTGACCGCCTCATTGAGCACTTCGGTTCCTTTGAGAAGATGCCGTCGCTGGACGAAACTGTCGCTATCAACCGCGCAGCACACCACTAGCCTCCAGCAAAAGGGGGGCGAACAACTTGGGCCTACTGTCCAGCTGGCCCATAGCCGGCGTCATATGGGGGCCAGGGGGATGAACGCGAATGAGGCCAAGGTCCTCGCTCGTTACGTGCACCCACACCAACACCATGATCGGATTTCCCGCCGCCTACAAAGGAGACACTTTGATCCGACACATCGTATTATTCCGCGTTATTGAAGGCACGCCGACGGAGCGCCTGCAGGAAGCGGTTGATCGCCTTGAAGCACTCGTCGGCGTCATCCCAGGCCTGCGTTCGCTCAAAGCAGGCGTCGACATTGGCATCCAGGGCAACTTTGATTTCGGCCTCGTCGCCGAACTCGAAGACCGCGCCGCCCTCGAGGCGTTCTCGACAGAAGCCACTCACATGGACGTGGCTATGTTTATCCTCGAATTTCGCAAGAGTACCGACATCGCAATCCTCGATCTCGAATTTTGAGGCAAACGGGCGGGGCTCCTGAACCAAGGGTTCGGGAGCCCCGTCAATCGATGCGAGGGTAGACAGGCCTCATACGGACACTGCCCACCGGCAGCCCATGAATGAGCACTTTGCCCAGCACGTCTCATTCGACGATGCTGATGCACATCATCAGTGCGAAATGAATCCGCCGTCGATGACGAGCTCGGTTCCGGTGATGAACTTTGCCTCGTCCGACGCAAAGTACAGCAGGCCATACGCGATGTCGGAGGCCTCCCCGGCGTGGGGTGGCAATGGGACAGTATCAGGGTTGGCCAGTGATTCCCTCGTGAGCCCGTAGCCACGGGTCATCCCGGTGTCGATGGGACCGGGATGCACTGAGTTAACCCGGATGTTGTCTTTGGCAAACCACTGAGCAGCGTGTTTTGTCAGGGAGCGAACGGCGCCCTTCGACGCGGAGTAGGCAGCGCTACCGCCGTCCGATGCGCCGCCGACGATCCCGGCGATGGATGACACATTTACGATGGAACCGCGGCCGGCCGCCTGCATCACCGGAATGACACTCTTCATTCCGAGCCAAGGCCCGGTGACATTGATGGCCATCACCTTGTTCCAATCCTCAAGCTCGGCTTCCAGGACGCCCTTTGCCATGGCAATGCCCGCATTGTTGATGAGGATGTCAATCGTGCCCCATTCGGCGAGGACGTCGTCAACAACACGTTTCCAGTCTTCGGCAGAGGAAACATCGTGCGTGCGGGCAATGGCCGCGCCGCCGTTCCCGGTGACTTCTTCGACCACCTGTCGCAGGGCCTCAGCGGATATGTCCGTGGCCACTACCCGTGCCCCTTCGGCCACGAAGAGCTTGAGGGCGGATAGCCCCATTCCGCTGGCTGCCCCCGTGATGATGGCGACCTTGCCGGCCAATCGAGACATATTGATCTTCCTTCTTTTGTGTTTGTATTCTTCAGCAGCTGCCGTCGTGGAGCCGGGTCAGGCTTCTCCTGAACGCTTCCGTGACCGTGTGTAGGCATCCAGTGATACGGCGGCGAGCACGATCACGCCAAGGGCCACCTCTTGAGTCGCCTGTGGAAAGGCAAGGATGTCGAAGACGTTGTTGATGGTTCCAAAGATCAGGATGCCGACGAGCGTCCGCCACATGGCACCTTCTCCGCCGAGCAATGAAGTCCCGCCGATGATGACGATCGCGATCGAGTTGAGTGTGACTCCGACAGCCACGCCTGGCTGGCCGACGCCGATGACCGAGCCCAGGACGATTCCCGCAAGGGCTGCCAGCATAGCCGTCAGTACGTAGGTACTTGCCCGAAGTGAGATCACGGGCAACCCGGCCAGTCGTGCGGCTTCGTTGTTGCCGCCGATCGCGTAGATTCCGCGGCCATACACGGTCTTGGAAAGTGCGAACCATCCTGCCGCGACGAGGATTGCGAGCAGCCAGACGGATAGCGGGGCCCCGAGGAAGTCCTGGTCCGAGAGGAAATCGTAGCCGCCTGCGGCCATGGGGACTGGTTTGGAATTGGTGAACAGCAAGGTCAGGCCGCTGAACAACGAGGCGGTCGCCAAGGTTGCGATGAACGCATTGACCTTCGCTTTTGTGATGAGGAGGGCGTTGATCAGGCCTAGCAGGAAACCGATCGCCAAAGTGACGAGCATCGCCAGCCCCGCGGGCATCGTGTGGGACAGGGTTGCATAGGAGACTCCACCAATCGCCAGTACGGCGGCCACTGAAAGATCGAAGCCTCCAGCAATGATAATGAACGTCATCCCTACGGCGATGATGCCAACCGGAGCGTTCTGGGTCAGGATGTTGATCAGGTTTCCAGGGTTGAGGAATCGGGGATTAAGAATGACCGCAGTGATGACAAGGATGATGAGCACCCAGACCATTCCCAGGCTCGCTGCTCTCTCCCTGAGATTGATTCCCTTCTTTACCGTTACGTTTGGAGCAACGGTGATGTCCCTGTCCATGGTGGCGCTCATGCGATCTCCTTCAATCCAAATGCAGCGTTCAATACGTCTTCCATAGCGAGCTGTTGATCTCCGGTTCGCTCAATGAGGCCCATGCTTTGGCCTTTGGCGACGACCAGTACGCGATCGGAAACCGCCAGTACTTCCTCGAGTTCCGAAGAGACGACGACGACGCCGACCCCGTCGTCCGCCATTTTGCGAAGACTTTCGAGAAGCTCGCCTTTCGCACCGATATCGATGCCGCGCGTCGGTTCATCGGCGAGGAGTACCCGTGGACGGTCGTAGAGCCAGCGTGCCATCAGCAGCTTTTGTTGGTTGCCACCTGAGAACCTGTCGCTGCGTTCTCCGAGCCGGGCGGTGGGAAAGTTCAGCTTTGAAGAAGCTTCGGCGACCATCCCCCGGAGTTTGCTTCGCCGAATCACGCCGCCGGATGAGGCTGCGCGTAGATTGGAGAGTGCGATGTTGTCCGCCGCGCTGCGGAGCAGGACGAGCCCTTCTCCCTTGCGGTCCTCGGGGATCAACCCGATTCCCAGCTTGCGTGCCGCCCGCACTGTTCGCGGCCACGCCTGCTCGACGCCCGAGAGGCGGATGGTTCCGCGGGCTGTGGGTTCGGCGCCAGCGATTGCACGCAATAATGTTGATCGGCCCGAACCTACAAGACCGGCAATGCCGAGGATTTCCCCGGGTTTCACTTCCAGATCGATGTTCTCTATGACACCTGGAACGCTGAGCCCAACCACTTCAAGAATCGGCGAGGCATCCGAGTCGACGGGTCTCGAGTGAATTTCCACGGGCTTATCCATGAGCACGCGGCCGAGTGTCTGGTCGCCTCGCTGCTCACCGAGCATCGCGCGCACGAGCTCGGCCCGGGAGTGTTCCCCCCGCGCGCTTGTGACGATGGCCCTGCCATTTCGGAAAACTGTGACCCGGTCGGCGAGCCGTTCGATTTCATCAAAGTTGTGGCTCACGATCACGATGGTGACGCCGCGCTTGCGTAGTCCTTCGATTGCCTTGTAGAGCGCCTCGCGTTCTTCGACGGCCAGCGACGCGCTTGGCTCATCGAAAAGGATGACACGGGGATCGACCACGAGCGAGCGCATGATCTCAAGCAACTGCTGCTCGGCTACCGAAAGGGTGCCCGCAGGCACGCCTGCCGGAACCACCCCGACCTCCAGCTGAGCGCACAGTTGTACGTATCTTCGGCGCATTTCACTGGCGGAGAGGACGCCGAATCGGGACAGGACAGATCCGAGAAATACGTTTGCTGCAGCATCCAGATGCGGGATTATGGTGAGTTCCTGGTAGATGGCCGAGATGCCGCTTCGGCGGGCAGCGCGCAGGTTTCCTGGTTCAAGCTGTTCACCGAAGACTTCGACCACACCACCGTCAAAGTCGACTCGTCCGGCGATCGTGCCCAGTGCTGTGGACTTGCCTGCTCCGTTTTCGCCGATCAGTGCGTGGACTGTTCCTTCGTGGATTGCTACGTCCACATCCATCAATGCGCGGGTGGCCCCGTAGGTCTTCGATACCGCTTTGAGCGCGACGGCGATCACCGGGTCCGATTTTGTGGACTCCATTGCCGGTCTTCTTTCTACTTCGGGCTGGGGTGGCGTTCGGGAGAACATCACCCCAGCCAACGCTGGGGGACTGATGCGCTAGCGCAGTTCGGCTGGCAGTTCCGGGATGGTTTCCTTGGTGACCACGAAGGGGTTCTTTGCGGTCCCAATGACGGAATCGTCCACGAACCGCGTGCCGGTGTCCCCTCGTTGCGCAGCGGCAATCGAGTTGAGGTTTGCCTTCATTTGGTTATAGGGAAAGAGCATTGTGGAGAGCTGGACGGTGCCGGCTTCCAATTGTTGGGTCTGGAATTTGCCGAAGCCGACGTCCGCGATGTGGATCTTCTCCGAAAGACCGGCGTCTTTTTCAGCCTGGATGACGCCTTGGGTGAGGTCGGGCGCCGAGGCGGACAAGATGAGGGTGGTGTCCGGGTGACCCTGCAGGTAGGTCTGCGTTTTGTTGTATGCGTCGGTGGTGGTCCAATCGGTGTAGATCGTGTCAATTGAATACCCGGTGTTGTCCGCCGCGAGCTTCGCCATTGCGGCTTCTGTGACACGCGTCTGGGTATTGACCGCAGGCCCTAGAACCGCAACTACCTTCTGCTTACCCGGGTTCGCCTTTGCCGTGGCCGCCAGCCAGCCGTCGACGTAGTCGCGGGTGGTGTTGCTGCCCACGAAGTTCAAGGTACCTGGGGCCCAGACTTCATCAACGGTCTTCCCGTTTTTATTTGCGCCGTCGTCGCACAGGGGCGAGCCTGAAATCGACGTCAGGATGTTGGCCTTAGCGAAATCATTGGTCAGGAGTTTGCAGGACATCACGCCGTCCAGGGCCATTACCACTGCCGCGTCGAAGTTCCCGGATGTCATGGCTGTCTGCATCTGGTTTAGTTGCTTGTTAGGGTCATAGCCCGCGTCAAACAAGGTCATGTCCATACCGAGTTCGGTGGCAGTCTCCTTGGCTGCCCGTTCTTGCTCAATACCGAACTCATTGGCCACACCTGGAATAAAAACTGCGACCTTGAGGCCTGGGCCGGTCTTCAGGTTCACTGTCATGTCGTTGCCGACATCCACTGCGACCGTGCCTGCCGGACCTTGATTGTCCGGGTTATCGCTGCTGGTACCAGCGCAGCCGGTCAAAGCGATCAGAACTGCCGTGGATCCCGCGGCCAGCATGGCCCGCGACTTGGTTGTACGCATAGTAATTTCCTTTGGGTTGCCTCGTCCCGGCGCCGTGGGCGGCCGGCATGTATGTGATGCGTCGCGGAGCTTCATTGCTTTGCGAATTGGTGTGTTGAGTAGTGTTGCCCTGTCTTACGGGTTACCGAAGTTCGTCCGGAAGTTCGGAAATCGTTTCCTTGGTGATGGTGAAAGGACTTTTTGCATCGCCAATCACCGAGTCATCTACGAAACGAGGGCCGGCTTCCCCGCGTTGGGCTGCGGCAATGGTCTCCAGGGAGACCTTTATCCCGTTGTATGGGAAGAAGAGCGTCGAGAACTGGATATTTCCCGCCTCTATCTGCTCGATTGAGAACTCGCCGAAGCCCTGATCCACAATGTTGACCTTTCCGAGAAGGCCTGCGTCTTCTACGGCCTTGACGACGCCTTGTGAGATGTCTGGCGTGTACATGGACAGGATCAGGGTGGTGTCCGCGTGGCCCTGTAGGTAGGTCTGTAACTGGTTGTACGTGCCAGTGGTCGTGTAGTCGGTGTTGATGGTGTTGATGGTGTAATCGGGGTTGTCCTTCGCGAACTTCGCCAGGGCAACTTCTATCACCCGTGTTTGGGCGGCGACTGCAGGTCCGAGAACGGCGACCACATTCTGCTTGCCCGGGTTGGCTTTTGCTGCTGCGGAGAACCAGCCATCGATGTATGCGCGGGTGTTGTTGCTACCGACAAAGTTCATGGTGCCCGGTGCCCAGACTTCGTCGATTGCCTTGCCGGTCTGATTTATGCCGTACTCACACAAGGGCGTGACATTGTTCACCACCAGAATGTTGGCCTTCGGGTAGTCCTCGGTGATCGTTTTGCAAACAACAGTTCCGTCCAGCGCTTGCACCACCGCTGCGTCGTAGCCCCCGGACGCCAGGGCTGTCTGCATTTGGTTAAGCTGTTGACTTGGGTTGTAGCCTCCGTCGAATAATGTCATGTCCATGCCGAGCTCCTTGGCCGTCTCTTTCGCGGCGAGCTCCTGGGCCTGCCCGTAGGCGTTGGCAACACCAGGGAGGAAAACCGCGACCTTGAGGTTGGGGCTGGTCTTCAGGTTGATCTTCATGTCATGGCCGACGTCGATCGCGGCAGTGTCGGCGGGGCCTTGGCCGCTTGCGCTTTCGGCGCAAGCAGCAAGGGCCAGGAGCGCCGCCGTCGATACGGCGGTGAACATCATTCGCGACTTCATTGTGCGCATTTTTCTCCTTGCGTTCGTTGGCACGTGGGTAGCGTGCGTACCCGGTCTCCCATGCATCCGGCCGACGCCGTTGTCGGCCGGATGGGTGACTCACCGCCAGCTTCTTTGCTTGGCGATCTCGGTGGGTGCTATGCCGACGCTACTTGTGTTTGAGGTCACACGTCAAGAGAAAACTTGCATAATCTGGTTGTTACTATCACGCTGCGAGTGTTTACGGTTCTCGACGACAGCAGGCTGAACGTGCCGTCAATTGAGGGACGGCAGGACGAAGCAACGCGCCCTGATGCGGTTAGCGGGTGCAAATCCTGATTAGGGCGTGGGATTGGGTGAGCGCCCTTTAATCCTTGAAGTCAGCCCCACGCTCCGGCGGTTTCCCATTTGTAAGTCATCCAGACCTCAAAACCATCGGCTTTGCTGATGAGCCGTCGCTGGTTTACGCCATCGGACGCAAGCCACAGGATCTCGTCGTCGATCGTCACGGCGTCAACGATTCCCATCCGGACTAACCGTCCATTGAGCCGTATTTGTACTGTTTCCCCGACGAGGGGGAGCCAATCATCTTGCTTGTGGTAAGTCATTTGTCGTGTCCGTTCAGTGATGCCTGTTCGGCCCTTGATTGGGGATTTGCCCGAGGTCCACGTGTATGCGGCCGGTGAGGAGCCCGCGGTTTGAGCGCGGAACTGCTCACCGGCCCGACGACGTGGTTCGCCTCCTGAAGGCAAAGCCAGCCGGATCAGCTGCCGATCCGGTTAGTGGCTTGGAACATGGACCTTGGTTGCATCGGTCTCCGTATCGACTGCATGCAGATCAGTGATGCGCCTGGGTGCCAGCAGTGCCCAGACGATCACGAAGACAGCGATGATGACGGCCGATGCGATGTAGATGCCGGCAAACGTGGCCTCCGGAATGAACCCGTCCGCGCCGGGAACCAAGACGTTCAAGATAATCGCGACGGCAATCATCGCTCCGACGAACTGGATGATGTTTTGCATGCCAACAGTTACAGCCATATTGTCGGGGCGACCTGCGGCCGCAACGAGGGTGTATCCGGTGGTCAGGCAGCTAAGGATTGTGAGCGCGTACAGGAACACCCACAACCATGACAGCCACACGTGGCCGTGAGCCAAGGCAAGTCCGAGGAAGACCAGGACCGCAGCGGATCCGGAAATGACTAGGACGGTCCTCGGCCCCAACTGCCGGAGGCCCCACCGGGTCCAGAGGTATCCCAGGCCCGCTCCTGGAATCATCGCAAGCAGTACGTACGAGGAGTCCAGTGCGGACAGGCCCTGCCCATACCCGGACGAGACCGGGGTCTGGAGCCATGCCGGCAGCACGAGAAATATGCCCTGTCCAACCAGGCTGATCAGGAGAATTCCCGAATAGCCGATGAGGGTCTGACGGACATCCATGTTCCGAAATGACACCAAGGGTTCCTGCGTGCGGCGCTGCTGAATGATCCAAGCAGCCAGTGTCACTGCGCTCACCATGAATGCGCCGAGTACTAGAGGTGAAGTCCAGCCTTGGGCCGGTCCTTCAGCAATACCGATCAGGAGTGCTGTGACCCACAGGCCCAGCCCGAGCGCACCGAACCAGTCCAACTGGACTATGGCGCGGGCGGTGACGGGCGTCTCGGGTGACTTCAGGGCGAGGAACAGCATCACCCCGTATAGAGCGAAAGTCACCCAGAAGACGGTTTCCCACGGCAGGCCCATTCCAACGATGAGGCCGCCGGCAATAAGTGCTAGCGGTGTGAAGATGGCCATAACTGTCGAGAGCACCAGCGAGACCAGCCGGATTTGCCGGGCGGTAGCCCGCGGACGCAGGAGCCCCCAGCTGAGTGGAATCGTGACCGCGAGGCCCATGAGGAATCGGCCCGTGACCAAGGGCCAGAAACCGTTGGCAGTTGCCCCCAGTGCGCATCCGACCAGTGCCAGGGCTATCAGCGTGATGAGAACTTTGCGATGCCCGAAGATGTCGCCCATGCGGGCGGTCAGGCTGACGGAGATTACACTGCCCATCATCAGCGCGTTGAGGACCCAGCCGATTTCCGAGCCCGTCAGTCCTGATTCGGTAGCAATCACCCCGATGAGAGGAGCGAGGATCCCGTACTGGATATCGAGCGTTATCCCGCTCAGCAGGAGTAAAGCAATGATCGGTGTGCTTTGGCCGGTGCGAGACTGCACCAATGTTGTTTGTGTCATCTTTGACCACCCTTTGTCTAATACCCAGCAGCGGCTGGGGCGTTCCTGACCGTGGGGAGTAGCGCATGGACCGGAGGATCCGGGGCCCATCTTTGCTTCGATGGGGCGCCGGCGCCCACGCCATACGGTACGTCCCGCGGAAAGACTCCGGCTTCTTTGCCGGGCTTGCGCAGGCTTCAACGTTAAGTGGGGGCGGCTTCAGGCCGACACGGCAATCAACGCCGTATCCCTGGGAATGTGCGCCAAGGTGCGTCGCGCTTTCTGATGGTGGTGCAGGCCTGGCTACGCCTTGGAGCTGACGTTGTTCTTATAGTGGGAAGCTTCCCGGTAAGCCGTCGGTGGCATCCCCTTCCACCGCTTAAAGGCGATGGTGAAGCTGGCAGGTTCCGTGTAGCCAAGCCTGCGCGAAATCAGCGCCACCGAAAGATCTGTATTCGAGAGCCAATCGGCAGCAAGGTCACTCAGGGTGTTGTCCCGGAGTTGGGCGAAGTCGTCCCCGGTCAGCTCGAGCTTGCGCTGCAAGGTCCGGGGGGAGACCCGCAGCGTTGCGGCGACATTTGCCAGCTTGCGGTTGAGGTCCGGAGCGGTCCTTATTGCCTTCGCGACGGTGTCGGGCCAGTCCCCGGTTGCCCTGAGAGTGTCGACAATCTGGGTATCCGCTTTAATCCATGACGCATGCTGAAACGCGTTGCCGAAGGGGAGTTCCTGTGTTGAGGTTATGGGGTTCCACCACAGCCGCAGGGTTTCAGCGTCGCAGTCGATATTGCAGGGGACATTTGCCGTTAGTTCCGGTGAAGCCTCGGCCAGGGGGAAGTCAATCCGGGTGAAGGGAAAAGGGCTGCCGTATAGCCAGCTGAAATTGCGCGCGATGAAACAGAGGTCGCGGTAAACGCTGAAAGGGATCAACTCTTCCGGGGCGTCGGGGTAGGTAAACTCCATTCCCGTAACGGTCCCTTCCGCTGTCCTCAGCGACGCGAGCTCGAACAGGGCAGGGCCGTAGTCAGTGGTACTTGCAACTTCCACCCAGGCTTCTATGGTTGGTGCAGTGGCGAGGGCCAAGCCCCTAACCCCAAAGGAGCCTAGCGAGTAGGCGTTCGCCGCCCGCACCCAGAGATCAGTACGATCTCGTGTGAGACCAACAAACTGAAGCTGAAAAGCCAACTCCTTCCTCGCTGGAATGGTGCCTCCCGGGCGGTTCACAGCGTCAGGGTCTATTTCTGCATTCGCCAAGGCGGATTGCCAATCCAGGTTTTCGTCCTCAAGCAGTCCACGCAGTATGTGAACGCTGAAGTTGGGTACCCGCAGGGTTTGATATGTTCCTCCTTTCACCGTTCCCACCTCCTGCCGCGGGCAGGCTGGGGCGTTACCGTGCGTTCAGGAGCGGTTCCGAGATGCATCGTTCTCCTCGTCTTTGTGGAGGGACGGGCTCCTGCTTGAATGCGTTTCGGATAATCCGAGTACCAGAAGCCTCGTGAAGTCACGTCAGTAGCTTTGCACCTCCAGCGGCAGTCAATAGACAAGCTGCCACGTTTGGCGCAGTTTCCCATCTACTTGGCGTCGCCTGTCATGCCGGCCCAACGCCGCAGGCTCTTAACGTTGAAACCAACCGAGCTCCGCAGTGGAGCCGAACAATCCAACAATGGAGAGGAACGCGATGACACGCGAAGAAGCCTTCAAACTCTGCCCTGCTGACAGTTACGTGGAGCTCTACGGCAACCAGTGGCTGATCGTTCCATTTGCACCCGTCGCACAGCCTCAATTCTTTGTTTGCAAACCAGGCCAGCGAAGCTCCCAAGCGCGGTAACTGACGGCGCTTGGGAGCTAGAGCTGCAAGGTCTATGGGAATCGTTCATCTTGTGATTGAGTGAAGCATGGCTGCCCCGATTGAGGATTATGCTCTGCTTTCGGATCTCCACACCGGACCCCTTATTTCCCGCCACGGCAGTGTCGACTGGCTCTGTTTCCCGCGTTTCGACTCGCCCTCGGTCTTTGCATCCCTGCTCGGCCAAGAAGACCATGGCCGGTGGCTGTTAGCACCTAGCCCGGCGGAGGCCGTCGTCGTGGATCGTCACTATGTGGACTCGACGTTCGTACTCGAGACAAAGTGGCAGACCAATTCCGGAAAGGTCCTGGTGACGGACTTTATGCCGGTAGGTGGCGTCCATCCATCACTCGTCAGGCGAGTAACCGGGCTCAGCGGAACAGTCTCTATGCATCAAGAGATACGAATCCGGCCCCAGTATGCCACCGTTCTCCCTTGGCTAAGCAGGATCCGCGACAGCACTGACGCCTCCGCACAAGTACTTCTCGCGATGTCCGGTCCGGATGCTCTATCTTTGCGGGGCACCTGCCTTCCGCAAGCCGAAGACCACCGCCATGCGGGGGAGTTCACCGTTCAACAGGGGCAGAATGTCGACTTCCACCTAACATGGTTCCACTCCTACCAGGACGTGCCGCCAGCCATCGACATAGATGGATCCCTGGACGACACCATTCTCTACTGGACCACGTGGGCCGCCAATTGCCGCTATGACGGCCCCTATCAGAGAGCAGTCAAGCGTTCACTCCTAGTCTTACGTGCTTTGACCCACTATGAGACCGGAGGCATTGTCGCCGCCCCTACCACTTCCCTGCCAGAAGAGTTTGGCGGACCACGAAACTGGGACTACCGCTACTGTTGGCTGCGCGATGCATCCTTGACACTCGAAGCGATGTTGACGCACGGCTACGAATCCGAAGCCCTAAAATGGCGCAACTGGCTGCTGCGTGCGCTGGCGGGTGATCCGGAAGATTTGCAAATAATGTACGGCGTAGGGGGCGAACGCGACCTGACGGAAAGGGAACTCCTGCACCTCCCCGGTTATCAGGACGCCCGACCCGTTCGAATCGGCAACGCAGCAGTCTTCCAGCATCAGGCCGATGTTGTGGGGGAGGTGATGGTGGTACTGGAGAGGCTTCGCCTCGCCGGAGGCAAGGAAGATCATTTCTCTTGGGCTCTGCAGCGTGCACTCCTTGGATCAGTGGACAAACACTTCGAGGAGAAAGACTTGGGATTGTGGGAAATGCGAGGCGCTCCCCAGTACTTCACGCACTCCCGGGTGATGATGTGGGCAGCCTATGACAGCGGGGTACGAGCCGTCCGAGACCACGGACTGACTGGGCCGCTCGGGCATTGGGAACGGCGCCGGGACCGACTGGCCGCAGAAATCATGGAACGGGGATTCAACCCGGATTTGAATTGCTTCACTCAAACGTACGGCGGGGAGCAGACGGACGCTGCCTTGCTGGTCTTGCCGCAGGTCGGCTTTCTCGCCTATGACGATAGACGGATGCTGGGGACGGTCGCTCGGTTGGAAAAGGAGCTGCTCACCTCTGAGGGGCTGCTGATGCGATACCGCACTGAGACCGGCGTCGACGGGTTGGCTCCTGGTGAACATCCATTCCTCGCCTGCTCCTTTTGGCTGGTGGAACAGTACGCGCGTTCCCGCCGGCGGGCCGACGCCGAGAATCTTATGAATGCCCTGGTAGGTCTTTGCAATGACCTCGGCCTGCTGAGCGAGGAATATTCCATGGACGAGAAACGTATGGCAGGAAACTTTCCACAAGCCTTCTCCCACCTTGCCCTGATACGTGCCGCTGAGGCGATGCACAGTCAGGGCATCTAGGCCTCGGTTTTTTCCTTGTTCGCATAGCGGGACGCTTCCCTGTAGGCCGTTGGTGGTATCCCATTCCACCGCTTGAACGCGATGGTGAAGCTCGTTGGGTCCGTGTATCCAAGAGTGCGGGATATCCGCGCTACCGAGTGATCTGTTTTGGAGAGAAGATCGGCGGCGAGGTCGCGGAGCGCTTTGTCCCGGAGCTGAGCAAAGTCATCGCCGGTCAGTTCAAGCTTGCGTTGCAAGGTGCGGGGGGAGACCCGCAGTGTTGCGGCCACATTTGCGAGTTTGCGGTTGAGTCCGGGCGCGGTCCTGATGATCTTCATGACGGTGTCGGGCCAGTCGCCGGTTGCCCTGAGATCGTCAAGAATCTGGTGATCCGCTTTGAGCCATGCTTCGTGTTGGAAGGCGTTACCGAAGGGGAGCTCGTGTGCCGAGGTTGCTGGGGTCCACCAAAGCCGTAGTGCATCAGATCCGCAGTCGATGACGCACGGGACCAAGGCGCCAGCTTCGGGGGAAGCTTCCGCGAGCGGGAACTCGACGTGGGTAAACGGAAAGGGGCTGCCATACATCCACGTGAAAGTTCGGGCAATTACGCAGAAATCCCGGTAGACGCTGAACGGGACCAGCTCCTCGGGGGTGTCGGGATAGGTGAACTCCATGCCGGTTATGGAGCCGTCCGAGGTCCGGAGAGGCGAGATTTCCATAAGGCCGGGTGCATTGTCTGTTGAACTGCCGGCCTCCACCCACGCAGCAATGGTCGGCGCGGTCGCGAGGGCCAATCCGCGAATCCCGAAGGACCCCAGCGTGTAAGCCTGCGCTGCCTTGACCCAGAGTTCGACACGATCCTTCGTGAGAGCCACAAACTGGAGCTGGAAGGCCAGTTCCTTCTTTGCGGGAATAGTACCTCCAGGACGGTCGATGGCGTCAGGATCTATTTCCGCGTTTGTCAGCGCAGTCTGCCAATCTAGATCCGCGTCCTTCAACACGGCACAGAGTCCGTGAACGCTGAAGTTGGGTAGTCGCAGATTCTGGTAAGAGCTAAGTTTCACTGCTGCCCCCCTTTCACCGTTGACGAAGAGGCGCTTCCGGGTATCAGGGTCCAGGGCAACGGGTTGAAGCGGCCCAGCATGTGAAGCACGTCACCAGCTTTGCATCCCACGCCATGTCTTCACAAGGGCCCGCGCCTGACGCGGTTTCCCATCTGTTTGGCATCTCTTTCCATGTCGCATGCCTCATGGAGACACCTAACGTTGAAGCTCTGAGCAAGGGCCGGCAGTGAAGCCGGTTCACTGATATCAAAGGAGATCCGGTGAGTATGTCCATCACTGAAAGCTTGGAAGCTGCAATCACTGCAGACGAATTCAAGGCGGCATTCCGCAACCATCCTGGCGGCGTCGCCGTCATCACTGCAGACGCCGGCAACGGGCCGGTTGGCTTGACAGCAACGTCCGTAATTTCGGCCAGTGCCGAACCAGCGATTCTGGCGTTCTCAGTCTCGGAATTTTCGTCCAGCACCCCGACCATCCTCAGCGCGGATAGTGTCGTGGTGCATTTTCTCAGCGCTGAGCAGGTGGGCATTGCGAAACTCTGTGCGACCAGTGGAATCGACCGTTTTGCGGATACCTCACTCTGGTCCCGTCTCGAGACCGGGGAACCATACTTCGTCCAGGCGGGGTCCTGGATCCGGGGCAGGATCATCAACTCAATGAACGCCGGCGGATCAACCATCGTGGCGATTGAGGCCCTCGAGGCGTCGCCGGCGCTCTCTGGCGATGCCGAGCCGGGAACGCCTCTCGTTTATCACAATCGCGCCTGGCATGCACTCGGCGAAGCCTCGCTGATCTAAACAGCCCCTATCGAGACCACTTCTTTCCACATCCTTATAACTTCCTGAAAGGACGGCAATCATGAGCATCGTTACGAATGAATCTGCCACCGAAAACACCTTCGATCGCGACTTCGTTGCGGACTACACGGTAGAGCGCGACAAGGGCCCCATGGTCGGGGGTGACAACGCCTTCAAGGTGGCCATTTTTGGGGCGAACGTGTCCACCGGGCAAGGCGGCCTGAACTTCGCCGAGAACTCCATCAAGCTTGGCAACTGGGGCGAAGTGCAGCATCTCGCGCAAAAGGCCGACCGGTACGGCGTAGACGGCTTCATCCCCATCGCACGCTGGCAGGGGCTCGCTGGTCCCGACCGTCCCTGGGGGCGTCAGTTCGAGACGTTTACCTGGGCGGCGGGAATCGCCGCTGTAACGCAGAACATTCAGATCATCGCCACGTGCAACGTGCAGTTCATCAACCCGGTACTTGGCGCCAAGATGGTGACCACCATTGACCACATCAGCGGTGGCCGCATGGGACTAAATGTCACAGCAGGCTACTTCAAGCCCGAGTACGACATCTTCGGTGTTGAGCTTCCCGAGCACGACGTTCGTTACGAACTCGCCGACGAATGGGTCGAGATCGCGGAGCGGCTGTGGGCGAACGAGGAGCAGGAGTTCGACTTCGACGGCCAGTTCTTCAACCTCAAGGGCGCGCAGGCGCATCCTAAGCCGGTGCAGTCGCCGCGTCCGATGGTGATGAGTGCCGGTTCGAGTCCCGCAGGACAAGAGTTCGCATTCAAGCACGCAAACGTCCTGTTTGCGTCGGTTGCGACCGTCGAGCACAGCGGCGAGCTCACGCCGAAGCTGCGGCAGAAGGCCGATGCGGCCGGTCGTGAGGACCTGGGCCTGTGGGCCGGCGCACACATCATCGTCAAGGACACCGAGAAGGAAGCGCGTGCTTACGCGGACTATGTGACGGAGAGCACTGACTGGGAGAGCGCGCTTCGCTATCGCGAGATCATCCGCAACGGCACTCAGAGCTTCAACTGGGATGAGTACAAGCAGTCCGAGGATTACAAGCGGGACGAGTCGGTGCGGGCATTCGGCCGCGCGGCCCTCATGCCGATCACCGGAACGCCGGAAATGGTGGTTGAGGAATTGCAGAAGTTGCAGGCCTCGGGCATCACGGGCATCTGCACCGGCCTCGTTGACTATGACGAGGGACTCGATCGGCTCAACGAGCAGATCTTCCCGCTGATGCGCGAAGCCGGCATGCGCGCCTGACCACGAAGCATTCATCCATCAAGGAGTGAACAGTGACGACTTTTCCTGATCCCAAGAAATTCCAGCTTATCGTCGCAGGGCCGAACGAGTCCGGCGAAGCCGACTTCCTCGACGTCGGCCCGGCCGCCGAGTTCGAGTTCCCCGGCGTGGCAGCCGGTGCCTTTTACTGGGCAGTGGACGGGGGCCACAGCAAAACCAACATTGGTGCCCCGCCCAGCAAGGTCGCCCTTGCAGGGCCCAACGGATCCACGTTCGGCATCAGCAGCTTCCCGGCGCACTCGTCAGGAGAAGTGGACGCGGAGACGCTCGATGAGAGCATGAGCGCCACCGATAACGACGGCGACGCCGGGATGCACGCGAGCGACACCATCGACTACGAAGTGGTCATCTCGGGCAAGGTGGACCTCGTGCTGCCCGGCGGGAAGAAGCGCACGCTCGCTCCTGGAGACCTTCTGGTCATGGCAGGCGTACCCCACGCTTGGAAAAATCCGTACGACGAGGACTGCGTTTACGTCGTCGTCACTGTCGGTTTCAACACTCATGAGGTCTCATCATGAGCCTAACCTCACCGGGCAAGGCGCTACGGGCAGTCTTCGACAGTCCCGAAACGGCGCTGGTGCCTTTCGGCGCACTGCCGCTCCACGCGCAGATGGCTCAACACGCAGGTTTCGACGCATTCCAGCTCTCCGGCGGCATGTCTGCCTGGTGGCAGGGTGTCTCGGACACGGGATGGCTCACCCTGACAGAAGTGGTAGAACATGCTAAGCGGACTGCCCGCGCCGCCGACATTCCCATCTATTGCGACGCAGATACCGGCTTCGGCGCACCGATCAACGTGCAGCGAACTGTGTCAGAGTTCATTGATGCGGGAGTTGCCGGGATCCACATCGAGGATCAGCGGGAGCCCAAGAAATCGGGCGGTGTAGCCGGAATCGAATTGGTGTCCGACGCTGAGGCCATTGGGCGGCTCAACGCCGCCGTCGATGCCCGCGACAAGTTTGACAAAGACTTCGTTATCGTTGCGCGCACCGACGGCTACGGTGCCGCGGGTGGCGGCGTGGAGGAGGCGATTCGTCGTGCACAGCTCTACAAGGCCGAGACCGGTGCGGACGTCATCTTCTACGAGGGATTCCACACCTGGGAGCAAGCCGAACTCGCGCTGAAGGAGACACCCGGACCAGCCTACGCCGTCGGGGTACCACTGATTGGACGCAAGACGGTGGCCGAGATGACTGTGATCGGCCAGGCCATCCAGCCGGTGGCCTTCGTGCTTCCCGGTGTCAAAGAAGTGTGGCGCCTGCTTATGCAGGTCAAGGAATCAGGTGAGGCCACCGCAATTGGCGACTACATCGACCGCTTGAATGAAGACCCGGACAGCATCGGTTGGGGAGCCATGCTCGGACGTCCCTCGACCGACTACGTCCGTGAAACCGAGGACAGATTTATTCCTCAGGAATCGCGGAGGGACTACGACAACAACGTCCACGTAGGGGAGAGCTACTGATGAACAAGGAGAGACTGATGTTGGAGGACAAAGCTGGACTCCTCACAGGAGCGGGCTCCGGCATTGGCCGGGCGAGTGCTCTGGCGTTCGCAAAGAATGGCGCGCGCGTCATGGTGTCCGATATTGATGAGAACGCGGGACGTGAAACGGTCGAGCTCATCACGGAATCCGGTGGTGAAGCTGCCTTCTTCAAATGCGACGTCAGCGAAGAGGAACACGTCAAAGGCCTCGTCGACGCGACCGTATCAAGCTTTGGCAAGCTGGACTTTGCTTTCAACAACGCCGGAATGAACGGCGTCTTCGCACCCATAGGCGAGACTGACAGCGCGGTCTGGGATCGGGTCATGAAGGTGAACTTGTATAGCACCTTCTACTGCCTGAAGCACGAAATAAACTCGATGCTGAAGACCGGAGGCGGTGCGATCGTCAATACAGCCTCGGCCGCCGGCCTGATCGGAATCGCGAACAACGCACCCTACACCGCCTCGAAATTCGGCGTGGTCGGCATGACGAGGAACGCGGCCATGGACTACGGTCCCTTGGGCATCCGCATTAACGCCCTCACGCCAGGGTCAACGACAAGTCCAATGATGAAGAACGCCTTCGAACAGAACCCTCCGGAATTCCGGGAGAGCATTCTGGCGGCGATTCCATTGCGCGCGTTGGCCGAACCCGAGGATCAGGCAGATGCGGTGGTGTGGCTCTGCTCCGATCAAGCCCGCATGGTCAGCGGAATATCTCTGGCCGTGGATGGCGGCTGGCTGGCGGGAAAGTAAGCCGCTACGAAACCGGAAAGTTATAGGCAGGACCTTCCTGATTGTCGGAGACATGGAGTGATCGAAATGAACAATCTTGATTTCATTGGCCGCGTGGCAATAATCACCGGCGCAGGGCAGGGAATGGGCCGCGAACACGCGAAAATGCTCGCTTCCCGAGGGGCACGCGTGGTGGTCAACGACGTCAATGCGGAGAACGCGGCCCAGGCCGTAGCTGAGATAACCGAGGCAGGCGGCACCGCCGTGGCTGACAGCCACAACGTCGTCTCTGCTTCATCGGACATCGTCCAAACAGCCCTGGATTCCTATGGGCAGCTGGACATCGTTGTGAACAACGCCGGAATCAACGCCTTCGGTCGTTTCTGGGAGATGGAAGCCGACACATGGTGGCGCATCTTCGACGTGGCCGTCAAGGGCGTCGTTGGTGTCTCGCGTGCAGCCATGCCGCACCTCATCGACTCCGGCAGCGGCCGTCTGATCAATATCTCCTCAAATGGGGTCATGGGTGTTCCGACTGACTCTGCCTACAACGCGGCCAAGGCCGCGATCTGGGGTCTCGGTATCACCCTCGCGGCCGAGGCTCGCGAGGTGGGAGTTCAGGTCACCACCCTGATGCCCGTTGCCTTGACTCCCATGACCGAGGACGCGTTCCCCAATCCCGTTATCAAGGACGCCATGCGCACTGCTGTTCCGGCGAGCTCGGTGTCAGCTTTCGTCACGTGGCTCGCACACCAGGACACGACAGTTTTCGGCGAAACCTTTGAGATCGCCGGTGTGGCGGCCGGGCGGGTGGCGATCGCCGGCATGCCGCGCATGAAAGTCGAGGTGCCAACGCCCGAGAGCTGGGCCGACAGTGGTGAGACGCTCATGAAGGACGGCGAGCTGCGGGCATTCCGCAACGCTAGCGAGTCGTTCCGAGACCAAATGGTCTATTTGGCACCCGAACTGGACGCCGTGCTTCCCGCCGACGCAGCGGACGTGTCGAGGTAACCATCGCATCAAAGTCCATACAGCAACAAGATCAACCACGCCAACCTCACAACCTACTAAGGATTCTCATGAAGATCGGCATTCTAGGAGCAGGATCAATAGGGGCCACACTCGCCCGCAAACTGAGCGGGACCGGCCACGATGTAAGGGTAGCTAACTCACGCGGCCCTGAAACCATCGGTCCACATATTGTGGCAGCGGGAGCCCGGCCGGTAGAAGCAAAGAACGTGGCCACCGACGTCGACGTCCTGATCACGTCCATACCGCTGAGCAGGATGCCCGAGGTCAGAGATCTCATCGCCGACCTCCCAGCGAACGCCGTCATCGTCGATACGTCCAACTACTATCCCCTGCGTGACGGGCGGGTGGAAGCCTTGGAAAGCGGGAAGGTGGAAAGCGTCTGGATCACCGAACAGCTTGGGCGCCCCGTTGCCAAAGCCTGGAATGCCATCACGGCCGGGTCCTTCGAAGCCTATGGAAGAGAAGGTGGCCATCCGGACAGGATCGCCATCCCTGTGGCCGCGGATCGTGACCACGACAAATCAGTAGCAATGGCTCTTGTGGAAGAGACCGGTTTCGACGCCCTCGATGCCGGCTCCTTGGCGGACTCTTGGCGCCAGCAACCCGGAGCACCCAGCTATTGCACCGATCTCTCAGGCCGGAAACTACGCGAGGCCCTTGCTGAGGCTGAGAAGGATCGACTCCCGCAGCGACGCGACATCGTGGTTACGGCCCTTACCGAGCGCTTCCCGAGCTACACGGACGTCAATCTCCACTACCTTGTCCGGCTCAACAGAGCCATCTACAGCTAAGGCTGCGACAACCCGCAGTTGCCGCAGGTCAAGGAGCAGAAGTGAACCGCAAGGAAGATATCGTCATCGTGGGGGCTGCCAGGACTCCCCAAGGCAGGTTAATGGGCCAGCTCGCCACGGTATCTGCCGTCGAGCTGGGCGGCGCCGCAATCGAAGCTGCCTTGGATAGGGCGGGCGTATACCCTGAATCTGTCGACGCTGTTGTCATGGGTCAGGTAATCCAAGCCGGGGCCGGCCAGAACCCTGCACGACAGGCCGCTGTAGCCGGGGGGATACCGCTCGGGGCGCACGCTGTCACCGTCAATAAGGTCTGCCTGTCCGGGCTGAGCGCGATCATCGAAGCCAGCCGGCTGCTCCAACTCGGAGAAGCGGAAGTGGTCATCGCGGGCGGACAAGAATCAATGAGCAACGCACCACATCTGCTTGCTGGTTCACGCGCAGGGCACCTGTATGGGGACACCGTACTGACAGACTCGCTGGCCCACGACGGGCTCACCGATGCCTTCGACCACGAGTCAATGGGCATCAACACTGATCGTGCCAATGCTGTCTTGGGCGTGGCGCGGGTGCAGCAGGATGCAGCCGCTGCAGAATCTCATCGCCGGGCGGCAGCTGCCCAGGATGCAGGAAATTTTGAAACCGAAATCGCTCCGGTCAAGGTGCCACATCGTAGGGGACCGGCCGAATTGGTAAAAAGGGACGAGGGCATCCGCCCAGATGCCAGCCAAGAATCGTTGGGTAAGCTTCGGCCAGCCTTCTCACCGACGGGAACCGTCACCGCCGGCAACGCCTCCCCGCTCACTGACGGCGCTGCCGCCGTCGTCCTCACCACCCGCAGCTACGCGGAGGAGCGCGGCCTGAAGATCCTCGCCGCACTTGCGGCTCATGGACAGACGGCAGGCCCCGACACCTCGCTGCCGGACAAACCTGCCCGGGCCATCAGCAAGGCGCTCAGCATCGCAGGATGGCGGGTGGACCAGTTGGACTTTGTCGAAATCAATGAGGCGTTCGCTTCAGTGGCACTTCATTCCGCGGCGCAGCTGGGAATAGGAATGGACAAGGTCAATGTCAACGGCGGTGCCATCGCCCTTGGACATCCCATCGGTGCCTCCGGGGCACGCGTCGTCGTCTCGGCTGCATACGAACTTCAGCGCCGCGGAAGCGGCCGGGCCGCTGTGGCCCTCTGTGGTGGTGGCGGGCAGGGAGAAGCACTGCTCCTGTCCCTCGGTTAATGGAGGACTGGAGTGTTTGAACACAACAAGGAGGCTACGCAGAAGGACGGCACCGTGGCGGACTGCCCGGCCGAACACGAGCACCTGCGAGTCCTCATCGCCAAGCAGGAACTAAACGAGAACATGATCCGCTACTGCCGGGGCATGGACCGCAAGGACCTTGAACTCATGAAGTCCACCTACTGGCCGGACGCGACTGAAGATCATGGCATGTATGTCGGTCTGTCCCACGACTTCTGCGACTGGGCCTATTCCCTGCGCCGGGGGTCTTCGCACAAGGCAAGCCACTACGTGACCAATATCCTCATTGACTTCAATGGCAACCAAGCCAAGCGCGAAACGGCGTTTATCTACCGGACCGTTCCAACCGACAACGGCCCAACAGACCTGCTATTTGGTCGGTATCGGGATCTATGCGAGCGACGCCAAGGGGAATGGAAGGTGCTCGCGAGGACATGCGTCTGGGACGGAGCGCAAAGACTCGCTGCGGAAGCAGACGTAGCTGAACTGTTCGGCATACCACCCACCTCCAACTTCGGCGACCGATATCCCCATGACCCGATCTACACCCCTGACTGGGGAACAGCACCCCCAGTCAAAACCATGAATGCAAAGGAGCATCATCATGACTAGCGATCAAATTCTCGCTGGAAAGCACATTCTCATCACCGGCGCCGGACGCGGCCTCGGCGAAGCATACGCCCGCGCAGCAGCCGCAGAAGGCGCCCGGGTGGTCGTTTCCGACATTAACGCCGAAAGCGCCGAAGCAGTCGCCGAGTCAATCAATCGGGACGGCGGGGAAGCCCTGGCCATCGCGGCAGATGTGACTGACTGGGACAGCTGCCAAAGACTTGTCGCGCTCGCGGTAGAACGCTTCGGGAAGCTGGACGGACTTGTCAACAACGCTGGCTATCTGGAGACGGTGACTGCGGGCCAGGAAACGGCGGAGCACATTCGCCGCCATGTCGACATCAACGTCTGCGGTACTTACTTCATGTCAGTTCATGGTCTCGCGGCAATGGAGGGCAGCGGATCAATCGTCAATGTGACCTCGGGGGCTGTGGCTGGTCTCCGGATGATGAGTGCTTACGCGGCGGCAAAGGCGGCGATCGCTTCGTTGACGTTCGCTTGGGCCACTGAGTTCGGCGCCGCTGGCGGGAACATTCGGGTTAATGCCATGGCGCCCCACGCTGACACCCCGATGATGACTACAGGGACGGAGGCGTACACAAAGTTCTTCGGCGGCAACCCCGTAGCACCCCCACCCTCCACTAATGCTCCTGTGGTGCTCTACCTCCTGTCTGACCTCAGTAAGGGAGTAAACGGTCAGGTAGTCCGTTTTGCGAACGGGCATGACCTGATGGTGCTTTCACATCCCGCCATCGTGGACTCCGCACTTACCCGTGAGACATGGACGCCCCTTGATGTCAGTGCTGCGTTCGATGATGTGTTGCGCGACAGGATGCAGCCGTGCGGCCAGTTGACGTACGTTGACTCCCGCAGCATTGATCCGGAACTGACGGAGTTTGCAGGAGCCAGCCAGTGAACGAGCGGAACGAGACCGCGAAGCAAAGTGTCGACGTCGTGATTATCGGAGCCGGCCCGGTGGGGCTTTCGGCGGCGATCCTCTTGGGACGGTTCGGCGTCGATACCCTCGTAGTTGAACGACGAACAGAGCGATCACGGCACCCCAGGTCAAGGGCGGTCAGTTGCCGCACCATGGAGGTGTTTCGCGAACTTGGGCTCGCTGAAGAAGTCCGGGCAGCCGCGCTTCCCGGCGGACCACGGCGCCTTCTGGGAAGTGACGTCGTTTCGCCGTGGCGCTCCGTTGTCACCAGCAATGCATATACGAACGATTCGGCGGACACCAGTTTGGGTCCTGAGACTCTGGATGTTGTGCTGTGTTCCCAAGACGTGCTCGAGCCGATCCTCGTTGACGCGGCCCAGGCTCAGGAATCCGTTGCGGTGGAGTTCGGCAAGACGGTATCGACTGTCAACGACACCGGGAAAGAAGTCCTGGTGTCCATACTCAGTGACACAGGCCTGGAGGAGATAGCGGCGAAGTACGTGATCGCGGCCGACGGTGCTGCCAGCCAGGTGCGCACTGCGCTTGGGATCGGGACGACTGGTGAACAGGACCTGCAGACGGCGGTGAGCGTGTTGTTCCGTTCACCCGTAATCCAGCGGCGCACGGGCGATCCGTCGAGCTTCATTTACCTTGATAACCCGGACACCATTGGAGCCGTGGTGATCGCTCCAGTGGACGCAACTGATCGGGTGGCGATGCTTGGCCGCCCGCTTGTCATGGATCGGGTTCCTTTTGAGGACATTGACTGGACGACGCAGATCCTGGACGCTATCGGCGATCCCCATGAGTCAGTGGAACTGATGGACGCCAGAACGTGGACGGTGGGTGCCTGGGTAGCTGATAGGTACCAGTCCGGGCGTATCTTCCTGGCAGGCGATGCTGTCCATGTGATGCCGCCTTACGGAGGGTTCAATCAGAACACCGGTATCCAGGATGTTCATAACATTGCGTGGAAGTTGGCAGCCGTCATCAACGGATGGGCGGATCCCGGCCTGCTAGAGACCTACGAAGTTGAGCGGCGACCTGTCGCTGTGTTCAACATGGCTGAAGCCGTCCGCAACTTCCGATCGATCGTCGGAAACGTTGATGAAGGCCCACGATCCTTCCGGCCGGAGAATTTTGTGCACCCCGGACTGGACATCGGATTCCGCTACGACCGGGGTGCCGTTGCCGGGACCACAACTCCCGACGCCGGCTGGCCGGTAGGAGCCTTCACTCCGACTGCAGCTGTGGGCGAGCGAGCCCCTCACTTATGGCTCGATGGCGAGGGCGCAGTCTCGACGCTGGACCTGTTCGGGCATGAACTGGTCATCCTTTCGCGCTCCGGTTCGGAGCCAGCAAAGGAGGCGGTACAGCGCGCTGAAATCCATGGCATTCCACACAGGGCAGTAACGTTCGGGCCTTCGGGCGACTTTGTCGAGTCAGAGGCGGAATGGGCGGCTGCGTACAACGTTCATGGTGATGAGGCCATCCTCGTGCGCCCTGACGGCCACGTGCTTACACGGTTGGACGGCAGCGACTCGGGTGCCCTCGACCGGGCGCTGCTGGCCTACATTGGACGCTCTTTGTCTCTCTGAAGCGCAGGCCTCCAAGCACAGCAACTGTCCTGAACATGACTGCCTACACGGTGCAATCCGGCAACTGAAAGGGGGGATGCGTATTGTCCCATCAAGACCTCGATCTGCCGCCTCCAAGCGACCGATAAAGCATCGCCCCGCCGGGGTATTGCCACCGATGCGGATTTCCGCGAGAATCTATTGGAACTAGCACAATGCGCGTATAAGATTCATATTACGAGAGTTGCTACTGCGGCAGCGCCTGAGCATTCTGTAGCCCAACTCAGAGATCAATCACAGAAATAAGGAGATTCACGATGGCGTGGATAACGTTTGAGGATTACAAGGACAAGTACCAGCACATCAAGCTGGAGCGTGATGAAGATGGCATCCTGCTGGTCACGTTCCATACGGATGGCAGCGACGTCGTCTGGGGGGTAGGCGTACATGACAACGTTTCCTCCCTTTGGGATGACATCAGCAGGGACCGCGGAAACCGTGTTGTTATCATCACCGGCGCAGGCGACACCTTCATTGATAAGGAAGCCCCGATTGAAAACAAGAACTGGGTAACCCCCGAGATCTGGCTTGGTCTCCATCATGATGCCAAGCGCCTGGTGCTCGGCCATCTCGATATCGAGGTTCCGATGATTGCTGCAGTTAACGGGCCGGCAAGATACCACAATGAGCAGGCGCTGCTGTGCGACATCGTCATCGCTTCCGAGGACGCCGTATTCGCCGATCACGCGCACTTCTCCCAGGGGAACATTCCCGGTGACGGGATGCAGATCATCTGGCCGCTGGTCATCGGGTTGAACCGTGGCCGGTACTTCCACCTCACGGGCCAGGAAATCACCGCGCAGCAGGCGTACGAGTGGGGCGCCGTGAATGAAGTGGTGCCTAAGGACCAGGTTGTCACTCGGGCGTACGAGCTCGCGCGGATGCTTGCCGCGAAGCCCACGCTGACGCTTCGCTCAACGCGGATGCTGATGGTTAACGAACTCAAGAAGACCATGAATGATGCAGTCAGTCACGGCATGATGACCGAGGGTCTCGTGGCCATGGGTGAAGGCTGGAATCCGAGTCCGCTTACCGGCCCGGAATTGGCCGCTGGTGTCAAGACGCCTGTCTGATGCAACGGGAAAGCGCCGACGACCTGAGGGGTCGTCGGCGCTTTCTGTTCCTGTTAGGAATAGCCGAAGTGACGGGCGCGGCGGGCCCATTCAGCGGCATCGATCGCTTCCATGATGGGGACGTAGGCGCCACCTTGTGCCTCGCCCTCAAGGAGTTCTCCTCGCGTCAGGAGCGAGAGGTTTTCACGGAAGCCTGCCACTGCCCCATTCACAGTATTGATCACCAGCAGCATCTTCACGCCGGCTTCTTCGAGTTCCTTGCGCTCCTCCAGGGTGGGGTTCTTCACGGTCACCATAACGTATTTGCCCGGGACCACTGCGGAGAGCTTGGGCAGGTCGAGGAGGGGGTAGCCGCAGGGGTAGAGCATGTCTGCGCCGGCAGCGGAATAGGCAGCCATGCGTTCGGCGAGATTGTCGAAGCCGAAGCGGCTGGAGTCGGAGCGGGCAACGATCACGGTGTCCGGGTTGGTGCGGGCTTCGACGCAAGCGCGGATGATGTCGCTCATTTCCTCCACGCTGCGGAGTTTGAGTTGTGGCTTCCAGCGCTCCCCGCCGTCTTTGGGCGTCCAAAAGTGCTTGGTTGCAGGGATCATGTCTTCGACGAGCAGGGCTGCAACACCCGCTTGCTCTGCAAGTTGGACGCCGCGGAATGCTTGGAGCGGTGAACCTCCGGCATCGTCGAAATCAAGAATGAGCGGAAGGTCAGTGGCGGCCGTGATGCGCCTCCCGGCTTCGATGAGCTCGCCTTGGGAGATGAAGCCGTTATCCGGTACGCCGTAATGGAAGTTCGAGTATGTTCCGCCGGCGATGAGGACCACATCGAAGCCGGCCTGTTCAACCAACTTTGCCGAGAGTGCATCGTAGGCTCCTGGCGCGATGATCATTTTGGAATCCGCGAGCAGTTCCCTGAGTCGTTGCGCGGGTTTCATGGGCATTTCCCTTCATTTCCATAGAAAATTGTGGCTACGGCGAGAAAGACATCACTCCAAACGTAGCAATGTTATTATCATATCACGCGAGTTACATTCATAATGTGATAGCGCAAAATGACAATGGAGTCAGCCCTGGTGCTCTCCTCATCAGTAAGACAGAAGGATGAACCATGCAACAGACAAAGCCCCAAGCGGGAGTAGATAACAACACACGTGAGCAAACCGTCCACGTCACCGGCACTGGTGGAGTCCGCGTCATAACAATCACACGTCCGAAAAAGCGAAATGCCATCGACCGACCCACCGCTATTGCGCTTGCGGCTGCGTTCGATGCCTTTGACGCCGATGATTCTGCCAGTGTCGCGATCCTCACTGGCGCCGGTGGTTACTTCTCGGCGGGGGCCGATCTCGTATCGGTCGCTGCGGGAGAAATCCCGGTCCTTGAGGGACGCGGGTTCGCGGGCATCACCCGACGGCCGCCGACGAAACCCGTCATTGCCGCCGTCGAAGGCTACGCCTACGCAGGGGGCTTCGAGCTTGCCCTGGCCTGCGATTTGATCGTTGCGAGTTCTGCAGCGGCGTTTGCCCTACCCGAAGTCAAGCGTGGACTCATCGCTGCAGGAGGTGGGCTGCTTCGATTGCCGGACCGTCTGCCGTATCACATCGCGATGGAGTTGGCCCTGTTGGGAGAACCCATCGCAGCACCACGCCTCGCGGAGCTGGGCCTCATTAACAGGGTGACGGATCCCGGCAAAGCGCTGGATGCCGCGCTCGAGCTCGCAGGAAAGATCCAGCTCAATGGACCTGTTGCCTTGAAAACTGCCAAGCGCATCATTTCTGAGTCGCGGTTCGCGGCGTCGGAGGAGCGCTTCGCCATTCAGGAAGAAATTGTCGCTCCCTTGCGGAGCGGGCCGGAAGCGCGTGAGGGTGCTCTGGCGTTCGTCGAGCGGCGTGATCCGGCCTGGATGACGCCCGTACGGGATGACACCGCAGTCTGAGCCCCGACCGACTACTCTGGCGCGCATTCCCACGTACCTGGCGTTCTTGGCCATGTCGCCCAGGGGCCGTCAGCTCTTAGCGTTATTTGAGAACAACGAGCGGCGGCCATGCCGCCTCACTGACATCAATGGAGATCCAGTGGTCTTCCCCGATCGTTTCGGGGTGGCCATGGCTTTTGGCAGACTCGCACGCATCGTGGCGGACGACGGCACCGGAAGCCCTGGACCATCATCGGTTCACAACACGAAAGGCCAAGGCAAGCGATGCCCGAAAATCACCAGAAATTGCACTTCGGACCGGCTCGTACGGAACTTCACGTAGGTGTTGATCTTGAGCGGATGCGCCGAGAGCGCGCAGACCGAATGCGGGCGCTCATGCGTTCGAAGGGTATTCCGGCTTTGCTCCTCACGGGTGCGGACAATGTGCGGTATTTGACGGGTTTTTGGTGGGGAGAATTTTCGCTCCAAGTCGGCTATGCACTGTTTTTCGCAGATGACGATCCCATCGTGTTCGCACCTGCGGGATCACTTCAACAAATGCCGGACCAGGCCCCTTGGATCAAGCAGTGGCGCCCGGCTATTTCCTGGCTAGGCGGTGTGGCACCCGCTTCGGCCGTTGCCGAACTCTCGGCCGTCTTTGCAGCCCAGATTCGCGATGAGCTTGCCGCGCATTCACTCACGGGAGAGCAACTGGCCGTCAGTGAGATCGATGAAGCAGGCATGATTGCGTTGGCCAATGCGGGAATCGAAACAATCCCTGGGCTCCCGCTGCTGCTCGAGTGCTCCACGATCAAGACCGCTGATGAAATCTCGTGCATCTCCATGGCGGCTAGCTTAAGCACTGCAGGATTCGAAGCCACGCGGGCAGCCTTGCGGCCCGGAACCAAGCAGGCGGGGATCGCGCTGATGGCCCGTCGCGCGATTGAAGACGCCGGCGCCGAGGTCGGAGCGGCCCGCCTACTCTCCGGACCGTTGTCATTCCCTCGTGGAATCAGTGGTGGAGACCGCATTGTGGAGCATGGCGATCTCGCTTACCTGCTGACGTGCGGAACTTCCTACATGGGTTACACGGCGTGCCTCTACCGTCAGTACGTCGTCGGTCGCGCACCAACTTCCGCCGAGCGCTCGTCCTATACGAAGTTGACGGACCGCTTGGATCTGGCGATGTCACTCATGAAGCCGGGCGCGAGCACTGCTGATGTAGCAGCCGTGCTTGCACCCGCGGAGGACCTTGGTTTCCCGTCCGAAGCGGAGTGCTTCAGCATTGAACTCGGGCATGGAATCGGCTTGGTCAACGCCGGCTCGCGGGCCATCCACTACAACCCGCCCACCATTACCCGATCGTGGTCCCTTGCCCACCCAGAGGAGATCAGGGAAGGCATGGTCATTGCCATCGAAGGCATCGAAGGGGAACACCGCGTCGGAGGCGTACGTCTTGAGAACCTGGTTGTCGTCACGGCGAATGGGGCGGAACTGCTTGACCACTATCCACGCCTGGACATGGTCCAAACCGCCGGCTGACGAACCCACCCGAAGGAGTAAAGAGACACAGCGAAGGCTGCCATGAACCTGATAGTCGAAAAGCACGTCCCTATCGCAATGCGCGACGACGTCACCCTCTCCGGAGATGTGTACCGACCACATGACGGCGCAACCCACTCGACGGTGCTCATCCGTACGCCCTACTGCAAAGACGACCCAGCGCACGCAAACACCTGGATCAACATCCTGCGCGCTGTGGAAAGCGGTTGGGTGGTAGTGGTCCAGGACGTGCGAGGCCGCTTTCGAAGCGGAGGCTACTTTGTACCCTTCGCCAACGAAGCCGACGACGGTGTGGACACCATCCACTGGATCCGGGACCAACCGTGGTCGGATGGTCAAGTGGGCATGGTTGGCGGCTCATACGTAGGTATCAGTCAGTGGTTGGCAGCGGCGAGAAAACCTGAAGGACTGATAGGTATTGTTCCGGCCGTCACCGCGGACGATGTACATTCCGGCTGGCTTTATGAAGACGAGAACGTGGTGTTGGGATTCCTCGCGCACTGGATTTCAATCCTCCTCGCCAGCAGCAAATTGGATGAGGAAAGCCGTCCCCGGATTGCTGCCTTGGAGCGGAGCGTGGCAGAGGGGCGCATCCGCACCTTCCACGAGCTGATCGAGGAAACAGGGGACTTCGCACCATATTTGCAGGACTGGCGGGATCGGAGCACTTCACTGGCGGAACCCGAGCTGGCCGGAAGGGTGGAAGTACCAGCATTTGTCATCGGCGGCTGGTTCGATATCTTCCTTCCAGGAACAGTGGCGAGCTTCGTGCGAAGACGGGCGGCCGGAACACAGCACCCACATGACCGTCTGCTGATCGGGCCCTGGGCGCACGGACTTATGGGCGGCTGGTTCCCGGCCCGCTCGTTTGGTCCGGAATCCTCATTTGATGGCCTGGACCCGACATCCCTCCAGCTGCGCTGGTTGGAGGAAGTTCGCGATGGCCGCAAGCCAACTAAGCATCCCGTGAGCGTCTTCTCCATGGGAGTTGATGCATGGCGGGACTTCTCAAGCTGGCCGCCTGACAACGCCCACCGACTGCGGCTCCAACTGCATTCCGCCGAAGTAGAGAGCACTCAAATGAGCGCTAATACCCTCCCCGGGGCAGTGTTGGAATCTCCGGTTCCAACCATTGGCGGAAGAACATTTTTCCCGGGTTACAAGGTCGGCGCCAATTCCGGTCCGCGCTTGCTGGACGCCTTGGGCGTGCGAAATGACGTGCAGATGTTCGTTTCCGATCCTCTGGCCGAAGACATCGAGATCCTCGGAACTGCCAGTTGCAGGCTAAAGGTGCGTGTTGATGGCCCGACACCCGTCGTAGTCAAGCTGGCAATCTTGGGCGACGACGATTCCCCGGAATGGCTCTGCGAGGGCTCGTCATACTGCGATTTTGATGCTGGAAGCGGAAAGCCAGTCTCCGTGAGTCTTGGCTCTACCGCGGTTCGGCTGCCGAAAGGAAGCCGTTTGTGCATATACGTTGCCAGCTCGGACTTTCCTCGACTTGAGGACGGGCCACGGTCGTCCTTGGACATCCTTCCTGGGGATGGGGGGCCGGTATTGGAACTTGAAGTACTAAGCCTGGCTTGAGCCGCCTTCTTCGTCGTCCAGGCGGCGAGCTTCCATCAGGGCATCGAGGCACCGTTGGAAATACTCCTCGTTGGTGAAGCGATGAAGGGGAACCGTGATGGACAGGGCAGTGCGGGGGCGCTGTGACCCTTCAAAAATGGGAACTGCCATGGCGCACACGCCCGCGACGTACTCCTGGTGGTCCAGTGCGTAACCTCGGGACCTGGTCAGCTCGAGGTCAGCAAGAAAATCCGGCAGTGCCGCGATCGTGTGGTCGGTTCGCCGTGCAAGTTCGCCGTTGACGGACCGAAGCCGATCCAGCTGGGATTCCGGACCGAAAGCGAGGAGGGCTTTGCCGGAAGCACGCGCGTGAATATCGCCGGAAACGCCAACGCGGAGGTCGGCCACCCTGACAGCATGGCTGCCTTCCTCTACTGCGACGACAGTTACAGTGCTTCCTTGCCACGCAGAAAGGTAGGCGCTCTCACCTGTGGCCTCGACCACCTGATGCAAAAGACTTAGGGCAAAGGGCGAGGGTCGCCAGTCTTCTTCCACCCGCGAACTCAAGTCAAGCATCTTTCCGGCAGCGAGTTTATAGGTGCGCTCATTGCGCTCCAAATAGCCGGCATGAACGAGCGTCGCCAGCAAGTGCGACGTAGTGGCGATGTGCAGGTTTACCGCACTGGCTATCGATTGTGCCCGCATCGGCTCCTTGGCTGCGGCGATCACGTCCACGATGTTGAGGGCGCGAGCGACGGACTGAACAAGGTCCTTCGGTGCGTCTGTTCCGGCGGGCGATTTATCGGTTGCCTTCGTTGTACTTGCCATGCGGAAATCATACGCACATGGCGAAAGAAGGACCAGCTTCGCATCGTCTCTACGAACGAATATCCATTGACAGCAAGATGAAGGAAGCGTAGTTATTACATTATGAAAGCTACTATCACAACAAGAGAATTGGGTGGAAGCGGCGAAGATGCCGGAGCTGCTGATATGAGGGAAGCCGCAGACATGCCACTAACACGAGGTATCCAAAGTGCAATTCCAATCGGAAGCGTGGGGCAGATTGGCATCCTCGTGAAAGACCTCGACCAAGCCATCGATCTGTATGGACGAGCCTTCGGCATCGAAGAGTGGAATTCCTACCGCTACGACAAGGAGTTCATGCCATGGTCCCGCTATGGCAACGAGGAAGGTACTTTCGCCATGCGCCTTGCCATGGGCGGAGCCAATCCGCAGGTTGAGCTGATTCAGCCTTTGGCGGGCCCTAGCATCTACCACGATTTCATCGAGCAGGGCCACAACGGATTACACCACCTGGGTGTTTTCGTTGAGAACCTGGATGCGGCAATCTCGCTCATGGAAGAGTCCGGTTACCGCATTACACAAACCGCGCGCGGTTATGGGCAGGATGGCGACGGCGGATTCGCCTACTTTGACACCGATCGTGATCTCGGCGTGGTGGTCGAGGCAATAGAGGTCCCAGCCACCCGCAGGCCTGGGACCGTGCGACGGACTGGAGGAATTTAAGTGTTGGACAGTAAAGCCGTTGTGAGCCCCGTGCGTAATGACAACCCACTGAAGGCAGAGAGCGTGGCCGTGGTCGGCCCCTCACGGGACCCGTGGAAAACCTCAGGGCGGACACTTGATTACCTCTCCCGCCTAGGGTTCGAAGGGCGGTATTACGCTGTCAGCAGCGTGCACAAGGAAGTGCTCGGTGTCCCCACTGTGGAGACACTTTCTGATCTCCCCGAAGTACCTGACGTTGCCGTCTTGGTAGGACCCGCCGACCGGGTCATCGAAGATCTTCGTGAATGCGTTGCGCTCGGCGTCCCCTTCGCTGTCGCGTTTGCAGCCGGCTTCGGCGAATCCGGGCGGCATGACCGTGACGAGCTTATCCGTGCGGAATTGGCCAAGGGCACCACGCGACTCATTGGCCCGAACTGCATCGGCTTCATGCACGTGGGCCGGTCGCTGACTGCAACCTTCTCATCGGTCCTGCAGCGCAACGCGATCCCGACCGGTAACGTGGCGCTTTTCAGCCAAAGCGGGGGACTGGGAAATGCCCTCATGCAGTCCCTCGCGGCACGGGGTGCGAGCGGGTTGAGCGCTTGGGCGAGCTCCGGAAACGAGATCTCTACGGGCTTTACCGACTGGGCGCAGTGGCTGGGCGCGGATCCGGACACGCATGTCCTCTCATGCATCGTAGAGAGCTTCAGCGCGAACGATGACCTGGAGGCCGCAGCAACTGCGGCAGGGGACCGCGGTATCCCGGTCATCGTGCTGAAGCTGGGGCGATCCACACGAGGAGCCATGAGCGCCCAGTCCCATACCGGCAAGCTTGCCGGCAGCGGTCGCGTCGCTTTGAGCGTCCTCCGCCACCGTTTCGGGATGGTGTGCACCTCGCCGGAGGAACTCCTTGATCTAACCGAGACATTCGACGTCTTCCATGGGCGGCTTTCCGACCGCGAGCAGGAGCTGACCGTCGTCACCACCTCCGGCGCCCAGGTAGGGCTTTGGAATGACCTCGCCGACGACCGCGGCCTGACGTTCCGCGATCTTGACCCGGCAGCACTTCGCTCGATAGGCGAGGCCGTGGGCAGCAATCACCTCGGCAATCCGATCGACGTTGGCGTACAGTCAACAACCGCCGATTACCTTCGGATTGTGGGGCAGGTTCTCAGCACGACGCCGGGCGGTTGGGTTATTGTCACGGCCACCCGGCTTGCGCACGACTTCGATGAGCTGGCGGCCGGTATCGCTGCGATGACCATCCCAGCGGGAGTGCGCCTCATGGTGGTCCCGTTGTCCGAAGACGACCGGATTACGGCAGACCAGGCCGGAATCCTGCGCAAGGCAGGTGTCCTGTCCCTTCCTACAGCCGGGCGCGCACTGGATGCCATTTCGGCCGCCGCCTCCTGGGCGCGGGTCCAGAGCACGCGTGCCAAGCGCGGCAATCTGGTGGGGGAGGTGCTGAAGAGTGTGCCAACCGGCGGGACGTCTAACCTGACGTGGCGGGAGGCGGCCGAATCGCTCGCGAAGTCCGGCGTTCCTGTACCGGCAAGCCGCGCAGTCCGCGATGTTGACGACGTCGTGCGGGCTGCCGAGGAGGTCGGTTTCCCCGTTGCCATCAAGATTGATGATGCAGAAATCCTTCATAAGGCAGACGTCGGAGGCGTGTTCATCGGCGTCAAGGACTCAGACGGCGCCCGCGCCGCAGGGTCCCAGCTCGCATCCATTCAAGGGAAGGCCGCGACCATTTCTGTCCAAGCGATGGCTCCAGGGAAGACCGAAGTCCTGGTGGGACTGCGTCGCGATCCAGAGTTCGGTCCAGTCCTGGTCATCGGCGCGGGAGGCGGGATGACGGAGGCGCTTGACGACATCAGCATCCTCCCGCTACCAGTGTCCCGGCCGGAAGTCCGTCAAGCCATTGGCGATTCGCGCGTGGTGGCCTCCAGTCTTCGGGGTGAGGGCATCGAGCAGACCCTCGACACGCTGACCACTACGGTGATGGACATTCTTGCTTGGGCGGAACAGCGCGGGAACATTCACGAGTTCGAGTTCAATCCGATCCTTGCCGACCCGACATCAGCTACCGTCACCGTTGTCGATGCCGTCGTGTCGGTTTACACCCCCAGGCCAGGAGCAACACCATGACCACGGCCACGATTGTTGTACCTGCCCGGCAGATTACCGATGACGACGTCGCCTACATGAAGAGCTTCATCGGTCAGTCAGCTGTTGTTGTGCAATGGAACGAGGAGGCCAGCACCGACTCAATACGGCACTACGCCTGGGGGATAGGGGATGAGAACCCGCTGTGGTTGTCGGATTCGTACGCGCAGGCAACGCGTTACGGCATAAGGATCGCACCCCCTACATTCCTCTATTCCGTGTGCGATGCCGAAGTTGCGATGGGGATGTCAGAGGGCATCCAAGCTATACACCTGGGTGCTGACCTCGACTTCCGCCGGCCGATCCGCCTGGGTGAGCGTGTCCGTGCCCGAGCCTTCGTCGAAGATGTTCGTGAGCGTGTGGGCCGCCGCTCCGGTCGCTTGGTGGAGCAGGTGGGGCGGACTGACTACTTTGTTGGCGAGGAGCTTGTGGGAATCGTTCGCAACACCATCGTCTGTGTGGCTCGACGCTCCGAGGGGCAGCGTATGCACGAGCCTCGGGACCCCCATGTCTACACCGACGAGGAGAAGGAACAGATTCGCGCCGCGATTCTGGCTGAGGAGATCCGTGGGCAGCGAACTCGCTTTGCAGAGACCGTGTCCGTTGGCGACGTTTTACCGCAGGTAGTGAAGGGTCCGCTCGACCTTATCACCATGACCGCATACTATGCCGGGGCAATCGGTACCGCAGGCTATCGCGGTGTTGAGACCCGCGTTCGGCAGCAGGAGCGGGTGCGGAACGGGGACCCAAGCGCGCCAACAAACTTGGGTTCTGAGCACTTCCTTTCCGAGCCGTTCCCCAGCCTGGGGCACCAGGATGCTGCGATGGCGCACGCCATCGGTATGCCGGGCGCATACGACAACGGCAACCAGCGGGTGTCGTGGATGGCACACTGCGTGACCAACTGGATGGGGGACGACGCGGATCTCGTCTCGCTTTCGGTACGAATAAAACAGCCGGGTGTCTTCGGCGACACCCAGTGGATTGGAGGCGAGGTCACCCGTACGTTCCGCGATGAGCATCGTGGAGCATGCGCCGAGGTCACAGTGAAGGCCATGAACCAGTTGGGCGTGGAATCGACGAGCGCTGTCGCGGTCGTCTCGCTGGCCGAGGCCCGGATCGTCTGACCCATTCGTGGACCATATGAACAGCTGACGCATTTTCCCGCCTTATTGGCATCTATTGCCATGCCGGTCCAACACCGGCGGCTCTTAGCGTTATTTGTGAACAAGGATCGGCGCAGAAGCCGACGCACTGACATCAAAGGAGATCCGGTGGGTTTATCTAAAGTAGGAAATCACGTCCAGAACCCCACAGGCGAGACGGAAGAATATTCCGTCGTCGTGATCGGCGCGGGAATGGGCGGCATTTATGCCCTTCACCGATTCGCCGATCTGGGCCACAACGTACACGGCTTCGAAGGAGCCGACGGTGTCGGGGGCGTCTGGTATCACAACGCATATCCGGGTGCCCGCGTCGACCTGGAGAGCCACAGCTATGCCTTCATGTTTGACCCTGAGCTTTACGCGGGTTGGGATTGGAGTGAGCGTTACGCCGCACAGCCCGAGATTCTGCGGTACCTCAACTACGTGGCGGACCGCCTCGATGTGCGCCGCAACCTCTCGCTGAACACGTGGGTGACATCCGCCGACTGGCAGCCCCACGAGAACAAGTACCTCATCAAGACCAATACTGGCCGCACGGTATGGGCGCGCTACCTGGTGATGGCAACCGGACAGCTTTCCAAGCCGCGTAAGCCGGATTTTCCGGGACTCGATGACTTCGAAGGACAGTGGTATCAGACCGCACACTGGCCCCAAACACCCGTAGAAATCGCCGGCAAGCGCGTGGCACTCATCGGAACGGGATCGTCGGGTGTGCAGGCTGCCACGGAGATCGCAAAGACTGCCGGGCAACTCCATGTCCTGCAACGAACCCCGAACTACTCAATTCCTGCACACAATGGGCCTGCGGACACGCGGAAGAAGGCGCGCCTCAATAAGAAGGTTCTGCAACTGCGCGACGAGTCGTACAACTCGCCGGTCGGCTATGTAATGCAGGGTTTTGCGGGCAAGGCCTCAGACTTCTCCGAGGAACAGCAGCAGCAGATTCTCGAATCCAGATGGGCGTTCGGGGGCCAGACACTCTTGGGAACTTTCTCCGACCAGGGGACGGACATCGACGTCAACAACGTCGTCGCAGAATTCGTCCGCGGCAAGATCCGCGACATGATCGATGATCCCGCGACCGCTGAGAAGTTGATGCCCACGTCCTACCCGATTGGCATCCGACGCCTGTGCATTGATACCGGCTATTACCCGATCTTCAATCAGAGCAATGTCAGCCTCGTTGACTTGAGAAGTGAACCTATCGAACAGATCACCAAGACCGGGATCAAAACCCGAAACAACGAGTACGAAGTTGACCTGATCGTCTTCGCCCTAGGGTTCGAGGCATTTACGGGCGCCTTGGACCAGGCCAACGTCCGAAACGAATTCGGTCAGCAGCCGAGCGACCGGTGGAAGCACAAGCCGCAGACCCATTTGGGTGTCATGACCCATGGATTCCCGAACCTGTTTATGCTCACCGGCGCACAAAGTCCAAGTGTGCTGGCAAACTTCTTCGTAGGGAATAACCAGCACGTCGATTTTGTGGCGGACATCATTGCGCACGCGGAAAAGAAGGACGCCACACGCATTGAGGCGAGTTTGGAGGCGGAACGGGAGTGGGGCGATCACTGCAATGAGATTGCAGCGCCGCTACTGCGCCGGGCCGTGGACAACTACATGGTCCACGTCAACAAATATGACGGTTCGCGCTATTTCATCCCGTACGCCGGTGGCTTTGACAAGTACGTCAAGAAGGTGGAGGAAGTCGTCTCCGATGACTACCGCGGCTTCGTTTTTACTAAGGGCTTATCTACTGGCAATCCAGAACCAACCGTGATTGAGGGCCGGGGCCGAGACGCCGTTCTCACGGCGAAGTAGGTCACCGCGAGCTCCCCGGCAGCCGTGCTGGTCATCCAGTACGGCTGCCGGGGAACTTTTTGTTCTTGCTTGCCATGTATTTGGCGACGCCCAGGTCACTGTCACACCCGGCTTGCACTGACGGGGGCATTATTTTGGCGCAGTTTCCTTCCTTGTTGGCGCCGATGGCCATGCCGGTGCAAACCCACCCGCTCTTAGCGTTAATTGTGGGCGGACTAAGCAGCGAAAGCCGACACACTGACATCAAAGGAGATCCAGTGAACTTGTCGAGTTCAGTACCCACATCCGGCCCTCGACGCTAAGGCGCCGACCACCCACAATCCACACGGATATTAAGGAACGACAATGAGCAACATACTCGAAGGCAAGACCGCCATCATCACCGGTGCCGGTTCAGGCATGGGTTTGGCGGCTGCCCGCCTGTTTCATCAGCACGGCGCGAACATCGTGTTGGCAGACTTCTCGGGAGCCCAAGAGAAAACTGCTGTGGAGCTCGGAGAACGCACGGTGCCGATTCAAGCCGACATCTCAAAGGCCGCAGACGCAAAGGCAATGGTCGACCTGGCTGTCAGCGAGTTTGGCGGACTGGACATTCTCTGCAACATTGCGGGTGCCAATGCTCCAATGGTGCAACACCATGAGGCGCTGGAATCTGACTTTGACAAGATGATCAACGTGAATCTCCGGGGCGCATTCCTCACGATGAAGTACGCCGTTCCAGCCATGGCGCAGCGCGGCGGTGGATCGATAGTCAACGTGGCTTCGGCAGCGGCGCTGATGGGTACGCCTTTGTACGGCAGTTACAGTGCCGCTAAGACCGGGCTCCTCGGGCTGACCCGTACTATCGCCCTTGAATATGCAGAGCAGAATATCCGGGCAAACTCCATCTGCCCCGGCCCCATCAGGACCCCAATGATGGAGGAAGCTCTCGCGGAAAACCCCGCGGCAGCCGACTATCTGATCAATATGGTGCCCTTGCGTCGCGTCGGAACCGCAGAAGAAATCGCGGATGCTGTTCTTTTCCTGGCGAGCGACCAGTCTTCGTTCATCACGGGTATCGCTCTCCCCATCGACGGTGGACAGACCGCTGCATAACTGGAAGACCAACCATGAGCCAGAAATATTTGACCAGGCCGAAGGTCAGTTCATTCGGCAACGATCCTTTGAAGGTACGAAGCACTTTTGCACAGTTTCCCTCCGGTGTTGCGGTGCTCGCGGTCGAAGCCGGTGAGGAGAAGCATGCGCTCGTGGCATCTTCGTTCATGGTTGGAGTGTCGCTCGAACCATGTCTCGTCGCCGTAGCTGTGCAGAAGTCGTCGGAGACTTGGGAACAAATTAAGGATGCAGTTTCACTCGGGGTGTCGATCTTTGGCAAGGGTCAGGGACATCTGACCCAAAAGCTCGCAGGCAAGGACCGCGCCGCACGTTTTGAGCAGGTGGCAATCGACGTCGGGGAGAACGGGGCCGTCTTCATAGAAGACGCGGCATTGTGGCTTGAGTGCTCGATCCACGAGGTGTCAGAAGCCGGCGACCACTGGATGGCGCTCCTTGAAGTTGAGAAGCTCGGAGTCGGCGACAACGAACCGCTCATTTGGCACGGCGCCAAGTTCCGCGAGCTTGTTAACGCTCAGTCGATCGACGTCGTCTAACCATGTTGACCCTGGTGGAGTGATGGAAGGAAGTTATGAGCGCCATTGAAACGGCGTCCGGCGTTAGTTTTTCCTCTCACGCTGCCCGCGACATCCCACTGGGTCATACCGTGATAGCGGCCGTCGTCCAGTGGCGGGACAAAATTGCCCTGTTCAGAAGGAGCCGAAATCTCGGTCACGACAGTGGCCTCTGGCATTGCATTACCGGCTTTATGGAAGCCGGAGCCACACCCGAACAGCAGACCCTTGAGGAGTTGTTTGAAGAAACTGGTCTGGAACCCAAGGATCTCCTCGGTCTCCTCCCGGGACCGGACCTGGTGGTGGCAGACGGTTTGGGGAATCCATGGCTCATTCACACTTTCACTGCGTTGACATCCCGTCGTCGACTGAAGGTCAACTGGGAAAATGATACCTACCGGTGGACAGCTCCGCACAAGGCCAAGCGGTTCGCTAACAGAGTGGTCTGGCTGGACAACGTGCTCGATGCGACAGGGCACGTCCCGGCTATCGCTTCGGCGTATGACCCGGGGCGGCCTCCTGGAGGATGAGATCCAGAAGTCCCGGAAAGCGGACCTCTAGGTCCTCAATATGTGCGGGCCCGCATCGGGCCGCAGCTTTGACGTTCCCGTCCATCGACCACTCACTTAGAGGAAACACATATGTCCAATCTTGGAATCATTGGCAGCGGCAACATTGGCACTGCAATCGCTCGTCTGGCCGTAAACGCTGGCGTCCCTGTAGTAATGGCCAATTCCCGCGGGCCGGAGAGTCTTGCCAGCCTAGTGGCAGAGTTGGGACCCCTGGCGTCCGCAGGTTCCCTTGAACAGGCGGCTGAGGCCGGAGACGTCGTCGTGTTGTCCATACCGTTGACGGCACACACGTCCATTCCTGCTTCGCTCCTCGCCGGCAAGGCGATACTGGACACCTCCAACTACTACCCGTTCCGGGATGGAAGGGTTGCTGAACTGGACGAGGAAAGGCTGACCACCAGTGAGTTGGTTCTTCGGCACTTCCCGGGAGCCGGACTGACCAAAGCGTTCAACAACATCCTGGCCCATCACATCCCCGAACTGGCGCGTCCTTCCGGTGCCGCTGACCGGACAGCACTGCCGGTTGCGGGAGATGACGCCTTTGCCAAAGCCAAGGTGGTCAGACTCATTGACCAACTGGGCTTCGACACTGTGGACGCCGGTCCGCTGGCTGAGAGTTGGCGTTTCGAACCGGAAACCACGGCCTACACCAGGCTGTACGTGGCCGATCCCTCGACCCCGGACGAGAAGCTGCTCGAATCCGCAGCAGGACCCGTTTCGGCCGAGCGGCTGAACGAGGCGTTGAAGAATGTTGAACCGGTCCGGGTTGGAGCGCGAAAGTTCTAAAAAACCGCTGGCCGCCCATGATTGACGCTGTTTCATAACCTCATGGCACGGGAATACCTATTTGCCCTACAGCTTCAGCTCCTAGCGTTGTTCCAAGCGGGGCCAGCAAAGAAGCAGGCCCGGTGCATGAGTAGAAAGAGCTGGATTTATGTCCCTGACAGATGCTCAATTGACTGAGCTGTATGACAAGCAGGCCCTCCACGACAACCTGATGCTGTATGCGAGGGGCGCCGACCGGCACGACCACGAGCTGATGAGATCCACCTACTGGCCTGATTCTTTCGACGATCACGGCAGCTACGTTGGAAACGGCCACGGCTGGGCAGATGCTGCCATGACCTGGCACGATAAAATCCACAGCTGCAGCCACCACATTTCCAATGTGCTGTCCGAGATCGACGGGGACCGCGCCAAGCGCGAGAGCATGTTCATCTGCGTAGTTCCGTTCAAAGATCCCGAAGTGACCATGTTCCAAGCCGGCCGCTACCGCGACTTGTGCGAGAAGCGCGACGGGGTGTGGAAGATCCTTCATCGCACATGCATCTGGGACTGGATCGATGTACGGCCCGTCAACGCCGATTGGGACGTCGTGAATGTTCCCCGTGTCTCGCACTGGGGAGCCTGGTATCCGGAGGACCCGATCTACCTCGACTGGATCGAAAGTCCGCCGACCGAATTCTCCCGTTAGCCTGCTCCTGCAGCGGCTCCCGTCCGTGAACCGATGGCAAAGCGCCTGCCAGCCCCATGACGGGGCCAGCAGGCGCTTTGGCTTTGTGCGGTATCAGACTGCGTAGGGGTCTGCGATGCCGATGTACTGCGTGGTGGTGTATTCGGCGATGCCTTCGGAGCCGCCTTCGCGGCCGAGGCCTGATTGTTTGACTCCACCGAAGGGTGCGGCGGCATTGGAGATGACGCCGGCATTGAAGCCCACCATGCCGAATTCGATCTGCTCCGCGACCCTGAGTAAACGGTTGATGTCGCGGCTGTAGAGGTAGGAGGCGAGGCCGTATTCGCTGGCGTTGGCCAGGCGGATGGCATCGTCTTCGGTGTCGAAGGAGGTTACCGGGGCTACGGGTCCGAAGATCTCCTGGCGGAGGATGTCCGCGTCATTGGGTACGTCCGCCAGCACGGTGGGCGGATAAAAGTAGCCGGGACCGTCCACAGACTTACCACCGGTGAGGGCGGTAGCACCGGCGTCGACGGCGGCACTCACCAAGGCGTGCACGTCGTCCCGGGCTCCGGCGTCGATCAGAGGACCAACTTGGGTGGACGGTTCGGTGCCGCGGCCGGTCACCAGGGCTCCCATGGCACTCGCGAACTTTCGGGTGAAGTCCGCTGCGACGGAGGAGTGGACCAGGAACCGGTTGGCTGCGGTGCAGGCCTCGCCCATGTTCCGCATTTTCGCGGCCATTGCCCCTGCTACCGCGGCATCGAGGTCTGCGTCCCCAAACACGATGAACGGGGCGTTGCCGCCGAGTTCCATGGAGGTACGCAGGACGTTTTGCGCTGCATCTGCCATTAGTCGTTTGCCCACCGGGGTGGAGCCGGTGAAGGAGATCTTCCGCAGGCGAGGGTCAGCCAGCAAAGGGCCGGAGATCCCTGAAGCAGATGAGGAGGCGACGACGTTCAAGACTCCGGCGGGCAGGCCGGCGTCGAGCATGGTTTGGGCGAAGTACTGAGCGGTCAGCGGGGTGAGTTTGGCTGGTTTGAGGACCATGGTGCAGCCGGCGGCGATCGCAGGCGCGACCTTGCGGGTGGCCATGGCGAGCGGGAAGTTCCACGGCGTGATCAGCAGGCACGGACCAACGGGTTTGTGCTGCACCAGGATCTTGTTCTTGCCCTCGGGCGTGGTGAGGTACCGGCCGTAGTCACGGACCGTTTCCTCGGAGAACCAACGCAGGAACTCGGCCCCATAGGTGACTTCACCGCGGGCTTCGGCCAATGGTTTACCCATCTCCAAGGTCATGAGCAGGGCGAAGTCTTCAGCTCGCTCGATGACCAGGTCGAAGGCGCGGCGCAGGATTTCGGCGCGCTCTCGCGGTGCGGTCCTCGCCCAGGAAGCTTGCACGGCGTCGGCAGCATCGAGGGCGGCTACGGCGTCCTGGCTCGTGGCGGAAGCCAGCGTAGCCAAAACCTCGCCGGTGGACGGATCGTGGACGTCAAAGGTGCCGCCGTCGGAAGCGTCACGCCACTGCCCACCGATCAACAGACCGGTGGGAACAGACTCGAGAAGCGCAGCTTCGCGTTCAGATGAAACGGCAGGGGACAGCGCAGAAACAGTCATAGAGGGAAGTCCTTAAGAATTAGAAGGATGGAACAGTGGGGCCGGGAACGGTTTAGTAAGCCTTGACTCTCTGCTCAACCAATAAATGGATGAGGGCAAACACGTTGTTTTCTTCGATGGCAGTCAGCGCCGCTTGGATAGCGGCAGGAACGTCTGCATCATGTTCTACCTTGATTCCGAAGCCACCAAAAGCTTGTGCCATGAGCGCGAACTCCGGGTTCTTCAACTGAGTGCCTGAGACTCGCTGCGGATAGTGCCTTTCCTGGTGGGTGCGGATGGTGCCATATTCCTGGTTGTCCATAACGATGACCAGGGGAGTGGCGCCGTACTGGGCCGCGGTGGCCAGTTCCTGGCCGTTCATGAGGAATTCCCCGTCACCGGCAATCGTCACCACTCGCCTGCCCGGGTATTCCAAGGACGCGGCGATGGCGGACGGTATGGAATAGCCCATGGAGCCATTGCGGGCGCTGATCATCGAGGCGTAGCGCTGCGTTGGGAAGTAGCGATGTGCCCAGTTGGTGTGCTCTCCGGCGCCAAGGGTGATCATGGCGTCGGCAGGCAACGTGGGGACAAGGTTGGCCATCAGAGTGTCCATCCGTGCGGGACCCGCCGTCGGCATCGCAGAGGGGAGCGCAGCGAAGGCCTCCTGTTCCCTGCGCATCTTCGCCGTCCAATTCACCCATTCGTCCTTCACGGGAAGTTCGATCTTGGCCAAGTCGCGGACAAAGACGTCCGGCTTGGCCAGGATTTGGTAGGAGACTGGTCCGGAGCGGCCACGGAGGGATGGGTCGATGGTGACCAGGAAGTTCTTATTGTTCCAGTCCTGCCGGCAGAGGAATCCGTCGGTTATGACGTCTCCGGGAACCGTGCCAACGAAGATGAGCAGGTCAGTTTCTTCGAGGAGGTCGTAGGTGGGGCGGGGACGGCCGTAACCAATGGGGCCAACGTAGGAAGGGGAACCAAAGGGGATGGTGCCTTCAGTGCGCCATTCAGCTGCGGCGGGTATCTGGTGTTTTTCGAGCCATTCGGTGAGCTGGTCGGCACCTTCCTGGGTCCAGTCGTTTCCGCCGGTGACGAACAATGGCTTCTTTGACGCGGCCAGGGCCTCGGCCAGTGCGGCCGCGTCCACAGTGGTCATTCCGCCGGTGGCGACCGGAATGGGCGGATGAAGGTCGGCAGGGATCTGCTGGCGGATCACGTCCTCGGGAAGTCCGACGACGACGGGACCGGGCCTTCCGCTCATGGACGCGAAGAGGGCCTCAGCGACGATTTCGGAGGCACGTTCGGCGTGATCGAGGACCATCACACGTTTGGCGCCGGTATCGAACCACGCTTTGATGTCGAACTCCTGGAAGGCCTCCCGGTCCCTGTGGGCGAAAGGGATCAGCCCCACGAACAGAACCATGGGAGTGGAATCCTGCCATGCGGTGTGCAGGCCGACGTGGGCATTGGCTGCGCCGGGTCCACGGGTCACCATCGCAATTCCCGGCAGCTGGTTCATCTTGCCGTCGGCCTCGGCCATATACGTGGCCCCGCCCTCATGGCGGCACACGATGGTCTCGATGGAGGAGTCGTGAAGACCGTCCAGAACGTCAAGGAAGCTCTCGCCAGGTACCACATGGGCCCGCTTGATCCCGTGGGAGGCAAGAGTGTCAACAATGACGTGCCCAGCGGACTTACGGGATGCCTGCAGCAGCTCCCCTGGCAATTCGTCTTGCTCTACCGTTACTTGTGTCATGAGTATGGGCCTTTACGCTGGATGCCGCGTCTTTCCGCGACAGGTTCAGTGGGGATGCGACTACAGGAGGATGCTCAACGGGCTTTCAATGCGTTTCTTGAAGGCGGCCAACAACTGCGCAGCCACCGCACCATCGATCACGCGGTGGTCTGCGGAGAGTGTGCAACTCATGACAGTGGCAATTGCCAACTGACCGCCGCGGACCACGGGACGTTGCTCAGCCGCCCCCACGGCCAGGATCCCGGCCTGGGGCGGGTTGAGAATTGCGGAGAATTGCCGTGCCCCGTACATTCCCAGGTTCGTCAGGCTGAAGGACCCGCCGTCCAGCTCCTGCTGCCGGATGCGGCCGGTGCCGGCCCGTTCTTTGTAGTCGCCCATGACCTTTCCCAGCGAGCTGATCGAAAGGTTGTCCAGGCCCCGGACGACCGGGGTGAGGAGCCCGTCCGTCGTGGCGATGGCTACAGAGACATCCACAGTGGAATAGCGGCGGATGGCGCCTCCTTGCCAAGAAGCGTTTGCGGCGGGCACGTCCACAAGGGCACCGCCCAAGGCCTTAAGGACCAAGTCATTGACCGTTGTTTTCTGTGCATGAGCAGTCGTGTCCTCATTGATCTGCTTGCGCAGGTCCAAGAGGGAGTCCATTTCCACGTCGATTGAGACGTAGAAGTGGGGAACAGTGGTCTTCGACTCTGTAAGCCGTCGTGCGATGGCTTTGCGCATGCCTGACAAAGGTACGTCCTGGAAGTTCTGCACGCTCTGTCCATGCTGCGCGGCCGATGGGGACCGTGGAATGGATTCTCCCGACCCCGGGGCTGATTCGGGGGTAATGGCCCGCTGCATGCGGGCAGCTTCTACATCCCCGCGGAGGATCCTTCCGTTGGGTCCGGAGCCTGTCAAGGTTGAAAGTTCGATGCCTAGTTCTTTCGCGAGCTTGCGGGCCAGCGGTGAGCCGAACACCCGCGAGCCCGCACCCTGAACTTGGGTGGATGGGTCCGAGGTTGAATCTGGAGCCGTAGGCCGGGTGTCCCGGCGGGTAGCTGGCGCTTCAGTGTCCTCGGGGACGGGATGTTCTGCGAGACTGTGCGATGCGCCGCCGGCCGAGGCAATCTGCTGATCGATCAAAGCTTCGTCCTCGCCGGCTTCGACCAGCACAGCAATGGGCTCCCCGACGCCCACGGAAGTTCCGGGTCTGATCAACAGTCTGCCTACCGTGCCGGGAAACTCAGCCTGCAGTTCGACAGTGGCCTTCTCAGTCTCAATTTCTGCGATCGGTTGACCTGCTGCGATGGTGTCGCCTATTTTCACAAGCCAGTCTTGAAGAGCTGCCTCAGTGGCGTCGGCCACTACTGCCGGCATGGTGATGATGGTTGCCATAGTGAATGTCCTTCGATGGTTCCGGTTCAGGAAAGGCCGAGATTGCGGGCTACTTCGTCGAAGCCAGCAAGGACGTCCTCAAGATCGGCATTGGCGGCAGCCTCAAGGACTTTCGAGATGCTCGGAGCAGCTTCCTTGCCTGTAACGCGCTGGATGGGCTGGTCCAGATGGTCGAAGAATCTGCGCTGAATCTCGTCAGCCAGCCAGCCGCCGTAGGAAGTGCCGCGGGCACCCTGCTCGACGATCAGCACGTTGTTCGTTTTCTGGATTGATGTGCCGATCGTGTCCCAATCCAGGGAGGCTCGGTCGAGCCATCGCAGATCGATGATTTCGGGATCGAGGTCAAGGCGCTGCTCGGCGGCCTGAAGCGAAACGTCCACCATGTTCAGGTAGCTGAGGACGGTGACGCCTTGCCCGGCTCGGCGCACGGCTGCCTTGCCAACCGGCAACTGATAGTCGAGATTGCCTTCGGGAATTCTTCCCTTGGTTCCGTAGAGGTCTACGTGCTCAAGAACGAGCACCGGGTCTTGGAGTTCCAAAGCGGTATTCATCAGCCCGATATAGTCTTGCGGCGTGGACGGCGCTACGATGCGCCAGCCCGGGTTGTTGGCAAAGATGCCAGCCGGATCCATGGAGTGCTGGGAGCCATAGCCTGCTCCCATTGCCACCTTGGACCTAAGAACCACAGGCATGGAGGACTGGCCGCCGAACATATGCCGGGCCTTGCCGATCTGGTTGAAAATCTGGTCAGCGGCTACCCACAGGAAGTCTGAGTACATGAACTCCACGACCGGCTTGTAACGCCCGGTCATGGACAGGCCGCCTGCTAAACCTGCGAAGGCGTTTTCGCTGATTGGAGTTCCCAAGACGCGGTCGGGATGAGTATCCTTCAGCCCGCGGGTAGCCCCGTTGGTGCCGCCTTTGAGCCGGTGCACATCCTCGCCGAGGACAAGTACGCCCGGGTCGAGGTCCATTCGGCGGCCGAGCACATCTGCGATGGCATCCACGAAGCGACGCTCAACAGTCCCGGCTTCGGCATCTTCGCCGGGCGCTGAGCCAGTCAAAGCGGGTTCGCTCCTGATATCCCGGTCTACAGACGTGGGATCCGGCCAAAGAGCGGGGCGGATCCGGCGGGCGCCCTTGGCGCTTTCCGGGTCCTTCTCCGTGATTTCTTCAACAATTCGCGTAATTTGCTCAGTGATGTGCGAGGTGAGATCACTGAGTTGTTCGTCCGTGAGGAGGCCACGCCGGGTCATCTCTGTGGCCAGTTTGGCCAAGGGATCACGATCACGCCACTGCTTCTCCTCCTCCTTCGTCCGGTATCCAAAAGCGCTGCCGGGGAAGGGGCCGTTCTGGTGGAAATAGCGGTATGTCTCCGCCTCGATGAGTGTTGCACCCATGCCGGCGCGCATGTGATCCACTGCAGCCTTCTGGGCAAGGTAAACAGCAAGGGGATCCATGCCGTCCACTCGCCAGGACCTGATTCCGAAGCCGGGCCCACGGGCCGCCAGCCGAGGTTCCCCGGTGACGTCGGCAACGTGGGTGGAGACGGCATAGAGATTGTTTTCGATGTAGAAGCAGAGCGGCAGACGCCAGGCAGCGGCCAAATTGAGTGTTTCCAGAGTCGAACCGATATTTGAGGCGCCGTCGCCGAAATAGGTCACCGTGACGCCCATACTGCTCGCCAGACCGCCGTCGTCGTGGACTTCTGCGTCATGACGCTGAGCCCAGGCATTGCCCGCGGCAAGTGGCACCCCGCCACCCACGATTGCGTTAGTGCCCAGGGCACCGGCCTCAAGCCACTGCAGGTGCATTGATCCGCCGCGGCCACCGCTGAAGCCGGCCTTGAGACCCAAGATCTCCGACATCGTCCGCCGGATGAACTCAGTGATTTGGTCGTTCTTTATGCCGTCGATGATTGACATACCGTTCGGGGACAGATAGGCCAGACCTTTTGCCAGGAACTGGTGATGGCCGCGGTGGGTGCCGTTGACGCCGTCCGTTCCCTGCAGCGCGAGTATGGACCCCACGGCAGCGCCTTCCTGGCCAATGCTGGAATGGGCGGGGCCGTGTACCAGGCCCTCTGCTGCCAACTGCAGGACAACTTCCTCAAAGATGCGGATGGTGTGCATGTGAACCAGCATGGATTCGAGCAACTCGGGAGCTGCCGCATCCCAGTCGTCACGGGTTGTGCTCAGCTCCGTGCACTCTGTCGAGTAGGTCAAGGGCGTAGTGGTTGACATCTTTGGCTCCCATGGGCGTACGTGCATGGCTTTTGCGTTCGTCTCACCATAGGCAAGCAAATGGATCCAATTCAAGGAGAACATCCCTTGAAAGCGCGCCATTCTTCCTTGAATGGATCCATTCAGCCATGTTTGCGTATGCTGGGTGCATGGCAACCGAAGCAGTGCTTTTGAAGAAGTCGGGCGCTGCGAGCCAGCGCATCGCAGACGAACTGAGCCAAAGGATCCTGGATGGACACCTGCCTCCCGGGACCAGGATCCGCCAGGAGCAGATCGCGGAAGAATTCGGAGTCAGCAGACTTCCGATCCGTGAGGCCTTGCGCATTCTTGAAGCACATGGGCTCGTCACGCTCGTCGCCTCATCCGGGGCGTGGGTCAGCTCCATGAACCTCGCTGAGTGCCAGGAAACTTATCTCATCCGCGAACGAATCGAGCCCCTCGCGCTGGGACAGGCAATCGACAACGTCAGCCAGGAAACCATGGACAGGCTCGCTCAGTTGTCGGCGGAGATGGAAAATTGCACAGTGGTGGAGGATTTTGTTGAGTTGGATCGCCAATTCCACCTGCTGAGTTTTCAGGATGCTGGCTTGCCAACGCTGCTGGAGATGGTGGAGAGGCTCTGGAACACCACCCAGCATTACCGGCGCGCATATGTGCAGCTAATCGGGCCTGAGGGGCTGGAGGACACGAACTTAGAACATCGGCTGCTGCTGGCGGCCATCCGCCGGCGCGACATCCGGTCCGCGGAGGAATTGCTGGGGATGCATGTCCGCAAAACGCGCATTGCCCTGCTCGATCACCCGGAAATATTTGATCGTCGGGGATGACTGCCTGGAGCCGCGTGGGACTGTGATGCCGACCGCTATGACTATAGGGTGCAGCGCTCTCAGGTAGGGCACGGGGAGGCTCCGCTTAGCGCCTTGGTCCTATGGGCGGGTAGTTGCACTGTAGCCGAACCTGTGTCACAAATCGCATAATGCGAGAGTAGCTAAATTAATGTGAGCATTTTCCTTGACGCGTCGTTTTGGGCGAAGTAGCGTCGGCGTACCGGAGCGATGGCAGAAGAGAAGCCTCGAACCGGAGGTCATGTGCAGCCCGGCCATGTCTAATTGCCGGCGAAAAACCCAGGAGAATATATGCGGACAACGAAGTCGCAGGCCCTGCTGACAAATCCATCGACTGCGGAGAAAGCCGTGGCAACTGTCCACACCGCAGAATCTACGGAGTTCGGACCAGAACAAAAGAAATTGCTGCACCGCACTGTTGCCGGCAGCGTCGTTGGCAACATCATCGAGCAATACGATTTCGTCCTGTACGGATCGGTGGCAGCTCTGGTTTTCGGCAAATTGTTCTTCCCGAGTTTCGACCCGACCGCTGCACTGCTTGCATCTTTCACCACGTATGCGGTCGGTTTCATTGCCCGCCCGCTGGGCAGCTTGGTAGCTGGACATGTTGGGGACCTGCATGGTCGGAAACGGGTCCTTGTCGCCATGCTGCTCATCGCCGGCATTTCAACCACCGCCATCGGGCTACTTCCGACCTATGCCGCGATCGGCTTTTGGGCAACGATCTTCCTCGTGATATTGCGATTTGTGCAGGGTTTCTCGTTCGGTGGGGAATACGGCGGCGCCATTCTGATGGTGAGTGAAACGGCTCCGCCAGCCAAGCGCGGGTTTTACACCGGACTGATCCCAGCATCATCAGCGATCGGCGGGCTGTTATCCACCGGCGTGCTTTTCGCTTTGAGTTTCATGCCAACGGAGACCTTCGAAGCGTGGGGATGGCGGGTACCGTTCCTGCTGTCGATAATTCTCGTGGTGACTGGTCTGGTTATTCGGCTTCGACTCAAAGAGACGCCGGTGTTCAAGGCCGCAGAGGCTGAGGGTAAGACCACCCGCAAACCCATCCTGGAAGTCATCAAGACCAACCCCAAAGAGCTTCTCCTCGCAGCCGGAATCAGTTTTGGATTTGGTACGCTCGCATACGTGTTGGTGACTTGGTTGCTCAGCTACATCACCATCAGCCTTAAGCTCGACGCGGGTGTAAGTCTCATTGCCCTGACCATTGCATTCGTCTTCTACGGACTCAGCGACTGGTTCAGTTCAGCGATCTCCGACCACGTTGGTCGTCGACCCGTCATCCTCTCTGGTGGAGTAGCTTTCGCCGTCTGGGCCTTTCCCATGTTTGCCCTTATTGACACCAAGAATCCCGTTTTGATCACTGTCGCAATGACAGTCGGGACAATATTGGCCGGAATGATCTATGGACCGCTGGCCTCGTTGATCAGTGAGCTCTTCGCTACCAAGTTCAGGTACAGCGGTGCCTCAATGGGATACCAACTCGGACAGACCATCGGCGGCGGATTTTCGCCCCTGATCGCAACGGCTCTCTATGCGGCAACGATGGCTTCCTGGTCGGTCGCTCTCTATCTTGTGGCCGCCGGGGTCATCACAGCAGCGTGCGTGTTTTTCCTGACGGAAACCAAGGGACGAGACCTGACGCACTGACAGTCGTCCTGCTGCCACGGGTTCAGTAGCCGGCAGAGCCTGCCGGAGTTGGCTTCAGTGCTGAAATGTGACGCGTATTCGGGCGTTGTTGACGCGGAAAACTATATTCCGCCCGCGCAGCAATCCATTAGCCTTAAACGAGAACGAGGGCTAACGGCAAACTTTCGCATGACCGTCAATCCACTGCCTGTTATCAGAACTCCCGTTCGACAGTGCTGTCGTTCAGTTGTGGGAAAGCAAACGGTGGCAGCAGGGCATATTTGTTGCGCGCGGTGGCCCCGGCATCTTTACTGTCTCAGTGTAAAAGTACCTACGGATCGACCACGAAGACCATGAACTGGTGGATCCGTAGGTCATCGGGGGAGTTCTACAGCAGGATTGCGCTCGGACGTGCCTGCCATGACCGCCGAATGCATTGTCCTGGCTAAAGACAAATAGATTCTGAGTCTCAGGGGTAACACAATAAAGGGAATGAGTTTGTATGACGACAATGACTGCTGAGGGCATCGGGTTTCGGTCCCGGCGCGGACCCATCCTTATTGCATTGATGCTTTCGACGGGTCTGGTCGCGATTGATTCGACGATTGTTGCAACCGCGGTGCCTTCGATTGTGAATGACGTTGGCGGGTTCAGTTCCTTTCCGTGGCTTTTCTCTGGATATCTTTTGGCGCAGGCCGTCTCGGTGCCCGTATACGCGAAGCTCTCGGATGTCGTTGGTCGTAAACCAGTCCTCCTGACCGGTATCGGTCTTTTCCTGCTCGGTTCGATTCTCTGTGGAGTGGCCTGGAGCATGCCTGCCCTCATAGCATTCCGAGTACTGCAGGGTCTGGGCGCGGGGGCAGTGCTGCCGATGGCCATGACCGTCGTCGGCGATATCTACACAGTGGCTGAACGGGCTAAGGTTCAGGGCTATCTTGCCAGTGTGTGGGCACTTTCCTCAGTCCTTGGTCCCACATTAGGCGGTGTGTTCGCCTCGTTCGGCATCTGGCGTGGCATCTTTCTGGTGAACATCCCTCTTTGCATCTTGGCTGGGTGGATGCTGATTCGATCGTTCGAAGAGAATATTGAGCGCACTAAGCATAGGGTCGACTATTTGGGGGCGGTATTGCTGACGTTGGCGCTGAGCCTGCTCATTCTTGGGGCACTTGGGGGTGGCCAGGCCTGGGACTGGAACTCTTCCGTCAGCGTGGCCATCTTTGCCGCCGGTGCTCTTCTGTTGGCCGCGTTCATGCTCGTCGAACGGCGAGCCATGGAACCGATACTGCCTCCGTGGGTCGTGTCCCGCCGTTTGCTCGCTACGACTGCGCTAACCTCTGCCGGCGTCGGTGCAGTCATGTTCGGCCTCACCTCCTACGTTCCCACCTTCCTTGAGGGAGCCGCTAGAACCTCCCCCGTACTGGCCGGGCTCGCCTTGGCAGCGCTGACCATCGGTTGGCCAATCAGCGCGTCGCAAGCGGGCCGCGTCTATTTCCGCATCGGATTCCGGAACACGGCCCTGCTGGGCATCACGGTGACGGTCATCGGCACCGCTTTCCTTGCGCTGACCGCCGCTGCGCCTAACGTCCTTGTCGTGGCAACGGGGTGCTTCGTCGTCGGGCTCGGACTCGGACTGGTGGCGACGCCTAGCCTCATTGCCGCCCAGACCAGTGTCGAATGGAACGAGCGAGGCGTAGTCACCGGTACCAATCTCTTTGCACGGTCGATCGGCAGCTCCATCGGTGTCGCCGTTTTCGGGGCAGTGGCTAATGCGATCTATGCGCGGGTTCCAGCCGGGGAGTCCGATCCCCAGACGATCGTGTCGGCGTCTACTGCTGTGTTCATTGCCGTACTTGTCAGCGCCATACTGACCGTCGTCGCTGTTATCGCCATGCCACCTATATTGGCCGAGAAGACGACGCCCGGCGCGGCTGCCAAGGCCAACACGATCTCATCATAAGAACTGGGCCGTTGAGACTACGGCATGTCGGGGTGGGTTTTGTAGGCGGTGTTTTTGTTGGTGTTCCAGCCGGCGATGATGCCGGCGCCGAGCATTTGGTCGGTGAGTCGTGCGAAGCGGTAGCCGGGGTCGGTGTCGAGGGCGAGTTGCAGGTATTGGTGTGCTTTGGATCCTCGGCCTTCCCACCAGTTGATGTAGCCGATGGTGGTGAGGATTGGTGCTGCGTGTTGCGGGCTGGTCCGCGTATAGGCGTGGATGAGGAGTTGTTGGGCCCATTCAACGCGCGACCACTTCGGCGCGGTCTCCGTTAGCGCGAAGAGGATGTGCTGGGGCGGTTCGTCGATGCCTGGGATGTCGGCCATGAGCCGGTCGCGGATGTGGGGGAATTGAAAGTAACCGATGAGGGTGGCGCAGTCCTCGTCAGTGGGAAAGTCGTTAGAGTCCAGCATGGCTGTCCAGAGCTTGCAGGCTTGTAGTGCGGCTTGATGGGGTGTCTGTTTGCGGATGGTGTTCATGCGGTTTTCCACGGCGGTGGCGTGGTCTGCTTCGTGGGTCGGTGTTGGGAGGATGATGCGGTTGGTGGGTTCGATGGTGCTGCCGCGATAGATGAATTCAGCGTTGACGCGGCTGTACTCAGTGGTGCTGAGGGGCAGGCGGATATCTTGTCCGGGTTCGCTGTCGTAGGGGGAGTAGGTGTCGTCGCTGACGAAGATGCCGTCGCGGATGGTGATGCCATTTTCGGCAAGGATTCCGGTGAGCGCGGCGATGGTGGCTGAGTGTGGCTTGGGTTGGCCTGGTTCACATTGGGTAGAGGTGTAGAGGGCGAAGACGATGCTCGTCGCGCTGGTGTCACTAGTGAGGTAGCTACTGACCGTCCGGGCATAGGGGAGTTCTGTCCCCGCATGTTGGCAGTGATGGGGCGCATCTCGTCGAGTTCACCGGTTTCGATGTCGATGTTCGCTTGCACGATGGGGCCGAGCGCCCCGTCCGGCGCTCCGAATTCCAGCGAGCGGCGGAGGTAGTACCACTGGCCGTCGTCATCGCGGAAGAGGGAGGGGTCGAAGGCTTCACGATCCACCCAAATCGCGTCTGACCAGGGTCCGGCAGGATCGGTTGCTGTGACGTAGAAGTTGCCTTGGTTGTCGGCTTCGTTTGTGCAGATGAGGTAGAGGACACCGTCGTAGTAGCGCAGGGTAGGCGCGAACAGGTTGACTTCGCCTGGCTCACCATCACGGCGGTACTGGGCCGGGCGGGATACGGCGAAACCAACGGTTTGCCAGTCTACGAGGTTAAGGGAGTGCAGGACTGGGATTCCGGGGAGGTAGCGGAAGTTGGAGTTCACCAGATAGTAGTCCTCTCCGACGCGGATAACCGACGGGTCGGGTGCGTGGCCCCGGACGACAGGGTTCTGGAAGGCTGACATCGTTCTCTAGAGTTTCGGTGCAGTGTGCAGTGACGGGTGTCTGTCAGCGGACGCGTCGGACGAAGAGAATGGTGACGGCAGCGAGCAACGCTGCGGCGGCGAGGAAAATGAAAAAGGGGACGTAGGCGGCGGAGGTGGTGAGAACTGCGGCGCCGATGATGGGGACGATCAGGCCGGGGGCGGTCGTGGAGACCTGGTAGACACCCATGGCCTTCGCGGCCTGCGAGTGGTCGGGGATTACTGCCGCGGCGATGGCGACGTCGACTGTGAGGTAGAAGGACTGTCCGACGGTGAGCACGAGAAAGGCGATCAGGAAGCCGGTGGCGGTGGGGCTGATGGAGGCCACGACGAACCCTACCCCGCAGACGATGGCGGCGGCGATGACGAAGACCTTCCGGCGGCCGAGCTTGTCGGAGAGCCAGCCGGAGGCGAGGAAGCAAACGATTGAGATCGGAGTGCTGATCGCGGTAACAGTGGCGTAGTGCGAGGCGGCGCCTTGGACGTCGAATCCCACGGCATCGATGAGGAAGTAGGTCGCGTAGGTTTGCAATCCGACCATTGAGATGCCCAAGAGGAAGCGGCTGATCCAGTTCCATGCGAAATCATGGTTCTTGAGGGGGTTGATGACGAAGCTGCCGAGGAACTCGGTGATGCCGTAGCGGTTCATTGGGAGATCGACGGGGGAGGCGTCGCGGCGTCCGATGTAGAGCACGAGCCCGATGATCGCGATGAAGGAGACAATGCTCGGCGCGGTCATCAGCACGATGGCGTTGGTGACGTTTTGGCTGGCGAACGTGATGCCGCCGAGGACGACGAGTGAAGTGACCATTCCGATCCCGCCCGAGACACGACCGCGGAGTCGGTCGGGAATCAGGTCAGGGATCAGAGCGAAAAAACTCGAGATTGTGGCGCTGAAGCCCAATTGCGCGATCGCCCAGCCGACAGCGACGGTGGCGAGGTTCGGGGCGGTGCCGGTGATGATTCCGCCGAGCAGCATGAGGGAGCCACCAGCGACGAGCCAGGGCCGGCGCCGGCCGAAGCGTCCTCGGGTGCGGTCGGAGAGTGTGCCGAAGAATGGTGACCCGAGGACGGCGAGCACGGAACCAACCAGCAGGATGGTGGACAGCCCGAGTGTCTTGCCCTCCGGGTCCAGTCCGAAGACGCGGATCGACAGGCTGATGATGGGCGGGGTCAGTGCGGCGAAGAATATCGCGCCAGCCACGAGGATCATGAAGACGCTGAGGAGCCTTGCGCGGGCGGCCGAAATCGGGGCAGACAGTGTGGTCGTGCCGGGTGGCCCGGGGGCCTCATGGTCCGCTTCAACGGCCGGGTCGGGGGCGATCATGATGAACTCCTTTGTTCGGATGAGACGGGTGTTCAGTGTGGGGGGACGTGGGGAAGAAGAGGGTCAGGCGCGGGTGCGTTCGACGGCCGCATATGCAGAGTCGAGGTCGAAGGAGCGCGAATGGAAGCCGGAGTCGAGGACCACCTCCGTGGCGGAGGGTAGCCGCAGAAGGGCCGTAGAGTTAGGTGGGACACTGACCTTGAGGGTGGCGGTTCCATCGGCGAGGGACCAGGCCACCTCGATCGCTCCGTATTGAGACTCGAGGCTCGCCTCGACCTCAGTGAGGCCGCTCGAGAAGTCGGGTTCGATGAGGAATTCCCGGTAGCCGGGGGCTGCAGGGGCGATGCCGGCGATGCGCCGGAAGAGCCAGTCGTCCACGCAGCCGAACGCGTGGTGGTTCATCGAGACTGCGCGGGCGGTGCCATCAGCAGCGACCGCATCCCACGATTCCCACATCGTCGTCGCGCCGTGATCGACCTCGTACAGCCAGGAAGGTGCTTCCGACTGCCATAGCACGCGTGCGGCAAGGTCCGCGTACCCGGTGTCGTGGAGGACGTCGAGGAGGTAGGGGACGGAGACGAAGCCGGTGTCGAGGCGATCTCCGTTGTCACGGATCAGCTGAGCGAGGTGCGCGGCGGTGGCGTCGCGACGGTCTGCGGGGATCAGATCGAAGGCGAGAGCCAAAACCGTTGGACCCTGCAGCGTGCTGCTTAGGCGCCCGTCGGCTCCGACGTACTCGTCGATGAATGCACCACGCGTTTGCTTCCAGCGGGCGTCGAAGACGTCCGCCTCAGCATCCCGACCGAGCACGCGAGCGATCCGAGCCGCAAGTTGTAGGGAGCGTAGCTGGAAGATCGGAGCGATAATCTCGCCCGTCAACTGGGGCGCGATACCGATCCCCTCGTGGAGCGGCTTCCCGTTGAGGGTGCTTGGGGCAAGCCAGTCGCCGAAGTGTTCGCCGGTGTTATAGAGCAGGGAGTGGTTTGTCCGCTGGCGCGCGGTCATTGTGTATGCGTCGAGGTGCGGCGGCAGTTCTGCCGCCGCGGTCTTGGTCTGGAAGTTGATCCAAGCGAGCATCGCGGGGTAGTTCTCTTCGAGGACGCGCCGGTCGGCGTAGCGCTCGTAGAGCACCCACGGCAGGATGACGACTGCATCGCTCCAGCCGGCGGCCGCGACGATGCCCCCGAGTCCCTGACCTGACTCAGCTTGCTCGCGGTCGAACGGTGAGCGCGGCGAGTAGATCGGGACCCGGCCGTCCTCGAGTTGGTCCGCGCGGAGATTGCGCAGCCAGCGCGTGAGGAACGCGGCGACGTGGGCGTTGTTAGTAGCTGCGGGAGCGTAAACTTGGATGTCACCGCTCCAGCCTGCGCGTTCGCGCTGAGGGCAGTCGGTGGGGATGGACAGGAAGTTGCCGCGCTGACTCCAGACGGCGTTCTCGTGCAGCTTGTTGAGCCGGTCGTCGGAGGTGCTCAGGGAGCCGGTGGGCCGAAGGTCGCTGCCGAGGACCACGGCACAGATGTCCCCAGTTGTCGGCGAGACAGGCAGGCCGCTGATGCGCGCATACCGGAACCCGTGGAACGTGAACCTCGGCTCGTACGTCTCCCCGTCGGGAAGCCCGCCGGCCACGTAGACATCAGTCTGCTCCTTGTTGATGCCGTCGATGTTGAGGAACCAGGAACCGTCAGGGCTGAGCACTTCCGTGTGCTCGATGGTTACCACGGTGCCCGCTTGCAGCTGCGGCATCGTCAGCCGCACACGGCCAGTGATCACCTGTCCGAAGTCGACAAGGTGCTCGCCGTTCGCATTGGTCGTGATCAATGTCGGTGCCAGTTCCGCCAGGCGCCGGATCGGCTCCCCGTAGAACGGTGTCAGGCTGCTGGTGTCGTCACTGAGCTCGACGACCGGGTTCCACCCAGCAGCGTCGAAGTCGGGCAGTGCCCAGCCATCGATGATGGCTCGACGGTCCAAACGCTCGCCGATGAACAGGTCAGCGTACTCGTGCGGCCCCGGCGCGGAGAGGACAGACTCGTCTGAGCACACGCGTGAACGGCGGCCGTCGGCGTAATCGATCTCGAGTTGCCAGATCGCAGAGGTGGTGTCGCCCCATTGCGCGCTGGAGCCGGTCAAAACGATCCTGCCTGCCCACCAGCCGTCTGCGAGGGTGATGGCCAATGCGTTCTGGCCCTCGTGGACGAATTCGGTGACGTCATAGCACTGGACGGAGGTGCGGTGCTCGTAGCTGTCGAAGCCCGGCGCGAGCACCTGGTCGTCGGCGGGGGTCGCGTTGACCTGCGCCTCATAGACACCGTGGGCGCTGGCATACAGGCGGGCGCGGTCAACCCGCCCGTCGAGTGTGAAAGTTTGCCGGAGCAGCTGCGTCGGCCGGAGTCGCTCAGTAACCGGTTCGCCGGGCTGGCGGCCCATGATCCAGTCGAGCATGCTCCACCGCTCTGTGCTTGTGGGGGTTTGGGTGGGCGTGACCCACTGCGCCCGCCAGTCCGACGGCTGCAGCATTCCGGTTTCGAAGTGGGAATCAGACCAGGCGCTGGCGTCCTGTGAGGCATTCGTCCACGACCGTACTCGCCAGCCGTAGACCGTGTTGGAGAGCAGCGGCGCTCCCGTGTACTCAATCGACACGGACTCGGCGCCCGAGCGTTGCCCGGTCGTCCACATCAGCTCGCCCGTGGCCGTGTCGCGAACTTCGAGCTCGTAGCCCGTCTGGTGGATCGCGGGACGTGCGCTTTCCATCTGCCATGAGAAGCGTGGGGCTTTTTCGCCCAGACCAATCGGTGTGTCGAGGTACTCCACGCGCAGTCTCGTGCAGCTGTGCTCGATCATGTCGTCTCCTTTGCTTGCCGATCCGGGCAGCAGTGCCTGGATCGATCCGTGTACACAGTAGATCACAAAACCGAGGATGCAATGTTTTTATTTGTAGTGTTGAGGGTTACGGTGGAGTCGTGAGAACACGGGCGAAAACGGGCAGTTACTCGGTTGGGCGAGCGCGACGTGAGGCTATCCTCGATGTCGCGAGCGAAAAGTTCCGCGAAGTTGGCTACTACCGCACCGCGATGACTCGCATCGCCAGCGATGTTGGACTGTCTGAGGGTGGGCTGCTGCACCACTTTCCCTCGAAGAAGCATCTGCTCCTTGCGGTGGCACAACGTCGCTTCGAGAGCACCTCACGAGGCTGGGAGGAACTAGAGGCAGGTGTCGGCGACTCTGACCCGTTCGCTGCGATGATCGCGTCGACGGAACGATTTGTGTCGGAGCCCGGCCTTATCCAGTTGTTTGTCTTAGTCATGTCCGAGGCTGCGGAGCCCGCCAGCCCCGCACACGCGCTGTTCTCGGATCGCTACGACCGGGCGGTCTCCAGCCTCGCTTCTCTGCTCCAACGGCGGGCAGAAGCAGGAGATATCCGCGCGGACATCGATGCCGTGGCGATTGCGCAGGAGTGCATCGCGGTCAGCGACGGTCTCCAGTTGCAGTGGGTAATCTCAGACGGACGAATCGACATCGTGGAGCGGATCCGCGACTTCATGGACCGACTGCAGAAGCAGCTCACCCCAGGGACGCGGTAATGATGGCACTGGATTGGGCGAAGCTCCCCATGGACTAACACCACTCCAGGAACTTTAACGCCCATACCGGCCATGTGTCTTGCCTCTGCGTAGACTGTTAGGGCCAGTGTTGACCCGTGCCAAGCGCGCCGAAATCCTGGACGTCGCAACCAGGCTTTTTGGGGCATCGAGGTATCGCAGGGTTTCCTTGTCGCAGGTGGCGGCAGGCGTCGGACTGAGCGAGCGAAAGCGGACTGCTGCATCACTTTCGCGCCAGAAAACATCCCCTGCTCGCGGTGGCAGGGAGGAGGCTGAAACGGACGCCATATGGTGGGGCTGGCGCCAATATGCCATTCCGATGACCCGGTTTCCGTTTTCAGGACAATAGGTTTTCAGGACAATAGCGGGGTTACGTCCAGTCGGATACCACGACGGTTGCGCCCGGGAAATCATGATGGGTTGCAGCTGCAGTGGGTGTTGTCCGGTAGAAGCCTCGACCTGGTGCAGGGTGCCAGGCCTACCCCCGGCGCTTGGCACGTTTACTCCTCACGCCCGAATACGTGAGCGCAGCCAACAGCCTTTAGCGCATCCGCACACTCTCGCTGGGCCCGGGGTTGTATCCCAGGTTTCGTGATACCGCCCTCGCTGTAGCTTGTACCGCAGGAGCCAGCACATTGGGTGGCGTTGCACCGTCCGGAACCACGATGGACAGCGCCGCCACCACGGACCCTTCGGCACCGAAAATTGGTGAAGCGACGGATACGGTACGCGACGGTGCAGACCGCCGGATCATGGCCACGCCAGTTCTGCGGACGTCGGACAACGTGCGTCTTAGCTGGCCTTCAGGCATCGAATCGACGCCCACTTCGACGTCGGGTGGCTGGTTGATGACCAGCTCCTGAAAGTCGGCGTCCGCGCCGGACAGCAAGACCAGGCCCACCGCCGTCGACCTTAGCGGTGCACGTCCGCCGACGCGATAGGCGACTTCCGTTGCTTCCTTGGACGACAACCGCTCGATCAGGACGGCCTCGTTCTTGTCCCGCACGGCAAGCAGTACGTGGTGGCGCGTCACGGCGAAGAGGTCCTCAAGGTATGGCAGCGCGATCTCCCGGACACCGTGCCCGCGCGGTGACAGCGACGCTACCTCCCACAATCTGACCCCCACGACGTATCGGCCGTCGTCCAGACGCTCCAAGGCGCCCCAGGCTACGAGTCGGGCGATCAGGCGCAACGCAGTGGGGGCCGGCATGTCAGCCAGTCTCGCCATGTCGGACAGGGTCAAGGCACGACGCCGGTCGCTGAAGACGGCGAGCAGGCTCAGGGCGCGGTCAATGACGGGTTCGCCCTGTTTGGGACGTTTGCCGCGCTGCGGCCTTCCGGCCTGGTTCCCCTCGCTGACCGCCATAGAGCTGAATCCTTTCAAAAAGATGAGTGACCTCCACCACAATACTGTTTCAACCAATGAAATTCACGTGGGGGAAGTGCTGCCCGCCTACGACTCTTGAAGAAGCCGGTTACCGGAAGCCATCTGACGAGAGGGCGCCGACGGATCGGCCCGAACAGGTCACAGCCGACAATGTTCAGGCCGCCGGTCCCACATCTCGACTCACGATTCCATCACGAATGCGAAGGCGCAGCACATGAATCTCCTCACCTCACCTGCACGTCGGAGCGCGGCCGTCCTGGCCGGGGCGCTCCTTCTCGGATCCCTGACAGCCTGCGGCGGCGGTACAGCTGCCACGTCCACGGTGGACAAGAGCACGCTGACCATTGCCACCGACAGCGACAGCGCTTCGTTCGGCTACGACCCCTTGCGTGTCTCGGATGCCCAACGGCAGTTCTTCGAAGGCCTGTACGAGAACCTGATGACACTGCAGCCGGACGGCGGTGTGGGTCCGGGCCTGGCGAAGGAGTTCAGTTACAACGCGGATAACACCGTCCTCACGCTGACTCTCAAGGAAGGTGTTACCTTCACCGACGGCTCCACCTTGGACGCGGCATTGGTCAAGGCAAACCTAGATCGCCGGAGTGACGCCGCGCTCAGTGCTTACTCAGCAATCGCCAAGGGCGGAGCGCAGGAGGTAACCTCCGTTGACGTGGTCAGCCCCACCCAGGTGGCGATTACCTTCGCCAAAGCCCAGCCGGGGTTCGAAAAGAACCTCACGTCCACCCTGGGGATGATTGTCGGTAAGAACGGCGTTGCGGACACCGCCAGCCTGGCTACCACCCCTGATGGCTCTGGGCCTTACACGCTGGACGGCGCAACAACCGTCAAGGGCAACAAGTACGTCTTCACCAAGAACGACAAGAACCAGGACGCCGCCAAGTACCCGTACAACAAGATCACGTTCAGCGTCATCATGGACCCGCAGGCCCGTGCCAACGCGCTGGTCTCGGGCCAGGCGGACGTCGCATCCCTGACCTCGCCCACAGTTGACTTCGCCAAGTCCAAGGGCGTTGGGGTGTCCCAGATCGGCGGCACCGTCCAGACGATGATCTCCTTCGACAAGACCGGGAAGACCGCGCCGGCGTTTGCGAGCGAGAAGGTCCGCCAGGCGTTCCAGTACGCCATCAACCGTCAAGCTCTGGTGGATGCCCTCCACAAGGGCGATATCCCGGCGTGGAACGCACTGCCCAAGGATTCGGCAGGGTTCACCGAAGAGCTGAACACCAAGTATGCCTACGATCCAGCGAAGGCCAAGAGCCTCCTGGAAGAAGCTGGATATGGCAGCGGCTTTGAATTCACCATCATTGCCGGAGCCCAGACGCAAACGGATCTTCAAGCAGTGCAGAAGGACTTGGCAGCCGTCGGAATCACCATGAACGTGAAGCTGGCAGCCTCCACCGATGAGGCTTTTGCCGCTGTGGCAACTACCCCGCTGGGGTACTCCCCGCTGGGTTGGGACAACCCGGTGGGCCTCATGTACGGCGCAATCCTGAATGGCTTCACCAATGTTCAGAAAGCAGCGGACGAGCAACTGAGCGCAGCGACCGCAGAGGTTGCCGCTGCCAAGGATGATGCCGCCAAAAAGGCCGCGCTCACCAAGCTCAACACCCGTTTGGTGGAGTCCGGCTGGATGATCCCGCTCTATGAGTCCCTGACCAACCAGGGCTACAACACTAAGAAGGTCCAGCAGGTGAAGTTCGCTGGAAGCAACGTGTACCCGCTGCTGTCCTCTTACGCACCCACCAACTGATCCACCAACGACCGGGTGCCAATTCTCCGGAACTGGCACCCGGCCCGACCAATGGAGGTCACCATGGCAATGTTCGTCACCAAGCGCCTTTTCATGGCGCTTGCCACCGTGCTGGTGGTGGCGGTACTGGCATTCCTGCTGGTCCACGCGATGCCCGGCAGCCCAGGTGCGGTAGCTCTCGGGGCGGGAGCCTCGCAAGAGGCCATCGACCAGTTGAACCAAACGCTCGGCTGGAATGATCCGCTGGTAAGCCAGTTCTTCCGTTGGTTGGGTGATGCCGTCCAAGGCAATCTCGGAAACTCCCTCATCGACGGCCGGTCCGTTAGCGCCGATCTTGCCAACAGACTTCCCGTCACGGCTTCCCTCGCCGCGGGCGCCACTGTTCTCAGCGCAGTCTTCGGCATCATCCTCGGTGTCACCGCAGCTGTTCGTGGTGGTTTCCTGGATCAAATGATCGGCGGGTTTGTTGGATTACTCGTGGCACTGCCGGCCTTCTGGATCGGCGTGATCTTCGTTTATCTCTTCGCCGTCCAGTCCTCCGTGTTCCCGGCGACCGGCTACGTCCCGTTCGAAGTCTCCCCGCAGGATTGGGCAATGTCCCTCGCCCTGCCGGTCATCACCTTGGCCGTTGGAGGCGGTGCGTTCATTGCCCGGCAGACCAGGGCTTCGATGCTTGAGGCGTTGCAGCAGGAACACATCCGGACCCTCCGGGCCACAGCCACTCCCACGTGGAAAATTCTCTACATCCATGCCCTCCGGTATGCGAGCCTGCCAATCGTTGCAGGCATCGCCCTGCAGTTCATCGGCCTGTTCGGCGGATCCGTGATCGCGGAACAATTGTTTGCCATGCCGGGGCTTGGCCAGGCTGTTCAAACGTCCGTCAGCACCCACGACGCCCCGGCCGTTCAGGGGGTGGTGGTCATCGCTACGGTTGTTGTCGTGGCCGTGAACCTGGTGCTCGAACTCGCCACCAAATTCCTTGACCCGAAGTTGCGTGCCTCATGATTCCCACACTTCCAGCAACAACGCCGGCATCCCTGCGCAGGACGGCCTTGACGAAGCTCTCAGGGCACCGGCTGCTCACCTCACCAGGGGGCGTCGCCGGGGCGCTCTGGTTGGCCGCGATGGTTGTCGCTTCGCTCACGGCGCCATGGTGGTTGCCCTTTAAGACCGAAGACCAGGACTTCACCGCCGTGCTCTCCGGACCCACTGCCACGCACTGGCTGGGCACGGATGAACTGGGCCGTGACATCCTCAGCCGCATCTTCGCCTCAGCGGCCGAAACGCTGGGGACGTCCTTCATCACGGTGATTGTCGGCGTCGGACTCGGAACCCTGTTGGCGCTGGCAGCTGCCAACAGCCAGCGGTCCGAAGGAGTCATCAGCCGGGTCACCGAAATCATGATGTCGTTGCCTGGAACTGTCATTATCCTCGCCGTCATTGGCGCCGTCGGTACCAACATCCCCCTGATCATGGCCATCCTCGGCGTACTGATCTCGGCAGGCATCTACCGGGTCATGCTCGGCCAAGCAAAGTCCCTGCAAAACCAGCTGTACGTTGATGCTGCCAAGGTGGATGGGCTAAGCCCGCTCGCCATCAGTGCCCGCCATGTACTGCCCGGTCTGGCCACCACCATCGTGGTGCAATCTGCGCTGATTTTCGCGGTGGGCCTCCTGATCCAGGCGGGGCTTGCGTTCATCGGATTCGGTCCGCCGCTCCCGCAGCCCAGCTGGGGCGGCATGATCCAGAGCGCATCCCAGCACGTTTACGACGCCCCTTGGCTCATGGTTCCCACTGGCGTCGTCCTGGCACTGACAGTGCTGTCCGCCAACGCCATCGGCAACGCACTGGGAAAGGCCCCCAACGCCACGGCCTCGCACCTGCCCTCGGCAGCGGTCCGCCGCAAGCGCTCTGTCCAAGCTGCTGCAGCAGCGGCAGCCGCCCCTCCTGTTCAGGATGCGCCTGAGGCCGGCAAGCTCAGCGTCCGCGGCCTCTCCGTAGGCGTCGACGGCGGAACTCCACTGGTCACGGATGTCTCCTTCGACGTCGAACCCGGCACCGTCTTGGGATTGGTTGGGGAGTCGGGCTGCGGTAAGACGATGACCGCCCTCTCGCTCATGGGGCTGCTGCCGTCCGGCGTGGCTGTGACTGACGGCCAGATTCTCTGGAACGGCATGAACCTTGCCGCTGCCACGGACAAGGACATGGAAGTTATCCGGGGGCGCGACATCGCCCTCATCTCCCAGGAGCCCATGCGGGCACTCGATCCCATGTTCACCGTTGGTTACCAGTTGACGTCAGCCATTCGCAGATTGCGCTCGGTGGGAAAGAACCAAGCCAATGCGGAGGCATTGAGCCTGCTGGAAAAGGTGGGCATCGTGGACGCCAAGCGCATCCTCAAGACCTACCCGCACCAGATATCGGGCGGCATGGCCCAGCGCGTCGCCATTGCCCTGGCGTTGTCCGGTAATCCACGCCTGCTGGTGGCTGATGAACCCACCACCGCCCTCGACGTCACTGTCCAGGCTGAGATTTTGTCGCTCCTTCGGACGCTTGTGAGGGACACTGGCATGTCCGTGGTCATGGTGACGCACGACCTCGGCGTGGTGGCCGACATCTGCGACCAGGTTGCAGTCATGTACGCCGGCCAAGTGGTGGAGAACGGCCGCACAGCCAGCATCCTGGACAGCCCACGGCATCCTTACACCCTGGCGCTCCTTGCCGCTGATCCCCACGCGAACACGGCGCACGACATGCCCGAGCGACTGGCCACCATCAGGGGCCAGGTCCCGCAGCCCAAGGATTGGCCCACGGGTTGCCGGTTCGCGGCACGCTGCCAGTTCGCAGGCTCCGCCTGCCTGGTCCCGGTGCCCCTCCTTCCCTCGGGAACGGAATCGGGCCTGGTGCGCTGCGTCAAGGCCGACGAACTGGCCATGGAAGGACTGGCGTGGGTGCCCACCGACATCCCATCAGAACACTCGGTTCCGGCTGACATACCCGCCCGGCACAGACTGGACATCGTTGAAAAGGACATGGCATGAGCATCGAAACCCCGCTGTTGAGCCCATCGCCCGGGAGCGTCCGGCCGGAGCCGATGCTGGAGGTCAAGGACCTCGTGGTCCGCTACGGCAGGGGACGGAAGGCCGCTGCCGCGCCGCCCGCTGTCGACGGTGTCAGCTTGACCATTCATCCCGGTGAAACGGTGGGTCTGGTGGGGGAGTCCGGCTCGGGCAAATCGACCATTGGCAAAGCGGTCCTGGGCCTCCAGAAGGTATCCGGCGGTTCCGTGGAATTCAAGGGTGAAGACATCACTCATGCCGGTTCGGGCAAACGCCGGGCCATCGGCAGTGAGCTCAGGGCCGTGTTCCAGGACCCCAACTCTTCGCTGAATCCCCGGAAGACCGTTGGTGCGTCATTGGCAGAGCCCTTGCGCGTCCGGGGCGTCGCCAGCGGCGAGGCCCGCACCAAGGCAGAGGACATGCTGGAACGGGTCGGTTTGCCTCGCCAAGCCGTGGACCGCTACCCGAGCCAGTTCTCGGGTGGCCAACGGCAACGTATTTCGGTGGCACGCGCCCTCATTTGCGAACCACAGCTGGTGGTTTGCGACGAGGCGGTCAGCGCATTGGACCTGTCAACGCAGGCGCAAGTATTGAACCTTCTGGCTGATCTGCGCGACGAGCGCGGTCTGAGCTACTTGTTCATCGCCCATGACATCTCCGTGGTCCAGTTCCTGGCCCAGCGGGTGGTGGTCTTGTATCGCGGGCAGGTGATGGAATCCGGTCCAACCGCAGCAGTCACTGAATCACCCAAGCATCCGTTTACCCAGGCCCTTGTTGCGGCATCACCGGTGCCGCGCCCAGCCGAGCAAGCTGAGCGCCGTGCTGTTCGTGAGTCCCTGGGAGTTAAAACGGCCGCGGCTGTGGCAGCGACCCCGGGTGGATGTCCTTTCCGGCAACGCTGCCCGCTGGCCACCGAACTCTGCGCCTCCGAACGACCCGCCCTCCGGCGCGTGGGCGAAGCTGACGTCGCCTGCCATTACGCCTGACTTTCTACCCAAGACTCATGGAGCAACCAGTGACCCTTGAAACACCAGCAGAGACTGCCGAGATCAGCATCGATCCACACCGCGTACCCACCCCGCCGCCCTTTCCAGCCTTCCAGGCGCCCGGGAAGCCTGAAGAGGTGTCGGAGGAGTCGCTGCTGCACCGGGAACTAAGCTACGCCATCACCGTCGGCTTCCGCCGTCTTTCCATGGACGTGTGGTTGCCCCGGAAGGCTGCCGAGGCCGCTGTCCCGATGGTGGTGTGGATCCACGGGGGAGCGTTCCAGTTGGGCGACCGTCGGGAGCTGCCGCCGACGTTCCCGCCGAACTCGGTGTTCCGCCGCCTCAACGAAGCCGGAATTGCCTGCGCGACGGTGGACTACCGGCACTCCCTGGAAGCGCCGTTTCCAGCCCAGCTCCACGACATCAAGGCAGCCGTCCGGTATTTGCGGCACCACGCGGCCGTCTTCGGTATCGATGCCGACAGGATCGGTGCTTGGGGCGAATCGGCCGGAGGCCACCTCGCTGCACTCCTCGGGCTCACCGGCTCCCGGGACGACCTCGAAGGCGGCCTCGGCGTGCAGGGCCAGTCCAGCGCTATTGGCGCCGTCGTGGACTTCTACGGCGTCTCTTCGCTCAACGGTGTTCCGCGACAGCAAGGAGTGGAGTCTTTCCTGAGCGGTCCGCTGCTGGCGGCGGTCCCGGGAGGAGCTTCCCTTGATCCCGGAACGATGCTGGTGGGAGGCTCGCCGGATCCGGGCCTGCTGCACGCCGCGAGCCCCCTTGGATATGTCACAGCCGGAGCCCCTCCGTTCCTGCTGATTCACGGCAACAGGGACGGTCTGGTGCCGCATTCCCAAAGCGAACTTCTCGCCGACGCCCTGGTGCGCGAAGGAGTACAGAACCAGCTCATCACCATCGACGGCGCCGACCACTGTTTCTTCTTCGCGGAAGATCAAATTGACTGGATCCTGGAGACATCCGTTGACTTCTTCCGACGTGAATTCGGCCAGCAATGAGCCTCGACGCCGAACTCGGTGCGCTGATGGAGCCGGTGGCAGGCGCCTCGTCCTTCGCCGAGCTTCTGGCAGATCCTTCGGGCGTGAACCGGCTTGAGGCATTCAGCGGTGCCGGTCTCCCGTATGTGCCTCCCGACGTCCCTATGGTGGTCACCCATGCGCCAGGTCCCAACGGCCCTGTTCCGTTGCGTGTGTACGGCCCGCTGCGCGTTTACGGCCCGCTTCGGGGGAACGCGTTCGACGGCGGTGTTCCCGGCCTGGTCTGGCTGCACGGTGGCGGTTTCGGCGGCGGTGACGTCCAGATGCGCGAAGCCGACCAGCTGGCGCGCGAGCTCGTGGCCAGGACAGGCGGCGTGGTGGTGTCCGTTGACTACCGGCTTGCCAGGGACGGCGTGCACTTTCCCGTGCCGCACGAGGATGTCCTCGCTGCGTGGTTTTGGACTGTTGAGCAGGCCCCGGCCCTTGGCATCGAAACCCACAAGCTGTGCCTTGGCGGGGCCAGCGCAGGAGCCAATCTGGCCGGCGGAGCCGCAATGTACCTGAAAGACATCGGCAAGCAGCTGCCGGCGAAGATGCTGCTGGCCTACCCGTTCCTGCACTCGACGGTGCCGCCGCTCAAGAAAGCATCTGCCGTAATGGCTTCACTGCCGCCCATCCTGCGCTTCTCAGCCGAAGACTGCACGGCCATGATGGAAAACTACATTGGCGGGCCCGCCGGCATGGCATCATCGTATGCCGTGCCCGGGAATTCAGATCCCTCAGGTTTGCCGCCTGCCGCGATACTTGCGTGCGCATACGACGACCTCCGTCCCTCGGCTGAACTGTATGCCGCAAGCCTTCGAGGCGCGGGAATCGATGTAGCGTTCCGGCTCGAGGAGGGAGCCACCCACGGGTACCTCAACCACTCCGCGGCGTTGGGCATCGTCCAGCGAGGGCTGGCTTTCCTGGCAACAGAGCTTGCGACCGCTGGCGGTTCCAATGATTGAAATTGACGGTTCTGGTCCGGGCCCGAGTTCGACATCCTTGAAGAGAAGGCACGGAACATCGAGGATCCGGCCAACGAAGCAGAGGGAGTCAACGATGACGGACGGTCGCCACTTAAAGGGCGTCGAGTTTGCCCGCACCGGCGATGACGGCTCGCGCCCGCTCTTGCTCGACCTCTACCTGCCGGAGTCCCCGCCGAGGGACACCGGCCACGAAAACCTCCGTCCCGCCGTCGTCCATTTCCACGGTGGCGGCTGGCGCGTAGGCGGGCGATCCTCTCTGGGCCCCGGATGCGACGCCTTCGGTCTGGCGCCTTTCGACGCCCTCACCGATGCCGGGTTCGTGGTGGCATCAGCCGATTACCGTTTGAGCGCCGAAGCGCTGTTCCCGGCCCAGCTCCAGGATGCGCTCGCCGCAGTGAAGTGGCTCAGGGACCACGCAGACCAGTACGGTGTGGATCCAGACCGTATTTACGCCTGGGGTGACTCTGCAGGGGGTCACCTTGCCGGCTTGGTTGGGCTCAGGGGAGAGGGCATCAACGGCGTTGCGGCAGTCGCCGCCTGGTACCCGCCAACAGACCTGACCCGCATGGGGGAACAAGCCCTGCCTGACGCAATCGCCCGCGCCAGCGATCCCGGATCCCGCGAAGAGCTGCTGGTGGGTGCAGTCCTTGCGGCGAACCCCGACAAGGCAGCAGCAGCCAGCCCTATCAGCTACGTCCATTCCGAAGCTCCGCCCTTCCTGTTGATCCACGGCACCGCCGACCGTTTCGTCCCTGCCGCCCAATCGGAGTCATTGGCCTCCGCGCTGCAGAAGGCAGGCGCCGACGTCGAACTTCTCCTCATCGACGACGCCGACCACATGTGGTCGCTCAAAGACGGAAGTCCGGCAGCTGCGCAGAAGGCGCTGGCCGCCACGGTCGCGTTCTTCCGCCAACAAGCGGCCAGCCTCTAATTATCCAACCCAGCCCGGCAGCACCCCATGGGGTCTCCTTGCCGTGCCCTCCTACCAATAACCGCCTCCGGGCGAAGCTGAAAGGCCCACCATGCAGTACATAGGCATCAACCACGACGGCGGCACCTGGGTAGCAGCCCTCAGCGGAAGTTCCGTCTTTCCACTGGCGGCCGTCACGGACTTTTGGGCCGACGCAGCCCGCTGGCACGAGAAAGCATCGGCGATCGTCACGGACGCCAGCGCGGGCTTCGAGCGAACTGACGTCACCGAAGTGCCACTGGTCCCTGCCTCGGCACGAGTGATTTGCGTGGGTCTCAACTACAAGGCCCACGCCGCAGAAGGCAGCTACAAGGACCAGGAGCTCCCGCCGTATCCCACGCTGTTTGGCCGGTGGACGGCGTCCCTTTCCGTGAGCCACGTTCCCGTCCCGGTTCCGGGCGGCGAGGCGGGCCTGGACTGGGAAGGCGAGGTAGCCGCGTACATCGGCAAACGCGTAGAGTCCGCTGACGAGGCTACAGCCGCCGAAGCTGTGTTTGGATACTCCACTTTCAACGACATCACTGCACGACGTGCCCAGAAACTCACGTCCCAGTGGACACTCGGCAAGAACGGCGACTTCACCGGCCCCTTGGGTCCATTGGTCAGCCGCGACGAGGTCGGTGACCTTCGCGAGGGCCTGCAGCTCCGCACCCGGGTCAACGGCGCCGAGGTCCAGAACGGCAACACCCGCGACATGATCTTTTCCGTCCCGGCCATCATCTCGCTGATCAGTGAAACTCTCACCCTCCACCCCGGCGATGTGATCGCATCAGGAACACCCGAGGGAGTCGGATACGCACGAACCCCGCAGTGGCTGCTCCAGGCAGGAGACATAGTCGAGGTCGAGATTGAGAAGCTTGGCACCTTGGTGACCCCCATCGGTGAGCCATCACTCCGGGCGAGGGCCTGATGAACGCCATCAACCAGGCGCGCTTGGTTGACCTTCCGCACGAGGTCCCAGTCTTGATCTCCGGTGGAGGTCCCAGCGGACTCTTCCTGGCCCTGGATCTGGCTCACCGCGGTATTCAAAGCGTGGTCATTGAGCCCCGCACAAGCATCGACCAAGACCGTCCGCGCGCCAAGACAACGAATGCCCGGACCATGACGCACCTGCGCCGGCTCGGCCTGGCGTCACAGCTGCGGGAAGCGGCGCCGCTGCCCGTGGACTTCGCCCAGGACGTCATCTTCTGTTCGTCCCTGACCGGACGCGAAATACGTCGTTTCCCGAATGCCTTCCAACTTGAGACAGGCCGGTACGGGCCGCAGCCGGAGTGCGGGCAGCAGGTACCCCAACCGGTGCTGGAGACGGTGCTCCGTAAAGCCGTGGCCGCATCACCACACGCCAGTCTCTTGACAGGATTGCGCGTGGAGGAGTTTGCCGCCCACGCGCACGGTGGTCAGTACGTGACCGTGGCTGACGAGGCAGGCAACAGCCGGCCAGTCAGGTGCCAATTCCTGGCCGGCGCGGACGGCGGTTCGTCAACCGTCCGCCGAGGCCTGGAGATCCGATTGGAGGGCGGATCCGCGGCGCTCTCCAACATCAGCATCCTCTTCCGCTCCAGCGACTTGGCCGGGACCATCAGCCTGGATCCTGCTGTTCAGTATTGGGTCCTCGGCCCCGGAACAGCCGGCATGGTCGGCCGCATGAACCTGGACCAGACCTGGTGGGCGATTATCCAAGGCGTCGACGTCTCCCCGGAAGGGCAGGAACTGGACCCGGTGGCGATGGTGCGCTCCCTGGTGGGTGCCGACGTCGAGGTTGACGTCATCGCCACCGACCCGTGGACTGCCCGCATGCTCCTGGCGCCCTCCTACGGTCACGACGGCGTGTTTCTGGTGGGCGATGCCGCACACCAGAACCCACCGTGGGGTGGCCATGGGTTCAACACGTGCATCGGAGACGCCGCCAACCTGGCATGGAAAATTGCAGCCGCTTTGGAGGGGTGGGCGGGTCCGGCGTTGCTGGACAGCTACGGCCTGGAACGGCGCCCCGTGGCCGAACGCACCATCAACGACGCCGCGGCCAATGGAAAGGCGCTGGCTTACCATTTCGCGGACCCTGCCTTGGAGCTTGAAGGCGCAGACGGCGCAGCTGCCAGGGCCCGCGCGCACGAAGCACTCAGTGTCAAGCAAAGCGAGTTCGATTCCCTGGGCCTGGTGCTTGGTTACAACTACACCGCCTCTTCACTGGTCGTCCCGGATGGGTCACCCGTGCCAGCGGAAGATCCCATCCGGTACGTTCCCACCGCCAGCCCCGGAGCCCTGCTTCCCCACGCATGGTTGCCGGACTCCACCTCCATCTACGACCACCTGGGGGCTGGGTTCTCCTTGCTGGTGGACGCCGGATCCCACCCGGGTGGCGACGTCGAAAACACGTACGCGCCGATCCTGATCGCCGCTGCCGAACTCGGCGTACCCGTGACGGTGGTGGCAGTAGGACCTGACAACCGGGGGACTACGATGTCCGACTTCTGGGCTGCCGACGCTGTGCTGGTCCGCCCCGATCAACACATCGCGTGGCGGGGTTCGTCCGCTGCCTCAGCAGCACGTGCCCTCCGCATCGCCGCGGGGTGGGCACCTACCGAAAGCCAGGACACCGAGGAGGCCACCCATGTCGACGCCGTCATTTCGTGACTACCTGTACACCCCGGACCACCCCCGCGTAGCGAAACTCCGCGGCCTGGACGCGCGGGCCTATGCCGAAGCCGCCAAAGCCGATTCCTTTGCCGGCCCCATGATCGAGGGATGGAAGAAGCTGTATCCAGCACCCTTCGTCGGCGTGACCAACGATGGCGTGGTCCGTAAAGGGCTGTTCACACTGACTGAAGCGTTGCCCGGGGAAGAGGCTCCGACGTCGGGGATGGTTGCCGCGGCCGGGAAGCTGCTGGCCCTGCTGCCGTCCGCGCAGCTGGACCGCCTCTGCTACGCCGTTGACGCCCACGAGTGGCAGAGCTGGGCCAACCCGGAATTCATGCAGCACGATACCGGGCTTCGCCTGGATGAATGCGACGGCCCAGTCCGCGATGCCGCCCTGGCCGTGGTGGAGGCCAGCCTCAGCCCGGAAGGGTATGCGCTGACCCGCAACCTCATGCGCATCAACGGTTTCCTGGGCGATTTGGTGGACCTGCCGCTGCTCATGAACGAGTACAGCTACAACTTTGCCCTGTACGGAACTCCCTCGGAAACGGAGCCGTGGGGCTGGCAGTTGTTCGGCCACCATGTCGCTCTCAACTGCCTGGTAGTGGGCAGCCAAATGGTCATCTCTCCAGTGTTCCTCGGCGCCGAACCAGACACCATTGACGATGGACCGTTCCAAGGCCTCAAGGTCTTCAAAGAACGAATCCAGTGGGCACGGGAGCTGATGTCCGCCCTCACGGCTGACCTTCGCGACGAAGCGACCGTGTACCAAGAGATGCAAGACCCCGCCATGCCGCAGGGGCGTTTGCACTCCGGAGACGAACGGCACTTGGCAGGCTGCTTCCAGGACAACCGGGTCATTCCCTATGAAGGCATTCCAGTCCCGTCCATGCCCCCTGCCGCCCTGGCCCTCCTGGACAGACTCGTGGAGGACTCCATTGCCTACCTGCCTGCTGGACCGCGCGCTGCCCGCCTCCGGGAAATCCAAGGACACTACCAGGACACCTGGTTCTCATGGATCGGCGGCTGGCGAGGCGAGGAAGCCTTCTACTTCCGGATCCAAAGCCCTGTAGTCATCCTGGAACTCGACCATCACACCGGCGTTTTCCTCAACAACGACACCCCGGCGCCTTTCCACATGCACACGGTAGTGCGGACACCCAACGGTAACGACTATGGACGGGCGCTGCTTGGACAAGCGGTCGGCCATATGGCCGGGAAAGATAGATGACGACGCTTCACGGCGGAGCACTTTGTGGCCTGCGGCACAACGAGCATGTGTTGCAGGGAAACCCAACCAATTACAAAGGGTCCGGACTCCATGGGAGTCCGGACCCTTTGTAGTTCAGCCTAGATATCCAACGCAACACGCCGCTGCGGCGGCGGACCGACGACGGTCAGATCCAGCTCCGCCTGCGCCCGGCCAAAACCTTCCATGTCCATGTAGGGCTCGCCACCTTCCGTGTAGATGTAGTCCTCAGTGGGCTTGTTGAAGTACTCGAAGAAACCATTGAAGACTGACGGGGTCAGGAAGCCCACCATCTGAGTGTTGTGTGCATCGAACGCGAAGGAATGAACGGTGCCGGCCGGGGCGTGGACAAAATCGCCCTTGGTCAGGAGCATCTCGCGGCCGTTCGCATAGAGCCACATTCGTCCCTCAGTGCACAGGAAGTTCTCTGTGTGTTCCGAGTGGAAATGCAGCGGAATGTACGGGGATTTTGCGCCCTTGGTGTGGACCGCGAAGTAGCTATCCCCGGTATTCTGCGGCCGTGACAGATAGGAGAACATGGTCTGATAGCTGACCAGACGCTCTCCTTCACCCGCACTGAGGAAGTAGGGGCTCAGCGTCGACGGCAGGCCCGCGTTCTGCTGCAGTCCCGGCTGGACACGTTCGACGTCCGGGAACGTGATGCCGAATTCAGCACCGATCTCTGCCTGTTCCTGGGGCGAAGGCTGGTGGCCGGCGCGGGCTGGAGGGACGTGCGAGTCAATGGGAGTACCGACACGCTGATAGTAGGCCTCGGCGCCACCGGGAGTCATCCAGTTGAGGAACCGGGTGTAGTGGCTGGCCATACGGTAGGCGTGGGGAGTCCCCGGCGGAATAACCACGGAATCACCGGGCGTCAGGATGCGGCTTTCACCGGGCAACCAGACATGCAGGATACCGTCGAACACGTAGAGGGTCTTGTGTTCGACTGCGTGGCTGACGAACGGAGACTCGGCTCCCATGCCGCCCGAAATGTAGGCTGCGCTGAAGATGCCGCCCGTGTCCGCCGCGCGGGCGATGACAGTGATCAGTTGGCCGTTGATCTCGTAGCGGGCACCTTCGCCGGAAGCCATGTAATAGGGAACGGCGTCACCTGGGAGCGTGTTGGCCAGGGGCTGTGTCTTGGTGATTTCCTCGACGCTGAGGGACATTTGATCCTTCTTTCCTTCATGGGGCTCTGTGCCTCTTCTTAGCTTTGCTCATTTCACCTGCGGCGCAGGGCTGCGTTTTCAATCATTGGAAGGAGAGCTCGGCGGCGCTGCCACTCCGGACGTGCTGGCCCGGCCCAACAATCTCGTCGTCCATTCCTGGTAGCCGCAGTACGGCCTCGCTGCCATCCGGGACCGTGGCGGCAACCTTAAGCCGACCCTCAACGATCTCCCATCGAACCGAAGCAATCCCCAGAGGTGTCTCCAGCTTGGTTTCTGCCCAATGGAGTCCGCCGCCTGGCTGCGGTGCAACAAGGATCCGGCCGTAGCCTGGCTCCAGCGCCGACAATCCGCCAATGGTCCGGTGCATCCAGTCGACCACCGCGCCAAGGGCGTAGTGGTTGAAGCTGGTCATTTCGCCGGCGTTGATGCTGCCGTCGGGAAGCATGGAGTCCCAGCGTTCCCAGATGGTGGTGGCGCCCATGGTGACCGGGTAGAGCCACGAGGGGTTTTCGGTCTGGAGCAGGAGCCGGTATGCCGCATCGAGGTGGCCCGTGTCTGTCAGTGCGTCGGTTACGAATGGTGTCCCCGCAAAGCCGGTGGAAATGCGGAAGCCCGACTTTTCCACCAGCTCGGCGAGCCGGTTGCCAGCGAAGTCACGGTCGCCCTCGCCAAGAATCCCGAAGACGATGGCCAGGGCGTAGACGGTGGTGCAGTCACTGGTGATCACGCCGTCGTCGCCAACGTAGTGAGCCTTGAACGCCGACCGCAGTCCCTGCGCCATGTCGCCAAGTTCTGCGGATGCAGCGTGATCCCCGAGCACCTCGGCGGCAGCAGCCACCAAGGAAGCAGAACGGAAAGCACACAGTGTTGCCACCACATGCTTGTCAGCCTTGGCCGCCCACGGCTGGTCAGGCGAGGCGTCGGGGTCGAGCCAGTCGCCAAACTGGAAGCCGGTGTCCCACAAACCGTTGGGCGAGAGCTTGCTGCGGAGCCGCCGGGCGTGGCCGGTCATGGACTCGAATTGCTCCTCGAGGACCCGTCGATCACCGTAGGCCTCCCACAGTGCCCAGGGTACCCACACGGCAGCATCGCTCCACACCGCAGCCGTATCCGGGGCTCCGAACTCGGCCGGTTGTTCGATGTACTTGAGCACATTGGGGACGACGAAAGGCACCAGATCCTCATCATGGCTCTGTTCCAAAGCAAGGTCGCGCAGCCAGTCCCTCAGGAAGTCATGGCTGTCGAACAGGAACGCCGCACTCGGTGCGAAGGCCGAGAGGTCACCGGTCCAGCCCAGACGTTCGTCGCGCTGCGGGCAGTCGGTGGGAACGTCCACGAAATTGCCGCGCATGCCCCACACAGCGTTCTCGTGCAGGCGGTTCAAGAGTGGATCGGACGTCTGGAAGGTGCCGATCCGCTTCATGTCCGAACTGATCACGACGGCGGTCAGGCGGCCTTGGTCCTGAAGGGCTTCGGCGCCTCCGGGCCAGCCTTCAACTTCCACGTAACGGAAGCCATGGAACGTCAATGTCGGCTCGAAGCTGTCTGCCGCGCCTGAGAGCGTGAACCGGTCTGTCGCTTCTGCCGAGCGCAGGGGCCGGGTGCCCAACTCGTCATGCTCCAGTACCTCCGCGTGGCGGACGGTCACCACATTGCCGGCAGTACCGGTTACTGACGCCCGCACCCAGCCCACCAGGTTCTGGCCGAAGTCCACCAAAACCTTGCCAGCTGGCGAAGTCCACACCTTCACCGGCTGCAACTCCAACTGGCGGCGGACGGGAGGCCCGATGTACGGCTCGAGGCGGCTGAGGTCGTCGTCGAGTTCGCGGACCGCCGACCATTCGGCGGAGCTGAACCCGGGAGCGAGCCATTCGTCATCGAAACGCCGGGCATCGATTGACTGCCCGTCGTAGAGATCGTTGGCGGTGGTGGCCGACGGCCCGGCCATCCAGGACGAGTCCGTACCGACAACTTGCTCGTGACCGTCCGCGAACCGAATCCGGAGTTCGGCAAAAGCGCCAAGTTCCTCACCGTAGTACTTTGAACCGCCCGACCACGCCAGCCGCCCGCGGTACCAGCCGTTGCCGAGCGCCAGTCCAATGACCGTCGTCGTGTCGATCAGCTCGGTGACGTCCAGTTCGCTGTACCGGACCCGCCATTCGTAGCTGGACCAACCAGGAGTGAGCAGGTCCTCGGAGGCGCGCCGGCCGTTGACCCAAGCCTCCACTACGCCAAGCGCGGAAAGGAACAAGGTGGCAGACACGACGTCGCCATGGCCTTCGTCGAGCGTGAATTGGCCGCGCAGCAGGGGTGCACCGTCATATTCTTTGTCCGCAGCGATCATGCGGGCGTGCCAGGTAGTCATCAGGGTGATCTCCAAAGTTCTTGCGGGTTCGATTGCAGTACGGGCAGGATCAGGCCGGCCTATGCCGGTTGGATTGCGAGGTCCAGGGCGGCACCATTGCTCTGTGCCACACCACCCAGCCAATGGGCGCTTGGCTTGGGAGTACGCTGCTGGGTGGTTCGGTCCACCGCGATCAGGCCGAACTTGGGAACGTAGCCAAATACCCACTCGAAGTTGTCGAAGGCAGTCCAGGCGATGTAGCCGCGGACATCGATGCCGTCCGCCAGGCAGGATGCGACACCGGCGACCGCCGTGCGGAGGTAGTTCAGGCGTTGGGTGTCGTCTTCGGTTGCCAGGCCGTTTTCAGTGACGATGACGGGGACCCGGGCAATGCCGGCTGCCTCGCGGATGGTCGCCTCCAAGCCCTTAGGGTAGATTTCTTCACCCATCTGGTTGGTGGGGACTCCATCCTCGGCGTGGACAAGGCCCTCAGCTCCAAACACCGTGCGTCCGTACGTTTGAATTCCCACAAAGTCATCTCCCCGGGAGGCTTCGAGGAACCGCTCGTTGACCTCCCGGCGGATACGGTCTGCGTTGACTTCTCCGCCTGGTGCGGCATGAATGTCCGTGTTGGCCAGGGTCCAGCCCACCATCAGCTCGGGGTAGCGGGCCTTGATGGCGTCGCGGCCGGCATGGTGCGCTGCAAGTTTCACGTCGAAGCCTGCTTCAGACACGGTGAATTGGAAAGGAGCCACCTTCGCTGCCTCGATGTTGAGGCGCTCGGCTGCGGCGGCCCAGACCGGCACCTGACCGCGGCTTTCTGCGGGACCGCCACCAATGCCGATCTCTTTCAGCAGCCACGGAAGGTTGGGCTCGTTCAGTGTGCAGGCAACCCCGATCAGATCGCCAAGGTGCTCAGTGACGCGATCGCAGTACCGACCGAACCGTTCCGGCGTGGCTGCATCTTCCCAACCTCCGGCGGCCAAAAGCCACAACGGCGAGGTGAAGTGATGGAACGTCACCACTGGCGTCAGGCCGTGCTCGTGGCACGCCTCCAGGACGCGACGGTAGTGGTTGAGTGCCGCCGTCGAGAACTGACCTTCCTCAGGTTCGATCCGCGCCCACTCCAGGGAGAAGCGGTAAGTGGTGAAGCCGAGACTGGCAATGAGGGCGATGTCCTCGCGGTAGCGGTGGTAGTGGTCGATCGCGTCACCGGAGGGTTCGGCGAAGATCGTGCCGGGCAACTGCTCCAGGAACCAGGTATCGCTGTTGACGTTGTTCCCTTCGACCTGGTGGGCAGCTGTGGCGACTCCCCAGAGGAAATCGCCGGGGAAAGTTTGGGGCTTTGTCATGGTTTTCCTTATCGAAGTTTGTGTGACGGCAGCCGCTGTTTAGCGGACGCCCTTGATGAACGTGACGGTGATGCTGCCCAAGGCACACAGTGCAGCGGCGGCGAACCAGAGGAGCCCGTAGTTGTGGCCGCTGCCGATGGCGAGGATGGCCGGTGCGGCTGCCGGAACGATGATGTTGGGGATGCTGAGGGCGAGGCTGAAGACGGCCATGTCCTTGCCGGTGTCGCGGGCGTCCGGGAGGACAGCTGCGCACAGGGCGAGGTCGACGGTGAGGTACATCGCCTGGCCCATGGAGAACACAATCCATGCCACAACGAATTGTTCGAAGGACGTTGCCGTGGCACCGAGCACCAGAGCCGTTGCCATGAGGAGAGCCGCGGCAATGACAAACGGCTTGCGGCGTCCGATCTTGTCCGAAAGCCAGCCCGAGACCGTGAAGAAAAGTATGCTGACCGGAGCAGATATCAGGGTGAGCAAGCCCGCGCTCTTCCCGGCTTCGGCGATCGGCATGTGGAGTCCATCCATCAGGAAGAAGATGAAGTAGGCAAACAGTGCCGTCATGGCAATGCCGGCCAGGAACCGTGAAACCCAAGCCCATGCGAAGTTCGGATGCTTCCTCGGATCAACAAGGAAGGACTTCGCCAATCCCTTGAGGTCCAAGGCCGGCAGTTCAGCGCGGGTCTTTGCGGGGTCCTTGTAGAGGACCAGCAGCGGCAAGCTGCAGACGATCGCCAGCAGAACGGGTACACACATCATGAGCAGCGGGGCATCTACCAGCCAAGCGGCAATGTAGGACCCCGCTGACATGGCCAGCGCGCCGGCCATGCCCATGGCACCCATGACCCGTGCCCGCTTGTTGTCTGGGAGGGCCTCGATGGGAATCACGGCGTAGGCGTTGAAGGCGGCTTGCGCCGAAACCAGGGCGATGACATACGCGGCGATGATCACGGGAGTTGACGGCACTGTGCCGATGACAGCCGCGGCGAGCAGAGCGGGGACCAACCCGCCGATGATCCACGGACGACGCCGGCCGAACCGGCCCGCGGTGCGATCGGATAGTGCGCCGGTGAGCGGGATGGTGACGATCAGAAGCAAAGAACTGATGGAAACGGCCATGCCATAGCTCGTCTCTTTGCTCGCCGGATCGACGACTGCCAGACGGAGCGAGAGTGCCGTTCCCAGCGTCAGGCTCATGATGTACATGCCCAAAGCAGCGGTGAGGACTAATGCCATGGTTTTCCGGGGCGACATCGGCTGCTGCGCGATTGGCTGCTGCGCCGCGGTGCCCGACGTCGGCGTTGCAGCGGCTGTTGAGTGAATGGCTGCGTTCCCGGCAGGTTCCATGACCTGCGCCGGGGTAGTGGGGTCACCCATGAAAATCCTCCTTTGGACCAGAGCCACCGTTGGCTCCCTGTGACCGGTGATGCAGGCTCCGAGCGGCTACCGCCGGACCTTTCTAGCAACGCTAACCAAACTTAGACCACATTGGAATACTTTCCCAAAGATTTCTTTTCCAAAGTGGAAAAGAAACTTGGTAGCCTCTTCTCAGAGGAGGTCCACACATGGATCAGGAAACCCGCGGGCCTGCCCGCACAGGTAAGCGCGCCCCCTACGCCAACGGGGCCAAGAAGCGTGCTGAATTGGTTGAAGCAGCCTTCCAGGTATTCGCTGAAAAGGGCTACCTGGGCCTGTCGATCCGCCAGATAGCGGAGGCGGTGGGCACCAGTCACACTGCGCTTCTTCACCACTTCGGGAGCAAGGAAGCACTCCTGGAGGCCGTGCTTGTCCTCCGCGAAGAGCGGGAAGGGCCATGGAGGACGGAGTTGATCAGCGACAAAGGTCTCCTTGAAACCGTGCCTGCCGTTATGCGGCACAATGCGGGAATTCGGGGGGTGATCCATCTTGACGCGACGCTGCGGGCGGAGGCCATCAGTTCAGACCACCCGGCCCATGACTTCCTGTTCCGCCGCAGCCAGGACTTTGTCGACTCGGTGAGGTCTGAACTGGACCGTGAACTCGCGGCTGGACGCCTACGGGATGGCATCTCGCCCATCGTGGTGGCCCGTCAGATCACCTCGCTCGTGGAGGGAATCCAGCTGGCCTGGCTCTACGATGAGTCGGTAGACATGGCCGAGCACCTTCAAGGCTTCATGGACCTCATCAAGGCCCCTTAAGCGTCTTTCCGCGACATTCGACCTTCGCAGTCCCACTCAGGAGAGGCTCAAATTTACATGCCCATGGTAGAAATCGCAGCTACGAGCAGAGTGGTCCTGGACAACGACTGGGCCGGCGATCCCGACGGACTCGTCGCATTGGCCCACCATGCCATGGCACCTGCTAATCGGATCGTAGCAATCACAAGTTCGCTGACCAACCCCATGTTTGGGCCGCCGGAAGGCAAGACGCAGGCCGGAGCACAACTAGCACTGGACCTACTTCAAACTCTGGAGCACCCGGTCCCCTCAGCCGTGCAAGCCGGGCCAGATTCGACATTCACAGGTCGGCTCCGCAGAAACCTGGGGGCCCAAGCCATCATTGACGCAGTGCGCGCGGACGACGATTTGCCGCTGACGTTGGTGTGCGCAGGTCCGCTCACAAACGTGGCTGATGCCCTCCTTGAGGCCCCGGACATCGCACCACGGTTCAAGCTGGCGTGGGTCGGTGGATCTTCCACGGGAACGGATCATGACGAGTACAACTACTTCACTGACCCAATGGCTGCCCAGTTCGTCCTCGCGAATCAGCAGCTCGACATTGACCAGTTTCCTTTAGAGGCCTATCAACGAGTCGTAGTTTCCGTTGCAGAGCTTGACGAAGCGCTAAGGGGTTGCGGCCGGGTCGGTACGTGGCTATGGGATCACTTTCGTGGCTTGGAAGTCCCGGACTTCATCAAGTTCGGTCCGTTGTGGTGCCTGGGTGACAGCGCACCATTGGTTGTCACGGGGCTCAGTGAAGTGACCAGTACATTCGACACTACGAGCGCCACGCCGCGCCGGCGAATGTGCAACCGGGTTGATGCGAGGCTGGTCGTTGCCGACTTTCTTGCCAGTCTTCGGTTGCAGGCACAACAAGACCCGCGACGACTGCCCGGTGACTCGAACTCTGCAGCCGCTTACCTGTAACGGACCTTCGGTAGATGTGTTCGGACTCGAAAAAAGTGGTTTATGGCATGTCGAGCCTGGTTTTGTAGGCGGTGTCTTTGTTGGTGTTCCAGCCGGCGATGATTCCGGCTCCGAGCATTTGGTCGGTGAGCCTGGCGAAGCGGTAGCCGGGGTCGGTGTCGAGGGCGAGTTGGAGGTATTGGTGTGCTTTGGATCCTCGGCCTTCCCACCAATTGATGTAGCCGATGGTAGTGAGGATGGGTGCTGCGTATTGTGGGCTGGTTCTGGTGTAGGCGTGGATGAGGAGTTGTTGGGCCCATTCGATTCGTGACCACTTCGGCGCGGTCTTGGTTTGGGCGAAGAGGATGTGTTGGGGTGGTTCGTCGAGGCCGGGGATGTCTGCCATGAGCCGGTCGCGGATGTGGGGGAATTGGAAGTTCGCGATGAGTGCGTCGCAGTCCTCGTCGGTCGGGAAGCCGTTTGACTCCAGCATGCCCGTCCAGATCTGGCTGGCTTGCAGTGCCGCTTGTTGAGGTGCCTGGGTGCGGATGGTGTTGATGCGGTTTTCGACGGCGGTGGCGTCGTCTGCTTCGTGGGCCGGTGTGGGGAGGATGATGCGGTTGGTGGGTTCGATGGTGCTGCCGCGGTAGATGAACTCGGCGTTAACGCGGCTGTATTCAGTGGTGCTGAGGGGCAGGCTGATGTCTTGACCGGGTTCGCTGTCGAAGGGGGAGTAGGTGTCTCCTCCGACGAAGACTCCGTCGCGGATGGTGATGTCGTTCTCTGCGAGGACTCCGGTGAGTGCGGCGATGGTCGCTGCATGTGGTTTGGGCTGGCCGGGTTCGCTGCGGGCTGAGGTGTAGAGGGCGAAGACGATGCTCGTCGCGCTGGTGTCGCTGGTGAGGTAGCTGCTGACGGTGCGCGCATAGGGGAGTTCCGTGCCGGGTTGGCGGGGCAGGTCGATGCGGAGGGTGGCGCCGACCTTGCCTTTGTCCAGGGTGATACAGACGAGACTCTCCTGGGGCCAGAACCCTAGGGTATGCCCGATGAAGCTGAGCAGGTCTGACGGATCTTTGATGGTGAGCGCATTCATTGCCCTTTTCCTTTGCGCGTGCGTTGCGTCTTTGGTCTTGTGGGCCGTTCTGATAGGGGCCGAAGTGCAACTCAAAGGACCGGGTCCGCCGCGTCAGCGCCCTGGCTAGGAAGAGTACCGTCCAGCCGTGATCGGGATATCAGAATGACAAACAGCGTTGTTGCTTTTGCCCATTCATGGGCAGGCTGATGCGCGGCGCCATGACGTGAGCTGCCCTATTCTTCGATGTGTGCCATCGCTTGGCGGGATTCCTGCGCCGGGTCGGCCGAGGGCTGCTTCCAGTCCCGACATATGCGCCGTTATGGGCGCTTGCGTAGGCTCCGGCGTTGGGGCATGCGTGGTCAAGACGCTTCTCGAATCGAAGAACGCGCTGGACCGAGGGTGACAATGTCACCACTCTCCAGCAGCTGGCTGGAGCCATCCATTACATTAATGCCAACGAGACGACCCGTCAGTGGACGAGTGCGGGATTATTGTGCTGATTCCCTTCTAGGGTGCAGCCAGAGGCAGGCCCTCCCGTCTCTGACCAAGACGGCTGTAACAAACTACAAGTACGTCCCGTCCGGCACGAAATTCGAGCACGGAATCGGCTGAGGCGCGGCAGCTATCCTTTTTGGGTCTGTAGAGACCTGTCCCTTTGACCCATAAAACAACTCCCGACTGAATCAATGAGATTGTTAGTCCCAGTGCCTTCCCGATAGCCGGAAAAGCTGCCAGTCGTCAGGGTAAGTCGCAGAGCCTTGGGCAAGATCTGTTCGCCAATTCGGCCAGATTCGGTCTAGCATCTCGTCCAAGCCTGACCGGTCGTATGGTGTCCTCTGGTCTCGTGTCGCCTCGCGTGCCAACACGTAAGCTTTCCAGATGTCATCGCCGCTCCTCCTCAAATGATGGAAGACGCATGCAAAGAAGCACGCCACGGCATCGTTCACGGGGGCGGCTGTTGAGAGGACCGAACGTGCCCCTTTCTCGATGAATGCAACATCCAGAGGAACTGTTTCGGCGAGTTGAAGCGTTCCATATGATCCACGGCCAGTTGAGCAGGCCGACAGGTAGACCAAATCTGTGTCGACAGCATCAAATTCCATCAGTACTCGCGCCGAAGACAGGGGTGGCTCCTGAGCATCGATTTCGATGCCTACTTCGTAATTCCTGGTGCCTGAGTGTCCATGGCCAGCGAAATGCGCGACGGCAGGCAATCTAGTCGGAAACACTTCATTATGAGCCGACTCATACAACTCACCTATGAATTGTAGCTCGATGTCCACGGCCCTGATGTGTCGTTTTCCCTCTCCCGCGTATCCATGGACTACTGAACCGGTCGACTCAGTGGAACGTCTGCGGGTCAGTGTCCCTGCCCTATGGCAGTACGAAACTTGATCAAATCCCAAGCGAAGCAGGGCCTCGTGGTAAGGCAAGTTGTAGATAACGGAATGAGGGTTCACTACCATCTTGCTTATGCCCAGTTCCAACAAACTCGCGATATCGTGAAACCCGTCAGCCAGGGCGGCGCTCTGGCGCTCGATACTCCATGCCGCGCTATACGCTCCTGCCAGCTCATGGGAGTCGACAACGGTCGCACCACTTTCATCAAGATAAGCAATATCCGCCACGAGCCGTCTCGGAGAATCCTTGGCAAATCGGAACTGAGCATAGGCGCGGTCTTCACCAAGTTCCTTCAGATCGATTGGCTCAGTGAATCGCTCCCTGGATGAGCCGATGGTCTGTCGCAGGACTTCGCGCGCGGTTTCGTAGGCTTGCGTGTCTACAGGGTGGCCATTGAAGGCAGCCGCGGTAGAAGCGTCCACGATTTCCAGGTACCGTTTGAATGCTATACCGAGTCGGCTGTTCACATCCGCGGAAAGATTGTCATGCAGGCCGTCGAATGCATGTTGCTCTATCTGGGCCATCATCAAGAGTCGCTGTGGGGCAGACAAAGGCGAAATGGTGCGCACCCTTTCATGCGGTAGCTCATGAGCTGCCAAGTGATTGTAAAGCGCATCAACCAGTACCCTTGGTAGGGAGCATCCGTAAGAATAGACATACTCAAGTTCCGCGTTGGAGCTAATCCGGTAAATATCTATGCGAATCAAACCCATAGCCGCCATGGTCTTGACTCTAGAGAGACTCAGTGCATCATCAAGCGGATACAACCAAGAAGTCTGAACAGTTTCACCGTCACTTGGAAGGGTCATCTCGAAGCCGATGACAAGGTCACCCGAGTCGTTTAAGCCTGCGAAGAAGGAGCCCTGAGTGTTGTAAGCCCACCGACGTACTGCGTTCAATTCATCTTGTGACTCTGCGACAAACAGCCAGCCGGGTACGAAGCCAGCAGAAGCGTAGGTCATCCGTGCGCCCGTTACGGTGACGCAGTCTCTAACCCAATCGGGAACGTCGTCCTGGCCGGGTCCTGGCCATCCGCCCGGCATGCTGGAATACATCAAGATTTGCCTGCTGGCTGTAGTGAGAGCGACGGTGTTCCACGCCATTTGTGCATTGTCTGGAAGGCAGGCTGTTAGCTCCAGCATCGTGACGAGATGGGCGGCCTCAAGCTCTTGGTCCATTAACAACGCATGAACAATGGGGAGGTGACTGCTCGGAGCGTCCAGAGCAAAAGAGCCCAAGGACGCAAGGTTAGATGGCGTAAGTGGGTTCTTTTCTAAGTACGTGAGTACGTTTCGATCCACCGAGTCTGGATCAAGCCGATGAAGGGCTTCTCCTTGCATTCGACGCCCCAGCTGCGAGTTCAAAAGCGCTTTTGCCACTTCGGCACGTACTGTTTCAGTGTCCAGGCCCAGCCGGTACAAACACGCCCAAAGATTTTCCAAAGACGGCGCAAGCTCAGCGGGGAAATGACCAACTCGCCAGTGCTTGGAAATCAATGTGACTACTACTTGTTCAGGTAAATAGTCCTGTACGGCTGTGTCGGAGTCTGCAATCCCGTAAACGTGGCTAAGCCCCACGTGTGTTACTAGGAGGGCTGTCTCAGTTGGCGAAAGGTTCGCCTCGTTGTTTGCGAATGTTCCCTCGAGACGGCTGTCAATGATCCTAGCGACTATCGACTCAAGCCACTTTAGGCGGCCCTCTTCGAATTCGGCTAGTAACGATGAACTCATGGACCCATCTTGCCATTCAATCGATAGTATAGCGGATCAGCTAAGCAACTTTGTGGATTTGCGTCATCCCAGTGAATCGGGCGTAGAAAAAGCACTGGGATAGCGTTGACGCCTAGAGCCAGAGCCCCGGTCGCAAGGTAGTCTGTGCCCATGAAGTTTCAGATTACACTCAGCCGGAATGGTGGCCAATGCCCAATATAGTCTATTTTTCGCACAGCTATAGGTCGCGGGATGTGCCTGTCAACGATTATTTTGCTCGCCTCATGAAGAGTGAGAACCTTGTGCCAAGTCTAGATCCGCCTTCGGATGCGATTAACGGCGCAAAACTGGAAAGGCACCTCAACTATAGCGACGGTATGGTCGCCGTGCTAACAGACCGAGGATCGAAAATTTCTCCGTACATAGACTTCGAAATTTCGTTGGCTATACGTGGGCGTCGGCCGCTGCTTGTTTTTGTTGAAGATACGTTGCCCACGGGTGTCGTTCCTCATCGGGTCCTGCAGCAGAGATTTTCTCACAGGTCGTTCCTTCGCCAGGCCAGGGAGCATCGACAAGCTCTTCGAACGCTCCGCGCGTATCTAGGCGAACAACCCGGGCCTCGCTACCAGTCATCAGAGTCTAAGAGGTCTTGCCTGGTCCTTGGTGACCATAACTCGCCGCAGCGTGATGCATTTGTGCAGTTTTTGGATAGCAACTTAGGATATGAGCCGCTGGTTCTCAACCCGACGGAGGGGCCACCAGTCCTGGAGTCCGATTGGTGGGACGCGATCTCGCATGCGGATGTCGCCGTTGCCCTAGAAGCGGGCGATCCAAGTGCAAGCGACGCATATGCCTTGGGCGCAGTTCGCGGCGCCCTTCGACCATTAATTGTTCTCACTACAGATAAGTCTGCGGCAGTCGCTTCGTCGATACCTGTGGAGTATCGTCCACGTCAAGTTGAGTCCTTCGAATTCGAAGCATTGCAGCCCGTCCTCATCGAGGAGTTTTCGCTTCTCGAGCAAGATTTTCTGGACTTGGACGATCAGGGTGAGGTTGCCCGATATTCTCAACAATTGATAGAGCTAGATGGACATTATGGACCTAGTACGCGAGAACGAGTTACGGAGGTAGTGGTGGGAGACAAATATGAGGTTAGTGGTCAGGCAGCAGCAGTTGGCCCTAATGCCCACGTCCATCACGTAAGTTTCAACCAGCTCTGGCTACAAAAGAAGGACAGACTGGACCTCGGAACGCTGGCAAGCGAACTCGAGCTAGTTAGGGCCAAAGCTCGAGCGACTGCAGCATCTCCAGAAGAGGATGATGCCACAGCTGAAGCCGGTAAAGCTCAAAGGGCTGCTGAGGCGGGTGACGGCCCCGCTGCAATGAGTCATCTCGCCCGCGCAGGGAACTGGGTGCTCTCTATTGCCGAGGACGTGGGGGCTGCAGTCGTTAGTGCCGCGATAAAGGCCTCGATCGGCATGTAATGCACTGAACAGCGCAATGACTGCCAATAGCCATCTTCAGGTGGTGGGGTCGAGATTCTGGAAGGCGAAAGCCGTGGCCGGGATCCAGAAGCGACCATTCCGAGGTTGCCGCCGAGCGATGCAGTCTCAGGGCGGAAGCGCTGTACTAGATATCGGTCGAGCGGCGAGTCCGACGCGTCAGGTCGCTGATCTAATGGGTCCAGCAGCGAGAATGGTGTTCATGAAGGATGAGGACAAGGCACCAGCAAAGGCGCTGCGTAGAAATAGCGCCGGCGGCGGGGTTGCCGACAAGTTGGGCAACACGTATGAGTTGTCCTGGGCCGTCCACCACGCGTTGCAGTGCATCCAAGACGAGCGGCGCTCTATCACCCTCGAGGATCTCGATCCGGACCTTTCCGACGGTTCTGAGTTCACCTTCGTCGATGAACGGGGCACCGTTGTCGTGACTCAGGTGAAACGTCAGCACAGCATCAACGACCACTGGACCGTCGCAGCCCTGCGGAGTCGTGGCATTTTCGCGGCCGCAGCGAGGCATGTCACTAACGGTCGGGAGTATCACTTCAGCTCAATGACGCCGTGCGGCCGGCTACGCGTGCTTAGCGAGTGGGCACGACAGTCCACGGACGTGGACCAATTCATAAACCACCAACTCACCGATCAGTTGGGCCCGGCATTCGACGAACTTTCAGCTCCCGACATCTTTGGCAGCGCTGAGGGCGCGTGGCAGGTGATTCGAGGCATGTGGTTCGAAGTCGGTGACGAACAGCAGCTCGTTAAGACGAACGCTATGTTCGCCGCAACGGTGCTGGAGGGCGCCGCGGAGCCGCTGCTACCCGTCGCAGTCGGCGCAGTGCTTCTGAATAACCTCCGTAAGCGCCTCACAAGGCGCGAATTGCTCGATGGACTGGCCAGTTATGGCATCTACGCCCGCCAGACAGCAGCGAAACGAACCGCCTATGACGAGGTCCACGCTGCAACGACGAGTTGGCGGCGGACCGTAGAGCGGGAGTTACTCACCCCATCCATCCCCCGCACGGAGTCCGTTGATCTGGTCGACCTTTTGGGACGAACGCGCTTGGCGCTAGTGGTAGGCACCGGTGGCGGTGGCAAGAGTTCGGTCCTTTATCAGGCTGTGAGCGTCCTTGAGTCGAAAGGCGCTGAGGTACTGGCCTTCCGACTTGACCGCCGCGGAGCCTTCAGTTCGACTGCCGAGTTGGGGGCACAGCTCGGCCTGACGAGCTCGCCTGTGACGGCACTGAGAATGGCCGCCGACGGGCGAGATGCTTTCTTGGTCATCGATCAGCTCGACGCCGTTTCACTCGTATCGGGACGACTGTCCGAACGCTATGACGTCATCGAGGATCTGATCCACGAGGCTACGGCAGTTGAGGGGGTAAAGGTCATCCTGGCCTGCCGCCTTTTTGACGTGGAGAACGATCATCGCATTCGCAAGCTCGATGCCCGGATGGACGTTGAGCGGCTCACGATCGGGCCACTGCCCGAGGAAGCCGTCACTGTTGCCTTAGAGGCGATGGATCTAGACGCCGCCGCGCTCACGTCGTCGCAAAAGGAGCTGCTAAGGTCGCCGCTAAACCTCGTTCTCCTCGAAAGCGTCGCGGGCCAACCCGGAGCGCTTAACTTCACCTCGCGCGGATCGCTATTCGAGGCCTTTTGGCAGCGCAAGCGGCAGACTATCAACGACTATCGTCCGGAGGTTCGCTTTAATGACGTGCTTGCTCGCATTGCTAACGCCGCAAGCGATCAACAGGCTCTTTCCGTTGGTATCGAGATCCTCGATGCCGAGGACTACATTAAAGATGCCCAGGTGCTGGCGTCTGAGCAAATATTGGCTATCGATGGCGATCGCGTTTCCTTCTTCCATGAAACGTTCTTCGACTACACGTTCGCGCGGCAATGGTTGTCCCGGCAGCAGTCAATGGTCGAGTTCCTCTGCGCGCAGGAGCAAGAACTTTTTCGGCGGGCCCAGGTGCGTCAGATTCTTGGACTGCTGCGTGAACGTGATCCCGCACGCTTCCGCACGGAAGTCGAGGCGATACTGGCTGAATCGTCCATCCGAATCCATATCAAAGAGACGGTCATGATCGTTTTCGCCAATGTAAGCGACCCGACGGATGAAGACTTGGACCTCGTTCTCCGATTCGACGAGGGAGACTCAACGCTGATGAGACGTCTATGGCAGCAAATAGCCCGCCCGAGTTGGTTTGAAGTCGTCTACCGCCGCGGTTTCGTCGAGACGTGGCTCGACAGTTCAGATCAGACGATGCGCGAACGAGGCATCACTTGGCTCACCAACGCCGGAACGGAGCACGGCACACTAGCCGTACAACTTCTCTCGGCGAGGCGAGATGCGCCCGACTACCCGATGTGGCTCCAACGGCTCACGCTGCGCGCCGATCTCCACGAGAACCGGCCCCTTCTCGATCTCATGCTGAGTGCGGTGCGAGCCGGAGAGCTCGACCCGGCTGACAAGAATCTCTGGCTGTCCGCTCATGACCTGGCCGCGCGCGAACCACTTTGGGCGATCGACCTGCTGGGCGCCTGCTTTATCGACAGTCCTTCGGCGCTTGTCACAGGCACGGACGGCAAAGTCAGTAATCTCGCTTTGCACGACTACAGTGCCACTGAGCTCATCAAAGAGACAATTAGGCACGAACCTCTGGCCTTCACCGAAACAGTCGTTCCATACCTTCTCGCCGTTATGCAGGTGACATCCGAAGAGCGGCACAGCGAGGACCTACTTTACGACCGACACTTTAGTCTCCGTCTTCCATCGTCGGCAGGCATTGACGACGTTGACGACGCTCTCTACAACGGAGCCGCCAGTGCACTTATGAAGTTGGCGTCAACCGCCCCAGAAGCAATCACGCCTATACTTCGGACCCTCGCGGCAAACGAGCATGACTCCGCGCAAGCGCTATTGTTCCGTGCGTTCATCGCCAGTCCCGCGCACTTCAGCGACTGGGCAGCCGAGCTGATCCTCGAAGGCGGCAACCGTCTTAAAAGCGGCTACCTCTCAGACAGTTACTGGCTGTCAAGAGAGGTTGTCGAAGCTATCGCACCGCTCATCGCCGACGAGGTTCACGTCCGTCTCGAAGATGAACTGAGAGACCTCCGTAACCCATATGAACGCTTCCAGTGGTTCGGATATACGGCCTTCAAATTCTTGTCGGCCTTGGACTACCGCCGCCTCAGCGCACTGGGCAAACGACGACTTGCTGAGTACCAAAGGAAATTCGGACTGAAGGCCCCTCCGCCACCGACTGGCATCATCAGCTACACGGTCGGCTCTCCCATCGGCGACTCAGCGGCGGCGATGATGTCGGACAAGCACTGGCTTCGCGCCATGGCCAAATACGACAACGACCGCGATCGGGGCACCTCGGTCGGTGGCGCCCACGAACTGTCGCAGGTCCTCAAGAACCGCACTATAGAGAACCCGCACAGGTTTGCCGCCCTCGCCCTCCAAATGACACCAACGATCAATCCGGCCTACCCCAGCGCGATCCTTTGGGGATTCGGTGAGGCGACAATCCCATCCAACGCGCAACCAACGGTATTCGATGCCATCCGACACATCATGAGCCTCGGTCTCACGGAGTGTGACCGCTGGCTCGGATGGTCCGTCCGGCGAGTCCTCGACGAGACGCCCCTCGACATCGTCGACCTAGTCAGAAAACGTGCCCAGTACGCACCAGACCCAAAAGACGACTCACCCGTCTTCAAGCCGCAAAATAAAGAACACCGTGGTCGCGACCTGCGCCAGAACGGTATAAACACGGCGAGAGGCAGTCTCGCCGAAGAACTCGGCGACCTCCTGGTCCATGACGTGCACGGCGAGCGGACGGCGCTGGTCAAGCCGTACATGCTAGCCCTCGCCAGCGACCCGGCCCTGAGCGTACGGTCGTGTGTAGCCCACACCATCGCGGCTTGCTTGCGACATGCAAGGCCAACGGCATATCAAGCTTTCGAGCGACTCATCGCCGCAGACGACACTCTGCTTGCCGCCGACCTCGTCGGCAACCTGATGATGTACATCGGCAACGTCGACCCCAAACGAATCGACCCAGTCATCGACCGAATGCTCGAATCAAGAGAGGAAGAAGTACGGCAAGCGGGCGGGTCCATGGCTGCATTTGCAGCCCTCCAGTGGGAACGACCTCAACTCATGCAACGAGCGCTTGCTGGGGACAACGCGACTCGGGCGGGCGCAGCCCTTGTGTGCAGCTCCAGGGTCGACCGGGCCGCAAACTCAGAACTTGTCCTGGCAGCCCTGAGCCAACTTATGCACGACGATGCCGATGACGTTCGCAAGGAGGTGGGTGCGCTCGCCCGCCATCTCAGGGGTCAGGCCTTGCGTCCCTTCGTTGATTTCCTCTCGGACCTGATCGCGTCTCCGACCTACGCCCACGCCACCCCACAACTTCTCATCGCTCTGCAAGAAGCCCCCGATAAGGTCGACGACCTGGTTGATTTAGCCGCGCATCGATTCCTCGACGTTTACGGCAGCGACGTTGGGGACATCCGAACTGGTGCTGCTGGCGACGCACACTATATCGCGGATCTAGTTGTTCGAGGTTTGGCGCAGGCCCCTGACAAAAAGCGAATCTCCGCACTTCTCGACATTCTCGATCGTTTGGTGGAACTCGGCGTTTACGGCGTCGACCAAGCCATCGAGCTTGCTGAACGCCGCTAACCGTCAGTTCCGAGCAATTTGTTTGCTGGGCATGTCGCTTGAGCTCGTCTTCGCGATGAACTTAAGAAAGGAGGGAACCTAATGGATACTTGGTGGGCTGGCGTGTGTTTTCGACCTCGAACCAGCATTCTTGCAGCTAGGCTACGCCTGTCTTGTTCGGCGTCGGTTAAGGTGTTTCGGCGGAAGCCAACTGGAGGTAAAAAAGGACGCGTGGACAATGTCCACACCTTCCGCCTCGAACTGCCTCGTACAGCCACCGGACCGGCCCGGATTCCGCATGTTTCCGCCACTTCCCAGTGTTTGCAAGGCCTGGAATCCCGTTCGAGTCCCACCTCGGGCACTGTATTGTCACAGCTCAGGGGAAGCTATTCAGGAGCACATCGACCTCCTGATCCGGCCTTCGATCGGGACCGTGAAGACCTACCAGACGATGCTTGAGCTCCAGGTGAAGAAGGTCGTCGGCACGTACCCGTCGACAAGCTCGACTACCGACTGATCGCCTACTGGGTGAAGTCGATGATGGCCAAGGGACGCTCACCGAAAAAAATTAGGAACTTGCACGGTCTCATCTCAGCGTCGATGAAAACCGCGGAGATACTTGGGTACATCCCGCAATCCTTGTCGGGGTCACTGATTCCTACCGGAATTTGCCCTCGGGATCCGGCGCGCATCGGGTGTTGCCGCCGAGTGTGGTTCCGAAGCTGCTCGTTCCAAGCTGCATGGAGAACTTGCCATCGCCAAAGCCTGTGGTCGTCTGGTCTCGGTTCGCTCCCGAGGGCTGGGTTTGTACAACTCTTAGCCCTTTGCTCTCAAAGACTTCCTTTACCGTCTTATGTATTTCTTCCGCCTGATCTTCTGAGATCACGCTGCGTGTACTGTCGTAATTGAACCGAGTGCCCTCGGTCCCGTCCGGGAGGGGGCACGCCATTCCGGGTTTATCGGGTGTAGTTTTCGTCCAGTCTCCAGGGGCGAGGGCTTGGACTGCCGTGAAGATGTCGAGGTATTCGGTGCGGGCTTGTTCTGGTCCCATAGTCTGCTCCGCGGTGCTGGTAGGTGTGTTGGTGCTCGGCGTTGTTCCGCACCCCGTGAGAACAGCGAGTATGGCAACAACAAGGCCCTGGATGAGAAATCTTCGCAAAGACATGGTGGTCATCGTTTCACATTCGTGAGTTGGTCACTCAAGCCCAAGGCGATCTTGGCTTGGTTGCTGCTTGACTCGGTGCCGCGATCAAAATAGCCATAGACGCCGTCCCTGCCGCCGGTTTGTCCGTCGTGGGTTTTGGTGGGCTGCTCAATGGTGCCATCGGGTGCGGTGGTGCCGTCCGTTCCAAAGGTGATGGCACCGAATCCGGGGTCTTCGGTACTCTTACGCTGCCATCCGAGCCCATGCCCGACTTCAGCTACGTGGTCCCAGTCGTAGCTTCCCCGGTAAACAGTGCCGCCGGGGTTCAGGTGGAGATCGTTCACGGAGGTCACGCTATCAGGGGCACCAACGTCACCGACCAGCACGAGGTTATCGACAGGCAGCTCGGTTTTTGCTGCCTCCATGGCCCCGAGGGATCCCATGGAATGTCCAACGGCTGTTGTCATGGCTGCGTTGTTGAGGTTTTGGTGAACGGCGTTGAACCCTGTCACGTCGTTGCTAAGGGCCGCCCCTACGACTTTTGCCTGGTCATTGCTGAACACACCCAGACCCTGGGCCGGTTCAACACCAATCCAGGCAACAACAGCGATCCGGTCAGGATTAAGCCCGTGACGTGAAGCGAGCGTACGTTGATCAAGACGCTGGTCAGCCGCTTGCAGGGCCTTCGATGCCGTGTCTTTGCTGATGGTGGTGTTCAGCCCGGGGAGCTGGTAGGTGACGTGCTTGGCGGCGTCGAGGTCTCCCACGGAAATAGATGCACCGAACCCGGTCTCCGATCCCTGCCCCCGGCCAAAGGGAACGAAGCTCACGAGTTGAAAGATCGACGACGCGTCGTCCGTATCGACGACTTTTTCGTTGCCCTCGCTGTCGTAGAGCGATTCCCAGACTTTGTTGACCATGCCTTCCTGGGAGTCTTCATCAACTTCTCCGCCGTGCTCTTCGCGGTACTTCTTCCAGTAGTCGTGCATCTGCAGCAACTTTTTGCGGTTGGCAAGGTCCCTGGCGGTCGCGGTAACAACGTTCAGGTTCCCGATAACGTCCGGAAGTGCATCGATCAGAAGGTGCTGTTCTTCACCAACGGTGACATTCCCGGTGGCAGGCTCGACGGTGTGGCCGAGGCCAGACCACCACGTGGCCGTGGCTACGGGGTCCAGTCCTGGTTGGGTCAGGAGTTCCCGCAGCCGGGCCGTGCCACCGCTACCGAGCCAAACCTTCAGTTGCGCGGCGTTCAGGCCCGCGATGTCGTTCAGCCCCACTTGGTTTGGCGCTGCGTACTGTATGAAGAGGCCGTTGAGCATGCTGTCGGCTATAGCGCCGCTGCCTGCTGTTTCGAATGCGGTGGCGACCTGCTCTATCCAATCGGCGTCTGCCGCGTTGGCAGCGAGGAGCCGCTCAAAACCAGCGACAAAGGATTCAGTCTCGATGTTCGCCCAGGAACAGGATGCTGTGAAGCTGTTCCAGGCATTCCGGACTGCGACAAAGTGTGAGCTCAGGGTGTTCGTGGCCGTCCGGGACACCGACGCGAAGCCGCGCAGTTTGCCCGGATCAGCTGAGGTGGTTCCGGTTCCCGGCCCGCCGGCGAACCGGGGCCGGTCCCGCGCAGAAAACACAGCTGAAACAGCCGGTGCCGGGACCGGCGTGCTCTCGGGCATCGGGTCAAGGATCATGGTGGCGACTGTCGCGGATGCCTCCGCGATGTCACCGGAGAGCAGTTGCTGTTTGCGGATATTGTCGCGTTGCTGCCAGGCGTCTATGTTCTTTTGCCGGGCTTTCTCTTGCTGGGCCCTGTGCTTGGCCTCGCCGACGTCCTCGGCCAGAACCGCGAGGACACCCGCAAGCTTGCCGCGATCATCGGACCTGATGCCGCAGGCGTCCTTGAACAGACGCCCGTAGCCGCCGTTGAAGTCCTGCACTGCCTGCTCCACGGCCCCGTACAGGAAGCCTCCCTCGGCGCGCAGAACCTCGTCGGCGGAGTTCGCGGCACGGATCAGCGCATCGGCTGCTCCATCGTCAAAAGCAATCCCCACGCCTGCCCCCCAACAAGACAATAAATCCAACGACTAGCATAACTGTTGATTGCTTCTCTTGAGGGTCTACGCAGCCGGACGGTTTTAAGGATGGGCGGGTGTCCGACAAAAAGAAGAAGCGCCGGTGCCTGACTATTGAACAGGTCGCCCAGGAACTCAATGTCTCCGTGAGCCAGATCAGGACGCTGCCGAAAGCCGGGGATCTGCGCGGCATCCAGGTTGGAGGTAGAAACATCTGGCGCATTGCTGCCGCGGATGTCGAGGACTACATCATTGAGGCGTACACCCTGACCGCCGAGCGGATTGCCGCCGGCGAGCTGCCGGAATGAGTACCTGGCCTATCCATCAGCGATGTCACCAGATGTCCCAAACGACTCCGGCGAATCAGTCGGCTGTGTTGGGATCCGGCTTCCTCGTCACCCAGCGGTTCCAACATGCACAGCAGGGCCCGGGCGAATTTTGTACCGGAATTTCCCAAGATGAGCTCCGCGGCGGAGCATAGTTCCAGTGAGGTCAGGGGACCATGCAGGTCACGCACATTCGGAAAGGGCGTGCCACCGATGATCTTCCAGAGTTCCTGCCTGACCGCCTCTGCCGCGGCGGGGTCGCCGTCGTACTAGTCCTCCCAGAACCCGGGCACCTGTCAGGTGGCGGGTGGGAACACCGGCATGACGCCCTCATGGATGCGGGCCTCCCAACTTTCAGGCACGCTTCCATCCACGGTGATGAACGCCGTGGAGTCGAACTAGGCAAGACTGTGACCGTTGTCGGTGAGACGCTGCAGGTCAACACGGCGGCCGCCTGCATGAGCGAGCGGTGAGACGACGTGGTACTCAGTGTCGATCGTCAACCATGAAATTGGCTCCAGCTCGGCGCTGGCATCTACCTCGCATACGGACGCCGGAATTCTGTTGTGGCACAAAGTCTCCGAGTAAAAGACGTCACGACCGAATCAGAATCGGCCGAAGTGGATCAACTTCAGAACTGAACATGGCTGGGCGGGGGGAGGCCTTAGGCCTCCGCCTCGCGACCCTAATCAGGGCTTGGCTTTGCTCATCCACGGGCGTCAGAGACGCCGGCCACTGCACGGTAGAACAAACGCGGTGTCATGGCTAACACGCCATGACACCGCGGACACCCGCGAGAAACCACGTCACTTGCGTGCTGTGATGGATCCGGGTCGTCAGTGTGCTGCTGGTGTGTCTCTCGAGACTCTACTGGGCACAACGTTGTGCCTGAGGTGTAGTGCCCGCCCCTGGAGCGCTTTCAAGTATCTCCAATAAGCTCCCTCCATCCACAAGTCCTCCAGTCCACTCCGTAAGGGAGGCCACCGCGGGCCTCAGCAAGCGATCACGTTGACGGCGAGGCCACCCCGGGACGTTTCTTTGTACTTGCTCTTCATGTCGGCACCTGTTTCTCGCATTGTCTTGATGGCGGTGTCGAGGCTGACATGGTGGACGCCGTCTCCGCGCAGGCTGATCCGTGCAGCGTTGATGGCTTTGTTGCTGGCCATGGCGTTGCGTTCGATGCATGGGATCTGGACCAGGCCACCAACGGGGTCGCAGGTAAGGCCAAGGTTGTGTTCAATCCCGATTTCGGCGGCGTTCTCCACCTGCTGGGGTGTGCCGCCCAGAATTTCGCATAGTGCGCCAGCTGCCATGGAACAGGCTGAGCCGACTTCCCCTTGGCAGCCCACTTCGGCGCCCGAGATCGAGGCGTTTTGCTTGAACAGGACACCTATGGCAGCTGCGGTGAGGAGGAATCGGATCACCGATTCTTCGGTGGCTCCAGGCGTGAACATCATGTAGTAGTGCAATACCGCTGGAATGATTCCGGCAGCGCCGTTGGTGGGGGCGGTGACGACGCGCCCACCCGTGGCGTTCTCTTCGTTCACCGCCAGGGCAAAGAGGTTCACCCAGTCCACCGCCCGCAAAGGATCGCTGGTGTCGTCTTTCGCTTGCAGGTCCGCCAGCAGTCGGGGCGCACGACGGCGGACCATCAAGTTCCCGGGCAGGTGTTCTTCCGATCGGCTACAGCCTCGTGACACGCACTCTTTCATGGTTTCCCAGATGTGCATCAATTGCGCGCGGGTTTCCTCCTCGCTGCGCCAAGCGCTTTCGTTGGCGAGCATGATGTCGCTGATGGACAGGTCTTCACGCTTGCAGTGGGCCAACAGGTCCTGGGCGTTTGAGAACGGGTAGGGGAGCTGTATCGTCTCGGGATGCGAGTTCCCAACGTCATTCTCGTCAACGACGAATCCGCCACCCACGGAATAGTAGACGCGTTCGCTCAGCACTGTTCCCTGGTTGTCGAAAGCCTGGAACCGCATTCCGTTGGGATGCGCAGGCAATGACTTGCGCAGGTGGAGCACCACGTCCTTGGTTCTGTTGAACGTGATCATTCGGCGCCCTGCAAGCAGTATCTTCCCGGCCTTAGTGGCTTCGTTAACCACATTGTCTGCCGTCAATGTGTCTACGGTTTCCGGCGACTCGCCCATGAATCCCAGGATGACCGCCTTGTCCGAGCCGTGCCCGCGTCCGGTAGCCCCCAAGGAACCGAACAGTCCAGCGTGAACGCGATCAACGGCGTCGAACTTTCTTTCCCTCTCCAGTTCTTCGACGAACGAGCGGGCGGCGCGCATTGGCCCCACAGTGTGGGACGACGAGGGGCCGATTCCGATCGAAAAAAGGTCAAGGGCACTCAAAGCCATGGAATACCTCCGAAGCAGGTTTGGTGTGGGGTGTCCTACCAGCTTGGGTGCGAACTCGATCAGCGTCTATCGGAAAATTTTGAACGGAACGTCAAGCAAAACTTAACAATTGGCCTGGTCGCCAACGCGCGTCAAGCTTTCGGGCGGGCGTCGGTCGCTTTCCGCAGTTCGTCGACGACGGCGGCTACTGCCGGCGATTCCCGGCTGGCCGCCCGGTGCAAGACAATGATGTTGCGGCCGCAGCTTGGATCTACTCGACGCACCACCAGGTCTTCCGTTTCCCGGCCGAGGTTCAGTTCACTCATCAAGGCGACCCCGAGGCCACCACGGACCAATCCCAGAGTGGCCATCAGGTTTCGACAGTGGGCTATGACGTTCGGCTCGAATCCAGCATCGCGGCAGGTTTGCAGGACGAATTGCTCAAAGACGCTGCCTTCCTGGTCCAGGATCCACCGTTCATCGGCGTAGTCGGCCAGCGTCGCAGCAACCGGTGCCTCCCGGTCCTGGGGGAGGCAGAGGATGATTTCATCGCGGGCCAGAATAGTCTTCACGAGCCCCTCATCCTGGATGTCGTGCAGGTCATCCACCACTGCGACATCGATGTGCCCTTCCCTCAACTGGGCCACACTTTCGAATGGTTCGAGGTCGGACACGGTGATGTCGAGTCGCGGGTAGCTGGCCTGAAGGGACATGACGGCGGCGGGGAGCACCGTGCTGCAAAAGCTGGGGAAAGCGCTGATGGCGAGGTGTCCACGGACATCTGTCTGAAGCTTCTTTAAGTTCGCCTCGGCCGCCTCAACTTCAGCAGCTATCCGGCCAAAATGCTTCACCAGCATGACTCCGGCTTCCGTCAGCCGCACTTTCCGGCCGGCACGGATCAGGAGCGCAAGCCCGGCCTCCCGTTCAAGCACGGCCAGCTGCTGGCTGACCGCCGACGTTGTCATATGGAGCTTGGCGGCAACGGCCGTCATGGTTCCCTCAACCTCAAGGGTCTTGAGGATTTGCAGGCGTCGGATATCGAGCACGGGACCTCCCAGGGTTTAGGACCACTTAACCTCAGAACTGCGGTCTCAGCTACTTTCCGACGACGGGTGGACGAATCCCAGCGTCGCGGCCCCTTGTTCATCGATGAGCCGGCCCAGGTGCTTGCTCATCCTGAACACCACGCTGCGGTCAACGATGCGGGCGCTCGGCACTGCAGCTTCCATCGCAGCCTCGAAGCGCATGACATCGGACATTTCCTTCAGCCAAACGGCCACCACAAGGTTGTACTGGCTCGCGACGGCCAGCGCCGTTCGGGCTTCAGGAATCTTAGCCATGAGCCCTTTCATCTGCTGAACGTGCTTGGCGGCGGTCCGCATGAAGTACCAGGCGTACACGGGCCAACCCGTGACCGTCCGCGCGACGTCCGTGCGTATCCGCAGCATGCCATCGGCGCGCATGCGGGCCAGTCCATCCGCGACGCGCTGCTCGCTTAGGCCATGTTCTGCGGCAATCCGGCTGACGGGGCGCCGCCCATCTTCGGCCAGGCAATGGCGGAGCGCGGCTTCGACGTCCGGGTGCACGGTCCGCGGCGCCCTTGCCCGTGGTGGGCGGGGGCGGGGGACCCTTGCTGCCTCTTGTGTTGTGAGGGCGCGGAGTCTCCAATCGGAGGCCTCCATGACTACTTCGGTAACGAGGTGGGTCTGGGTATTCCTGACGCCTTCCAAACCTCCGATGCGGTTGGTGACTGTGTCCCAGATGGAGAGCGGGGTGTCGGCGAGGACCGTGGCCAACAGATCCCGTCCGCCGGAGGTGTGGTCGAGGGTCATCACTTCCGGGATCTGTGCCAGTTGGCGTGCCACTTCGCCCGTTTGCTGGGGTTTGCACGTGATGTCCACCAGTGCCGATGCTCCGTCGGGGAAGATACCGGTGACCCATGCGAGCCCGCGTTCCCTCAGGGAGTCCCAGCGCCTGGCGAGGGTTACGGCGTCGACTCCGATCATGGGGGCGAGTTCACTCCATGGCGCCCGGCCTTCGATCTGAAGAGCATGGATGAGACGCTCCTCGAGGGGATCAAGCATGTTTTCCGGCATAGAAAACAGAGTATCCATGGAAAGCTGCAATTTCATCAATTGGAAACACGGCACTTCCATGATGTTGTGATCCCGTTCACTTCTCATCACATCGGAGCGCACATGCGTACAACGGCGCAGAAATCCACCACGGCGGCAGGAGCCGTCGGTTTCCTGGTGGTCATGGAGCTTGGCAGTGGCATCCTTCAGGGCTGGCTGAATCCATTGTTCTCTTCCATTGGTGAACACCATGGAGTCTCGGCAGCATCGCTGAATTGGATCAGCGCCGCCTACTTGCTGGCGACAGTGTTGGTGGTCCCTTTGCTGTCCAAACTGGGTGACATCCACGGCCACAAGCGGATACTCATGATCTCCACGGCCATCGTTGCCGCGGCTTCCGTCTTGGTTGCCTTCGCCCCAAACTACGAACTGTTCCTTCTGGGACGTGCTATCCAAGCCCCGCTGGCCGTTTTCCTCCCTTTGGAATTCGCCATCGTCCATCAACGCGACTCTGAACGCTCCGGGCGAAGCATCGGCAGGCTCGTGGCGGCATTGACCCTCGGCGCGACGATCGGCGGTTTCCTGGCCGGATTTGTCCTGGACGTGACTGAGAGCCTTTCCATCACTCTGTTGATGCCAGCGATCTTCATGGCCCTGTGCGTCCCCGGCATCGCGTTCTTCGTCAAGGAAAGCCCGTTGCGGAGCAAAGGCCGGGTGGATTATCTCGGTGCTGCACTGCTTGGCGGTGGCTTGGCGGCTCTCCTGGGAGGCGCTTCAAATCTCTCAACGTGGCCCCCGCTGACCACGGCCCTCGCGATGGTGGTCGGCATTGCCCTCTTGGCCGGCTGGGTGGTTTCAGCCCGCAGGACAGAACACCCCCTGGTGGACCTCACCATGCTCCTTCGTGGCGGCATTGGTCTCCCGATTGTCGTCGCCTTCCTTTACGGCGCGCAACTGTTCGGCGCGCAAGCACCCATCTCCGTCTACCTGCGCTCCGATCCGGCCACGCTGGGATTCGGCTTCGGCGCTGCAGCCTCTGCCGCTGGAACGATGCTCAGCATCATGGCGCTTGCGGCCTTCCTGGGTGCCTCGCTCAGCGACCGGGCATCCCGGCTGATCGGCGGCCCGCGGAGTGTCGCGCTTGGAGGAGGGCTCAGCGCCATCGCGTATGTCCTGATGATCCTGGCGCCGGGTACCCTGGTGACCTTCTCGGCGTGGCTCGTCATGGCCGGGCTCGGCGCAGGGCTGGTCAGCGGCACGCTCCCCACATTGGTGGTCCAGCGCGCAGCAGCCGATTCAGTAGGGATCGCCTCGGGGCTGTACAACACAGCCCGCACCGCCGCCGGAGGAGTCGCCGGTGCACTCTTCGCGCTGCTGATGGCAGCACTCACCACACCAACCGCCAACGGAACGCGGGCCGCCACCGAACTGTCCTTCCACGCCGTCTGGTGGATCTGCGCCGGAGTCTGCGTCCTCTTCGCCGTGGCCGTGCTCTTCATCCGCCAAGCCCGGACCACACCGGTCGAATCAACCACATCGTCATCGAATGTCGACGACGTCCTCGAACCTGCCAACTAATTCACCTCGACACGAAGGATCAACAATGACCGTTTCCATCGACACCACCTCCCAGGACACCCTGCGCGACACCGTACGCGAGTCCGCTGCCGCCGTCGGGCCTTCCATCCTGGAACTTAGCCACAAGGTCCACGCACTGGCAGAGATCTCCTGGGAAGAACACGACTCAGCAGCGGCCGTGGCCGCTGTCCTCCGAGACGGCGGCTTCGAAGTGACCGAACGCGCCTATGATGTTCCGACGGCGATCGAGGCCGTCTACGGCAGCGGCGAACTGACCGTGGTCATCTGTGCCGAATACGATGCCCTCCCCGAAGTCGGCCATGCGTGCGGACACAACATGATCGCAGCAGCCGGTGTGGGCGCCGCGCTGGCCCTCAAGCCCGTGGCCGACGCCGCCGGACTACGGATCAAACTCCTCGGCACCCCCGCGGAAGAACACGGCGGGGGAAAAGTCTCACTGCTCCAGGCAGGAGCGTGGGAGGACGCAGCGTTCTCCCTCATGGTGCATGGCATGACGGGCACTGAGCGGAGCGCTGCGGCCATCGGCATGGCCGCCGTCGAGCGCTTCGAAGTCCAGTTCAAAGGCAGCGAAGCCCATGCAGCCGGCGCCCCGGACAAGGCCATCAACGCCGGTGCGGCGGCGAGCCTGGCGCTGATGAACATGGCCGTCCTGCGGCAGCACCTGCCGGAGAACGCAAACACCAACGCGTTCATCTCGCACGGCGGCGGCGCAACAAACGTCATCGCAGGCGACTCCACAGTTCAGGTGGAAGTCCGCGCAGGAGACGTCGACGTGTGGCGGGACCTCAAGCGGCGAGTCCTCGCGTGCTTCGAAGGTGCGGCCATCGCCACCGGATGCACGTGGACGCACCGGCAGACCGAACACCCCTACGCTCCGCTCAATACCCACGCCGGGCTGGGTGAAGCATGGGACGCCAACATGGAAGCTGTCGGAAGGCCCGTGGACACGTCGCCCATCTTCGGCGGCGGCTCCTCCGATATGGGCAACGTCTCCCAAGTAATCCCGTCCGTGCACGGCATGGTAGTGGTCCGCAACAGCACCGCGGTCCCGCACCACCCGGACTTCACCGCCGCCGCCATCTCACCGGAGGCGGACGAAGCCATCCTCGACGGCGCCACCGTCCTGGCACTCACGGTTCTGGATGCGGCTCTGGACACCTCACTCCGGGCCGAACTGCTTGAACTTCAGACTGCGCGGGTCCCCGGGGCCACTACGGTCACGCTGGAAGCCTGATTTCCGGAAGGTTGACCGGTGGCGTCTCTTAGTCGAAACGCTAAGGGGCGCCACCTCGTCGCGTCGGGTCCATGCTCAGCGCGACAGAGGGGGTGGGCGTTTGCCGCAAGACATACGAGCTTGCCGTGCCGTGTTAACGAACCCCCCGGGCCGATTGGATGCCGTCCTCACTCTCGGCGCGGAGCTGGAGGGCAACCAGCGCGCCCTGGCGAAGCATGCCGAGCTCATGGCCTTGAGAGTCCTGGACGTCCGCGGGGTTGGCCCGGTGACCGCGGCGATTCTACTCGCCGCATGCTCACCACGGCCGGGTCCGCTCGGAAGCGGCCTTCGCAGCCCTCGCCGGCGCCAGCCCCATCCCGCCATCTTCAAGCAACAAGGCCAGGCGCCAGTTCAACCGGTACGGAGACCGGCAACTCAACCGGGCGCTAGAGCTAGACGTCGTCGCCCGGACCCGAAGCCTCACAGACCCCGCCACCCGTGCCTACATCGAGCGTCGCACCGCAGAAGGCAGGAGACTAAGGGAAGTCTGCCACTGCCTCCAACGCCTCAGCGCACGCCAACTCCGGACGCTCAAGGCTTGACTTATCACCATAGAGGGGGCCGTCTAAAGCCGATATGCACACGTGTGATGAGCACCTCTGTAGGTCAGCAACTAGCCGCCAGGACAGTGCCAAACAGCGAGAGCAGCCCCCTGCGGAGGGCAGACGCGCTGGCGGTAGGGACCGAAGTCCGGGACAACCCGCTTGGCAGCCCCCGAGCTGGTGGCGCCTCCAAGCAACGAAGCTGAATTGATCTAGGCGAACAGGGTTTGCTCGAGCCCAGGCTCAAACTCGTCATGGTGTCCGTGACAAGCCATCAGTGCTCGAAACAGCCGGCGAAGTGTGGTGATCAATTTGTGGAACCATGCGTACGGCACGTTGAGTACCTCGTCCTGCTTCTGCAAGGAATCTAAAGGCGCTCCACGGCCTGGAAACCAATCGGCAGTCCTGCCGGTGTCTGGCTGCGAACGATGGCTGACGCTGCTGTCCCGCTCGGAACACCGCCCGTCCGTCACAAGAAAGGCATGCCAATTCCTGGCGGGTTGCTCTCTGTTCTTCCGGGAGTAGCTCTGCAAATTCTGTTGCGGTCCATTCCGTGCCATCCAATATGCTTTTTGCCATATACAAGGTGCCTCCTCGTGTATTGCCAACTGAAGTTCGAACGGCCATCAATAAGCTCCGCAGCCGGCCACCTCGCGAACGCCTGTATCCCGCGAGTCCGTGCCAGTCACCAGCTTGGGCGGGATAAGTTTCGGCACCTCATTGCCTGCTGTGTTTGTTCTGGAGACGATTCGGCGCTCTGTTGGTCATGGGCCGCAGGTAGCCCCTGCGGCCCATGTCCGGCCTTCAGGCCTGTTTTTTCGAGCTGGGTCGTCCGGGGATATGGCTAAGGATGGACTTAGAGAAGCCGCCATCGACGCAGATATCTTGACCGGTGACGTAGCCGGATAGTGGGCTTACGAGAAATTCGATCACGTTGGCGATGTCCATCGGATCTCCTATTCTTGCAAGCGGGATAATTTCTTCCCGGGCCTTCTTGATTTTGGGATCTTCATACATTTTTTCGGTCATCCGAGTATGGGTCATGCCGGGGGAGACTACGTTGACGCGGATGCCGTCGGGTGCCCATTCCAATGCGAGTGTCTGGGCCAACATTGTCAGCGCGGCCTTGCTTGGGCTGTAGGCGCCGGATCCCGCGTGTGGTTGTTGACCGGACATGGACGAGGTGAAACAGGCGGCGCCGTGGCTGTCCTTCAGGTGCTGGTAGCTTGCTTTGGCGAGAAGCCATGAGCCGCGCAGGTTGACCGAGAACATTGCGTCCCAGTCTTCAAGGGAGACGTCGCATATGGGTCCGGGGTTGGCGATTCCGGCATTGGCTACCAACGCGTCCAAGCCACCGAATTCTGCAACTGCAGCTTTGACCAGCTGGCTTGGCACGTTGGGGTCGCCGAGATCACCGGCCAGTGCGATGGCGGTGCCTCCCATGGCCTGGATTGAACGAACGACCTGCTCTTGGCTGCTGTTTGATTCGTGTCCGCAGACTGCAATCATTGGCTGCTCCCCGCGCGAAAGGGCTGCCTCCGTGAGTCTCAGGGATGCTGCTGCGCCGATTCCGCTGCTTCCGCCGCTGACCAAAGCCCTCATTACACAAACTCCTCTTTCACGTTGATTCGCATTGAAGATTGGATCTCAACAATGCCTGTTTCTTCCATGCTTGAATAAATTCTTGGTGGCGCCCGGTTTTCGGCGTAAGGAGTTAACTCTCCAGTTCCCATCCGTGGTTCTTGAGGTCCTGCATTGCTTTCGCGAATTCGTGGACCGGATTGTCCTCACGGATGATCTCCAGAACGACATTCCCGACGCCGCATGTGTCCTTGACGGCGTCGCCCAGCCCAGCCCAGTCAATGACTCCCGTGCCGATGGGGTCGTGACCCCAAGTGTCCACGCCGGTGTCGGAAATGTGCACCAGTCCGATGGCCTTGTGATGCTCCCGCAGACCAGCGACGGGATCTTCTCCGATGTAGGCGGCGTTGGCGACGTCGTAGACGATCTTGACTGAATCGTCGTTGATCGTGCTGACGACACCTGCCAAGTCCTGAATTGTGGGAGTGAAGCAGTATGGGGTGTTTTCGAAGAGCAACCGAGTGCCAGCCTGCTTGGCCACCGGGATGAGACTTTCCAGACTTTCATACATCCATCCGTGGACGCTTTCGAGCGAGGGGGAGATCATGGGGCGGCGGGTGCCGGGGGAGATCACAACCTCGGGTACGTCCCAAGCGGCAGCCAAGTCGATGACCGACTTGATGTGGTCGATACTTTTGCGGCGCATGCTGGCCCCGGGGCTGGCCAGGTTGATGTCATATCCGCCAGCGTTCAAGGACCGTATTTTCGCACCGTACCGGCTGAGCCTGTCCTGGATTGCCGTGCGTTCGGAGGTTGGTAGCTCGTCCGGCCAGCAGTGCGGAGAACTGACTGGAACCTCGAACGTTTTGGAGCCGTTGTCGACAAGCTCGGCTATCGCATCGATCGCCGTCGCTGACCAAAGATATGAAAACGTATTGATAATCATGCTGTTCACGTAGGAGAAGTCCTCTCAGTTCCGCGCCATGGAGAAAAGGCTTCCCTTCATAACGCACTATAAATTTTGAGCTGCGGCCGAGCTGCCGCAGCTCCGATCCGACCGTCTATTTGGAGTGCCGGGAGACGTCGACCATCGAGGTCGTGCCCGAAACCAACTTTTCGCCTTCGAGTACCTCAGGGTCTGCGAGTGCCACCGTGGAACGGTCGCCGCGGTTGCCGGTCTCCGGCAGCGTGAAGTACACGACGAGGCACAAGGCGACGACGACGATCATGTAGACAGCGACGAGCATCGGCTGCCCGGCTCCGACAAATGCGGCAGCGATCAGAGGTGCAGTTCCACCAAAGACGGCAATCACGATCTGATGCGCGAAGCCGATGCCTGATACCCGGACGGAGGCCGGGAACAGTTCGGCCTGGATGGTCGGATAGACCGACTGCCAGATGCCGAGAACTACCCACCCGGAGGCCGATACCAGGACGTATACCCAGAAGCCCGGCTGGTTGAGGAGCAGGAGCAAGGGGTAGAAGAGAACGATCATGCCGATGGCGCCCATGATGGGGAAGATTTTACGCCGGCCGAGTCGATCAGAGAGTGCGCCGCACGTCGGTACGATAATCACCAACAGGGCCAGTCCGATAACGCTTCCTGCGAGTGTGGACGAGAGGTCCCGGCCGCTGGTGAGTTTGGCGTACGTGGGAAGGAAGGTTGCCCAGGTGTAGTAGGCCACGGCTGGTGCGGAGAGTGCAGCTGCCTGAAGCAGGGCCTTGGGGTGTTCGCGAAGCAGGTCCTTCAGGCGCGCCGCAGCGGACTTCTGGTCGACCAGGGCTTCTGCTTCGAATTCGGGGGTTTCTTCAGCCCGGGCCCTCAGGATCAGGCCGACGATGCCGAGGAAGCCGCCAACAACGAAGGGGATGCGCCATCCCCATGCGGCGAGATCGGCGGTGGAGAACGATGACGTCACCATTGCTGCTGCGCCGGTGGCTGCCAGGGTTGCGAGGCCACTTGCCATGTTGGTGAAGGAACCAAACAGGCCTCGCCTGTTCGCTGGAGCGTGTTCGACCATGAAGGCGATGGCGCTTTGGCCCTCGCTGCCGGCCGAAATGCCCTGGATGACGCGGGCAACCAGGAAGAGGACGGGTGCCGCATAGCCGATGCTCGCAAATGATGGGGTGAGGCCGATGATGAGCGAGCCGAGTGCCATCCCGGAGACGGATAGTGTCAGGATGAGCCGCCGTCCGAAACGGTCAGCCAGTGGCGAGATGATGATGCCGCTCAGTGGCCGTACAACAAACCCGACGGCGTATGTCAGGAGTGCGGCGATCAGGGAGGCGAACGGAGAGTCGCTGGGGAATATCTGTGACGAGAATACCGCTGCGAGCAGCCCGTAGATGTACCAGTCGTACCACTCTACGAAGTGGCCGATGGTGCCTGCCACCAGGTTCAGGGTGCGGCGCGGATGTTTGGACGTTTCGGGACGCCCCGAAGTGTCGGGACTGCCGACTGCTTCTTTTGAGGTCTTCATTGAACTCTCCATGTTTTCACGTTTGGCGCTGTGGTTATAGTGCTGGATCTGGGCACCTGGTGTGTGGGGGCGGCCGTCTGTAAAAGCGTCCGACCGGATGACGAATCCCAAGGGAGACGGCCGGTGCGGGGCGGGCCGCGCTGCTCGCTAATAAGCGAAGAAAAGCTTTCACAAACCCCCCAGGTTTCCGAATGAGATCGGTTGCTGAGATCGGTTGCATTCAACGATACGGATGGAATGTGATCTTTGTCAATGTGCAGTAGCGAGGCTTCGCCCCATGCCAACGCCACTCATAGCCCGTCGCGAGCGAGCATCAATCGAGGGAAAGCGGTGCCTCGTTGTTGAAGTCCTGGAACTGCACGCCGGACCACGCGCATTCCAGGCGGCCGTAGGTGGCCCAGTAGTCATCCCAGTGTGCGAGTTTCCAGTTGTCGCGCTCCAAGCCGCGCTGGATGAGTCGCGAACGCAGGACGTCTTGAGGCACCCGGACTCGTATCACGGTGATCTCGGGAGAGGGCCAGTGGAAGTCGTTTGCCGCTCCGGTCAGGTAGTCCGGATCGTCAAAATAGGCCCCGAAGGGGGCGTCGAGGACTACGGAGCGGCCGAGGCGCAGGTTTACTCCTGCCACATCCATAAGAGTCTCGTACTCAAGGGGCAGCAGATTGGCGCGGTAGTAATCGTTGGATTCGCGGTCGGTCGGGTCATGCCCGGTGGCGGTCAGTGCGAATTCGACGAAGCGGCCGCTCACTCGGTCCTTGTCCAGGTAAGCCGCTTGATGCTTCTCAGCCGTTTGTTGAGCGATGGTTGTTTTCCCTGAGCCGGCTGGTCCAATGACGATGAAGACCTGGGGAGACATTATCCGCGGGCCTCTGCTACTGCTGCGAGGAAGGCTCGGGCTGCTTCGGTGACGCGGGTGAAGTCCCCGTCAGGCTGCCATGCCTTGGTGACATAACTGCCCACGCCGACGCCCGCCACGCCTGCGGCGAACCACTCGCCAACATTTTCCAGTGTGACGCCACCTGCAGGCATGATCGGCAGATGCGCCAGGGGTGCCAGCACTGCCTTTGCATAGGCCACCCCGCCAGCCTCGGTGGGGAAGAGCTTGAGGATGTCAGCACCTGCCTCGGCGGACTCAACGAATTCCGTGGGTGTGAAGGCTCCGCTGATGGTTGGCACCTGGTAGCGGTTCGCGGTCCGGATCATCGCGGGGTTCAGCTGCGGGCTGACGAGGAACTCGGCGCCAGCACGGATGCACTCGTAGGCGGAGTGCTCGTCAAGAACCGTTCCTGCACCAACGGCCACGCCGTTGTGCCCGTGCTTTGCTGCCAGGCGGCGGATTACCTCGACGGCACCGGGAATCGACAGGGTGATCTCCAATGCCCGGAAGCCGCCCTCGATGGCAGCCTCAGCGACCTTCTCTGCGACTTCGGCGCTCTCAAGCCGCACGATAAGAACAGCTCCTGACTCGTCGATGGTCTGCAGGGTGCGAAGTTTTTTGTTCATGATGGCCTCTCTCTGGCCGGGTGGCTCTTTTGCTCCAGCCAACCCTGGCTCTCTTGATGTTTCGTTGACAAACTCTCCCACCATCCATAGTGTTATTGCAACCGATCTCAGCAACCGATCTCATACAAGGGGGTATTGCGGTTGACTCATGTACGAACGATTATTCTTGGGGCGTCCCATTGGCATGTTCCGCTCTGTGCACAGGCCATGGCCGAAGAGCACGACATGATTGCAGTAGGCGACGATGATGTTTCCCGGGTGCAGGTGCAGAAACTGGCCGCCCACTGGGGAGCGCCGGCTGAAGCTGACTGGCGAAAGCTGGTGGATTTGCCCGACGTCGGACTCGCCTATGTGTTTGGTCCCCACGAGGGGATGGCAGAGAAGTGCATGGCCCTGATCGAGCGGAGAATTCCGTTCGTGGTGGAGAAGCCATTGGGCACTTCCCTCAGCGAGCTTTCTGCCGTGCGACAAGCTGCCGAAGCAGCTGGTGTGCCGGCCACTGTGCCCTTGGTTCAGCGCGGCGGGCCTACAGAGAAGTGGCTGTCCAAGGCAGGCAGGCCCACCTACCAGCGAGCTTCATTCATTGCCGGCCCACCGGCCCGGTATCTCGACAATGCCAATCCCTGGATGCTCGAGCCGGACAAAGCGGGCGGAGGCTGCCTTGCGAACCTGGGCCCGCACTTTGTCGACCTGTTCCTCCGAGGAAGCGGGGAGGCTGCAGCGCGCGTCGATTCCCGACTCTCATCGGTTCTTCACGGGCAAGCTATCGAGGACCACGCCAGCCTGATCATCACAACGCCGGAAGGCCGGGAAGCGATTGTGGAGGTGGGCTACGCATTCCCTAGCTCGCCGTTGAAGCGGTATTGCAGCTTTACCTCCGCCGGAGAGTCAGGGTTCGCCACTGTTGATTCCGACGGTACGGCTACTTTCACGTCGATGGACGGCGCCACGGAAGTGGACAAGATCAACGTCGACAGCGACCCTCTCTACGATCCATTTGTGCGCAGCGTCGCCCGGACACTGGAAGATGGATTCCGGGGCCTGCCAACGCTGGCCCAGCTCGAAGATGTCATGCGCCCCATTTGGCAGGCGTATGACGACCAGCACGGAGGAAACGAACATGCCTGACTTGAGTATCGACGTCGTCGCAAAAGCCGCCGGTGTCCACCGGTCGACGGTCTCAAGGGCGTTCTCACGCCCTGAGGCGGTGAAGAGCGAAACACGCGAGCACATCCTTAAGGTCGCCGAGGGCCTCGGTTACACCATGAGTCCATTGGCACAGGCGCTTCGTCGCAAGACCAGCAACATCATCCCTCTGATCGTTCCGGACATTACCAACCCGTTCTTTGCAGAACTTGCCAAGACGATGACACAGGCAGCTGACGAGCGCGGCTACCAGCTCATGCTCTGCGTCACCAACGGCGACCCGGCCAAATCCGACGGGTACTTTACGGCCATGCAGGCGATGTACGCCCCGTTCGGGATTGTGGCGCCCTCCACAAAGGTGGACACCGAGGCTCTGAAGCGATTCGCTTTCGGCCACAAGGTGGTGGTGATTGACCGCGTAGAAGGCGACGACTCCGTTCCTACGGTTACCGTGGACAGCCGCAAAGGCATCATGTTGGCGTTGGATCATCTTCATTCCTTGGGACACACCTCAATCGGATACGTATCCGGTATCGCCGGGACACACACCGCCCAGGACCGGATGGACGCCTATCTGGAGCTCACTGCCCAAAGCGGCAGCACACCTGTAGTGCTCGACAGCGGGTCAGACCTTGATGCCGGTACGCGTGGGGCCGAGCATTTCCTGGAGATGGAAAATCCGCCCACAGCGATCATTGCGGCCAACGACATGGTGGCCTTTGCTGTGATCTCGGCGCTCGGCCGAAGTGGCCTACGGGTACCGGAAGACGTGTCGGTCATCGGGTTCGATGGGCTCGCTCTAGGTGCCCGTTTCAACCCACCACTGACAACTGTGCGGCAGCCGATCGCTGATATGGGACACATAGCGATCGAACTTGCCGAGAAGCAAAATGTTGACGGTTCCGTGGACCACATCGTCCTCGAACCCGAGCTTCTGGTCCGTGGCTCCACCTCGGAGCCTCGCAAATGAGCGGGGCGCAGGAGCAGAGGCTTCGGCGTCTGCCGGGGCTCCAGCACACGGACCACGTCGGTTTGACGGTTCCCAACCTTGAAGAAGGCATTCGCTTCTTCGTCGACGTTCTTGGAGCTGAAGAGCTATACCGCTCCGAACGCGGGCCAGACCAAGAATTCATGCCCACAAACTTCGAAGTCCCTGCCGATGCCAAGCTCACGCTCGCCATGCTCCGCCTGCCACCGAACCTCAACATCGAACTTTTCGAGTGGAGCAGCGCTGAACGGCGAGAGACACCGCCAAGGCATTGCGACGCTGGAGGGCACCATCTGTGCTTCGTTGTGGATGACGTCGATGAAGCCATTTCCGTGCTGCAGGAAACACCCGGTGTACGTGTACTCGGGGACCGCAAGGAAGTCGCCGGCGATAGCCCGCGCGTAGCCGGCAACCGCTGGACCTACTTCATAACCCCGTGGGGCCTGCTGATGGAAATCGTGGATCGATCCCGCGTCCCGGCCCCTCCCCGGCTGGTCGGTCCCACGGACTGGACAGCACCTCCAAACACTTCAGAAAGGACATAGAAAAATGCGGCTAGCGGGTCACACACTAGGCACCCCGAACCACACGGTTCCCCAAGCACTCAGTCTCTTCCGGGCCGCAGGGCTCGATGCAGCAGAAGTCATCTACCAAGATGATTACAAGTCCGGCTTGCCCCTAGGGGACCGGCACTCCGCGATGGAAGCACTCAAAGCGGCCGAAGGCGAAGGCATACCCATCGTGGGCCTAACGCCGTACACCACCGCCATCAATTCACTGGACGATACCGAATGGCGCAAAGCCGTCGACGAATTCCGTGGGGCCATAGATACCGCACAACTGCTCGGGGCTGACCGGGTCCGTGTCTATGCCGGCTCCTGGCACCCCGGAGACACCGACCACGCTGCGCGGTGGGGGCAGTTGCGCAAAGCCTTGGAGACCCTCGCACCCGAAGCCCATCAAGCTGGCGTCCGCCTCTGCGTGGAGAACCACTTCGGCACCATGACCCAAACCGCAGCGGACACCGCGGCCCTGGTCCGGGAAATTGCCCAGCCGTCCGTCCGCGTACTCTACGACCAGGCCAACCTGACCTTCACGCACGACGAAAGCTACGAAGAAGCCTTCGCTGTCCAGGGCGACCTGATTGGCCACGTCCACGTGAAAGACCTCGTCTTCACAAACCCCAACGCGGCCTTCCGCGCTACGGAAACGGCTCGGGTGAACGCCTCCGAACGCGCAGTCCGTTCACGCGTCGTCGGAAGCGGCGTTGTTCCATGGTCCCCAATCCTTGCCGCACTGCTGCGACACGGCTACGACGACGTGCTGAGCATCGAGCTTGAATACCGCTGGCACCCCCAAGACCTGCCCGCGCCCGAGGACGGATTCCGGGAATCGGCCTCCGTCCTGCGCTCAATGCTTACTGATCTTGCTGAAGTTAGGAACGCCTGATGAACACCAACCGCCTCCGCGTCGGAGTTATCGGCGCTGGCAACATCGCCACCATTGCGCAGCTGCCCACCCTCGTACAGCGGGACGACGTCGAGTTGGCCGCCTTGGTTTCCCGGCGCGAAGATCCCAGCAGCCTGGTCCGGCGCTGGGGCTTCAACGCCGCCTACAAGAGCGTGGAGGAGATGCTGGCCGCGCAGGAACTGGATGCAGTGTTCGTGCTGACCCCGCGCTCCGAGCACGCCCATGCCGTCGAGCTTTGCCTCAACCGAGACGTGGACGTGTTCTGCGAGAAACCGCTTGCCCCAGCGACAGAGGAGGCAGAACATCTGGCAGACCTCGCCGACGAGCGGGGACGGATACTCATGGTTGACTTCAACCGGCGCTATGCACCCGTCTACACGGCCGGCCGGGAGGCTTTTGGCGACAAAGGCGCCACCTTCTGCGTTGCCCAGAAGAACCGCCCTGGATCCGAATACCGTGCAACGTTCGAGAACGCCATCCACATGGTCGATCTCCTGCGCTGGTACTGCGGGGGCGAACCTGAGCACGTGTCCGCCCACGCTGCCGGTGAAGATCCTTGGGAAGAAGACGGAATCGCAGCGACCATCCGCTTCAGCACCGGTAACACCGGTGTCCTGATGGCAGCCCGAACAGCGGGAGCATGGAACGAGAAACTGGACGCCTACGGTGACGGGAAGACCGTCGAAGTCAGGGCGCCCGAGACAGTTTCCACCACCATCAACGGCGTCACCACTTCACGGGAACTCAGCGCCGAAGCGTACGGCTGGGCTACTGCGACAGATACGCTGGGATTTTCGGCCGCCGTTCACCACTTCCTGGACCGGGTGGCCGACAGAGCCCAGCCGCTTACTTCAGGCCGCGAAGCTGTTCGCACCCAGCGCCTGCTGGACCAGATTCTCGCCGCGGCCGGCCTGCCCACAGAGGAGCAAACCGGGCGCGAATGGGCGAGCCACGCAGTTAACGCGAGCTGAACTACCAGCCCATCTGCCGAAGGTGCACGGGTGTCTGATTCGGGCTCCTTGAAACTGGTGTCTTGAGCAGGCCTGTCGGATATAGGGAGGTGCCACCGTGGCTCTACGTCGCCTACCCGAGCATGAAATGCGAGTCAAGGAAGCCGGGAGACGGCCGTTGCGCGGGCGACTTACCGCGCTTGCGGGCATCCTGCTGGTTGCCTTCAGCGCAAGAGAGGCGGTTTCGGCGGTGTCGCCGCTTCTTGGCCAAATAGGCGCAGACCTCCACCTTAACGCTGTGGCCACAGGGACCTTAGGGATGCTGCCGACCGCCAGCTTCGCGGTGATGGGCTTCCTTGCGCTGCCGCTGCTGCGCCGTATCCGGCTTGAGCACCTCCTACTGGTTGCGCTTCTGCTGACAACGTTGGGTCAGCTCGGCCGCGCAGTGGGTTGGGACGTGTTGGCATTTTTGGGGTTCACGTGCATCGCCATGCTCGGCATTGGTCTGATCAACGTCGTCGCGCCGCCTCTCTTGATGACGTATTTTCCCGACAGATTCGGGGGCCTCGCGGCGCTCCACGTCACCCTCCTGGGTGTCAGCACAGCGGTGGCCGCCCAATTCGCGAATCCTCTAAGCACTCTTTATGGCTGGCGGTTCTCCATTGGTATCTGGGCCGTACTCAGTGCGCTTGCTGCGGTCCCGTGGCTGATTCTTCTTACAACCAGACGGATCGTTGCCTGCACACCAGCCAACGATCAGCAGTCGCCTCCTGCGAACAGCGTTAGACCTTGGAGATCATCAATCGGCTGGGGCACGGCATTGGTTTTTGCTGGCTGTTCCAGCAATACTTTTGCGGCGCTCACGTGGCTCCCGGCTGTCCTCGTTGATAGAGGACTCAGCGAGGAAACTGCTGGATCCATGCTGGCGCTGTATTCAATCCTTGCTTTGCCGGTCGCTCTAATGGTGCCCATGGTTGTTGTTGGAATGTCCCGCCCGCTACCTGTGGCCGTCCTGTTTGTGGTCGCCTTCGCCATAGGTTACGGAGGCATCATCTTCGCGCCACCAGCTTCTGCGGCGGTCTGGGTGGTCATTGCCGGACTGGGCCAAGGGTCCTATTCCTTTGCGTTCACCATGATCAATAAGCGAACACGAACGCAGTCCGGCTCAGGACGTCTGTCCGCGTTTGCCCAGGGAACCGGCTACGCCCTGGCGAGTGTCGGCCCGTTCCTTTTCGCACTTCTGCACAGCCCGGGGGATGGCTGGCTGGCCTCGTTCGGCATGCTCGGTGCCTGGCTCGTGGTGCTTCTGGCAGGGGCCGTCATGGTCAACAAGCCACGCATGCTCGAAGATCACTCGCCGATACCGGGGCTGGCTCCCGGAGAATTACTGCCCTTCCAGGGTCCAACCGCAGCAAGCCGCAGAACGGAGGCCGGCGTTGACGCCGGAGACTTCCGACCTCCGGATCCGAAAATGCCTGGTCTTTGAAGGCCTTGGGGACACCAATGTTTGGTGCCCCCGATCTACACAACTGATCTCATCGATTTCTTACTTAACTCAAAGGAGAGATTTCATGAACACCTCTTTCAACTTCGGCCTGATCTTCGAGGGGCCAGCATCATGACGACGGCGGCACAGTCCCAGCGCGTCGCCGTGGTGGGGGCGGCCGGGTGGGCAGGATCCCGTCATGCACGAGCATTCACCAAGGTGGGTGCGAATGTCACCCACCTGGTGGAGAAAGACGAGCGGGCGGTCTCGTTGGCCCACGAGCTGGGAGCTCAGGTGGTGCCCAGCGTCCAGGAGCTTCGTTCTGATCAACTGGACTTAGTCGTCGTCGCGTTGCCCACCACGCTGCAACCGGATGTCTGTGCGGATCTGCTGACCAGAGGATTTCGGGTGCTGACGGAAAAGCCAGTAGCTGCAGATGCCGAGAGTGCTGCCATCATGGCCGCCGCTTCGGGAGTGAACCAACGACTCATGGTCGGTTACACACTCCACCAGCATCCGGCCGTCCCGCTTGTCTCTCAGTGGATCAAGGACAACGACGTGATCGCTGTCAACGTTCGATCCGTCGCATATAAGGAGACCATCGGCTCTTGGCGTGCTGATCCGAAAGAGGGTGGGGTTGCGGTAGTGAACGGAATCCATGCCATCGAGCTGGTCTCTTCGTGGTTTGAGGGAGACCCCAGAGTCCTGGCCACCAACGCCAGCAGCAGCCTGTACGGGTCTCCGGTGCCGGAACACGTCGTTTCCACCCTCGAATTCCCCTCTGGAGCGGTATTTTCCTTGCAGAGCTACTGGTCTCCCTGGCAGGAACCCCAAGGGCTCAACCAAGGGGATTGGAGCCTCACCATTGATGTTCTGGCCACTGGCGGCCGGATGTTGTGGTCGAACGATTCCCTCCACGTGTGGACCCGTGACGGCGGACAACACGAGAAAAACTTCGCACCCTCCGACCTCTTCCTCCGCCAGGCAGAAGCAGCCCTAAGGTTCTGCGCGGGTGAAACGCCTGCCGTTACATTCACCCAGGCGCTCCGCGCTACGGAAATCGCCGATGCAGTCCGGACAGCGGCGGCCCCCGGCGCCCGGGAGGCGCTCACCCCGTAAGCATCGTCGAAATCCAAGCAAACGAGGACCGGCCGAACCGGGCAATTTCGAGTAAGGAAACGAACATGAAGACAGCACCCCACGCTCCGACCGCAGGAGAACTGCAGGCAAACTGCGCCCAGAACGGAGAGAACCGATGAGCCTCAAAGACCAGGTGGTTCTGGTAACCGGATCAAGCGGAGGAATCGGCGACGCCGCAGTCACCGCACTCATAGCCGCAGGAGCCAGGGTCATCGGCGCCGACCGTTCCCCCAAAGCGGACCAGGCCCTTCAGGCGTTCTACCCGCTCGACATCACCTCAGAAGAGCAATGCGCCACGGTCATACGGGACATCCAAGCCGAGCACGGCCGTGTTGATGTGCTTATCCATGCAGCAGGAGTGCTTGGCCCCACGCCGGATATCATGGAAACAACCACTGAAGAGTTCGACTCCATCCTGAGGATCAACGCCACCGCGACCTTCACCATGGTCCGGGAAACCGCAAAATCCATGCTTGAGACCGGCACTGCCGGGGCCATCGTGGTCCTGTCCTCAGTTGCGGCCAAAGAGGCACGCCTCAACTACCTGCCCTACAACGCGAGCAAGCTCGCCGTCCTCCACATCATGTGGTCCTTTGCCGAACTGCTCGGACCAAACGGCATCTCCGTGAACGCGATCGCCCCAGGGCCGGTGAACACACCCATGTGGGCGCAATTTGCCCGGGACTCCGGCCCCGACGCGGCAGCGAACCGAGCGAAGAGGGCAGCACAACTGCCGATGCGCCGGTTTGCCGAACCCGAGGAAGTCGCCCGGGCCATCCTGTTCCTTTCTGACCCCGACAACCGCTACATCACTGGAGTGTCTCTCGATGTGGCCGGCGGAGCCCACCTGGGAATCGGAACCTGAAACACGCGACAGGGCTTCTCATTGAACGCCCATGCCGCAGAGACGCGTTCATGATCTATCAAGGAGATTTAATGCGACATCATCACACAGCCCTGCATGTTACGGATATGGAGCGCAGCGAACGGTTTTATGTGGATGGCCTCGGACTAACGCGTTTGGATGCGTGGACGTCGGGACCTTATATCGGCGACCTCTACGGCCGTCCCAACGTACAGGTCAGAGCCATGCTGCTCGCAACCGGTGACGGATCCTTTCGACTGGAACTCGCCCATGCTGAGCCGCTACTGCCAGCCGTCAATCCATCAGAGGCGCAACCGGGCACCGCTCACCTCGCCTTCACGGATATTGATGTGCGACAGGTTTACACCAGGATGACAGCGCTGGGCTACAGCGCGGTATCAGAGCCCGTTGCCCCGACCTCCGGACCCATCGCAGGCGGGTGGCTGGTTTACCTCCTCGATCCAGACGGAAATCGCGTGGAGCTGATTCAACCGCCAGACTGGCGCCCGAGCAAGGACTCATAAGTCGCTCGCGCGCTGAGTGAAAGTCAGTCAACTGTGAGTGTGCTTGAGTCTCTGGAGCACAAGATGCAGTGTGGGTGGGCAGGTTGCAACCTGCCCGCCCACACTGCATCCATTGTTTCAACACGCAGAACGCCTAAAGGTCCCAGACCGCGTTTAGCTCGCCTGCCGAGACTTTGCGCTCCGAAGTGAACTCGGTGGCCATTAGCCCCTCGCTGGCAATCAAGTTGCCCGGTGGGCTGAGCCGACCACCGACTGAAGGAAATTCCAGGTGTCGACTTATATCGGGTCAGGCACCTGTGCCTGAGGGACTTCGAGGGCGCACTCAGCGAGTCGGACTTGCATGGTGGCCCGCAAAAGACAGGCCCCGTTGACCGCCTGATGCGGTCACGGGGCCTGCCTTTTGCGTTGACTGAGAGTGCGGCTAACGGTTGCTTCAGCTATCCCTTGACGCCGCCGGATGTCATGCCGGCAACGAACCAGCGCTGGAATGCCAGGAAGATTGAGAGAACCGGGATGAAGGCTACGACGATGAATGCGGCGAAGAGTCCCCAGAAGCTGCCGAAGCCGGTGGTTATGTATCGCACTATGCCGTTCTGCACGGTCTTCATGTCTTCTGTGGTGGCGAGGACGGTGCCCACGAGGAAGTCGTTCCAAACGAATACGAAGATGAAGATGGCTACGGCGGCGATACCAGGCCGGATGAGCGGGAGGATGATGCGCCACAAGATCTGCATGCGGGAGCAGCCATCAATTGCCGCCGCTTCCTCGATTTCGACGGGTATATTTTCGATGAAGTTGCGCAGAAACAGGATGGTTTGTCCACAGATGATTGCCGTGTAGACGATGATCATCATGGGGTATGTGTTGATCAATGCGGTTTTGACAAACATGGAGTACAGCGCGATAAAGACCACGATCGCCGGGACCATGGAGAGGACCAGAATCCCAGTCATCAGAGTTTCCATGCGGCGGCTCCGATACCTCGTGGCCACATATGCCGCAGGGATACAGATGGCCAGAGCGAGGACGATAGAGCCGCCGGCATAGATGAGGGAGTTTACGAAGAATCGGATGTTGGTCGATGTCAGAAGGCCGACATAGCCCTCGGATGAGAAGGGGTCTGGTATCCACCTAGGCGGGAATTCCAGCGTGCCAGAAGCGGTCTTAAGCGACGTGGACACAATCCATGCGACCGGGGGGAGTACCACCGCTGCGGAAAATATGATGTACGCCCAGGCCGGAACGGCCCGAATGAAACTGCCCAAGCGTCGTTGGCGGCGTGGGGTTGTGATGCTCACAGGCTTTCCTTCCGTCGGAAGCGGATGGCGACGAGGGTAAGGGCGATGTTGACGGCGAAAAGCAGGATTGCCGTTGCTGAGGCTCCCGAGAGATCAAACTTGTCGAACATCTGGTTGTAGACCCGCATGGATAAGGTTTCTGTGGAGCCGATGGGGCCTCCTCTTGTGGTGACCAGGATGATGGTGACCATTTGCACATAAAGCATGAGAAGGACGACCACAACGGAGACGATGGTGTTGCGCAAGTAGGGCAGTGTGATATTCACAAACTGGTGCCAGATGCCGCCGCCGTCCATTTTGAGGCTTTCGCGGAGCTCCTCGGGAATCGTTTGAAGGGCGCCCAAGAAGAGGAGCATGGCTTGCGGGTAGGACCACCAGGCTGTCATCAGAGTTACTGCAACCAACGCACTGGTCGGAGATGAGAACACGTCAGTGGGACCGAACCCGAGGGACTTGGTGATCGCTGATGCCGGACCGTAGTTGGGGTTGAGGAACCAGAGCCAGATTGTTCCTGCAGTGGCCTGTGACATGAGCCAAGGCAGGAGGAAGAGGCTCCGGACCGAACGCTTGAAGCGGTGAAGGTTGTTGAGCACGATTGCAGAAAGCAGCCCCGCCGGCAGTGCGATAACCAAGGCGCCGAGCGAGAATGCCAAGGTTGTCCAGATGCGGCTCGGGAGGTCGGAGTCTGAGAACAGTCGGACAAAGGAATTCAGGCCCGTGAATTTGCCGATCTGGTAGTACGACGTCTCGTGGAGGGCCGTCCACGCTGTGTAGATGAGCGGTCCCACAAACACAAAGAGGAAGACGGCGCTGACCGGGAGGACGTAGAGCCATACCATTCGATCCCTACGGACCCGGCGAAAACTTGGGGCGCCCAAGGGAGACGTTGCGGTGTTGCGTGGGTTGCGGGTGGGGCTTTTTGTAGACATTTCTGTCCCTTCCGTGGGGGCCTGATTTCTCAGGCCCCCAGATATCGCGAGCGGCTATTTCTTGTTGGCCGCATCCTGCGCGGAACGGATGAAGTCGTTGCCTGATGAACCGTTGAGAGTCAGCTTCTGCCCGGCTTGGGAGAGGCCAGTGGCAAGCGCGGTCCATGTGTTGGAATACGTCCGCGGTTCACTGTTGGTCTTGACGTAGGCGGCGATGTCGTTGACGGTCTTTGCCTCCGGAGTGGAGAAAAATGGTTGCTGGTAGGTGGCCGCACGGGTGGGTACCTCACCGCCGGTTGCCATCAAAGCCCCGGCTTCCGGCCCGGTCATGTACTCAATGAACTTCCAGGCGGCCTCGGTATTCTTACTGCCATTGCCTATGCCCAAGGTCCACCCAATGGTGGTACCTGTCGTATCGCCGGTACTCGCTTTGGGTAGGGCCGTCCACTTGAGGTCCTTGTTCTGCGAGCCGAAGGAAACCGCTCGTTCCGTGCCCAAGACTGCCATGGCAACCGTGCCGCTCGCCATGCCGTCAGCTACGGTGCCGTACGTGTCAGAAACGACGTTGCTGCCCAGAGCCTTAGCGTCCCTGAGCTTGGCCAGGAAGTCACCGAACTCGTTTCCTTTGGCGGTCGCGAAATCCGCCTGCCCATCTTTGTTCCAGATTTCCTGATCCACTTGTGACATGAAGCAGTTAAAGAATGTGCTGATGATGGCCGAGTTGTCCGTGTCCGAGAAGCCGGTCCCAAAGCCGGTATAACCAGCGGCAGCAGCCTTCTTGGCAACTTCGACTACTTGGTCGTACGTGGTGGGAACTGTCGCGCCGATCTGGTTGAGGATCTTTTCGTTGTAGTAGAGGGCGCAGGTTCGGTATTCATACGGAACGGCAACCGGCTTGCCGTCGGGGCCCGCAAGGGTGTCGGTGGGTCGCAGCCAGTCGGTGACCTTCGAAGCAGTGTCAGGCAGCGGGGAATAGACGCCGGCAGATGCCATCTGGGGAACGACTGGAGTGAACATCTTGAAGACGTCAGGTGCCTGACCTGCTGCCGCGGCCTGAGGCAGTCTGTTCAACATGTCACCGAGCGAAACAACGGAGAGGTTGATCTTGATGTCCGGATTAGCCGCCTCGAACTTGGCAATATTTTCCTTCAAGGCTTTTGAACGCGGATTGGCCTGACTGGGATCGAGGAAGTCCCAGTAGCTCAAAGTCACGGGCCCTTTGGGTTCCGAAGCTGAGGGTGAGCAGCCACTGAGGGCAAGGCTGGCTACGACGGCTGTTACGAGCGCCAAGCCCCATCGCTTTTTGATCATGAATTTCTCCTGTGAACGGATTTGCTGATGCGGGAGCATGCCGTGCTCAAGCGACGCGTGCTAAGTGCGGGACACCGACGGTCAGGAGAAGTCGTTTTGGTCATCGAGTCTCTCCTTTGAGATCGGTTGCATTATCGAAGATAGCAGTGAGATCGGTTGCTGAGATCGGTTGCACTAAATTTAGAGCCGAAGGATGTCTCTGTCAAGGAAAGTTTTGATGTGGCAGTTTGGACGTCCGGATTTCGGCATTGGACAAGGAGCTAAGGTGGTCCACCTGTCGTCTCTCCGGATCTAAAGTGGCTCCCACAGACTCGTTTATGCCCGCACGCATCACGATGAGTCTTCAGATGTGATCGCCACTCACAGGGCTGATCATCAGGCACGGGTATCTCCTTCGGATCAGGCCAGATCACACGCCGTTATGCAAAATCCCCCAGGGCATGTCGAGGTTGGTTTTGTAGGCGGTGGTCTTGTCAGTGCTCCAGCCCGCGACGATGCCAGCGCCGAGCATGTGGTCGGCGAGGCGGGCGAAGCGGTAGCCGGGGTCGGTGTCGATGCGGCCGATGGTGGTCAAAATTGCCCGAGCGACAAAACGCTGTCGGGTCTCGTCCTCGGCCGCCCAATTAAGGGCCACTCTCGATGACCGAAGCCTACTTTGCTCGGCATATACACGGCCCGACGTGGCCGCCGGCGAGAACAGCACTTTGTCGGATCGAACCACGCCGCACGCAAGTCTCGTCGTTGTCTACAGTTTTTAGCGCAGCCGCATCGAATAGGCTCAGCGTAGTCGCATTCTCAACGAGGAGAACTTTTCATGGGGAATTCGCTGACACAGATCGGTGCTTGGGTCGAAGGAATGCTCCCCGGCCTCATTGCCATATACCAGGTGCCCGCCGCGTCCGGGAACAAGTGCTGCTTCGGTGTTCCTTTCGAGCTCGAATGCGGTTGGCAGACTGCTGTTGCCGGTAAGCCCCTGATTGCTTCTGAAGCTGGAATTTCGATTGGCTCTGTCGATCTCAGTGAAGAGGCTCCGCGTCCTGCGGCTGGACTCAATTTCCCCGTTTGGGACACGGTATCGCCTCGTTCCTTGGGCAAGGAGGCTGGGCTAGCCGGTCCTTGGCCTGCTCGCAGAGGGCCCATTGCAGGGCGGGAGTATTTACGTAGGAACATAATTAGTCTTGCGTGGCCGCCTTAAGCTGGCAATTCCAGCCTGAAGCCGCAACTCGCACAGCGCAGAATTATGGTTCTGAGCCGGACGTCGAGAAGTTGAGCCAGGTCGTCTCCAAGAACGGTGTTCGCGCTCATGCTTCGCCGCACTTCCAGAGGGACCTTGGCCATGGGCTCGCTGCAATGGAGGTAGGTGTCGCCGAAGAGAATGAGCCCTTCTAGATTTGTTGCCGTGTTCAGTTTTGCGGCAACATCACGGAATGGCGTGTAGTGGGAGAGTATGGAACCGCATCCGGTGCAGCTGTAGGAGACATCTACGGTGAGGCCAACTGTGTGGGCCTGTGCTGTTTCAATCGCGTGCAGCACCAAGTAGTCGTCGGTCCGGCACTTCGGGCACCACATTGGCGCCCCTTGGGGCAGGGACGTCCCATCCGAGGGAGAAGGGTCGTTGGGCATGACGGTTACCGGTCCTGCTTCGTGAAAGACAGGCTTCCTTTCACGGTAGGAGTGGAGGGCATGGCCTGCGTATGGGCACGACCGGTGGGGAGCTGGTTGATGAGCGACAAGATATTGCCTCCTCGTGCGCGCCGGAAATGCGCTGCCGAGGTCTGGGGCAACAGCACTACCGTAGGCACGAAACACCCCGCTAGTCCATAGGAAAGGGTCCCCGCGGAACTTTCCTTTATGAACAGTGCACCCGTAAGGGCTGGTCTTCGATGTGGGCTTCGTGATGCTCCAGGTAACTTCGTGGAGATTCAGTCTGGAGGAACGGGCCTGTGTGCTGCTGCTGGCTGACTTGCTGCCGTTGGGTCTCCGCTGGGCCAGTGCAGGGGCGTGCAGCGTGGTGCTTAGCGTTCCAGCGGTTCCTTCTGTGGCGGTGTCGCCTGATGGTGTGGAGGAGTGGCGGATCGTTTCCCCTCACGGATCCACCGTGAGACGAAGTAGAGCACCAGTCCTATTCCCAGAAGGATGGCAGCACGCATCCAGATGTCCGCACCTTGTTGGAACATCAGGACGACGCAGGAAACCAAGGCGAGGCACGGAATAATTACGGGTACTCGGAAGTGCTTGTGCTCCACATCGTCTTTCCGAAGGACCAAGACGGCGACGTTGGTGCTGATGAAGACGAACAGGAGCAGCAGGACTACTGTTTCGGCGAGCGATCCGAGGTCGCCCTTGGCGGTCAGTGCCATGGCGGCCAAGGTGGTCACCACGATGGCGACCCACGGTGTGCGCCTTTGGGGAAGGACCCGGCCCAAGACGGATGGCAGCAAGGATTGTTCGGCCATGCCGAAGGCCAAGCGGCTCGCCATGATCATTGTCAGCAGTGCACCGTTGGCAACCGCAATGAGGGCTATGAGACCAAAGAGCCAATCCGGAACTCCGAATCCGCTGGCTTGGACAACCTGAAGCAGGGGCCCGGAGGAACTGCTGAGATCACTCGGGGGCAGCGCAATCGATGATGCCAGGCCGATCAGGACGTAGATGCCTCCTGCAGTAAGGAGGGCTCCGAAGAGGGCCTTGGGGTAGACGCGGTGGACGTCCCGTACCTCCTCGGCTACGTTGGCGGAGGTTTCGAAACCGACGAACGAGTAGTACGCCAGCAACGATGCGGCGAGAATACCAGCGCCGGGGGAGACCTCCGGGTTGAACTCCAGGACGCGGGATCCATCGCCGTCGCCGCGGGCGAACATCATGCCGACCAGAACGATGACCAGCACCAGTCCGGATACCTCAATCACCGTCATAACGACATTGGCCCTGACGGATTCCTTGACCCCGCGGGCGTTCAGCAGTGCGATCAGCAGCAAAAACACCAGAGCCGCAGGCGTCGCAGGGACGTCCAGAAAAGGCTTGAGGTAATCGCCGGCGAACGCCAGGCTCAACCCCGCGGCGCTGGTGACTCCAGCGGCCAACATGCAGAAACCTACCAAGAATGAAACCAGCGGTACTTTGAAGGCCCGTTCAGCGAAGACGGCTGCACCGCCCGCCTTCGGATACTTGGTGACCAACTCAGCGTAGGAGCCGGCTGTCAGCATGGCCAGAAAGAGCGCCAACGCCAGGGGGATCCAGATGGCCCCTCCTACCTCGCCGGCAACCTTGCCCACCAGTGCGTAGATTCCGGCGCCAAGAACATCCCCGAGGATGAACAGGAAAAGGAGAGGCCCGGTAATCGACTGTTTGAGTCGTGGACTCTGGGGTTTCGCAGGGGTGCTCATGAACGAAACCCTACAGGAAGTAAGGAGCCTTACTAACTGTGGACGTTCGTTGGCGGAATCGGTGGAGGCACTTCGGTGGCAGTGCTAGATCTTTAGGGTGCGTGTGACGATGCTTTCGGCGACGTCGTGGAGGTTTTGTCTGGTCGAGCGGGCGTGTGCGCGTAGTACGTTGAAGGCGCTGTCCATGTCGAGGTTCTTGGTTTGGGCGATGACGCCTTTGGCTTGCTCGATGAGCACGCGGGTGGTGAGCGCGCGTTGGAGTTGGTCGTTGAGGACGCCTGCTTCCCGGATGGTGCGTTCCTGGAGAAGGCTGATGGTTGCGACGTCTGCCATGGCTTGGGCGATGGCGGCGTCTTCGGGGGTCAGGGCGCCGGTTTCGGCGCCGAACAGGCCCATGGCACCGATGACCCTGGTGTGGACGCGCATGGGGACAGCGTGCACTGACCTGAAGCCCATGTCCAAAGCAATCTGCTGGAATGCCGGCCAGCGGTCACCAAGGGCGCTGATGTCATCAACGGTGATGACCGTTCCGGTGTGGTAGCACTCCACGCAGGGTCCGGCTCCGGCTTCGAGTTGGAGCAGTTCCACGAGTTGGCTTTGCTCACTGGTGGAGGCGAGTAGTTGCAGGTTGCCGTCGGCGTCGGAGAGCAGTAGGCCGGCTTGGGCGGCGTCGAGTAGATCGACGGCATCCTCCACGAGGGTGTGGAGCAGGTCCAGGACGTCGTAGTCGGCAACGAGGGTGTCGGTAAGCTTCACGAACGTATCGCTGAGACGTTCGGCCCTGCTTTTGTTTACCATGTCTGCATTTTACTGTGATCCAGTATCGGCGGCGCCCGTGGCCGGGGTGAAATCGAGTCGGCGGCTGACGACGTCCAGAGCAGTGTCCTGCAATGATCGTCCGCTGGCGAAGGCATGGCCGCGCAGCAACAGCAACGCTTCGTCGGCGGTGCTGTCGGTTTGGACCAGCACCATGCCGGTGGCTTGGTGGATTTCACGCCGGGCCAGCGGAATTAAGGCTGATCCGGTTTCGTTGTCCGGCATCAATCCGCGCAGCAAGGTCCAGGCGGTCCGGCTGGCAAGTTGCGCGGCCCGGCTGATTTGGGCGGCACTGAGTTCCCCCGGTGAGGTGCAGTAGAGTTCGGCTACCCCGATGACCAGGCCACCTGCGAGCAATGGGAACACAAAGAACGCAGCTGCGTCTGTCGTGGCTGCGGCTTCGGCGAAGGCCGGCCATGACCGGACTCCGGCCGCGCTGAGATCGGGAATCGTGACCGGCAGGTGGGTGCGGAAAACGTCCCATCGTGGTCCGTCGCCGAGATCGTATTGGAGCTCATCGAGCCGGGCGGCTGTGATGTCGGACGCGCACATCAACGTTTCCGCCGCGGAGCCGCCGAAAATGGAAACAGCTGCGCCATCGATGGGCAGTTCCTGGAGGAAAGCAGCACATAGATCGGCGTGGGGACCATAAGCGGCCGCTGCGCTCACCTCAGGCACCGTTCATCAGAGCTCTCCCGCGATGGCTTGGCTGCACCAACGACCACCATTTCTGTTTCTTCAAGGCAGTCGGATCCTGACTGCTTCCTCAACCATAAGCCCGGCGGCCATGTTGACTCTCGACGGCGGCTCTCACCACGGTGCACTCACCCCCTTTCGCGGGGAACCGCTATTTCTCGAAGGAGGTTGACGTGTGGTCCGCGGTGACCCGCTGGACTATCCTTTCGGCTACTTCATGGCGTGTCCCACCTCAGCGCTTCCACGCAAGGTCCTTCACCGAGGCGCTGTTCGATCTGATCCAACCAGACGGCGATGTCGCTGCTGCCGGCGATTGTGGTGCGGTGCTTGCGACGGTGCAGCGCTACCGCGCATTTGATCGTGGTTCCCGTGACCTGGGACAACTTTTCCGAAGCGAGCCCAGCCATGCCCTGAAGGAAGCCCTTGAGGTCATCGGTCGACGTGATCAGCCGGTTCAGGCGATCAAATCCTTCCTCCAGCTCGCTGTCTGTCATGGGTCAAATCCAGAAGTAGGCGCCCTGCGGCACAATGCCTGATCCGAGGCTCGGCTGGGGCGCTTTTAGCTAGCGTGATAGCGCGTTCTTCTGCCGCGTGCTGATGGTCGAGGGCCGGCCGCAGCGGGTGCAGTTGATGTTGTAGGACGTGGACGTCGTGAAGACGGGGACGAAGAACAGGGTGAACTTCGTGGCGCGTTGCTGCAGGCCCGGCTTCATTGGTTTAGTTCAGGGCCGGGGTGTCCTTGGGGATGACGCCGGAACCGTAGAGATCGGCCGCGAGATCCTGGAGGGCGCGCAAGGCGACCCGCTGGGTAAAGGGACCGTAGGAAACACGCGCAACACCCAGTTCCTGGAGTTCGGCTGCGGGAAGGGCTCCGGGGGCGCCGATCACGGACAATTTGCCGTGTCCGAGGCCTGCGACGAGCGGCTCAATGACGTCGCGTGTCAGGGCGCCAGGGACGAAGACCAAGGCCGCGCCTGCATCCAGGAAGGCGCGACCACGAGCAATAGCGTCCTCAATGCTGTCCTTGATCGGACGGTCGCCGCCCTTCGCGATGGCGTCGGTGCGTGCGTTCAGCTGGAACGCGATGCCCTCACCGTTGGCGGCGTCGATGATCGCCTTCACTCGGGCGACAGCTTCATCGAAAGGACGCAAGCGGTCTTCGACATTGGCGCCCACGACGCCGATACCAATCGCCCGGCGGATGGTTTCGGCTGGGTCTTCATAGCCGTCGTCGAGGTCTGCGGTGACCGGAAGTTCAACCGAATTGACGATCCTTTTCACGCCATCCAGCGCGACATCCAGGGGCATGGTTCCATCGGCGTAGCCATACGCAGCCGCAATCGAATGCCCGGCGGTGGCAATGGCTTTCGTCTCAGGAAGGGCTGCAACGGTCGAGGCGCTGATGGCGTCCCATACGTTGACCACGCTCAGGATTTCCGGTGCCTCATGCAGAGCCTTCAATTTCTCTGCCCGGGCACGAATGTTGGAATCGGTCATGGTTGTCCTCCGTGGTCATGGTTGAAATCACTGGCTAAAGTCAGCCTAGACGTATGGTGCCCTTCCATGACAAGGCGGGTGAAAAAAGCGTAACGGGACGGCCACCAGAAGCCATAGTGCGCAGCCCTATGCCTGCCGGAACCCGCTGCCGGCCGATTATGCCGTGGCAGAGCCTCTGGAGGCGGTGTCCCTGATTCCCTTAGAACAGCGGCCATGGCACGGCGGACACGGCCCCGCTCGGAGCCGGGAAGCGTCCTTCGCGGCGTAACCGGGCGCAGCGAGCGCCGAGTGCGGCGATTTCTTCGGACGTGAGCAGTTTCGCCAGATCTCGGCCCAGCCCACGGTGCAATTCCTCGCTGACACGGTCTACTCCGTCGCATTCGTCCGCAGTCAAGGCGTCTCCAACCCATCCCCATATGACCGTGCGCAGCTTGTGCTCACTGTGAAAGGTGAGTCCATGGTCAACGCCGTGCCGGTGTCCGTCGGTCATGGCCAGGATGTGGTTGCCCTTGCGGTCAGCGTTGTTGACGAGCAGGTCGAACACAGCCATGCGTCTCAAGGCTGGTGAGTCTTCGTGGACAAGGGCGACCGTCCGGCCGTTCTCGTCGTGTCCCTCAAGAACTTGCTTCCAGCCTGACTCTGGAACATTCTCTGTTGGGACCAGGTCCACGGCGGTTTGGGTGGGGTCTTGTTCCTGCCAGAATTGCACCATGCCTTCGCCCAGGGGCCCATCGCGCAGCCAGGTGCGCGGCACGATGTCCCAGCCGAGGGCTTGCGAGACCAGGTAGGCGGCCACTTCGCGGTGGGCGAGAGTGCCGTCGGGGAAATCCCACAACGGGCTTTCGCCTGCTATCGGCTTGTAGACGACCTGTACGTCGCCGATGCTGCCCAGAAAGGTAGCGTTCGAAGCCGTTGTGATGCGGCCTGTGAGCGTAAGCTCGGCAGTCACTAAGTCCGGAGCCGGCATTAGGCCCCGGGAAGGGTGCAGGTGTGTCCGTCGGCATCTATGGGGTAACCGCACAGAGGGCATATGGGCCGTCCGGCATCCACGATCTCACGGGTGCGCTTGGCGAAAGCGCGCGCAGTACCCACCGGCATTCGGACCAGCATCATTTCCGGCTCGTCATCGTCGTGTACTTGGAGGTCGTCGTTGTCATCAGTATCGATATCGGCAAGGGGATAAGCCTCGACGACAACTTGGGCCGTGGTCGGATCCCAACCCAGGCTCATGGCGCCGGTGCGGAACTGTTCCTGAGGAGCCTCTATGGGGTCATTGTCGACGAGCTCTATGGGAGTAACCGTGGGAACGCTGAAGGGGTTGCCTTCGACGGTGCTGAGTTCATCGAGCATTTCGTCTATCTTCTCCGCGAGCAGAACCGACTGCTGCTTTTCAAGGGCGATACTCACGATTTGTGCCCCTGCCCGCACCTGCAGATAGAACGTGCGGTTACCTGGAAGGCCAATGGTGCCGATGACAACCCGATCGGGCCAGGCAAATTCGTGAACGCGTGTGGGCATGTCAGTATCTTAGGCACACGTGGTTCAAGGCGTCTCCTGCCCCGCACCGCCTCCCACCGGCGCATCCCCGGATCTGATGCCCTTCGACAGCCACGACAGATCACCCGCTTCGGTGTTGGTCGCGTAAACGCTCGGCCGAGTGGCGCTGTACTGGACAATGGATACGGAGGCGGGGCTCACGTTTATACGCTGGAACAGATCGAGGTGCATTCCGAGCGCATCGGCGAGGATTGACTTGATGACGTCACCGTGGCTCACGGCTACCCACACGGCCCCAGGCCCGTACTCGGCTTCGAAGGCTGCATCGTGGCGGCGAATGGCCGCCACCGCCCGCGCCTGCATGGCGGCCATGGATTCGCCGCCGGGAAAGACGACGGCGGATGGTTGCGATTGGACCACAGGCCACAGATCCTCGGTGGCGAGATCACTGAGCTTGCGCCCCTGCCACTGGCCGTAATCGCATTCGTTGAGGTCAGGCTCTACAGTCGTGGGCGGTGTGCCGGCCTGGCGATCGAGGATGAGCTGGGCAGTCTGCCGACAACGCTCGAGAGGGCTCGATACCACGCCAACTACCGGTACGACCGCAAGCCGATCACCGGCAAGAGTTGCTTGATCGCGCCCGAGTTGGTCAAGGGTGACGCCGACTGCCCGTCCGGCCAGGAGCCCGGTGGCATTGGCTGTAGTGCGGCCATGCCGCACGAGAATAAGGGTCGCCATCCACCCAGCCTAACCACCTGTTCAATGATGCCCGACACCGTGCTGGATCGTTTGCTTGCCTCATCAGCGTAAACAACGGCAGGGCCACCTTGAAGGTGGTCCTGCCGTTGTTGCGTGGGTCCGGTCCTGCGCCCGTCCTTCGGGCTTCCTGTTGCGATGGAGTGCAGGATTCCGACCCTGACGCGGCCGAACTGTTTGTCGGCGGTCGATGTGCTCGCAAGATCTACATGATGCCTGTGGGTACCAGCAGTGCCCAGGCGAGGGCGGGTGCAACGAGGACTACTCCGCCGGCGTACATCATGAGCTGCTTGTAGACGCGTTGGCGGTCATTTTCGCGGGCGTTGGCTACTACAAGGGCGCCGTCAGTGGAGAAGGGCGATACGTCCACGACGGTTGCGGCGATGGCGAGGGCAGCAACGGTGCCGGAGGCGCTGAGTGAGCTTGTTGCGAGCAGGGGTCCGGCAAGGGGGATGAACGCGGTAAGCAGTGCGGTGGAGGAAGCGAAGGCTGATCCGACGCCGATCACGTAGCAGAGGACGAGGGCAATGAGCAGTGGTGCGCCAAGGGCGAGGGCCTGCTCGGCCAGGGTATCGATGACGCCGACGTGCTGGAGCAGGGAGACGTAGGTGATCATGCCGGCGACCAGCAGGACGGTGGACCAGGAAACTCCGCCAATGAAGGTCCGATGTTCCTTGATGTTGACCAGAGCCAGGAGGAGTCCGGCGGAGAGGGCGACGAAGCCGATGGGCATGTGGAAACCCAGGGCGCAGACGAGCATGGCGGCAATCAGTGCAAGCGTGAGGACCTGCTGGCCGTGGGGGCGCGTAGTGCGCGTGGTGTCAAGGTCGGCGTGCTGGCCGGCCGCGCCGTCGCGGAGTTTGCCGAGCAGGGCGAACAGCACAACGGTCAGGACGGACAGGATGAGGTTCAGCGCGAAGCTTGCTCCGAAGAGCGCGCCTTGGGAAATGGGGAAGCCGTTCTTCACTGCGATGTCGTGAACCAGGACGCCGGCTACGGACAGTGGGGAGAATCCGCCGGCGTGGGCGCCGTTGATGATGAAGGCGCCCATCAGGACGGGGTGGATGCGCGATTCGTAGGCCAGTCCAATCGCTGCGGGGGCCAACAGGGCCACGGCGGCGGGGGAGAAGGTGCCCAGAGCTGTCAGCGACGCGGCGAGGAGGAAGAACACCCAGGGGAGGAGGAGGGTCTTGCCCCGGACAAGCCGGACGCAGGTTTGGACGATGATGTCGACGGTCCCGTTTCGCTGGGCCATGCTGAAGAAGTATGTGACGCCGATGATGGTGATGACAATGTTGGCCGGGAAGTCGGCAAGGATTTCCTTGTCAGTCATGCCGAGCATGAAGTATCCGACGCCGAACGAGGCTACCAGCCCCATGACACCGATGTTCAGCGGCCACTTGGTGGCGACGACGAACATCACCACGAGGATGACCAGCGGGATGATCTGGGTGGCGGTCATGGTCGGCTCCGATTCCGGGGTTGCCGTCGGGTTGAAGATGGCACCCCCGAACAGGATGGCAACCAGACCCAGGATGACGGAAGCGGCAACCGTAATCAGCAGGATACGGCGGCGATTGTTGGGCTGCGCGGAACGTTCTGCCTGGATGTCGCCCTCTGCCTCGGGAGCTGGTTGGTAAATAGTCTTAGCCATGGTGGTGTCTCCTCATCGAGTGGCTGTGGCTAGAGAGGCTTCGACGGCGTTGCCGAGAGTCTCCGGGAGGTGAATGATGCTGGTGGCGATGGTGCGGGCCGTTCGGTCGACGCCGACCAGAAGGGTTCCTTCGTGTTCCTCGCTCCAGGTTTCGATGACACCAGCCGGCGTCCTGAGTTTCAGGACTGCTTCTGATGTGCTGCCGGTGATGGCGTTGAGTATGGTGCCGGGGGTCCGGGCGGCGAGAGTCAGGGCGATGCTGCCGGTGATGGCAAGAGCCGGATGCGGCCTTCCCATCGAAAGCATCATCACGTTGACATCGCACTCCGGTCCGGTGGGCGGGCCAACGATCGCGAGCTTCGGAACCGCCCGCGCGGCCTCTCCGGGCGTGGAAACCATGCCCATGCGGACCGCTGCCTCGCGGCGGATAACATCCAGGGTTTCCAACTGCAGCTCGACGCCGGGTTTCCACGTGTCGTAGCGGGCGGTGTCCAGCCCCAACTGTTCGGCACGGACAATCACGACTGGCGCTCCGGCGTCGATCATTGAAACATTCCAGCGCGTGCCGCCCGCTGCGATCACATCGGCTGGCGCCCCAGTGGGCAGCAGATGTCCGGTGGTCTTGCCCGCCGGATCCTGGAAGCCCAGGCCGACTTTGTAACCGGGAAAAACGACTCCAGGCATCTGTGCGTCCGGAACGATCGGCAGGGCGCCGGCAGGTGTGTCCACCCGCTGGATGATGATCTGACCCGTGTTGGTATTTCGGGTGACGATGCGGGTGGAGTCTCCGTCTGGAATAACCCACCCCTTCTCGATCGCGTAAAGGCCGACGACGGCGGAGCAGTTCCCGCAATTGCTTCCCCAGTCCACGGCGGCTTCTTCGATCCCAACCTGCGCGAAGGTGAACTCGACATCGACGGCGTCGTCCTCCGGCCGGCTCAGGATCATGGCCTTGCTGGTAGTCGAGGTGGCCCCACCTACACCATCGATCTGGCGGGAGTCCGGGCTGCCGAAAAGCCGCGGCAGCAGCTCGTCCCAATTCGTCCTGCTGTGTTGTGGGTGTTGGGTTTCAAAGACCCAGCACTTGCTGGTGCCTCCGCGCATCCACTCTGCCTCAATGTTCATGTCCCTACATCTCCTTTTGCCGCTCATTCCTCGGGGCCTGTATTCAGAATGAGCCGCATCACATATGAAGACAATGTTGGATTAGTGAGAGGGGATGTAGGAATACTTCAATCAGGGTGTTTATGAGCGCAAGAAGGCCCCTATTTCTCTCAGAGCCGTGCTTCGATCGGCCTGGAATCACCGAAAAATTCGTGCGCTTATATAGAATGAACCAAAGGCACAGAAGGGTAAACCATTGCTTAACAGTGAAGCCCAGGATTTATACGACATACGTCGGCTTGCGTTGCTGGTGGAGGTGGTTGAGCAGGGATCCATCACCGCAGCAGCCGACACCATGATGTACACACCGTCAGCGGTTTCGCAGCAGTTGCGGAAATTGGAGCAGGAGGTGGGACAGCCCCTTCTCAACCGGCGCTCCCGCGGAGTCGTACCGACTGAAGCCGGTCAGGTACTGGCTGGGCATGCCCGCAAAATCGTCGGACAGATCCGTGCAGCCCAAGCGGATCTGGACCAGATTGCGGGGCTGCGGCGCGGCTCCCTGACCGTCGGTACCTTTCCCACGCTTGCAGGCTCGTTCCTGCCAATCGTGATCAGGGCCTTCAAGAAGCGCTACCCGGCCATTGGCCTGTCGGTGCGCAGTGCCCGTTTCGACGAGCTGGTGTGGGACCTTTCATCCGGCGTTACCGGGTTGTGCCTGCTCTGGGACTATCCGTGGAATCGCTTCCATGATGATGCCATCCGTGTCACTGAGGTCTTCCAAGAGAGCACTGTCATCCTCGTCGCCAAAGGCCACCCTCTGGCAGGCCGCGACGAAGTATCGATGAGTGAACTGCGGAAGGAATCCTGGATAGTTCGCGCCGAGGCGCATCCGGTGGTGGAGGTCCTGCAACGTTCTGCCCACGATGCCGGTTTTGAGCCGAGTATCGGGTTCCTGGCCAACGACTATCAGGAAGCCCAGGCCATGGTGAGTGTCGGCATGGGCGTTGCGATGGTGCCAAAGACGGCTGTGGCCCTGCAGCATCCCGACGTGCGTGTGTTGAGCCTTGGTTCAGCAGCTCCACTGCGGCGCGTCCTGCTGGCACAGCGCCAGGACAAGGTCTACGCCCCCGCAGAAGTCGCTTTCCACACCACTCTTTTGGAGATCGCTCGAGACAGGGCCGCTGACTATCTATAGGGAAAGTTCACGAAACGCCGCCGGCCCCCAACCTGAGTCCAGGAAGGGGGCCGGCGTTTCCCATCAATGCTGTTGGGCGTCTTTCCCGCGTTGGCCGGTCAGCCGATCAGGGAAGTGGCCGCGGAATAACGGGCCAAGGTGGTGTACCCGGCTTTGGTGCCCGTGACACGCACTTTGATGGCGCTTCCCTTGTCTGCTGCGACCAGTTTGTACGTCTGGGCGGTGGCGCCCGAAATAGCTGTGTTGCCTCTGAACCACTGATAGGTCAGCGTGACTGGAGCTGGCCCCCACGTTCCGGGGGTCGCAGTGAGTGTGCTGCCCACCGTTTTGGTGCCAGAGACCGTGGGCGTCGGTGCAGTCAACGTGCCCACTGCCACGGCGGCGGTCGCCGCGGAGGTTTTCGCCGCCGTCGTGAATCCGGTCTTGGAGCCGGTCACCCGGACCGTCATGGTCTTGCCCAGGTCAGCCGCAACCAAGGTGTACGTGGCCGAGGTAGCACCCGTCACGGCAACACCGCTCCGGAACCACTGATACGCCAGCGTCACCGGAGCCGGACCCCAAGCTCCCGGAACAGCCGTCAGCACCGAACCAACCTTCGCTGTTCCGGAAACCGTGGGAACCGGTGCAGTCAACGTGCCCACTGCCACGGCGGCGGTCGCAGCGGAGGTTTTCGCCGCCGTCGTGAATCCGGTCTTGGAGCCGGTCACCCGGACCGTCATGGTCTTGCCGAGGTCAGCCGCAACCAAGGTGTACGTGGCCGAGGTAGCACCCGTCACGGCAACACCGCTCCGGAACCACTGATACGCCAGCGTCACCGGAGCCGGACCCCAAGCCCCTGGAACAGCCGTCAGCACCGAACCAACCTTCGCTGTTCCGGAAACCGTGGGAACCGGTGCAGTCAACGTGCCCACTGCCACGGCGGCGGTCGCAGCGGAGGTTTTCGCCGCCGTCGTGAATCCGGTCTTGGAGCCGGTCACCCGGACCGTCATGGTCTTGCCGAGGTCAGCCGCAACCAAGGTGTACGTGGCCGAGGTAGCACCCGTCACGGCAACACCGCTCCGGAACCACTGATACGCCAGCGTCACCGGAGCCGGACCCCAAGCCCCTGGAACAGCCGTCAGCACCGAACCAACCTTCGCTGTTCCGGAAACCGTGGGAACCGGTGCGGTCAACGTACCCGCTGCAACAGTGACAGAGGCCTGTCCGTAATAGGGCTGGAGCGGCCAGTCATGGACGCTGAGCCGGGCGGTGACTTTCTTGCCGGCGTCCGAGGCTTGCAGGAGAAAAGTTGGACCATTGGACCTGTAGTCAGGGACGCCGTTGACGAACCAGTCGTAGTAGGGGCCGAAATCAGGTGCGGGAGTTAAAGTGCCGTGGTCCACGGTCAGGGTGTTCCCGGCACTTGGCGTGCCCAGAATGGTGAATGGCTTGGAGGCCGTAACCGCATCGGCACCTGACTTACCGGCGTGCACCGTGTCGTAATGCGGGGCGTATCCGGCTTTGGTACCTGTGACTTTTGCCCAGATGTCATACCCGGCATCAGCAGCGGTGGGTACGTAGGTAGTGGCCGTGGCACCCGCGATGTCCTGCAGTTCTGTACCGTCCGTGGAACGCTGCCACTGGTAGGCAAGGACAACGGGAGCTGGACCCCACACGCCGGGATCAACCGTAAGGGTTTTCCCTGCCTGGGCTGAGCCGTAGACGTAAGGCCTGCCGGGCGCCAAGGACAGGCCCGCCTCGTCCAACTGCATGGTGAACTTGACGCGCTGGCCGGCCGCAGTTGCCGTCAGGACAGTGGCGGTGTCCTTGGTGGGAGTGTTGTCGTAGCACTCGGGCTTGTAGCGCTTTTCGCGTGGCGCGCCCTCGTAGAAAGTGTCCGACACGCAGAGTTTGTACTTCTTGCCCACGGCCATACGCCAGTAGATCTTGCCTTGCGTATCGGAGGTGAGGGGGCCCATCTGCGGGCCGTCCCAGGCTCCCGTTGCGTCGTTATACACATAAGGGATGTATCCGACGTCGGCGATCGGTACGCCCGCTGGGTTGGTCACCGTTGCTTCCATGATGGTTTCATCCTTGAGGACGAAGTTCACGTTGGTCCACTTGACTCCGGACGGGACGGTGGCAGCTGTGTAGGCGTCTACGGTGCCGGTACCGTTCCAGTATTGCTCCAGGTAGAGGCGCTGGCCTGATTCGTCCCTGACACTGATGTACGCCTGGTTGGGCGGGATCTTGGTAAGGGTGAAGTAGCCGTTGGCATCGGGTTTGGTGCTGCTGACTTGTCCGCCGCCACTGGGTGAGGCCGAGATGGACACTGCTGTCAGCGCTTGGCCGGCCTTGTTGGTGACTCGGCCGCTCATGCTGCCGAAGGCTTCCAGTTGTGGGTTGTAGGTCGTAACTGGGGCAGCGTCGGTGACAGCCACCGGCGTCGAACCATAGGAGCTGGACTTGTTCGCGTTCCACTCGTCGGCATAGGTGGCGGAGCAGGGTCCGGTGCTGCAGGTGGTCCACAGTTTGTAGCTACCGGCGGCCGGCACGGTGAAACTGTAGGATCCATCCGCCGCAGACCATGCACCGGCTACGTAGGAGGCCCGGTCGTCATTGGTGTAAGCCCCCACCCACACGTTGCCCAGCGCAGTGGCCGTTGCGGTGGCTGTCAGTTTTCCTTTGACAACTCCCTTGAAGGTGTATGTCGCCGCCGAGGCGGGTGCGGCGCCGGCGAACAAGCCCGCGGCCACCAGGACGGCGGCCGCCAGGATGGCCCACGCCCCTCGCCACGAACGTTGAAGCGGATGGTCGGAAGTGGGTCGTGGCAACGGCATGGGTAAGGTCCTTTTCCCCAAAAAAGTGACTGAAGGGACCGAGCGGTCCTCTGTCATCGTAGGTGGCGGCTGTCATCAGTGCCATGGGGAGTTCTGTCCTGTCCATCAACGCCAAAAGAACCGATGCCGGCCGCACCCCGCTTGAAGGCCGTGGTCACCTCGACATGTTGTGGGTGTGCGTGGGTTACATCGGGGCGTGCGCAGAAGCATTCTTGGGGTGATCCGGCTGGTTGAATGCGAGGCCGAGCAGGGCATTTTCGGTGACTTCGGGTAGCGCCGGGTGGATCCAGTACTGCTTGGCAGCGAAGTGGCGAACGTCGAGGTCGAAGGCCAGGACGGTGATCATTTGCTGGATCAGAGTTGATGCTTGGGGTCCCATGTAGTGGGCACCGAGGAGCTTCCCGGTGTCTTTGTCGGCGACGAGTTTGCAAATACTGGTGGTGTCTTCCATGGCCCAGCCGTAGGCGACGTCCCCGTACTCCTGGACTTTGGTGGTCACGTTGTGGCCGTTTTCGCGCGCTTGGGCTTCGGTCATTCCGACGGTGGCGATCTGGGGATGGGTGAAGGTGGCGGCGGGGACGTGGTCGTGTGGCATTCCCTGCAGGTTTTCCGGGTTCAGCAGGTTGTGGCGCACGGCGCGCATTTCGGCGTTGGCGACGTGTTTGAGCATGTAAGGCGAAGAGATATCGCCGAGTGCCCAGACGCCTGCGGCAGTGGTTGACCGACCGTACTCATCGACTTTGATGCGTCCGCTTCCGATTGTCTCGATCCCGCCGGCGGGCAGGTCCAACAGGTCCCCGTTGGGGATGCGCCCGGTAGCTACCAGCAGTACCTCTCCTGTAGCGGAGGTGCCGTCGTCGAGCCGGACGGTGATGCCCTTGTCTGTCTGTTCCGCGCCGACGGTGGTCCGGCCGAACCGGACATCGAAGCGATCGGCGGCCAGGTGGTTGAACGGGGCGTGCAGGTCATTGTCGAGGTTCCGCAGGAGCGTGGAGCGGGTAATGATCGTGACCTCCGCGCCCAAGGCGTCGAACACGTGCGCGAACTCCATGGCGATGTAGCCACCACCGACGATTACCAGGGATTTGGGCAGCTGCTGGAGGCGCATGATGTCTTCGTTGGTGTGATAGCGCACGCCCGAGGCGGCGATGGCCTCGGGGATGGACGGCCTGGAGCCAGCGGCGATGACCACCTGGTCACCGGAGATGATTCTTTGGCGGCCGGCTTGGCCGGTGCGTAAGGTGCGTTCGCCGACGAAGACGGCGTGCTGGTCGTAGACGTCGATGTTCGGGGTCCGTGGACCGCGGCGGTATTCCTCACCGGCTGCGGCGATGGGGTCGACGCGGTTCTCGAAGATTCGGCTGACGATGCCCGGCCAGTCCACGGAGTTGATTTCTGCTTCAAGACCCAGCCGTCCGGACCTGCGGGTGTGCAGCGCGGTGTCGGCCGTATGTACGTACATCTTCGACGGGATACAGCCGGCGTTCAGGCAGGTACCGCCGAAGGAGGCCTCCTCGATGATCGCGATCGACCGGTCTTCGAACTCCGGTCCGGGTATGGAATTTCCGGACCCGGTGCCGATGATGACCAAGTCGTAGTGCCGATCCACGGTGGTTTTGCTGGCAGTGATGTCCATAGGGGCAGTCCTTACTCGGGGTCTTTCCCAACCCTACTGAACTGGGCGGGACCCCACAGGACGGGAGGTATCTTTCGGTGCCAGGTTCTTTGACGTCCGCCGTCGCTGGGCTGCGGCCCGCGGACGCCCTGGTGCACGCCGCGGGGTTTCGATGGACCGCGCCACTGGGGGAGTTGGACCCTGACGCCTTCGCTGGAATGTTCGCCGTGCACGTGGCGGCAGCTTCGATGCTGGCCAACACGCTGGCGCCCTCAATGCCCGACGGCGGCAGGATCGTTTTGTTAGGCAGCCGCACCTCCACAGGGTCGCCGGGAAAGAGCCAATACGCGGCCACCAAGGCCGCGCTGATGGGGCCAGAACTACGTCATCTGCGGGGGCGCTTCTCTCTAGCCGCCGATTGCGGCCACGTCGCATTCGGTACCCACCAGTGTGGGCTGGGCCGCGGCGACCGGCACGCCGGATCGGAGCATGGCGCCGTAGAGTTCATCCACGTCAGCGACGCGCAAGCAACACATGAAGTTGCTCGTCCACGGATCAAGGTTCGGGGCTGGGAAGAACTCATGCGCCGGAGTCGAGGCCATGGACCCATACTGGCACGGTCGCCGTCGCCATGGATGCTTCAACGCTCTGAACAGCGGCCTGTGCGCCCGAACACATTATTACGGGGACTCTGGAGCAGCATTTTCTCCACGCAAAGAGGTAAGGCTAACCTAAATGGTCTTCACTTTCCCCAAGCCCTCCCGTTCGGGCACTTTCAGCAGGCGGTTCCTTTGCGCAAACTCAGCCCATTCCCCGCGATAGGGCTTGCGGCCCTCCTTACCCTTACCGGTTGCGGTCTGAGCGGGAGCCAGCCCAGCGCCACCGAAAAAGTGGCAGATACCAATCAGCGCATCGTGGTGGACAACTTCCGGGCCCCTGTGGCCAACTGGGCGTTGGAGTCCGACGCCGCGTACATCCTCTCGCTGTCCGGCTGCCTGGAAACGTTGACCAAATACGATGCCGCGCAAGGCAAAGTGGTGCCGTTCCTCGCCACCGAATGGAAGCAGGTTTCACCCCTCGAGTGGGACTTCACTATCCGCGATGGGGTCAAGTTCCAGGACGGTACTGAACTCACAGCGGAGTCAGTGGCAGCGTCCTTGAATTCCGTGCTCAAAGCGAAGGTCCCTGCCAGGGCGTTCGGTCCGAGCACTGTGAGCAGCGTCCAGGCCACGGACGCCAAGTCCGTCCGTGTGACCACGACGACGGAGAGTCCACTGGTCCCGTTCCGCCTTGCCAGTGTCAACACCGGCATCCTCGCGCCGGCCGCATACCAGGGCGCAACAGTCGACCCGTTCGGTCACTGCACCGGCCCGTTCACTCCGGTCTCGGAGAAGGCCAAGCAGTCCCTGACTCTCGACCGCAACCCTAACTATTGGGGCGGCGAGGTGAAGCTTGCCGGTGCCGAGGTTCGCTTCATCACCAACGGCGCCACGCGTGCGGCCCAGGTCCAAACGGGCGAGGCCGACATTTCACTTTCCATCCCTGCCTCTTCTCTGTCCTCCCTGCAGAGCGCGCCCGAGGTTTCCGTCCTCAAAGCCGACTCTCCCCGCACGGCGACGCTTTACATGAACAACGGCCGGGCGCCGTTCAACAACGTCGATTTCCGGAAGGCGCTTCGGTCTGCACTGGACCTGCAAGCGTTGGCAGCAAGCGTTTACGAGGGCGCTGCCGTTCCCGCGGCTGGGCCCTTCGCGCCGTCGGAACCGTGGGCCTCAGCCGGGGCAAGCTCACCCAAGCAGAACGTGGAAGAAGCCAAGAAGCTCCTGGCTGACGCCGGGTACTCCGCGGATCGCCCGCTGGAGATCATCGCCATTGTGGAGCGGGCAGAGTTCGCCGACGTCGCTACAGTCATCCAGGACAACCTGAAGGGCATCGGCGTCCCGGTGAGCATCCAGGCCAAGGAATACGCCTCGGCCGAGCCGGACGTGCTTGCCGGGAACTACGACATGATCCTGAGCCAGCGGAACAGGCTGATCGACATCGCAGACCCGATCGGGTTCCTCACCGCCGATTACACCTGCAAGGGAACGTATAACCTCAGCCACTTCTGCAACGAGAAGTACGACCAACTCATCGCCGAAGCGGCCCGGACCTCCACCACCGAGGAACGCTACAAGCTGTATGCCCAGGCGGGCGAGATCCTGGACGACCAGGCCGTCAACCTCTGGCTGGTCAACGAACAAGCAACGGACGCCATCCGCAGCAACGTGCTCTCCTACGCCCAGGATCCCCTGTCCCGGTACGTCCTGACGGCCCAAACAGCCAAATCCGGTTCCTAGCGATCTGAGACGAACGAACCAACCCGCATGATCACGTTCCTTGCGAAGCGGACGGCGACCCTGGTGGCCGCCGTCCTGCTGTCGTCGTTCGCCGTTTTCCTTATTCCCTACGTGACTCCTGGCGATCCTGTCCGAAAGATCATCAGATCCCGCGTCGCCGGGGACATCGTGGACGATTCCACCGTCCAGGCACTGAGTGAGAGCCTTGGGCTCCAGGACGCCCTTCCCGTGCAGTATCTGCGCTGGCTGGGGGACTTCTTCACCGGAGATATGGGACTTTCGCACATCAGCCGCACGCCCGTGGTTGACCAAGTCATGCCTGCACTGGGCATCACCCTCAGCCTGGTGTTGGTCGCCTTGGGTATCGCCGTGGTGGTTTCCCTCCCGTTGGGAACAGTGGCGGCGTTGAGGCAAGGCGGCAAAGCCGACAAGCTCATCACTACTGTTACCCAGTCCTTCATCGCCATGCCGGAATACTGGCTCGCACCGCTCCTGGTCCTCGTTTTTGCGCTCAAGCTGTCCTTGCTCCCGTCCGCAGGATGGAACACACCGTCCTCCATCGTCTTGCCGGCCCTGACGCTGGCGTTACGGCCCATCAGCTTTTTCACGTCGGCTGTTCGTGCAGGCATGATCGACGCCCTCGAAGCGGAGCACATCCAGGCTGCAAGGGCCCGGGGCCTGGGTCGCGGACAAACCGTGTGGCGGCATGTCGTTCCCAACGGACTGGTACCGTTGTCCACCCTTTTCGCCGTATGGTTCGCCGGTCTCTTGGGGGGATCGGTGATTGTCGAGGTCATTTTCGCCATCCCGGGAATGGGACGCCTCCTGTATGACGCGGTGGTTAACAGCGACATCCCCTTGGCGCAGGGAGGCGTGGTGGTTGTGGTTGCACTCGCGGTTGCCATTACCACCCTCGCGGACTTCCTCCACCGCATTCTCAGCCCTAAGGTGAGTGGTTCCCTTGCGTAACAAGTCAGCGATCGACCACGCCGCCGTCGTCGTTCTTGTCCTGATGGTGGCCGCCATAGCGGCTGCCCCTTGGCTGGCGCCCTTCCCGCCTGATGTCCAGAACCTCGCCGACCGCCTTGCGCCGCCCAGCGGCCGCCACTGGCTGGGAACGGACCACCTGGGACGGGACACGCTCAGCCGCTTGCTCGACGGCGGACGCTTCTCTTTGCTGGTGGCGGCACTGGCAACTGTGCTGACCGGAATCCTTGGGCTGGCGATCGGCGTGCTCAGTGCCCGCCGCAAGGGTTGGCTGGATGAGTTCTTTACACGAACCAATGACGTCCTGCTGGCCCTGCCGGAGATGGTGGTGGCGCTCTTCATTGTGGCGGCGATGGGTACTGGCTTCACGTCGTTGCTGGTGGCCCTGACTGTTACGGGATGGACGCCCTTTGCCCGGCTTGCCCGGACTCTTGCCTACGATGTGTCCTCGCGCGGCTTCATTGAAGCGGCACGTGTGGTGGGGTGTTCGCCGTCGTTCATTGTTTTTCGGCACATCCTGCCGCACTTGGCCGCCCCGATGCTGGGGCAGGCGACGCTTCGCTTCGGGCAGCTCCTGATCAGCGTGGGTGCTTTGTCCTACCTGGGGCTCGGCGTCCAGCCCCCGCAATCCGACTGGGGATCCATGCTTGCTGCGGCGCAGCCATACGCTGAGCGGGCGCCGTGGGGCATCATCGCCCCGGGGCTGGCCATCTTCCTGGTTGCCCTGTGCGTGACCCTCATTGGCCAGCGGGCATCCCGCAGGGCGGCCGATCCAGTCGACGTCCTCGTGATGGAGGGGCAGCATGCCTGAACTCGTCATCGAGGACCTGACCGTTCGCAACACAGCCGCCCAGCGGGAGGTCCTGGCCGGGGTGAGTCTTTCCGTGCAACAGGGCGAGTTCGTGGCATTGGTGGGTGGTTCAGGGTCCGGCAAAACCATGACGGCCAAATCCATCCTGCGGATATTGCCTGAGCAACTGCAGATCGCATCCGGTTCAATCAGGCTCGGCTCCGTGGACGTAACCAGCGCGCCGGAAGCAGAGCTGAACCGTATCCGGGGCGGTCGTCTGGGGATGTTGTTCCAGCAGCCCAAAAGGATGTTCAACCCGAACAGAACCATCGGTAAGCATCTGAAGGAACCGCTGAACCTGCATGGAGGCCTTCGAGGCAGGGCTGCCGATGCGAAAGTCTACGAGTTGTTGGTCGACGTCGGCTTTGAAGACCCCGCGTGGGGTGCGCGGGCGTACCCGCACCAGTTGTCCGGTGGAATGGCGCAGCGGGCCATGACAGCCATGGCCTTGGCCGGCCGGCCGGAGATCCTCTTGGCTGACGAGCCAACCTCCGCGCTGGACAAGGTCCTGGAGCAGCAAATTCTGGAATTGCTCGATAGGCAACGGATCCAACGTGGCCTGGGGATCCTTTACATTACGCACAATCTTGCCTCCGTGGCCGCCTTCGCTGACCGGGTGTTGGTGATGGAGGCAGGAGTGATTGTGGAAGCCGGCACCACCGAAGCTGTCCTGGGGACTCCCAGGACTGAGTGCACGCGCAGGCTGCTTGAGGCGTCCAACCTGGCGCCCACCCGCACCACGGAAGCCCCAACCTCCGAGCGCAACGTCCTGACACTGACAAATGTGGTGAAGCACTTCGGCTCCGGAAAGCGATGGGGCCGTGGAAGCGGTAACCGCCCGGCTTTGGACTCGATCTCACTCGCAGTGAAGCAGGGAGAGATCTTGGGCGTCCTTGGCCAATCCGGCTCAGGGAAGAGCACGCTGGCCCGCGCCATCGTCGGGCTGGAAGGAATCAGCAGCGGGAGCATCGACAGGACGCTCGCGGCCGGGGCAACGAGTCCTCACACTGCTGTGCAGCTGGTCTTCCAGGAACCACACGATTCCTTCGACCCCCGGATGACGCTCCGCGCCAGCCTGGAAGCACCGCTCCGGGCCCGCAAGGGACTGAGCCCCGCTGACCGATCCCGCAGGCTCAACGAGGCCATGCTGGAAGTTGAGCTGGATCCTGACCTCTTGGACAGGCGCCCCAGCCAATGTTCCGGCGGCCAGTTGCAGCGTGCCACGATCGCCAGGGCACTGCTGATGGAACCCGAAGTGCTCATCTGCGACGAAGCGACCTCCGCCCTGGATGCCCTGACCCAGCGAACCGTTCTTGACCTGCTTCAGCGCCTCCACCGGGAGCGGGGAATGACCCTCGTCGTCATCACCCACGACATGGACGTGGTGCGGCATATGTGCCAACGTGTCGCCGTCCTGTTCCAAGGCCGTTTGGTGGAGCTCACCGACACGCCCGGGTTTTTCGCCGATCCGCAGCATCAGCACAGCAAGGACCTCGTGTCAGCGGCGATTCCCTGCCGAGGGCTGCACTTGAAGAAGATGCGGGCCCTGCCTTAACCGGACCCGGGGTGGTGCTTATCCGGTTTGACGTGGCAAACGTCGTCGCCGAAAGTCCTCATCCCAAGACTCCGCTCAGGTTGTGGATGTGAGTGCCGCCGCAGCCACCAGGTCTACAGTTGATGTATGGCTGCCAGCCGCAATCCGCTCGATGACCTGCGAGAAACAATCGGCCATCTGGCCAATCAGCTCAAGCTGCCCGGTTCGGAGCGTGTTGACGACCTGGTGGGCGATCTCATCGGTGCAAGGCCCGGGCCCGCCCGGCCGCTGTCCGAGGTGCAGGCCGATCTCGATGCGCTGGTGGGACTGGAAACCGTGAAGGAACAGGTGCGGGCCCTCGTCGCCTTGCTGCAGGTCCAGGCCCGCCGTAAAGCCCACGGCCTGCCGGAGGTGGCCACATCGCAGCATCTGGTGTTCCTCGGAAACCCGGGTACGGGCAAGACCACCGTGGCGCGGCTCCTGGCCGAAATGTACCGCGCGGTCGGTCTGCTGCAGAAAGGTCACCTGGTGGAGGTCGACCGCTCGGGCCTGGTGGGGCAGTATGTCGGGGCGACCGCCATCAAGACGGATCGGGTGATCCGGCGCGCCCTGGACGGAGTCCTGTTTATCGACGAAGCTTACGCGCTGGCCCCGGAGGACGGCCGCATGGATTTCGGCCCCGCGGCCATCGAGGTCCTGCTCAAGCGGATGGAGGACCACCGCCACCGTCTGGTGGTGATCGTGGCAGGGTATCCGCGCCTGATGGAATCCTTCTTGCTCTCCAACCCCGGCCTGCGCTCCCGATTCGCCCGCGAGATCACGTTCCCCGACTACTCCGTCGACGAACTCCAGACGATCTTCCGCCAGATGTTGGACCAGCACGAGTACACGCTGGAGCCTGGTGCGGACCAGATGCTGCGCCGTATCCTCGCCGGGCTCCACGCGAGTGAGGACTCCGGCAACGCACGCTTTGCCCGCACGCTGTTCGAACAGGCGCTCAACCGCCAGGCGCTGCGTCTTTCGCTCGACGAGGAACGAAGTCTCGACGACCTCGACCGCGAGGCCGTCATGACGCTTACCGCAGATGACATCGTCGAGGCGGCCCTCGCTTTGGGTGAGGAACCGGAGCCGGAACCGACGCCGGAACCGGAACCGTCACGCTGGTGGCGCTGGTTGGCCTGACCTGACCAACATGCCGGAGACGCGGGCCGCGAAGGCGAGGACGGTGGCTGAAAATTCCATCACGTCCGTCGCCGCGCGCTGGCCGTGACCGCCGTCGTGTTCTGAGAGCAGCCACGCGGATCCACCGTGGCGGCGGACAGCGTCCACGAAGTCGACGGCGGCATGGTTGTCCACACGCTCGTCGCGGCCCAGGACGCAGCAGAGAATGGGAGGTGTGCCCGCCGGGGACTGCAGTCCCGCCGCCACTTGCAGCGGAGAGTAGAGTGCCCTTTCCTGCTGGGAGCACTCACCGTCGGCACCGAACTCGTGGAGCCATTGCGTTCCCAACCCGTGGCGGTCAAGATTCACCGTATCCAACAGGGGTGCCACGGCCACCACGCCACCAAAGGAAGCCGGTGATAGCAGGGCAGCCGATGTCACAACGAGGCCACCATGCGAGGCCCCGAACGCTACCGTCTGAGCTGGCGTGGTCCACCCGGCCGCGGCGAGAAACTCGGCAACGTCCACCAGGTCGAGGACGGTACGCAGCTTGCGGGGGCCGCGGCCGGCGTCATGCCAGGCGTCGCCGAGTTCTCCGCCGCCGCGCAGATGCGCCGCAACATACACGCCGCCGCTTTCCAGCCAGGCCGGCACGCTCGGCTCGGCTTCGGTGCGATGCTTGACGCCGAACCCGCCGTAGCAGGTGAGGATGAGCGGCAGGGGACGGAGCGGCAGGCCGTCGGCAGCAAGGTCCGCCGCGCGTACGGACACGGTGAGGGGGATGTCGACGCCGTCACGCCCCTTTGCGAAGAGGCGTCGGTGAACGAAGCGCTGGGGGTGGAGCGGCAAGGGGACCTCGGCTGGGGGCAGCTCGAGACAGTACACGCCGGATGGCCGTTCCGGTGATGCTGAATGCATCCACAGGACGTCGTTACCAGATGCCGCATGGACAGCGAAGGATGTCACATGTTCCGCGGGGGAAAGTCGGTGTACGGGTGTCCCATCCAGTAGAACTGTCGTGCCCCTGCAGGACTCCGCCAGCGTGAGTCGGCTGGGAACGGGGGCCGGAGCGTCAACCCATGTTTCGTCCCGCCACTGCCATGATCTGCTGTCCCTGCCGGGCGTTGCTGCGGTGATTCGAAGCATTCCCTCCCGAAGTGACAGGGAGAGGCGCGACCCGCTGCCCTCGGATTCAAGCGTCCCAGGAAGGGGAATCTCCGTCCGTCCACCGGTTCTAAGGTCTGCGGAGGTGATTCTCTGCTGGGGTGGCTTACCGGAGAGGATCCACAGAGCGGCTCCGTTGGGTTCCCAAACCGGTGCCGAACACCATGCCGAGATGCCTGGAATCCGGACAGGGGCGGTGTCTTCGGCAAGGATCCACAGCCCGGCGAGCTCTGTCCGGGGAGTGCTCAGCAGGGCAGCGACGGTGAGGCCATCGGGCGACAGCGTGAATCCGCGGACCACAGATCCTGGCGGTGCCGGCAATCTGACGCCGACCCGGGACACGATGTCCCGGACCTTCCAAGCTGCACGGAGCTCGGGCTCGGATGCCACATGCAAGGACGGGAAGGCTTCACCGAAACCGCGCCAGGTGTACGCTGCTCGCCCGGATTGGACCTGGGGCAGGCCTTGCCGTGGAGATGAATCCCACCGTTCCAGCAATGCGCGGAACCGGTCCTTCAGCTCGAAGCCCGGGATGCTCCCTCCGGGGGTGGTGTCCACGCCGCTCACCGCCCAACCGTGTCGCCGGGGAGGTTGCGCGCCGTAGAGAGCCAGGCGAGGTGCCCGCCGTCGTGCAATGGTGTATCAAGGTGGTGCGTTATCAGGGGCGCTCCGGGCATCAGGGTGTCCACGAGATGGAGCTCGCCGTGGCCTCCACGGGTCACGGCGACAAGCTCGGAATCAGGCGAGGCTGCGATGGCCCTCCGCTCGGCGTTGTCCCACGGCTCGTGGCCCGGCCTGGGGGCGCCGTCCATCGCCGGGAGACGCCAGATGGCGCGAAGCTCCAGTTTCTCGGATGAGCGCAGCTCATGCATGGTGAGTTCGTCGCCGTCCGGGTGGATCCGCGCGGCGGCAATGCCTGTGGCGGTGAGCGCGAACCTGAAGACCAGCCCCGGTCCCAGCGGGGCGGTGCGTGTCAGTCCTGTATCCACATGGTGCACCCATAGCGCGTTTGACCATGCGGTCCAGTTGCGCGGTTCCTCTCCACCATTGCGCAGGACGGCCACCACGATTCGCTTTTCAGGGCAGAACCTGAGGAAGTAGGCCCTTCCGGCGATGCCCCACGGCACGGTTGGCAGGGTCTTCGGTTGCGGTTTACGGATATCGAAGCGTTCCAACCCTGGTCCTGTGGCCACGAACATGGTGCCGGTGAGGGGATCGAAGGCGTCGCCGTGTCCATCGGAGGAGACTCCGACCTTCAGGCCCTGCAGGGGTGGGCAATGGATCCCTTCGGCCAGGATGCGTTCGACGCTGAAGGACTCGATGGCACCCGGTTCGCGGTGGCGTACGACGGCGACCGGACCGTCGGGCGTTTCACCCACCACTACTCCCGGTTCCCCAACCCGGGTGCGGATACGGCGGGAGGCAGGGCCGCCGTCTGACTTCAGGTCAACGATGGTGAGCAGGTCGCTCCACGGTTCCCATGAGAGGCCGAGGCCGGTGGTGACAGCGACGTACCGGCCTGTCGGATCGCAGGCCAGGTGTTCACCCGGAATGGCCACCGGGAAGAGTAGGTGACTCGTATCAGTGAATCCATCCACGATCACCAGAGCACCGCCGGCGTCGTCGACGAAGGCGCACTTCCCGGAGCCCAGGGGCAGGATGCCCGCATGTTCTGCCAGGACTACGGAATCGAGGCTGCGGTGAATGGTGCCACTGGTCGGGTCCATGAATGCCACGGATGCCGCGTTCTGGTCTGCGACCATCAGGATTTCGTCTCTCAAAAGTGCTCCCTTGTCGTTAATTTGAGAATCATTCTCATTAACTATAGTGTGGCGATGTCGCCGCAACAGCGGTGTCGACCAACACCATCGAAAGGAGACCAACCATGGAGAAGACCACGGTTCTGGTTGAAGTTGAAGAGACCGAGCAGCTGGCGCACCTGTCGGCGACGCACTCGAACGCACTGGTCGAAAACCCCTTCGACTAGTCACTAAGCCAGGGGGCGGGCGCGCCGGCGAGCCCGCCCCCTTAGTTTTGCCACCGCCGGCGGCCAGACCCATCCGGAGGACCATGGAACACGCAGTAGACACTTTCGACGTTGACGGACGGATCACGGTCCGCAGCGGTGACGGCATCTTCTTCCGGGTACCCGGAGGAAGCACCCCGGGAACGAATGGCGGGGCCGCTGACAGGATACGGGCGGAGCTGCTGGAACGACGCTTGGCCGGGCAACGTCCCGCGGCCGGCCGGGAACGTGTCAGCGTTGCGGGGCCGGGAGCAGGTGGGGTGGTTGGTGCCCTTGAGGCGGCCGGCGTGCTGGCCACTCCGTGGGACGACGCCCAGGATCCTGCTGTTCCAGGCCTGCTGATTCATCTCCCTTCCTCGCCGGCAGAGCGGACGCGTTTCGATCACCTCCCCGCCGCCGGAACCGCTGTGCTGCGCTGTTACGCGGAAGGCGAACTGGTGTTCCTCGATCCACTGGCACTTAGCCCCCGGGATCCTTCGAGCACACAGGTTCTCCGCCGCAGGCTTGCAGCATCCGCTGCCGCAGCCGAGTTGAAAGCCTGGCTCCAGACGCCCGCGGCAGCAACGGAACTTTCACTGCCGGACACGGCGTGGAGCATGGTCATCGCCCGGGTGCTGGGCACCGTCAAGGCATGGCAGTCTGAATCCGCCGCGCTTCAACCCCTCAGGCGGACACTGTGGCGGCTGGACACGCGAACGCTGGCGGCCAGCGAACACCCGGTCCTACCCTTTCCCGAACCCGCCTTTCTGGCTGGCGGCTTGCCGCTGCCGCGGCGATGACTGAAGCCGCGCCGGAACTGCTGGCCGTGACCACGGACGACGGCGTTCGGCTTGCCACGGACCACTACCGCACTGGACCGGATGGGTCTGCCCTGGGAACGGTGCTGATTCGAACGCCCTATGGCCGGGGCGGCTGTTCCGGGCAAGCACGGGCTTGGCTGCGCGCCGGATACTCAGTCCTGGTGCAGGACGTCCGTGGCCGATACGACTCGGAGGGCGATTGGGAACCCTATGACTCCGAGGGCAGTGACGGGGCGGCGGTGGTGCACCGTCTGGCCGACCACGGGGTACTGTCGGGGCCGTTGATCCTGGCGGGCGCCTCCTATGACGCACACTGCGCCGTGGAGTGCGCGCGGGCACTGGAAGCGGCGCGGACCATGAATGGACAGCGGGCCGTTACGCCTTTCGCCGTGCTGGCGATGGTCCCGGCCTTGGGCCTGTACGAGACAGCCCATGCCCCGGATGGTCGCCCACGCCTCCTGGACAGGATCGGCTGGTGGCATCAACACGGCTTCGCCGGAGAATCCCGCCCACCCCTTGCCAAGACCGAACTGCGCCGCCGGCATCTGCTGGCCAGGAGTTCAGGCATGGAATGGGTCAGGGAAAGCCTGGTCAAAGACTCCGAGTACGGCAGTGGTTCCGCGGCCAAGTGGCGGAGGCTCTGGGAGGCGCCGCCGCTCGATCTGACCGCCCGCTACGGAAACCTGACATCGCCGTTGTTGGTCATCTCGGGGAACGAAGACTTCTTTACTGCCGAGGCGTTGAGCTTGGCAGAAGCGTGGGGCAGCACGGCCACCGGGACCCGGGTTGAAACGCTCTGGGGGCCCTGGGGCCACCGCCTGTCCAACGACCTCAATGCCGAAACCGCCGTCGCGTTCCGCAGGGAGGGCGGACTGATGGCCCGCATTGAGGCGTTCCTCGCGGGTGTCGCATCAACGGCACCTGACAATTCCCGCACGGCCTGGCTATGGGGACAGTCCCCAGTCCACCCCACCTGGGCTTGGTGGCCTACCACTACCGAACACCTACGACGCCACGGAGAACCATGACCGCAACAGCTGAAACCCTGGGCCTTCTGCCCTTGCACACCCTCGTCGACGAACAAACGGGAATCATCCGGCGGGTACGGTCGGTACTGACTCCGGAGAACGCGCCGCCTGCGTACACGTCCATGACGGCAGAGGTATCCAACGCGCGGTGGCTCGGCGATTGGCCAGCAGACCGGGTGAGCCTGGGCACCACGTTCGGTGACCCCCGGCAGGCGTGGATTGCAGCTGTCGCGGAGGGCATGGAACGTTACTGTGGCAATTTCATTCCAGCTGACCTCCCCGCGCATGAGTACTTCGCCGGAACCCGGGATGAGCTGGAAGCGTCCGGACGTGCCGCCGTCGGACTCCATGAACTGCCGCACTTCGCACCCTGGCAAGAGTCGCGCAAGGACTTTCCCTACCGGAACCTCCAGCCGCACACACAGACGCTATGGACCGCATGCCGGCGGGAGTCGGACCAGGCCGAGGCGTGGCTACCGGCCAGCCTCACCCTGCTCAACTGGCGGCAGCAGCGATTCCGGGACCTGCCCCGCATCCATCATCTGAACTATGCAGGTATTGCAACGGGCCAGGGGCGCGCTGACGCGAAGGACCGGGCAGTGTTGGAAACCATCGAACGCGACGCCCTGGAACTATGGTGGCACCTGGACGGACCGACCCGCGGGATCCGGACTGAGAGCATCCCCGGACTCGCCAACGACATGGCCGGATGCCGGCTGGAGTACTGGGTGGTTGAAATGCCCAGCGAATTCGCACCCTGTATGGCAGCGCTGGTCTACGACCCCGAGACCGGCCTCTATGCGGCCGGTTTCTCATGCAAGAACGATCCGATCGAGGCCGCACGCAAAGCCGTCCTCGAAGCCGTCCATACGTGGATCTACTCGCAAGGCGCCAAGGACGCCGACGGATGGGTTTTCCAGGCTGTAGAGGCTGGACTTATGGCCAAGGGTCTCTACTTGGAGCACCGCGAAGACCGAAGATATTTGGACTCCGTGGGGCCGGACTTCGAGTTTGTCCGCGATTTGGGAGCACATGTCCAGGTGTGGCTGGATCCGCGAACGCACCACCTCGCCCAACGGTTTACTGAGCCGGCTTGCGGAATGGTGGACATCGACGCCGTGCCCTATGTTTCCATGCCGGAGCTGTACAGCCGACTCGAAGCTGCCGGCCATACCGTCTATACCCGCGACCTGACCACCTCGGATGTTGCGGTCACGGGCCTCAGCGTGGTTCGTGCCGTGGTTGGCGGGCTGGTCCCCAACGCTCCCGCGGCGTTTGCCTACCTGGGATGTCCCCGGATCGGAACGGCAGCCCTTCAACGCGGGTGGAGGTCCACGGCCCCGGAACTGCCGCAGCACTTCACGCTCACCCCACCACCCCACATGTAACCCATGAACTTACCCGAGTATTTGGCACCCGAAAGTTTCGCCCGCGCCTGGGCCCCCGAAGTGCCCGGTCCCATGCAATCCCCGGGTCCCCGGCACAGTCCTGCTCCTGGTGCCAAGGAAGAACGTCCCGGGTCCTCCGGGATACCCATAGCGGCCCTGATGCGCGCAGTGTGGTGGAGCGGTGACTTCCACCTCAATCCCGCCACTGGCCAGCCAGGCAAAGTACGGAAACGGCCTGTGCCCTCCGCCGGGGGCTGTTACCCGGTGCAGCTCCATGTTCTCTGCGGTGACGGTTGCGATGTTCCGAAGGGGAGGTATGTCATCAGCAGCAGCACCGGCGGGCTGCGACGTCTGGCCTACGACGACGAAGTTCACTGCGACGAAGTTCACCACGGTGCCGGCAGCCGCCAAGGCGTCGGCAATTACCGCGGCACGTCCGGACAGCCGCCCGAGGTGGGCGCCGTCGTCGTCCTCACTGTGCTGCCGCAGCGCACCGCGGCGAAGTACCACCACCGAACCGGTCCGTTGCTGATAGCCGACGCAGCCTACGCGGCCCTCGCCCTGGTGCACCATGCGAGCGCACTGTCGGTAGGTGCCAACTGGAAGATCCTGAGCCCCGGGCCATGGACGGCATTCCCACAGGAGACCGCCTTGGCATGCGTGGCGCTGGGTACGTCAGTCCCGGCAACGGGAGTCGCGGGGGTGTCAACACATCAGTTGGCCCGGCGCCGCAGCGCCGATGTCTTCGCGCCGCGCACAACGCCACGCATGTCCCCGGCTCTTGACGTCCGCAGCATGGTCGCAGCGGCCGAGCGAGGGATCGTACCGCCGAAGCCAGCGTCCTGCCGCATGCGCTTGATCGATGATGCGGGACTCGATGATCCACTCCTGGCCCAACACTGCGCAGGCCAGCACTGGATCCGGAACCTCGACGCTTTGCTGATCTTCGAGACGGAGACGCTGCCCGATCTCGACGCGATGTGGTGGGCATCAGCAACAGCCGCGCATTGCCTCTACACCGCACTGGGTACGGACGTTGCGATCGACTTCCGGCCGGTCGGCGGCTGGACCAGTGCCCGGGGCGGCTGGACTGCCCTGCACGGACTCGGAATGCTGCACCAACACACCCACCACACGAACGAAAGGGCCGTGCATGCTGGTCAATAAAAGACTCCTTCAATTGACCAAGGGAAACAGGGTCCGGCTTGCGGGAGTCACGGCGCTGCTGTTCACCGCCACCGCAAGCTACTGGGTGCAAGCATGGTTCCTTGCCCACGCCCTCGCGGCACTGGTGGGGCTCATGCAAGGAACGGCAAACCCCGACGGCGGCCCCGGCGGCCCGCTGCTGACGCCCCTTGCAGGCGTCCTGGCCTGCGGTATGGCCCGCCTTGTCCTGCTGCAATTCCATGCACGGCTGGCGGGCACGCTCGGTTCGGCGGTGCGGCTCGAACTGCGGCGCTCGCTGGCGGAGCGACTGCTGCAGCCCGACCGCTTGCGGGACACCTCCGACAGGTCAGGAGCCCGCCGCCTGGCACTCAGCGAAGGCGTCGACGGGGTGGACAACTACATCAGCAACTACATTCCCCACGCCTTCCAACTGCAGCTTGTAGTGCCACTGCTCCTGCTCTGGATTGCGTGGTTCAATCCGATGTTGGCGGGAGCCCTGTTCTTGGCCGTGGCTGTCGCGGTTGGTGCGCCGAAGCTATGGGGCAAAGTCCTTTCTGCGCGAGGACAGCGCCACTGGGACAGTTACGAAGCCCTGAGTGCCGACTTCCTGGAGGCACTCCAAGGAATGCGAACACTGAAGATCCTGCATGCCGTTCCGCGTATCCGGGACAAGCTCAACCGCCGTTCCCAGGAGCTGCACCGCGCCACAGTGTCCACCATGCGCACCTCCCTGGTGGACACGGCACTGGCGGACTTGGGTATCCAGGCAGGTATGTTGGCCGCGGCGGCATTGGCGGCCTACTCAGTCCTCAATCCCGGCAGCACCCCGGCTGCGACGCCAGCGATGACCTACTTCCTGCTCATGCTCGCCGGTGAGGTGTTCCGCCCGGTCCGGGACCTCGCCCGCCAATGGCATGCCGGCTATCTGGGCCTCTCCGCACTGGGGAGCATCGACGCGGCCGGAGGTACAAGCCAGACCACTCCGGCACGCAAGGCTCCCTCCCGCCATGAGCCAGGTGCCGCCGTCGGGCTTCCCGAAAGCCTGCGTCTTGAGGACGTGAGTTTCCGGTACTCCAGTGAAGACCCCTGGGTCCTTCACAACGCCTCTGCTGAGTTCCACCGGGGCAGCCTCATCGCGCTCGCAGGCCCGTCCGGCTCCGGCAAAAGCACACTGTTTGACCTGCTGCTCGGCTTCCTGAACCCCGACTCCGGCAGCATCACCATGGACGGACGGCCCCTTGTGCCGGCCGACATCAGCGTGGTCTCCCAACGCAGCTACCTGTTCCCAGGAACCGTCAGGGAGAACTTCAGCATGGTTGCCCCCGCCGCAACCGAAGGACGGATGCAGCACGTCCTTGCTGCCGTCGGTCTCGCAGGGGAACTGCAACCCGACGGGTTGGACACGCGGCTGGCCGAAGCGGGAGGATCCGTCTCCGGCGGACAACTCCAGCGGCTGGCCATTGCCCGGGCTCTCTTGGTGGACAGGCCGGTCCTCCTGCTGGATGAGCCTACGTCGGCCCTCAACCAGCAGCTGGCCGCACACGTCCTCACCGGGCTGAGGGAGGTGGCCCGGGACAGGATCGTTCTCATGATCGCCCACCGCCCGGAAGCCTTGGCCGCAGCGGACACCGTCCTCCGGATGGACGCCGGCACTTTGTACCCGTCCAACCAACCGAAAGCAGCACAGCTATGATCGCCAGCATCCGCCATAACCCCCTTCTGGGCCTGGTTCCCCACATGGCTGGTGAGTGGTCCGGGATGGCGTGGACCGCCGTCGTGGGTATCCTCAATAACCTGGCGCTCATTTTCCTGGCCGTCGTTGGTTCGTACGTGGTGGCACTGGCGGTTCTGCGGCAGGATGTCGCGGCGCCGGGATGGTGGGCGGCCGGAATCGTTGCCGTCATTCTCCGGGCAGTCCTTACATGGCACGAGATGGATATCTCCCACAGCATTGCCTACCGAATCCTGGCTGCGCTGAGAATGGCACTTTTCGATGGTTTCGCCCGGGGTGTTCCGGCCCGACGGCCGGGGCAGCACACGGGGAAGCTGGCAGCGACGGCCATGGGAGATGTGGAGAAGCTCGAGTTCTTCTATGCCCACACCGTTGCCCAGCTGGCCGGATCGTCTGTCCTTTTCGTGGCCGGTGTTGGGTTGCTGGTTCCGTTGGGCCTGGACGTGGCCGTTGCCCTGTTGTCCGGGTTCGTGGCGCTCATCGCTGTGACGTTGCCTGGTCTGAGGCGAGGAGCGGAGTTGGGTGCCCAGGTCCAGGATGCGAAGGCCGCTGTGTCCGTCCTGGCAGTGGACCTGCTGTCTGGAACCCGCGAAATTTTGGGCTTCGGACTCATCCCACAGGCACAGGCGCAGTTGGCCGAACGGAGCCGGGCCGTGGATTCGGTGCAGCGGAAGCTGAGCGCATTCTTGGCACTTGGCTCGTCAGCGCGGGAATTGTGCGTGCTGGGAACCGTCGTCGCGGTATTTCTCGCCGCTGTCTCAAAGCCGGGTGTGGACCCTGTGTGGATTCCGGCACTCGTCGCGGGGACGCTCACCCTGCTGGCACCAGTCGCCGAAGGCGTCGCAACCGTCACACAGCTCCAACCCCACCGCGCGAGTGCCCTGCGGGTGCTGGAGGGAATCAGCCTCGCCGCTACTGTTCCGGAGGTGGAAGCGCCGGTGGCGTTCAACCCGAGCGGACCGTTGGGCGTTGACGTCCGGGACGTCGAGTTCACGTACGACGGCGGGACACCGGCTTTGCGGCGTACCTCGCTTTCCGTAGCACCTGGCGAGCATGTGGGAATCAGCGGTCCATCGGGGGCTGGAAAGACGACCTTGGCCCGGCTCCTGCTGCGCCTATGGGTGCCGGACTCCGGGACTATCACGTTCGCTTCCGGAGATGGCAGGACGGTGGATTCATGGGCGCTACCGGAGCCTTCCTTCCGCCGAATGGTCACCCTTGTGGAGCAGGATTCCCCGGTCTTCCACGGTTCGGTACTGGATAACATGCACTTGGCGGATCCGGCCGCCACGGAGGAGGATGTCCTGGACGCGCTGGACCGGGCCGGGCTCCCTCTGGGCGGGAAACGGTGGACTTCCGGCGTGGACACACTCATCGGTGAACAGGGAATGAGCCTGTCCGGGGGAGAGCGCGCCCGCTTCTGCCTGGCCAGGGCGCTCCTGCTGAAACCGAAACTCCTGGTGCTGGATGAGACCACCGCCAGCCTTGATGCTGCCTCTGAGCGCGCGCTGCTGGACGCCGTCTCCAGACTGGCCGGAGAGACCACGGTCATCACCATCTCGCACCGGGAGTCGACGTTGGCGGCCTGTGATCGGAGGGTGCAGTTGGGGGTTTGACTTAGTCGTGGCTTTCCCACATGCAGGTGGCGCCAAGGTTCTCACGAACCTTGGCGCCACCTGCTTTCTGATCTAGAAGGCTTCCGGGTGGAGGCCCTTGGCTATCTGCTCTACGGCGCGGATGTTGCCCCAAGTACCGGGCATCACATCGTCCGAGTTCACTGCAACCAGGCGGTCACTCTTTACAGCGGCGACCTGCGGGAACTTCTCCTTCAGGAACGTGCGGGTTGCTTCTTCGTGCGCCTTGTCCAGGGTGGTGAAGACGATGACCTCCGGGTTCTTCTGCACCAGGGTCTCCGGGGAAATAAGCGCAGAGAAAAAGGTCGCGAATGCTTCATCGGACGGGCTGAAGAGATTGTCCCCGCCTGCGGTCTTGATCATGTCGTACTCCAGGCCTGCACCAATGGCCGCGATCGAATTTCCCTCGACGAACAACTCAACCACTGTGGGCTTTTGCTTTCCGGCAACAGCTTTGTTGACGGCGCTCAATGCGGTGGCTGCCTCGTCCCGGACAGCCGTGGTTTTTGCTCCTGCTCCAAAAACGGCGCCGATCTTGTCGATGTCGGTGAGGATGTCCGTGACTTCTGCCTTGCTTCGGCGCTCCTGGCAGCCCGCCGTGGCGATGTACGCTTCCGCGCCCGCTTGCTTCAGCTGTTCGATGCTGGCGAAGCCTTGCTCGGCAGTGAATTCGTAAGCCGTGGGTGAGTACACAAAATCCGGATTTGCTCCCAGCAGTACTTCCCGGGACGGCGGCATCTGGTCGCTGAGTTGCTTCACGTCCCCGCGAGCCTTCAGCTCCGGTTGCAACTCCCTGCCTTTGGTCTGTGCCTCGGCCACCACCTTGTGGGCCAAGCCGAGCTTCACCAGCAATTCCGATTGGCCAGGGGTCATGGCAACCACCCGGTCCGGTGCAGCGTCGAATGTCAGGGTGCGGCCGCAGTTTTCGATGCTGCCGGCGGATGCAGATGCGGGTGCGGTCCCGGCCTTCTGGGTAGCCGGCGACTGGCTGACGGCCTGGCCACAGCCGGCCATCAAGAGCGCCGCGAGCGCCATGGCGCCCAGGGTCGGAGCGGATTTGGGCAGGGCGGATTTGGGCAGGGCGGCTTTGGGTAGGGCGGATCGATTCATGGATATGCCTCCGGTTGAGTGGTGTGTTTTCAGTGATGGACTGCTGACGGATTCGGCGGCGTGCCCGCTGCCTTCTGCCGGTTCGTTGAGGCGCGGGTGGCGGCGACGGCGATCAAGGCCTTGCCAGTAAGGGGGTGCTCAAGTTTGCGGGACTCCACTCCGAAACACCGCCGGATGAGCTCGTGGTCCAGCGTGCTCGAGGGAGGTCCAAAGGCCCGCAACCGGCCGGATTGAAGGACCGCCACGTGGTCGCAGAACTCAGCAGCCAGGTTCATGTCATGCAGGGCAGCAAGAACTGTTCTGCCCCGGGAGGTCACCAACTGCATGAGTTCCAACTGGAAGGCCACGTCCACGTGGTTGGTGGGTTCGTCCAGGACAAGCACGGGGGCCTCCTGGACGAGGGCCCGGGCCAGCAGTATGCGTTGCTTTTCGCCACCCGACAATCCTCCAAAGAAGCGGTTCGCGAGCGAGGAGGCGCCGACGTCGAGCAGTGCGTGGTGAACCAAATGATGGTCCCGGTCCGAGTCGGCGCCAAAGCCGCGCTGGTGCGGCGCCCGTCCCAGCATCACCACCTCCCGGGCTGTCATGGGAAAGTCCTGGCTCGATTCCTGCGCCATCACGGCCACACGGAGTGCCGCCTGCCGGGAGGTCAACTTCCGGACATCGTCGCCGTCCAGCGTGACAGAGCCTGACGTCGGTTTGTTAACCCGGTACAGGGAACGCAGCAGCGTCGACTTACCGCAGCCATTGGGGCCAAGGATTCCCACCACGGATCCACTGGGAGCGGTGAAGCTGACATCGTGGACGATCGGTGTGCCGCCCAGGGCGATACAGACGTTCTGGAAGGCGACTTTCACCGTTTGATACCTCCCCGCACAGCACCGTTGCCGCGCATGAGCCATAGGAAAAAGGGGGCGCCCACCGTGGCGGTGAGGATGCCCAACGGGATTTCGGCCGGTTGGGCCACCGTGCGGGCCAGCAGATCCGTGAGCATCAGGAAGAAGGCTCCGCCCAAGATTGTCACCGGCAGCATCCTGCGATGGTCCGAACCCACCAGGATCCGGGCCGCGTGCGGAACCACCAGCCCCACAAAGCCGATGCCACCGCAGACCGCCACCGTCGTGGCCGTCAGCAGTGCCGTGGCCAGGAGAAGCGTCCGTCGCAGCGATTCCACATTGACGCCCAACGCGGTAGCCGTTTCGTCGCCGGCCAGGAAGGCATTGAGCGCGCGCGAGCGGAACATCGCGAACGTACCTACGGCTGCGAGGGCAACCCCTGGAAGTAGCAGTTGGGGGTAGCTTGCCGCGGAGACACTGCCCAAGAGAAAGAACAGGACGCTGTAAACATTCTGGGCATCCGTGGTGATGGTGAGGAAGTTGGTGATCGCCGCCAGGAGGGAGCCCAAAGCCACACCTGCCAGAATCAGCCGGGATGGTGCAATCACCCCGTCCTGTTTGGCCAAGAGGTACACCAGCGCCGTAGCGGCGGCGGCCCCGGCGAAGGCCGAAGCGTTGAGGCCAAGCCCGCCCACCGCCGTCGAGCCGGCCACGATGGCGAGCACCGCGCCGACGCCGGCGCCGGCCGAAACTCCCAGGATGTACGGCTCGGCCAAGGGGTTGCGGACGTTCGCCTGCAGCAGTGCCCCGGCCAGGGCGAGGCTTGCCCCGGCTATGCCCGCCAGCAGGGCCCGTGGAATCCGGAAACTCCATACGGCCTGGTCCTGGGAGACGCTCAAGGAACCGTCGGTCATCCAAGGCATGCCGGGCATCAAGTGACCACCGATGATCTGAAGGGATTCCACCAGCGAGGTTTGCAGGGGGCCGGTGCTCCCCGACACCACCAGGAGTCCCAGGATGGCGAGCCCCAGTGCAGGCGCCAGCAACCGTTCGAGCACTGACCTTCGTGGGGCAATGGAAACGGAGGGGCGGTTCCGGCCGGCTGCGGGTAAAACGTCAGCTGTCATGAAGAGAGTCCGATCACATCCCCGATGCTAGCTTAATTGAGAATGATTCTCATAATGAAGCGGACTGCATCCTCTGTGAGGGAACCTCCGGGCAGATGTGGCGACTGTTGAACCTGTGCGGGGATTTGCGAAAAGCGTGCCGCCCGGGCATCGAGTTCGAGACCCATCAATTCCCGTGGTTCTCGCTGCCGCAGCGACCGACCCTGACCGTGCGTAGCTTATCCTTGGCCCATGTCGACTGATGAAGAGAAAGACCCTCCCGTACCTGCTGACGTTGAGGGCAAGATCCCCAAGAAAGTCCACGACGACCCGGACGCCGCCAAGGACCCGGGGGCCGAAAAAGGTGAAACGACCGCCGGCGAAGCGGACTAAAGTTAGTCAGCTCACCCGTTCCTTCCGCACGTCAGGATGTCAGGCACTCCCTTCAGCACACAAGCAGGCGCATGACCACGGAGCAAGCCAGGTATGGGGTCAACTACACACCTTCGCGGGGATGGTTCCACCACTGGCTGGATTTCACCCTGGATGAGATCAGGCGCGATCTCGACACTGTGGCAGGCCTCGGGTTGGATCACATCCGCGTTTTTGCGCTGTGGCCCCATTTCCAGCCGAACCCCTCGCTGATCCGCGGACGTTCGCTCGATGACCTGCGTTTCTTTGGTGGACGCTGCAGGGGAGCGGGGGCTCGGTGAGTCCGTGGACGGACTGCAGGGGCACTTGCCATGGCCGGCGAACGCCCCGCCGTGATACTGGCCGCCAAAGGATCCTGGGCAATTCGCCCTCGTTGACCGTGGAGCTGTCCGGAGGCAGCCTCAAACGGCCACGCACCCGATGAAGCACACGCATCCAGATGGTGTCAGGTGTGCAGGGTGGGCCGGTAGACCAGCTCTTGCGTGCGGCCGTCGAGTGTCCGGGTCTCCATCAGTTCAAGGTCGAAGTCTTTGGCGCCGTGAAAGATCGGGCTCGTTCCGCTCAGACCCTTGATGACGGGAAAAATTGTCACTTGGACGTCGTCCACCAATCCCGCAGCCATCAATGCCCGGTTCATTGCCAGGCTTCCATGTGAGCGCAATGGCACATCGGATTCTGCCTTCAGCCGTGCGATGACATCGACGGCGTCGCCGCTCACCAGGGTCGCATCAGGCCAGGCTGGAAGGTCATGCAGGGTGTCGGAGATAACCGTGGCCGGGAGGTTGATCATCCGGGTGACCCACGGATCTCTGACCTCCGATTCCTCGCCGCTGGAGGACAGCATCTCCACGAACGCCCTAAGAGTGTTGGCTCCGAAAACCATTCGCTGGTTTTGGCTGTACTGGGCCAGGCGGTGCGCCAGCAGTTCGGGGCCTTGCTTGCCCCAGTACCCGGTCCAGTTGCCGCTTGCCGTGCCGAAGCCGTCGAGACTGGAAAAGACGTCGAAGGTGTAGGTCGTTGACATGAAGTTCTCCCGGGATGCGCGGTGGTGACGGCAAGCCTACTGAGCCGTGAAAGGCGCGAACAGGCCCTACATCCGACGCGCTTCTGGAACTTGCACTACCGGACCGTCCAGGCGCGATCCAAGTAGCCACTTCCCGCCGGAGGTGCAAAAGACGAGTAGTGACTACTCGTGAACAACGGCTGCCGATGGACTTGACTGAACGCAGCGGAGCCAATGCAGCCGGTACGAACCCCCAGCGTTGCCAGGTTGCAGCCAACGGTCTCCGCCGGGCGGGGCCGGGCAAGGATACCAAGTATCGTTCGTCCGGCCCTTGCTCGATCATGACACCCCGAGCCGCGAGATTGAGTCCTTCCTCAGCCGAATCGTCCATCGCTAGACTTGTCCAACACCGCGATGAGCACTTCTGATGAAGGAGGCGGCCACTATGCCCAAGACCGGCAAGGACGATCATGCCCGCAAAGACGAGCTTCCATCGACTCTGCAGCGCTCCGAACAGAAGGCCCAGGACACCTTCGCCAAAACTTACGATTCCGCCATGGCGTCGTACGGCAAGGATGAAAGCCGAGCCGCCCGTACCGCTTTCGCGGCGTTGAAGCACAGCTACGAAAAGGTGGGGGACCACTGGGAAGCAAAAGACGAACCGGGGCCGTCCGACCAGCATGCAGAAGAGGGAGTCAATTCACGCCACCCAACAGCTGGAGGAGTGGACGCCAACGCCCCCAAGAAGCATCTCTATGAGCGTGCGCGGGAGCTGGATATCGAGGGTCGATCCACCATGGACAAGGAAGAGCTTGTCCGGGCACTTCAGAAGGCCAACGACGCCGCAACGAGAAGGGCGCGGGAAGGCTGACGCCGTCACTCCGGAAATGGCCCCGTCGTGCTATGGCCGATGTTGACCGGCCAAGGGGCAAGTAAACGGGTCTGCTGCCCTGAGTCCCACCGCGTTGAGGTACCGGATCACGATGGCGTATGAGCTCATCAGCCGGGTCTCCGTGTAAGGGATTCCTGCAAGAAGGCAATGTGCCTTGACCAGATGGCTTGCGTCGCGCAGATGCCGGCGAGGCATGTCTGGAAACAGATGGTGTTCGATCTGGTAGTTGAGTCCACCCATCAAGAACGTCACGAAGCGTCCGCCGGTGATATTGCGGGACGTGAGGACCTGCCGGCTAAGGAAGTCGGCCCTGCTGTGCTCGGGGAGTATGGGCATTCCTTTATGGTTCGGTGCAAACGTTCCGCCCATATACAGCCCAAAAACGGCGATCTGCACCCCGACAAAGGCGGCGGCAACGCCAGGGGACAGGACCACGAAGAGCAGTCCGAGGTAGGTGCCAAAGCGGAGGCCCAGTAAGCCAAGCTCCAGCCACCGGAACTTCACAGGGCCGCGACGCAGCAAGTACTTCAGCGAATCAATGTGCAATGTCCATCCGAGGAACAAAAGCAGCGGAAAGAGCAGATAACCCTGCCGCTTGCCGAAGGCCCGGGAGAGCCGTCCACGATTGGTCGGCAGTTGGTTGTGGAAGACCACTGCGCCGGGTGCAATATCCGGATCCTTGTTCACGACGTTCGGCCGGGCGTGATGCCTGGAGTGCTTATCGGTCCAGTATGCATAACTCATTCCCACCAACAGCGTGGCGATCAGCCGTGCAACCCACTCGTTGGCGGACCTGGTCTTGAACACCTGAAGATGCGCCGCTTCATGTCCCACCAAGGCGAACTGCGTGAAAACGACGCCGAGCGCGGCCGCGACGACCAGTTGGAGCCACGTGTCGCCAAGGAACAAGAACACCCCCCAGACGCCTATCCCGGCAATCACCAGGAGCGTCAACAGCAGGAGGTAAAAGCGGCGGCAGCGTTCCAGCAGTCCGGCTTCCTTGACCGACATCAAGAGATTTGCGTAGCTGCTGGTGACCTTATTGATCCGAATGCCGGTGGTTGCCTGCTGAGGTGCTGGCGTGAGAACCACCGGAATGGGCTGGTTGGCCAGTGACAATTGTTGCCTCCTCGTGTGCGCTGGTTATGCGCTGCCGAGGTCTGGGGCAACAACACCAGCGTAGGCACGAAGGGCGGTGAGAGTCCATAGGAAAAGGACCCTGCGGGTAGATCCGTTAGGACGCAGTCACCCAGCCAAGGGTTGGATCTTCAGGGCGCGTGTGACGATGCTTTCGGCGACGTCGTGCACTGATGTGAATCCCATGTCCAGGGCGATTTCTTGTGGCATCGATGGGCAGTTGCTGCAGGAACACGGCCTACAGATTGCCGAGGGGTAAACCCGCCGGCGGTGATGACTCCCGACGGCGGCTCACCGGTTTGGATGGTCACTTTCCCGCGTGCTCGGCTGGCCTGCGGCGGAGGGTCTTGATGGAGAGCTTGCTGGAGTACTGAATGGACCCATAGCGGAACAGGTGGACCGCAAGGCGCAATATGAGGACGCCCAGGATGAAGAGCATGGCGATGATGAAGATCGCCTCTCCGGTTCCAAGCGTGCCGAAACCGTTGCGCAACATGGCGGTGACAGGTGCTGAGAGTGGGAAGTAAGTGAACACTTGGACTATCGGCGCTGAGGGATCGGACAGGATGAGGCTGATGGCGTAGAACGGGACAAAGATCAGCGCCATCATGGGCCCGAAGATGATGCCGGCTTCCTTGGCGGTGGGCATGACCGCGCCGATGGCAACCAGGGCGGCGGTGAAAAGTGTGAAACCGCTCAGCAGGAGGAGCGCCCCGATGATGCGTGGTCGGGTTCAGGGTTGTCAGGATCATTTCGGTGACCCTGTTCTCGTTCTCCTCAAGGGTGCTGCTCAGCATCTGGTTGGAGAGCAGGAGGATGACCACATAGAACAGCAGAAGGAACATCAACGGAAGAATGGCGGAGCCGAAGCCGCCGGATGCTTGCCCGCCACGGAAGGTCTCTGTGTGGACCTTGACTTCGCCGCCCGCGGCAGCCGTGAGTTGATGGTGGTCTGTGCTGCGACGGCCAGGAGTTGCTTGGCGACGGCTTCGTAGGTAGCCGCGTTCTTCCGGCAGGTACCCCAGCCGGGCGCCGTCACTGGGTTCGAAGGGTTTCCCGTCGATGTGCAGGGTGCCAGCGGTGGGCTGGTAGATGCCCAACAGCGCCCGCAGGGTGGTGGTCTTGCCGGAGCCCTTACTGCCCAGAAATCCGAAGGTCCTTGATGTGCACCAGCGGCTCCATGGCCGCGCCCCCTGCAGACATAACTTCACACTACAAAAGCTTTTGAGGATTTATGCGTCATGATTTGAAAGTTCGAGACACTGTAACCGCAGGGGAGGGGTGGGCCCGTCCCCACCCCTCCGCCCGGCGGCCGGCGACGCGGCGCGCCTTCGCTATTACCCGTCCAGTGGCAGTGTTAGTGCCCGGCTTCTGCTGCTGCCTGCTTCTTGGCGCTCTTTTCAGCATCTTTCTCGGCTCGGAGCGCTTCAGCCTCGTGTTGTTCTTCGGCCTTTTCCTGATGGATGACATCCGCGAACAGCTTTTCCATTTCCTTGGCGACGCCAGCGGCTGAGGCTGGGTTCTGTCCAGTCACCAGCCGTTCGTCCACCACGACCTTCTCCTCGAACACGGGGGCGGAGGCATGGGTGGCGCCCTGTTCCACGAGACGGTCTGCCAGGAAGAACGGAATGACCTTGTCCTTCCCTGCGGCTACCTCTTCGTCATTGGTGAAGGCGGCCACCGTTCGGCCTTGGACCAGGCGGAAGCCATTATCCAGTTCCACGTTCAAGAGGCCCGCCGGTCCGTGGCAGACGGCCCCTACCAAGCCGCCTGCGTTGTAGACACTGGCTACGAGGTTCTGAAGGCCCTCGCTGTCCGGGAAGTCCCACATCGTGCCATGGCCTCCCACGAGGTAGACGGCGTCATACTGTCCGGGATCAACGACCTCCACACGGGCGGTGTTGTAGAGCCCTGCGCGCGTCGTCTCGTCCTCGGTGAAGGCAACCTGGATGGGATCATCCTGATCCACCTCGTCGCGCGGAGGCTGGCCGCCCTTGATGGATGCAAAGTCGACGAAGTGACCGGAATCCTTGAAGACCTTCCAAGGATGTGCAGCTTCGGCAACGTTGTAGCCGGTCTTCTCTCCCGTAGCGCCAATCTCGGAAACGCTGGTCAAAACCATGAGGATTTTCTTCATGAGATGCTCCTTTCGTCCACCTCCCACCCTACGCCCAGCCACTTTTGGGCGTCATTCTCCTCAAGGGGCCAACCATTTCCGGCCCAAACAGTGACGGAATTAACACGCTGCAACGGCCCTGAAATATGCAGTATCCGCCTCGCACCGGCATAGTTAACGTCTTGGGCTTGCACAAATGGGTACAGTCACCGCATGAATGCAGGACAGAAACGAACAGGGGCTTGACTTGGCAGGGAATGCAACCTTCCGGCACAGCAACACAGCGCTGCTCTCGGTGAGCAGTGTTGAGGCTCCGATGATCGTCAGTTCCAAGGACTTCGACCACAGGTTGGCCTCGACCCTCAAACGGCTGAAGTTCCCGCCGCGATTGCTGGAGCGCGTCGCGGGTATCACGCACCGCCGCTGGTGGGCCGCCGGGACATCGTTCGACGATGCGGCGGTAGAAGCGGGCGCCAAAGCCTTGGCCGAGGCCGGCGTCGGGGCATCGGAAGTCGGCCTGCTGATCAACACCTCGGTCACCAGGCGCAATCTTGAACCATCTGTGGCGGTCAAGATCCATCACGAACTGGGCCTGCCGTCGTCGGCCATGAATTTTGACCTGGCCAACGCCTGCCTCGGTTTCGTCAATGGCTTGATACTGGCCGCCAACATGATCGATTCCGGCCAAATCAAGTACGCAGTGATCGTCAACGGTGAAGATGCCCAGGTGACGCAGGAAGCCACGCTGGCACGACTGCAGCGGCCTGAGACCACCAGGGAAGACTTCAGTCGGGAGTTCGCCACGCTGACGCTCGGGTCCGGGGCGGCCGCAGCGGTTCTGGGACCCGCGGACGAATACCCGGGGGCGCACCGGCTGGTGGGCGGCGTGATGCGTGCGGGCACCGAACACCACGAATTGTGCGTGGGCGGCATCGATGGCATGACGACGGACACGAAGGGCTTGCTCGACGGCGGACTTCAGTTGGTGGTCGACGCCTGGCACGAAGCCCAGCCGGACTGGGACTGGGCCGCCATGGACCGCTACGTCACCCACCAAGTGAGCAATGCCTACACCCAGGCAATCATCAAAGCCATTGACCTGGACCCGGACAAAGTACCCATAACGTTCCCGCACTGGGGCAACGTAGGGCCTGCCTCCCTTCCCATGACGCTTGCCGCCGAGGCTCAGTCCTTGAACGCCGGAGATCGGGTCTTGTGTATGGGGGTAGGATCCGGGCTCAATGCAGGAATGGTGGAAATCGTTTGGTAATCGCCTCCTGGCCGGGGGTGGACCCCGAATGGTCACGAACCATCCGGGTGGAGTCCACCTCGACCGTCGATACGCCCGGCACAACGCGCCGTTGGCACCTGTTGGACAACGGAGCCCAGCTCGCCCGCCGCGGACTGCAACCCGTCGGCACGCTGCTGTGCGTGCACGGCAACCCGACGTGGTCGTATTTGTGGCGGACGCTGCTGACTGCCGGATCCGATCCTGCACACCCGTGGCGGGTTGTAGCCGTAGACCAGCTGGACATGGGCTACTCGGAGCGCAGCGGCACTTTCCGACGCCTGGCGGACCGAATCAATGACCTCGGCGACCTCACGGACGCTTTGGGCCTGAAGGGTCCGGTGGTGACGGTGGGGCATGACTGGGGCGGCGTCATCAGCCTGGGGTGGGCATTGGCGCACCCGCGTCACGTCACCGGCGTGGTGTTGACGAACACAGCGGTCCACCACCCGTCCGACACCGCGCTCCCGCCGGCCCTCCGGCTGGCCTTGCATCCCGCCGTGCATCGGTGGGGGACAACGACGTCGGATGCCTTTCTCCGAGTGACGCACTCGCTGGCGGAACCACCGTTGCCCGCCGATATCCGCAGGGCCTACATGGCCCCCTACCGTGGTGCCGGGCGCAGGTCCGGGGTGGGCAACTTTGTGGCGGATATTCCGGCAGACGCGTCCCATCCAAGCTATTCCGCGCTCCAAGGGGTCTCTGAAGGGTTGCGCGGCCTGAAAGTCCCGGCTCTGATGCTCTGGGGCCCGCGGGATCCTATCTTTTCCGACCGGTACCTGAAGGATCTTGTCGGCCGGCTCCCGCACGCGGACGTGCATCGCTTCGAAGGCGCCGGACACCTCGTGGCGGAAGACCGGGACATCGCGACGCCAATCTTCCAGTGGCTCGCCGGGAACACCGAAGCTGCGGCCATCGGAGGCCACGGCCTGGGCGATAGCGCCGAGCGTGAGGAAGCAGCATTTCGCCCTCTGTGGGACTCGCTCGGCAAGCAGGCACAGGGACAGGCCAAGGGAGATACCGCTGTTGCCGAAATGGCGCCGGACGGCAGTATCAGCCGCTCGCTGAGCTGGCAGCAGTTGGACCGCGGCATCCTGGATCTCGCCGCGGGGTTGCGGGAAGTCGGCGTCAAGAAGGGGAGCCGGGTCAGCTTGATGGTTCCGCCTGGCGCGGACCTGACCGTAGCGCTCTATGCCTGCCTGCGGCTGGGCGCTGTGGTGGTGGTGGCCGACGCGGGTCTGGGAACCAGAGGCCTGAGTCGCGCAGTGAAGGGCGCCACCGCCGATTTCCTCATCGGAATCGACAAGGCCCTGACGGCTGCTGCGGTACTCGGCTGGCCCGGACGCCGGGTCAGCGTGCAGGATCTGCCAGCTGCCCGCCGTCGAATCCTCGGCGTCGAAACGTCCCTCGCGGCCCTGGCCAGGCGGGGGGCCGGTTCTGCGTTGCCGGCGCACGCTGTGGACGCAGATGCCCCGGCCGCTGTGCTGTTCACGTCCGGCTCCACTGGTCCAGCCAAAGGCGTGCTGTACACGCATCGACAACTGGCCGCCATGAGGGACACAGTGTCCAGAACGTTTGGGATCCGGCCCGGTTCCCGGCTCGTGGCAGGCTTCGCTCCGTTTGCCTTGCTGGGCCCGGCGCTTGGAGCGGTTTCGGTGACGCCTGCCATGGACGTCACTGCCCCACGAACATTGACGTCGCGCGCCCTGGCGGAGGCCGCCGCAGCCATCGACGCCACGGTGGTCTTCGCTTCACCGGCGGCGTTGGCCAACGTCGTTGCCACCAGTGATGCTGTCAATGGTGCAGGGCATGAAGCCCTGAACGGCGTCGAGTTGCTGCTTTCGGCGGGCGCCCCCGTCCCCGAGCCGCTGCTTCTTGAGGTGCAGCAACTGCTGCCTCGGGCGTCGCTTCATACTCCGTACGGGATGACGGAGGCGCTCCCGGTCACGGACATCAGCCTGGAGCAGATTCAGGCCGCAGCGGCCGAATCTGCTGCGGGGACTGTCAAGGGAGCAGGGAACGGAGTGTGCGTGGGGGAGCCCGTGCACGGCGCCCGCCTGGCGGTAATCCCCTTGGCTGGGGACGGAACCGCACCAGGGTCCGCGTTCTCCACCGAAGCCGGAGTAACCGGCGAGATCCTGGTCAGGGCACCGCACGTCAAAGAAGCCTATGACAGGCTCTGGCTGACCCAGTGCGAGAGCGCCGGCCTGCCCGGATGGCACCGCACCGGTGACGTAGGGCACTTCGACGCCGCTGGTCGGCTGTGGGTGGAGGGACGCCTCGCCCACGTGGTGACAGCGCCCGGGGGCGTCGTGACGCCCGTTGGCGCCGAACAGGCCATCGAACGGCTGGAGGAGGTCCGGCTGGCCGCTGTTGCCGGGGTGGGGCCGGCCGGGACACAGGCGGTTGTGGCCGTCGTCGAAACGGTGACGCCGTACCGTAAGGCCGGTCCTGCTGCGCCGGAGCTCGCGGGCCGAGTTCGCAGGGCCGCGCTGGAAGCCGGCGTCGGTGTCTCCGCCGTCCTGGCTGTCCCCGCACAGCCCACCGACATCAGGCACAACGCCAAAATCGACCGCACCCGCCTGTCCGCCTGGGCTTCGCATGTGCTGGCCGGTGGCCGGCCGGGAAAGCCATGAAGGTCCTGGTCACCGGAGCCAGTGGGCTGCTGGGAAGTGAAGTGGCCCGGCTGCTGGTCCGCCAAGGCCATACAGTGTCCACGTTCCAGCGCCGACCGTCCGGAGTCGACGGCGCGACAGACATCCGCGGGTCCATTACGGACGACGCCGCGCTTCGGCGGGCGGTGGAAGGGGCCGACGGCGTCATCCACCTCGCCGCGAAAGTATCCTTCACCGGTCGCGCCGCTGAGTTCGCCGAAGTGAACGTCGAAGGGACCCGCCGCCTGGTCCGTAGCGCCCGGGCCGCAGGAGTGCGGGATGTCGTGTTCGTCTCTTCCCCGTCCGTGGCCAACTCCGGCGCCGCCATCGTCGGGTTGGGCGCTGAGCCGGCTGACCCGAAGCGCGCGCATGGGCACTACTCCCGCACCAAAGCGGAGGCGGAGTTGCTGGCGCTGGCAGCCGACACCCCCGAATTCCGGGTGGCAGCAGTGCGTCCCCACATCGTCTGGGGCCCGGGCGACACCCAACTGGTGGAGCGTGTCCTGGCGCGGGCAAGCCGAAGCCGGCTGCCTCTCCTCGACGCCGGTGCGGCCCTCATCGACACCACCTACGTGGACAACGCAGCCTCCGCGATCGTCGCCGCGCTGCACCGCATGGACTACGTCCATGGCCGGGCACTTGTGGTGAGCAACGGCGAGCCCCGTCCCATCGGGGAATTGTTGGCAGGCATCTGCGCGGCGGGGGATGTTGCGGCGCCGTCGTGGACTATCCCTGGTGCCATGGCGCGGACGGCTGGAATGGTGGTGGAGAAACTCTGGATCCTGGCAGGTCGCAAAGAGGAGCCGCCGATGACGAGGTTCCTTGCAGAGCAGCTCTCCACAGCCCACTGGTTCGACCAGCGCGTAACCCGGGAGCTCCTCGATTGGACCCCCGGCGTTTCTCTCGATGAAGGACTGGCGCGGCTGGCCACCTATTACGGTTCCAGGCAGCCATAGCGGTATGTGCCTGAGAGGGCAGTTCCTGTGCGGTGCCTCCTCCCGACTAAGCCCCGGGTGTGTACTGTGCGGACGCAGCCGCTGCTCCGCCGGCGATTTCGTCGGAGGTTGCGGTTCCGGAGGCTTCTACGCTGTGCGTCCAGCGGCTGATCGATCCACGACTGAACTCCACCACTTCGGGCGAGTTGGCCATCTCGATGGGGTCGTCCACCGCCGCACCGCGCAAGTACAGGCCAAGGCCCAGCATGGCCCCGTCCCAGCCGGGCCCCACGAACAGTGCTCCCGCTCCGCTGCCGGCCATGGACAACGGAACGGTGTGCGTGAGTTCGACAGTGGTCTTCCCCGCCGTCTCCGTCAGGGTGACATCGACGATGCTTTCCGGGCCCCCAAAGGTGACCTGCAAGGTTACTGGCGGTTCGCAGCGCCGGATCTCGCCGCCTGCGTTGCCCTCCAACTGAAAGCTCCCACCGGGGCGCAGGTCACCCGTGATCGGATAGAACCAGCGGAGCAGCCGCTCGGGTTCGGTCAGGGCTGACCAAACATCTTCCGGCTCTGCGTCGTAGGCGCGGCTGACCCGTACCGATACGGTTTCAGCAGCTTTATTCCTGGCTACTGATCGGTGAATTTCCGCGAGCTCTTGGAGCATGTCAAACATGTGATCATTCCTTGTCTGTCGATTTTCGTGCACGTCGATCGCGTCGTCCCCTGGCCAGCTCGGTGTCGAGCGCATCCAGGCGTTGCGTCCAGAAGTCCCGAAATGGCTGCAGCCACTGATCCACGTCCTCGAAAGGCGTTGCGTCGACGGCGTACAGCCGGCGTGTGCCAACCGGGCGCACCTGGACGAAACCGTTCTCCCGCAGCACCCTCAGATGCTGCGATACGCCGGGTTGGGAAATGCCGAACTCTTGGCTGATCACGGCAGACAGTGCGCCCGATGACTGTTCGTCGTCCATCAAGAGCTCTAGGATTCTGCGTCGGACCGGGTCACCCAGGACGTCAAAAGCGTGCACATTCCGCAAAATATCAGCAGTTTCTTATATAAGTCAATACTTATATAATTGACGGCTCGACGGCGGGAGGTCGCCGTCGAGCAACTGTTGCGTCGGGTGCGGAGAAGTTCATGTCCTGCGGCGGGCGTTGCTCTTCCTGGTGAGCAGCCACGTGATGAACCACAATACGATGCCGATGGCCATCAGGCCGCCGGCTACCTGGTACTGGATGACGTTGCGACCAACCCAGGGGCCCGCGAGGAAGGCGCACAACAGGGCCGCTACCAAGGGCAGTTGCCCCGGTGAGGTGAAGAAGACCTTGCGGTTCGGGTCCCGTTTACGGCGAAGTACAACGCACACCACATTGACTACGGTGAACACGCACAGCAGAAGGAAGGCAGTGGTACCTGAAAGATTGGCCACGATGTTGCTGTCAGGATCACTGCTGACGTACCAGATCAATCCCAGCGCCAACACGGTGGAGAACGTGATCCCCGCCCACGGTGAACGGCGACCGGGCAGCACCTTCCCCAAGCCGCTCGGCAGGACGTGCTGACGGGCCATGCCGTAGATCAGGCGGCTCGCCATCAGCATGTTGATCAGCGCTGTGTTGGCCACTGCGAAGACCGCGAGGAACGGAAAGATCCTGTCGATGGGAAAGTCGGGCGAGCCCTTGTGCACGACTTCCAGCAGCGCTGCGCCCTCCGCTTCCCTGATCTCGCCGAGCTCTGTGGGCGAAAGGACGCTGACAACCGAAATGGCAACCAGCATGTAGAGAAGCACCGCGATCCCGAGCCCGGTGAGCATCGTTCGCGGAAATATCTTCTCCGGGTCCTTGGTCTCCTCCACCATGTTGACGGAGTCCTCGAAGCCCACCATTGCAAAGAAGGCAATTGACGTGGCCGCCGTGACAGCGAGGAACAATCCCTTGTCCTGCTGGTCCGTGAAGACGAGGATCTCCTGGAAATTTCCCGTGCCTTGGGCCATCACGAAGAAGCCAACCCCGATCACGATGCACAGGGCGAGTACCTCCACCAGTGTCAGCACAACGTTGAACTTGACGCTCTCACCCACGCCGCGCAGGTTGATCGCCGCCAGTAACAACATGAATGCCAACGCGACTGCGGTAATCACACTGCGGTCCGGCTTGTCCATCCAGCCATTGATCTCCAACCCGCCGAAGAGGTTTTGGGCAAGGACGTTCGCGGACGTCGAGGCACTGGTGATGCCGGAGCACACCACGGCGAACGCCACGAGGAAGGTGACGAAATGGATTCCGAAGGCCTTGTGGGTGTAGAGCGCCGCACCTGCTGCCTGTGGGTACTGGGTCACCAACTCCAGGTACGAAAGCGCTGTGAGGGTCGCGACAATGAACGCTAGGAGGAACGGCAGCCAGACGATGCCACCGACTGTTCCGGCCATCGTCCCGGTCACCGCGTAAACGCCGGCGCCCAGGATATCGCCGACGATGAAGAGGAGCAGGAGCTTGGGACCCAAGACCCGCTTGAGCTCCGGCTCTTGGCCGGCGGGCATGGGGTTGAGGACTTCGTCGGACGTGGTGCTCATGGTTGACCTCCACGGCGGGTGCACGGCTCCTGGAAACGACGGCCTTGTGTGGCCTACTTCACTGTGATCCTCTGGGCGGAGTTTGGCAACACCACCGGTTGATCATCCACGGGATCACGTCCAGCCCAGGTCCTGGTCAGGTCAGGTGGTCGAAGTCGCCCCGCGCCCACGCCGCATGCCGTTGAGCCGAGAGGCGAAGGACCCGCTGGGCATCGGAGTCGATGGCATTGTTGAAGTTGCCGTAGATCCGATCGAATTCGAGTTCACCCAATTGCGCGGCGATTCGTAACGCCACGGCCCCGGAAAGCGGCAGATGGTTCGGGTAACTGCGCATGAAGGCAATACTGCGGCGGTCGGGGTTGGGGAAAACGCTGTCACCGGTCAGCAGGACTCCTTTGCCGCTGGCTCCGGCTGCCCAATGCGCCACCGCGCTGCCTGGAAAATGACCGCCGGTTTGATGAAGGTCCAAGCCATCGGTGATCGACAAGCTGCCGGACCAGGTGGAAATGATCGGATCCATCCTCCCTAACCATCCACGGTCTGCCTCGGCCACCAGAACCGGGACGTTGCCGAGTCGACGGGACCATTCAACTTGAACGCCGAACATGTGGGGATGGCTGGCGGCAATGGCCAGGACCGGACCTCGGTCCAGCACTGCCTCGACGGCGGTGTCGTCGACGTAGCCCACTGGATCCCACAGCAGCGAGCCCTGCGGAGTCACCACCAGCTGGGCGGTCTGGCCGATTCCGACTTTCGGTTCGGTTCTGATTCCGATGAGACCCGGCTCGTTCTCCGTCAACGTGATCTGCTGGCCGGTCCCTTCCAAGCCATCCCTGGTGAGCCACTTTTGTCCGTCTTCCGGCACGTACTGGCGTTCGTCGGTACAGATGGGGCAGAGTTCGGGAACGGGTTCGCCATATTCGACGGCGCACGTTGCGCAGATCAGCATGGGCGGTCCTTTCGTGGCCTCGGGCGTCCCTGCAGCGCGCTGCGTACGCTCACAGGCCCAGACTATGGCACGGCCAAGCAGCCAAGGAAGGGCAGGCCAGCTGCTACGGGCTTGATCTTGTCCGAGCATCCGCGGCACGCCAAACTGGAAGACACGCCAACTGACGAGGAGGCCTGCGGTGAGCGGTACACCGGACCAAGCCCAACAGAACACTCCAGAGCCGCCACCTGCCGGCGATGAGACCGCCACACTGCTGGGATTTCTGGAACGGCAGCGGGCAACATTCGCCTGGAAAACAGGTGACCTCGACTCGGCCGGCCTTCGCGCAAGGCTGGCGCCGTCTGCCATGACGTTGGGTGGCCTGCTCAACCACCTGGCCCGCTTTGAGGACGATATGTCCACCGAGTGGCTGCATGGCTGCCCGCAACTTCCCCCGTGGAATAGCGTGGACTGGGATACCGACCCCGATTGGGACTGGATTTCGGCCGACGAGGAGACTCCGGAAGCACTCTACGGGAGATGGCGCGCGGCAGTGGCCCGGTCCCGGCTCCTGTTCGCCGAGGCACTGGCGGACGGCGGCCCAGGCCGACAGGGAAGCACTGCCTCCAATCCGGACATCGAGTTGCCCAGCCTGCGATACATCCTGCTGAACATGATCGAGGAATACGCCCGCCATAACGGGCATGCCGATCTCCTCCGCGAATCCGTGGACGGCCTGGTGGGTCAGGACCCGCCAACTCGGGCCTGATGCGGCCCTCGTTGCCGACCTGCGGTACCGCAAAAAGGTCATCATGCTTACTATTGGGAAGCCCCGGAAGTTGGAGAGGGCACCATAGCTAGGAGCGGACATGGCACTAAGCAAGGGAACGCACGTGGAGTGGAACACCTCGCAGGGCAAGACGCACGGAAGGATCGTGGAAAAGAAGACCAGCGACTTTGTGCTGGACGGCAACACGCATCGTGCCAGCGAGGATGAGCCGCAGTACGTGGTGGAATCTGACAAAACGGGTGCCCGGGCCGCGCACAAGGGTTCCGCGCTGACTGAAAAGAAGTAGCGGCATGGCCCGGCAGCACGAAGTTGTGATCATCGGCGGTGGCAACGCAGGGGTGTCGCTGGCGGCCCGCTTGGTTCGGTACGGGGTCAAAGACATAGCCCTCATCGAACCCAAAGACCACCATTTCTACCAACCGCTGTTCTCCCATATCGCTGGAGGCCGCGCGCAGGTCAAGGAAGCCGTACGGAGCCAGGAAGCGGTGATGCCCAAGGGCGTCCACTGGATCAAGGACAAAGCGGTGGGCGTGGACGCCAACGCCAATACCGTGAGGCTGGCTTCGGGGTCAACAGTGGCTTACGTGCAGCTCGTGGTGTGCCCGGGGCTGCAATATCGCTGGGATGACGTGCCGGGTTTGGCTGAGGCGGTGCACTCTCCCTACGGTGCATCCCATTACGAATTCGAGCTTGCCCCCAAAGCGTGGACCCTCTTGAGCGGCCTGAGGTCCGGCACGGCCATCTTTACCATGCCTGCCGGGCCCATCAAGTGTGGCGGCGCCAGTCAGAAACCGATGTACCTGGCCTGTGACTATTGGAAGGAGCAAGGCGTCCTCGACCACATCAGGGTGGTGATGGTCCAGCCGTACCCCACTGTGTTTGGCATCCCGGAAGTGGACCGGGAGCTTGAACGCAAGCTTGCTGAATATGGCATTGAGCTAAGGACAAACAGTGAGCTCGTGGCCGTCAGCCCTGGGAGCCGGAAAGCCACTATCCGGAACAATGCCACTGGCACTATGGAAGAAGTGTCCTACGACGTCCTCAACGCCGTTCCACCCCAAGCTGCTCCTGATTGGCTTCGGGCCACGGACCTGCCGGCGTCAGGTGACGAGGGCGGTTTCGTTGAGGTTGACACGCAGACCCTGCGGCACGTGCGCTACCCCAACGTCTGGTCCCTGGGGGACGCTGCCGCCACGTCCAACTCCAAGGCCGGCGGGGCGTTGCGCAAGCAGACCAAGGTGCTCGCCAAGAACCTGGTGTCTGCCCGTCAGGGCAAAGCGCCCACCCACAGGTACGACGGATACTCCGTGTGCCCCTTCACTGTTTCGCGCAACACGGTGGTCTTTGCCGAGTTCGATGACCAGTACCGGCCTAAACCCACCATCCCGATGGTTCCCACGTGGAAGGAAAGCAGGCTTTCGTGGTGGGTTGACCGGGACATGTTCCCGAAGGTCTATTGGCATCTGATCCTCAAAGGCCGGGCGTAACCGACACGGGACCGGCCGGCGTGTAGCCGACCGGTCCCTGTGGCGCGGACCTAGAGCGGTTGGATGTTCTCGGCCTGTGGACCCTTAGGGCCCTGCGTGATATCGAACTGGACCTTTTGGTTCTCGTCCAGCGAGCGGTATCCGCTCGAAGTGATGGCTGAATAGTGCGCGAACACGTCGGGGCCTCCATCGTCGGGTGCGATGAATCCGAAACCCTTTTCGGCGTTGAACCACTTGACTGTACCTGTTGCCATGCCTGTTTCCTTCACGGGTAGCTGGTCGGTCCCGCTCATCGGATTGCCGTCCCCGCCACTCACGTAATTGACCCTATGGGCTGGCCTCCGGCGGGGCAACACTTTCTGGCGCCCATGCCGCAAAGCGTCTTACTTACGGGCCCGCTTCGTATTGGGATGAATTCGTATTGGGATGAATTTGTGCTGGATGAATTTGACGGAGCGCCAGTAACGGGAACAGCAGCACGGAGAGCATACCGGCCCCAACCAGAGCGGACGAGATGCCGCTGGTGATCAGCCCGTGGTCACGGCCAATGGCAGTCACGGCCACGATGATGGGCAGCCCTGTGGCACCGAAGAGGACCATGGCCCGCTTGGCCGCCGAAGCGGAGCGTGGGGGAGCAGCAAGCAGCGAAGGAAGTCCCCGGATGACCAGCAGCAGGACCAGGAACAAGGGGACCATCGCCAGGGTCGCGGGGCTTGCGACGAGTGCGCCAAGCTCGAAGTCAATCCCGGTATCGATAAAGAAAATGGGCACCAGAAAGCCAAATGCGACAGCATCGATCTTCGTTTCGATGACTTTCCGGTCTTCTTCCGGAGCTCGTGCGATGGCAACCTTCCAAAGTACTCCGGCAGCGAATGCACCAAGCAGCATGTCAAGTCCCAGCACCATGCTCAGTACAACAAGGGCGCTGAGTATCAACATGATGGTCCGCATGGCGAACTGCGCGCTGGTGTGGAGGGTCCGCGTGACCTGGGCATGAAACATCGTGTGCCGTGCCTGGGAAGCAAGGTAGATCGCCAGGCCCGTGAGAAGGACAAATCCGAAAAGTACGCCTGAGGCAGTTCCCAGTTGCCGACCGCTGAAGAACAGCGAGATGGCAATCAGGGGACCGAACTCACCGACAGCGCCCACGGCAGTCACCGCGATGCCGATGGGAGACTTTGCTTCGCCCGCATCGCGGAGGATGGGCAGCAAGGTGCCAAGTGCCGTGGAACACAAGGCGACACCGATGATGACGGCCGCTTCCGGTGCGGGGGCCAAGGCGAATCCAGCACCGATGCCGGCAACCAGGGAGATGAGCCAACCAGCGGATGCGCGGCTGATGGGCCGGCCCCGAATGGTCGTGAAGTCGATCTCGTTGCCGGCGACGAAGAACAGCATGGCCAGCCCGAAGTCAGCCAAGGTGTCGGTGAACTGTGTGGATTGGACCCAGCCCAGGAGGCTGGGTCCCAGCAACATTCCCAGGACAATCTCGAAGACCACGATGGGCACCTTCACCACGCGCTCGAGTGAACGGGCAGCGAGCGGAGCCGCGACGGCCAGGACAGCGATGAGAACCAGCGACACAGATAAGCCTTGCATCAGGGGTGCCTCCGGTAGCTCGGCTGCTTCCACGAAAAGTATTCCAAAGCTACCGCCACCTCTGCGCCCGCGCTATAGAACCAACGCCGGGTTCCCGGCCCGCTGCAGGAGTCGCATACAACCAAAGCGGGCGGTCCAACGGGGACTGGAGTCTCAGGTGCGTCCCGGCCACTGCTTGCCGGCCCACGGGTCGTAGTCCGCAATAAGCACCTCTTGCTGTGGCCGCTTGGCTTCGGCAACATGCTGTAGGTTGACTCGGACCCGGTACCAGAGGGAGCTCGATCCACGCATACCGTCAACCAACACATCGGAGGGATGCAAATCGGGGACCACCTCCTTATGCCGCGCCTTCCATTCCTCAAGGGCAGCGTGTGCCTCGGGCTTCGTCTTGGTGCGGGCAATCTCGATAAGCGGCATGGTGGACATCCGGCGGCCGGAGCCGTCTCCTGATCGTGGTGCCTTCTCGGCTGGGCCCATTTCAGCGGCCAAGGACAGCAGCCCGTCGAGCGAACCGGCGGCGTGGTCGATGCCGGAGTGCGGGTCTCCGAGGTCCTCGAAGCGATCCGGCACGGTACGCACCGTGAACTGTTCCGGCCGGGCGGATCGCACTTCGTCCCAACTCAGAGGGGTTGAGACGCGGGCATCGGGCCGTGACCGGACGGAGTAGGCAGAAGCCACAGTGCGGTCCTTGGCGTTTTGGTTGAAGTCGACGAAGACGCTCTCACCACGTTCTTCCTTCCACCATCGGGCGGTGGCAAGGCCGGGTGCACGGTTCTCCACCTCGCGGGCGAGGGTTTCGGCGGCAAGCCGCACGTCCCGGTAGGACCATCGTGGAGCAATGCGTACCAGGATGTGCAGCCCGCGTGAGCCGCTTGTCTTGGGCCAGCCAACCAGCCCAACGTTGTCCAGCACCTCCTGTGCGACGTAAGCGGTGTCGACAATCTGCGACCAGTCCACCCCGGGCATGGGGTCGAGGTCCACCCGCAGTTCGTCGGGATGGTCGAGGTCCTCTGCGCGCACGGGGTGGGGATTGAGGTCCAGGCATCCCAGGTTCACGACCCACGCCAGCCCCGCAGCATCTCGAATGACGGTCTCTTCGGCCGAAGTCCCCGACGAATAGTGCAGTGTTGCTGTGTGGATGAACCCTGGGTGGTTTTCGGGCACTCGCTTTTGGAAAAACGGCTCCGCGTCAATGCCCTTTGGGAAGCGCTTGAGCACCATGGGCCGCCCGCCGGCGCCCCGCAGCGCCCCCTCTGCCACGGTGAGGTAGTAGTTGACTACATCAAGCTTGGACAGACCAGGCTCGGGGAACACTACTTTGTCCGGATTCGAGATGCGAACCTCGTGGCCGGCAACATCGAGGATCACAGCCGGGGGCTTGGCGGGGCTCATGCGGTCACGCTAGCAACGAACAGCCGTTCCAGCCAGAGTTTTGGACCGAAACAACCCGCCCGACATGGAGGGCTGGGGGCTGCAGCCGAGAATTTTAAACAAAAAAGCGCATAAAACTTGCCGACTGGCTTAAATAATAAAACTGGGTATGGTGTTGTCATAGCGACATGGAAAGGATGGGCAAGAATGTCGAAAAAGTCCCCCAACACTCCCAATGCAAAGAAGGCCGGCAAGTCAATTCTGGAAAAGCGTGCCGAAAAACGGGCCAAGGCGGAAAGCGGCGAGAACCTGTTCTCAAAGCCACGGAAGAACCAGAGATAGCGGTACCACTGAACCCGCCGTCTGCGCAGCGTTCCCGGTGTTCCGCGGCAGCCTTTTGTGGGCTCACGACTACGAAAGGCTGCCGCATACGGCCGCCGCGAAGTTTATATATTTCTCACTGTGCTGTCCATTTCAAGGTCTGCATTATTCACTCTTCCGTTCGCAGTATCGTCAATGTAAGAAATGGTCTGTAAGGATTGTGGGAGCGCTTGTGAGTCAGTTATGAAATGCGCTCATTATTCCGTCGCGCCAAATAGATTCCCCTGCCACTTAACCGCAGAGCGGAGGTTCTGATCCGCCAGGCCGGCATCCCCTTTAAAGGATCTGTGAGTGGAACGGCGGTGTTCCTCGGCCACAGCAAGAACGGCAGGGACAAAGACGTCCCTGGCCACCCGCTCCGGTTGGCCGAATGCCTCTTTGATACCGCCCTTGCCGCGTAGGAAGACAGACAACCTTGGTCTCCCCGCAAGGTGGGCCGACTATATTTGGCCATGTCAGCCCACCACCAAACTGCGGGAGTCTGCACATCATGGCCAAGGAACTTGCCACCCAGCTCATTGAACAACTCCAGGCTGCCGGCGTGCAGCGGATCTATGGAATCGTTGGCGACAGCCTCAACCCGATCGTTGACGCCGTCCGTCAAACCGGGGGTTCAAGCCAAGGAGGCATCGACTGGATCCACGTACGCCATGAGGAGGCGGCCGCGTTCGCTGCGGCTGCAGAGGCGCAATTGACCGGCAAACTGGCCGTCTGCGCGGGATCATGTGGCCCCGGCAACCTGCACCTGATCAACGGCCTGTACGACGCCAACCGCACGGGTGCGCCTGTGCTCGCCATCGCCTCGCACATTCCCAGCAAGCAAATCGGCAGCGGCTTCTTCCAGGAAACGCACCCCGACCGTCTCTTCAACGAGTGCTCTGTGTACTCGGAACTCGTCAGCACGGCCGAACAAGCTCCCAGGGTCATGCACAGCGCCATCCAGAATGCCGTTGGCCTTGGCGGAGTCGCGGTGGTCACCCTGCCAGGTGACATCGCCGGCCTTGAGGCGACGGCGCCTACGCCGCTTCCCGCCACGTTCCGGCCCGCCAGCCTGGTGCCCGATCCTGCGAGCGTCCAGGACTTGGCCGACGCCATCAACGAGGCCGGCAAGGTCGCCATTTTCGCGGGTGCCGGCGTCGCGGGGGCGCACAACGAGCTGATCGCCTTGGCTGAACTGATCAACGCACCCATTGGGCACTCACTGCGGGGCAAGGACTTCGTCCAGTACGACAACCCCTTCGACATCGGCATGACCGGGTTGCTGGGGTACGGCGCAGCTGCCGAAGGCATTGAAGACGCTGATCTGCTGATCCTTCTCGGTACGGACTTCCCGTACGATCAATTCCTCCCCGACACTCGGACAGCCCAGGTAGACCGGGCCGCCCAGCGGCTGGGGCGTCGCACCGACGTCGATATCGCTGTCCATGGCGACGTACAGCCGACCTTGACCGCGCTGCTGCCGCTGGTGCAGCAGAATAAGAACCGCCGCTTCCTGGACCATATGTTGAAGAAGCACGACCGGCTGATGAACAAGGCCGTGGGCGCTTACACGCGCAAGGTTGAGAAGAAGCAGCCCATCCATCCGGAGTACGCGGCGTCACTGCTGGATCAGGTCGCGGCGGAGGACGCCATCTTCACCGCGGACACAGGCATGTGCAATGTCTGGACCGCACGCTACATCAATCCTTTGGGCACTCGGCGTTTGATCGGTTCCTTCCTCCACGGTTCCATGGCCAACGCCCTGCCGCACGCCATCGGCGCGCAGGTGGCCTATCCCGGTCGGCAGGTAGTGTCTGTCTCCGGGGACGGTGGCCTGTCAATGCTGCTGGGGGAGCTCATCACCGTTGCCGCTCACAAGTTGCCGGTGAACGTGGTGGTGTTCAACAACTCCACCCTGGGCATGGTCAAGCTCGAAATGTTGGTGGACGGCCTTCCCGACTTCGGTGTGGACGTACCGGATGCCAACTATGCCGCTGTGGCCAAGGCATTGGGCTTCCACGCTGTGCGAGTCACCGATCCGGCCGACATCGAGGCGGCTTACCGTGCGGCCTTCGCGCACCCCGGTCCTTCGCTGGTGGAACTCATCACCGACCCCAATGCGCTGTCCATCCCGCCAAAGATCTCCGGATCCCAAGTCATTGGGTTCGCCACGGCCATGTCCAAGGTTGTCCTGAACCGAGGTGCCGGGGAGGCGGTCAGCATGGCGCGCAGCAACCTGCGCAACATTCCCCGACGGTAGGTCACCGCCCGAGGGCAGCGGCGAGGTAGGGAGCGGTTCGGCTTGTGGTGGAACGCGCGACGACGGCGGGCGGGCCTGCGACCATGATCTCGCCGCCGGCGTCGCCGCCACCTGGCCCCAAGTCGATGACCCAGTCGGCGCCCGCGACGACGTCCATTTCGTGCTCCACCACGATCACCGTGTTGCCGGCATCGACGAGCCTGCGGAGTTGGGCCATCAGGAGATGGACATCGGCTGGGTGCAGACCGGTGGTGGGCTCGTCCAAGAGGTAGAGAGTGTGACCTCGTTGGATGCGTTGGAGTTCAGTGGCCAGCTTGATGCGTTGGGCTTCGCCGCCGGAAAGCTCGGTGGCGGGCTGACCCAGCCGGAGGTAGCCCAGGCCGACTTCGAGCAGGGTTTGCAGGCTGCGTGACACCGAAGGGAGGTCTGACAGGAACTCGGCGGCGGTGGTGACGGTCATGCCCAGGACTTCGGCGATGTTCCGGTCGCGGTAGGTCACTTCCAGTGTTTCGGGGTTGAATCGCGAGCCGTTGCATTCGGGGCACGGGCCGTAGCTCCCGGGCAGGAACAGGAGTTCCACGGCCACGAACCCTTCTCCCTGGCAGGTTTCGCAGCGGCCGCCGGCCACGTTGAAGGAGAAGCGGCCGGCTCCGAAGCCCCGGGAGCGGGCGGCTTGCGTAGCGGCGAATTCTTTTCTGACGCCGTCGAAGAGCCCCGTGTACGTTGCCAGGTTGGATCGTGGTGTCCGGCCGATGGGCTTCTGATCAACCGTGACCAGCCGGTCCAGGTGGTGGAGGCCCGATACCAACCCCAGGCCCTTGGGCAGGTCGCGGCTCACGGTGTCGGCGTTGTCAGGATGCAGCTCCGCTGCGACCACTTCAGCCAGAACATGGCTGACAAGGGTGGACTTACCCGAGCCGGAGACGCCTGTGACTGCAGTGAGCACACCCAGCGGGAATTCAGTCTCAAGATCGCGGAGATTGTGCCGGGTGATTCCCTGAAGAGTGAGCCACTCCTTCGCCTCCCGGGGATTCCCCGGTTCGCTGCGGGTCCCGGCAGGGAAGAGGAACGGCCGCGTGACTGAGTCTTGAACGCCTTCCAGCCCTGCCACCGGACCGCTGTAGAGGACCCGCCCACCGCCCTCACCCGCGTGTGGGCCAACATCGACGATCCAATCGGCCGCCTGCACAAAGTCCATGTTGTGCTCCACCACGAAGACGGAGTTTCCGGAGGTTTTGAGCTGTTCAAGGACGGCCAGGAGCGGTTCGGCATCGGCCGGATGGAGCCCGGCTGACGGTTCGTCCAGCACGTAGATCACTCCGAAGAGGCCAGAGCGCAGTTGCGTTGCGATCCGAAGCCGCTGCATTTCGCCGGGGGAGAGGGTGGGCGTCGGTCGCCCCAGGGCGAGGTATCCCAGGCCCAGGTCCAGGAGCACTGTGACCCGGGCGAGGAGGTCGCGGGTGATGGCCACGGCAACCTCGTTGGCTTCCCCGGACGTTTGTGTACGCGAGGCCGTCCCGGCGGATGTCAGTTCGGCCGTGGGCCTGATGACGGCGGCCAATTCGGTCATTGGCATCGCGTTCAGTTCGGAAATGGTCTTGCCGGCGAAGGTGACGGCCAGTGCATCCGGCCTTAGTCCGCTGCCGCCACAGCGAGGGCATTGGCCGGTCTCCATGAAGCGAAGTACGCGGTCGCGCATGGTGGTGCTTTTGGAATCTGCGAGCGTGTGAAGCACGTAGCTTTTGGCGCTCCAAAAGCGGCCTTTATAAGGCTTGGCCACCCGGTCCCGCTGTGGTGTCACTTCCACCACGGGCTGCTCATCGGTGAAGAGGATCCAGTCGCGGTCCTTCTTGGGAAGCTTCTTCCATGGCGTATCGACGTCGTAGCCCAAGTGGGTGAGGATGTCGCGCAGGTTCTTGCCTTGCCAGGCTCCGGGCCACGCGGCAATGGCGCCGTCCCGGATGCTTAGCGAAGGGTCGGGAACCAAGGATCCTTCGGTGACGGTGTGGGCCACACCCAAGCCGTGGCATTCAGGGCAGGCTCCTGCAGCTGTGTTGGGGGAGAAGGCGTCAGAATCCAGCTGCTTGGCGCCGTCCGGATAGCTTCCGGCTCGCGAGAACAGCATCCTCAGGGAGTTGGACAGCGTGGTCACCGTGCCGACGCTGGAGCGCGCCGTCGCCGTGCCTCGACGTTGTTGAAGTGCGACGGCGGGTGGCAGCCCCGTGATCGCGTCGACCTTGGGGTTGTGTCCCTGTTGTATGAGGCGGCGGGCGTACGGCGCGACGGATTCGAAGTAGCGGCGCTGGGCTTCGGCAAAGATGGTGCCGAAGGCCAGCGATGATTTTCCAGATCCGGACACTCCCGTGAAGGCGACGATCGAATCCCGGGGCACATCGACGTCTACGTTGTGCAAGTTGTTTTCGCGGGCCCCCCGGACCCTGACGAAGCCGTCGTCGGCCTCTGCAAAGGGTGGAGTCGGCCGGATGGGTCCGGGACGCCGGGAAACAATCAGTTTGCTGTCCATTCATATGACTCTATCGGCGTTCACGTACGCCCACGTGCGTTCCCCCCAGGAACGGGAGGTCCGGCGGACGGCTTCACCGCCTCAGCGGTGGTGCAATCCGACGCCCAGGAGGACAATGCGGATCATGGCTCAGGAAAACGTCAACGAGAACGTGGTCAAACGGCTGATCGCCTGCATCAATGATCGCCATGTCGAGGTCATGGATGAGCTGTTCCACGACGACGCCGTGATGCATTGGCCCCAATCCGGGGAGATCGTGCGCGGCGCCGAGAACCGACGGGGAATCTACAACGCCTTCCCCCAGCTGCCCACCATCACGCCTCGCCGGCTGCTCAGCGGCGGGAACCTTGTAGTGGCCGAGGCATCGTTGGACTACGGCGGGCCGACGTACGAGACGGTGTTCATTTTCGAATTCCGGGACGGCCGGATCGCCAAGGAAACGGCTTACTGGAGCGAATCCTTCCAAGCCCCACAGTGGCGTTCGGAATGGGTCGAAATCAGCGGCCCTTAGTCGCGCTCAACGGCGGCTACCGCACTGATCTCCACCAAAGCGCCCTGCACCCCCAGACCTGTGACAAAGGCCGCCGTCACCAGGGGCGGCTCGTCGGAGGCGAGCTTGGAGGCGATAGCCCCGTATCCCGCGGCGAGGTCGGCGCCGTCGACAAAAAGCACGTTCCACTGAATGACATCTCCGAGGCTTGCTCCCGCGGCTTTCAGGGCAGTTGCGGCGTTGTCCAGGGCGCGGGCGGATTGAACGGCTGCATCGCCTTCGCCAATCAGGGTCCCGCCGGCGTCCACGGCGTTTTGTCCACCGATATAGATCATGGTCGCGCCGGGTGGAACGACCGCGACGTGGCTGAAGGCGGGGCTGGAGACCAGCCCCTCTGGACTGATGCGTTGAATGGGTGCCATGGATGTATGGTCCCACCGACGGCCGCCTGCCAACAGGGGATCGGCGCTACTCGGCGGCAGGTCGTCGTCGTTGCTGTTTGGTTGCCGAACGCTGTTCCTTCGCCACGCGGTGACGGCGGGCGGACCCGCGCGTGGGTTTGGAGGCGCGGCGGACGGATTCCGGGACAAGGCCTGCCGTGATGAGACGGGCGAGCTTGGCAAGGGCAAGCTCCCGGTTGCGAAGCTGGGACCGCTCCTCGGAAGCCGTCACTGAGATCACGCCGGCCACCAGGCGACGTCCGAGGCGTTTGAGCAGCAGTTGCCGTTGCTCGTCCGTCAGGACCGCGGAGTCGGCCAGGTTCCACAACAATTCGGCGCGGCTGTCGGTGGTATTGACGTGTTGTCCGCCCGGCCCTGAGGACCGGGAGAACCGCCAGCTGAGTTCCGACGCGGGAATAGTCAGCGAGGGCGAGATTTCCAGGTCCATGCAACAAGCCTCGCATGTCCCTGACGCCCCTGTGGGCAGGCTCACGATGACATTCGCGGACACTTTTGGAGTAATTAGGTAAGCCTAAGCTAATCTTTCATTTTGTGATTGAACTGAGCGAACTCTCCGGGCTCGAGGCCACTGACCTGGTCCTCCGCTACGGGGACAAGGACGTGGTCCATGGCGCTGGAATCCGGCTGGAGCCGGGCCGCATTGTTGCCTTGGTGGGTCCGAACGGCAGCGGCAAGTCCACGCTGCTTCGCGCGCTCGCGCGGCTGCATGAGGCGTCGTCGGGAACTGTTACTGTGAGCCCGCCTCACGGTACGCCGGCAGATGCCTTGATGATGAAGCGCAGCGACTTTGCACGCCACGTGACACTGCTCTCGCAGAGCCGTCCCGTGCCGCATGGCCTCAGTGTCCGCGACGTGGTCGAGTTCGGGCGCCATCCCTACCGGGGACGGTGGCGCGCTGCCGATCCCGAGGGTCCCGCCGCCGTCGACCGTGCCATGGAACTGACCGGCGTTGCCGAGCTTGCCGCCCGGGGCGTCCACGAACTCTCCGGCGGGCAACTGCAGCGCGTGTGGCTGGCGAGCTGCCTTGCGCAGGACACGTCGGTGCTGCTGCTCGACGAACCAACCAACCATTTGGACCTCCGGTACAAGGTGGAGATCTTCGATCTGGTGCACGACCTCGCGCGCGTCCACGGAGTGGCAATCGGCGTGGTCCTTCACGACCTCGACGAGGCAGCTGCGCTTGCTGACCATGTGGTTGTCCTGTCCGAAGGCCGTATTGCCGCCGCCGGGCCCGCCCATGAGGCACTCGATGCGGAACTGCTCAGCGATGTCTACTCAATCCCCATCGTTACCCATACCGATCCGCTGACCGGACGGCTGCGCACCCGCGCGGTCGGACGGCACAGCAACAGCTAGACCCCGGAAATACATCACCCCCACACTACGAAAGGGACCACTGTGTCCATGAAGATCCACAAAGCACTGGCTGCCACCGCTGCCCTGGCAGTCCTCCTCACCGGGTGCGGCACCACGGAAGGCCCCGCGAGCTCCGCCTCAAACGGCGCCGGCACGGGTGAAGCCATCACGGTAACGGATGCCCGCGGCACGGAGGTCAAGCTTGACGGCCCCGCCAAGCGCGTGGTTGGTACGGAGTGGAATGTGGTGGAGAACCTCACCACTCTGGGTGTCATGCCTGTCGGCGTGGCGGACGTCAAGGGCTACAGCGCCTGGGTCACCGCCGGGAAGCTGGACAGCACCCCCACCGACATCGGAACGCGCAACGAGCCCAGCTTTGACACCATTGCTTCCCTGGATCCGGACCTGATTGTCGCCACCACCGACCTCGCCGAGCCCGTCATCAAGCAGCTTGAAGAACTGGCCCCCGTGGTAGTCGTAAAGTCCGCTGATGGCAGCCGCCAGATCGCCCAGGCTGAGGACAACCTCAAGCTCGTGGCAAAGGCCACAGGCACCGAGAAGAAGGCCGACGAAGCCATCGCCGCCTTCGACGCCGCTGTTGCAGAGGGCAAGGCCGACCTTGAGAAGGCCGGCCTGGATGGTTCCCGCGTGGCGTTCGCTGACGGCTGGGTTGCTGACGGCAAGGTCTCCATCCGGCCCTTTACCAAGGGATCCCTGCTCGCTGACATCAACACCGAACTGGGACTCGTCAACCCTTGGACAGTTGAAGGCGACCCGGCTTACGGCCTTGGTTCCACCGACATCGAGGGCCTGACGGCCGTCAACGCCGACCACTTCGTCTACATCACCAACAGCGCCGATGGCGATTTCACCGAACAGTTGACGGATAACGCCGTCTGGAAGTCGCTTCCGTTCGTGGCAGCCGGCAAGGTGCACCGCCTCTCCGACGGCATCTGGATGTTCGGCGGGCCTGCCTCGATGACGCAGTACGTTGACGCAATCGTTGCGTCCCTGACCAAGTAGTCCCACGGCATGACCGACACTGTGAAGAGGCCCGCCATGACCGTACCCACGGCCGTGGCGGGTGCTCCCGTGCCCGCCGCTCCGGCTGCTGGACCAGCGGCCGGCCGTCGTTCCGGCCCAGTCCTGGTGGCTGGCTCGGGGGTGGTCCTGCTGGCACTGTTCTCGTTGATCCACCTCACGCAAGGAACGGCCGACGTCGGCCCCCTCCAGTTGCTGGGGCTGCTCACCGGCAGCGGTTCCGACCAGGAAACCGCAGTGTTGGTCGCCTCGCGCGTTCCCCGACTTTTCGCTGGCCTGTTGGTCGGCGTCGCCTTGGGGGTGGCCGGCGCAGCAATGCAGTCGGCCACCCGCAACGTCCTTGCTTCTCCCGACACCCTGGCGGTCAATGCCGGGGCTCACTTTGCGATCGTAGCCATTGCTGCGTTTGGACTGTCCCTTCCATCACTGCTTTCCGGTGGTGTCGCCTTCATCGGTGGCCTCGCTGCGGCCGTACTCGTGCTTGCTTTGTCAGGCGGAGGCGCCAATGGGAACGGCGGCCCGATTCGTCTGGTCCTGGCGGGTACCGCACTGGCATTGGGCCTGCATTCGGCCACCAGCGCGCTGCTCCTCCTGTTCAGCCAGGAAACTACCGGCTTGTATGCCTGGGGCCAAGGGAGCCTGGCCCAGTCCCGCACCGATGAGCTGGTTCAGTTCACGCCCGTAGTTCTCTTGGCCATCGCCGGGCTCTTGCTCCTCGCCCGAAGGCTGGACCTGCTGGGATTGGGCGACGACGCGTCCCGGCTGGCAGGCGCGGATCCGCGCCTTGCCCGGGTTGGCGCCGTCGTACTTGCCGTTGTCCTGTCCGCCGCAGCGGTGACGATCGCCGGTCCGATCGGATTCGTGGGGCTCTGCGCTCCTGCGATCGTGCGCCTCTTGGCGTCGCGACTCCGTGGACTTGGACGTCACCGTGCGTTGCTGCCCATCTCTGGGCTGGCCGGCGCCATCGTAGTTGTCGGCGCCGATGTCCTGGTTCGTGGACTTTTCGGTGCGCAGGCTGGCGTGGAAGTTCCCACCGGTGCTGTCACCACGGTCTTCGGTGCCGTCTTCCTGGTGATCCTGGCCATGCGGATGTCTGACGCCGGCTTGAGTGTCGCCGGAGATGCCCTGGCCCGGCTGCGCTCCCGCCGGTTCTTCATCACTGTATTGATCGGGCTCCTGGTCCTGCTCACGGGCTTGCTGGTGGCGGGAGCTTTGCTGGGCGATGCCAAACTACTGCTCGGTGATCTCGTCAACTGGCTCACTGGCCAGTCAGGAAACCGTGTCAGCGCCGTCTTGGGTACACGTATGCCCCGTGTGCTGGCAGCGGTCCTCGCCGGTGCGGCCCTGGCTCTCGCCGGAGCGCTGATCCAAGCGGTGTCCCGGAACTCGCTGGCCGAACCGGGCATCCTCGGCGTCTCAGGCGGTGGTGGCCTGGCGGCGATCATCGTCATCACCACTGTCCCGACGGCTGGTTCGTGGGTCGTAACCGGCTCAGCCCTTGGGGGAGCGGCCCTGTCCGCGGTGCTGGTCTTCGGGCTTGCTTTCCGTGGCGGACTTCAACAGAACAAGTTGGTGTTGATCGGTATAGGTGTTTCGGCGGGGCTGGCGGCGGCTATCACTGTTCTTTTGGTGACCACCGACCCGTTCAACCAAACCAAGGCACTCACCTGGCTGTCGGGTTCCACCTATGGCCGAAATTTCGCCTCCGTTCTGCCTCCGTTGCTGGCCCTGGTGCTGGCCTTGCCGGTGCTGGCCGGCATGAGGCGGGATCTGGACCTGATCGCAGTGGACGACGATTCTCCCCGCGTCCTGGGCATCCGGCTCTCCGGATCCAGGCTCCTCCTCCTGGCCGTCGCGGTGCTGCTGACCGCCGGTGCTGTCTCTTCGGTGGGCGTCATTGCCTTCGTTGGCTTGGTGGCCCCGCATGCAGCCCGCACGCTGGTGGGCGCACGGCACTCCCGTGTCCTTCCGGTCGCCGCGCTCATTGGCGCCTGCACCGTGGTGCTGGCCGACGTCATCGGCCGCACGGTCATCGCACCGGCCCAGATACCTGCCGGCATCATGACGGCGCTGGTGGGCGCTCCGTACTTTGTGTACTTACTGTGGCGTTCACGGGTGGACCGTACCGTCTGACTCCACGTCACCTGCCGGGCATTCACCTCTTGCGTTTAGGATCAACTCATGGCCGGTTCCCTGGATGTTCTTGGCCCCATCCTGGAAATGATGACGTGGGTGGGGTTCGTCCCGGGCGTGCCTCTCCTGGTGAGCGCCTGGATCATAGCCAAGCGCCGGTGCCAGTGGGCCACCGCGGACGCCGAACAGTTTGCCGCCGGGGGATTCCTGGGACTCCAGTGGGTGGATCAGGCGAACGAGGAACAAAAAGTCCTGCTGGACGTCGCTGCCCGGGACGGGAGCGTGGATTCGCGGTCCGTTGTGGTCCACTACGACGTCTGCCATCCCTCCCGATGCTCGCTCCAGCCACCGCGCCACGACAATACGGTGCTGATCCTTGGCTGGATCCTCACCGGTGTTGGGATTCTGAGCACCCTCGGGGGATTCGTCCTCCTCCTGCTCTAGCGTGGAGCTCTTGAACGCCCGGTCGGTCCGGGGCTAGCATTTCCGCGCACGGCCAATCCGCACGGCTAAACCGAGGAGACTGCTATGGGCGAGACAGCCGCAACCCTGATGGTGGACTTGATCATTTCCCTGGACGGCTACGCGTCCGCCGAAGGGTGGCCTGGCTGGTGGGGGCTGGAGGGTCCGGAATACCTCGCGTGGCTCGAAGAAGAGGGAAAGAAGGACTTCACCACCCTCATGGGCGCCAACACGTACCGGGTCATGGCTGGCCTCTCGGAGCAGGCTGCCGACGGCGATTCAGGTTTCTCGGAGGAAGAAGGCGCCAGCCTGGGTGGCCTGGCAGCCATGCCCAAGGTCATCTTTTCCTCTACTTTGAAAGAACCCCTTGTGTGGCCCAACTCGGAGTTGGTGTCCGGGGACGCGGTTGAAGCCGTGCGGGAGATGAAGCGGACACGCACCGGCACCCTCAGCACGCTGGGCAGCTTGAGCCTCTGCCGGTCCTTGGTGGCAGCTGGACTGGTGGACAGATATCGGCTGGTTGTTTTTCCTGTGATCACCGGCAAGACCGGGCGTGAGCGCATCTACGACGGGTATCCGGACGTCGCCTTGGACATGGTGGACAGCCGGACGTTTGACGGCCGGCTCCAGTTGCTTGAGTATGTTCCCCGCGTCATCGATGCCCCCTTGAGGCGGGATTGATTTAGCGGGCGGGATTGATCCAGCGGGGGTTCGGCTATGCGCTTTGCTTGGCGAAGAAGGGCGTCAGGCAATCGGAGTAATGCGTCATGGTCTCCGAGAAGGTCAGGAGGCGTCGGCCGTCCAGCCCGGCTGAGTCCGTCTTTTGCAGACCTTCTGGGGACGCAATGCAGACCATGGGCTCCACGCTTCTCCCGTCCGACGTCAGGATGGCGATTCCCCATGGATCGCTCGGATCGGTGACCGAGATGCCGGCCTGATCGAAAGTGTCGCGGAGTACGTACCGTGTGACGGTCCGCCAAGATTGGAGGAAGGGTGGCTGCAACTGTTCTATGAGGTCTTCGTCGTTGGTGTCATAGGCCTGCAGCAGGCCGGCGGAAAGGCCGTCCCACTCCTTCACGTCGCGGACCATCAGGTGCGCGGCCCGAATGCGGGCGATTGTTTCATTCAACGTCATGGCAGTCCCCAAACTTCCCGTCGCTTTCGCTTGCCCATGGGCAGGCCTGACCGCCGTCGGCTGTCACTACCAAAGAGAACGGACAAGGGAGCGGCATGATTCCCCGAGAAGCCGGTCTCATTCCATCCTGGCCTGAAAGCGACATTCCTTGTCCTCCTAGTAAATCAGTAGGCTTACTATTAGGCTGGCCGTTTGGGGGAAGGCCCCCGGTACTTAGAGGAGTGAGGCGAGGAATGACTGAAGAGCAGGGAATCAGCAAGGTTGTTGGCATCATTAACGACTCCAAGATCGGAATGCTGACCACCATTAACCAAGAGGGCGCCCTGGTCAGCCGACCGCTGGCCGTTCAGGAAGTGAAGGACGACGGCGATATGTGGTTCTTTACGGGGCTGGGAACTTCCCAGGTAGCCCAGGTGCGCTTGGACCCTCGAGTCAATGTTTCCTTCGGCAAGAACACTGAATGGGTCTCCGTGGCAGGTACGGCGGAGGTCGTCACAGACCGGGAAAAGATCCGCGGGATGTGGAACCAGGTTGTGGAGGCCTGGTTCCCTGACGGCCCGGATACCCCGGAGGTTTGCCTGCTGCGGGTCGATTCGGAGTCGGCCGAGTATTGGACCAGCCCCGGTGGAACGGCCGCAACCGTACTGCAATGGGTCAAGTCCAAGGTCACCCATACCCGGTTCAGCGTTGGCGAGAGTGGCACGGTGGAATTATGATCCGCCGTGATTGACGTGGAACGGTTTCAACGCCTCCTTGAGGAGGAGCGTGATCGCAAGCTCGAACTGCTGAAGGCGTTGCGAAGCGACATCAGTTCGGTGAACCTTGCCCGACAGGATTCCAATGTGGACGATGAACATGATCCCGAGGGCAGCACCATTGCGTTCGAGCTGTCCCAGGCGTCGGCACTCCTCGACCAAAGCCGTGGGGGGCTGGAGCAGATCAACGCCGCTCTGCAGCGGATTGCCGCGGGGAGTTATGGCCGGTGCGAAGTCTGCTCGGTAACCATTCCGGAGGGGCGGCTCGAAGCCCGGCCATGGACGCCATTCTGCGTGGACCACGCCTCCGGGAAAAGCTAGCTATCCTGCCATTCCCGGCGAGACCGGCACGAACTCAATGCGCTGCTGGACCTTTTTCTTGGGGCCCCGGCTAAATCCCTTGGCGTCCAGGTGGTTCCCGGCGCGGTACGCTGCCAGCGCTTCGTCGTAGATCTCGTTGAGGCGTTTCCCAGTGAAAACTTCCTGGGTTCCGTCGGCAAAGATGACGGCTATGGAAATGCCGGCGGGAAAGTGCCTGTTCATTCGGATAGAGCCTTGGGGGTCCTGCTGCAGGGAGATCACGTGCCAACCGCTTTCAGTAGTGGGTGTTCCCAGTCTTGCCTATGTGGGCCGCTAACGTGGCTTCGGGCATTTACAACAAGCAGTGGCAGGGCCACAATTGCCCCCATGTCAATCCTCAAGGTGCCGTCCGAAGCCGAGGCCACCGGCATGACGGCTGAAATTTACGATGCCGATACCCGTTCCATGGGCTACGTCCCCAGCCACACCAAGGCCATGAGCCTGAACCCCGAGGCGTACCAGATCTGGGAGTCACTCACCCAGGCCATCAGTTCGTCCCTGGGCCTCCGGCGCTACGAGTTGGTGACCTTGGCCGCGGCCCAGGCCATCGGATCGTCGCACTGCCGACTGGCCCACGGCAAGAAGACACTGACCATCATCGACCAGGAGCAACTGCAGGCCATCGCCCGGAACTACCGTGACGCCGGGCTGCCCCCTGAAGACGTGGCCATCATGGATTACGCCGTGAAGCTCAGCACCGATGCCGCCGGAATGAGCGACGACGATTCTCAAAGGCTCAGGGATGCCGGCTTCAGCGACCGCGAGATTGCGGACATCACCCTGGCTGCCGCGGCCAGGAACTACTTCAGCAGGGCGCTCCTGGCCTTGAACGTGGAACTCGACGTTCCACCAGGGGTCAGCCCGGAACTCCAGGAGGCCCTTTTGTCGCCCCTGCCCACTGCAGGTGAGTGAGTCGTCGTCGCGCTTTCAGGCCCCTTGGGCCCGCACCCTGTAGTTGAGCAGCACGATCCCTGATGGGTAATGGCGGCACTCCAACAACTCCAGCTTTCTCCGCTGGCCGAGGCGGCCGAAGAACGGAACTCCGCCGCCCAGGATCACGGGGATCACAGAAACGCCCAGTTCATCGATCAGGCCATGCTCGACGAACTGCGTGACCAGTTCACCGCCGCCGAAGAGACAGATGTCTTTGTCCTCCGGTATTGACTTCCTGATCCGGGAGACAAGCTCCCCAAGATCGCCGGAAAAGAGTTCGGTGTTGCCTGTGGCCACCAGAGTTGGATCGTGGGTCACCACATAGGTGGGGATCCGTGATCCACCGCCGCCCATCCGTGACACGTCGCGGTAGGTATTGGCGCCCATCACATAGGCCCCGGTCCTGCGCTCGGTCGCTTCAAAACCGTAGTCTTCGTCCTTGGCCATGGCGTCGTTCAGCCACGCCAGATCGCCGTTTTCCGACGCGATGAAGCCGTCGAGGCTTGCGGCCATTCCACCGAATACGGTGCTCAAGGTCGGGTTTCCTGGTCTGTTTCGGTTTCGGACGTAGTGGCACGGTCCGCTGGCGCACCCTGCTTCCTGCTCGCCAGCAGGAAGGGCACAGCGACGAGCTCAATGACGCCCGCCATCGCCAACGACGCCGGGTAGCCGTAAAGGTCGGCTCCCCGCCCCAGGGCCGGTTGGATCACCACGCCACCACTTGAACCCATGAGCGAATCAAAGCTCAGGACGGTGGCGCGCTGCTTGGACGGGATCATGTCGTTCACATAAGCCTGCCGCACGGGGGTCGCCGCGGACCCCACCACGGCCCATAGTGCCAGCAGCACCAATGCCAACCAGAAGATCCGCGTGGATCCGAGGATCAGCAGGATCACGCCGCCCACCACGCCGCCGAGGATCAGGACGGAGGTTCGTTTGTGGAACAGTCGCCGGGCGTGCGGAGCGAGCCAACCTCCCAGGATCTGCGAGCCTGCAACGATAGCCGCAGCCAGGCCAGCAATGGAGTACGCTTTTTGGTCGCCGTACAGATCCAACAGGAACGGCTGCAGTGCGTAGAAAACGTAGATCCCGACGCCGGCGCTGAAGGGGGCGGCGAGCATCACGTAGCGGACGGGCGGGTTTTTCAAACCGTTCTCGACCGATGCGGACAGCACCGCGCGGGTAGCGCGGAGGGGGTGCGTCGAGCGCTCAGGCGAGAAACCGACGTCGTGCATGAGGCCAAAAGCGACCGCAAACATGGCGAGCAATACCAGCACGCGCAGGAGGAACGGCACCCCAAGGTTGGTGGCTTGGGCAATCACACCGCCGGCCACCGAGCCCAACAACATGGCCACACCCTGCACCATCTGACCGCGCCCAAGGACAGACTCCAGACCGCCCTCGTAGCCCGAGAAGCGCAACGCATCTACGAGCCACGCTTCAACGGCGCCGGAGAAGAACGTAAAGCCCAGGCCCAACAGGACTGAGACCACCGCCCACATCCAGAACGGCGCGGAGATCTGCCAGAGCACGTAGTACAGGTACGTGGAGGCGGCCAGCGTCACGGTGCCGAGCAGGAACGACACACGCCGTCCCCAACCATCCGCAATCACCCCGGTGGGCACCTCGAACAGAACCATGCCGGCTGTGAAGAACGCGTTGGCCGCGAACGCCTCCAGGTTGCTCAGGCCAGCGTCCAGCAGGAAAAGCGTGTTGATGCCCCAAATGAAGGACGCCGCCACTGTATTGCCCAGCGTCAGCGTGAGGTAGACGCGTTGGATTTTCCGGGCGGCGTCGTTCATGGTGTCGCCGCCCCCGTTGGATCGAGGAGGGACCACCAGCTCATTCTCGTCCCGTTTACCGTCCTCCGCCAGACTCCCGCGATGGTGCTGGCCTGCCTAGGAAGCCCGGGGGGTGCAGGCTTTCGGCTCGTCGGCACCCACGAACCACGTGGGCAAGTCCGCGATGTAGGCGTCACGGACCGAGGTGTCCTGTGCGACAGTCCAGTCGACGTCGGCTTTGACCTCCACCTCCAGCTTGTCCCACTCGAACCAGTTGATCATCTTCAATTCGGGGAAGTCCCGGGGGATTGCGGGATCGAACAGTTGCCTCCACCAGGCTTGTTTGATGGATAGGGGATCCGCGCCGTCGCGCGAGCGAATGCTGAGGGCAGCGGTTTCAGGGATGGCGACCGGCTTGCTCCGCGCTTCGCCGTATTCCGTGTAGAAGTCCGGAACACCGAGGTCGTTTCCGCCGGCGCCGTTATACGTTCCCGTGAGTTGCTGCAGGAATTTGCCCTCCTCAGGCAGCACATTGGCACCCCACGGATAGGTGTTGCCCCAGTGGTAGAGGGACATGCCTACCCAGTCCACGGCATCGTCGCCGGGATAGTAGGGCTGGTAGGGGTCGTCCGCCGCACTGACTTTTCCGTCGCCGTCGGTATCCAGCGCCACAGCGTCCGCGGTACCCGCCGCAGCTTGGTACTGGCCGCCACTGAAGGGGTACCCACCGCCGTAGTTGGGTGCCCACATCATGTCGCTGCCAGGAGCGAATTGGTGCACGGCGTCCGCCACGACCTTGAATGCCGCTACATAGTCGGCAGGTTTCTGTCCCCATTGGTACCAGGAACCATTCATCTCGTGGGCAAACCTCACGATCACCGGAACACCGGCTTTGTTGTAACCGTCAAGCCGCATGGCAAGTTCCCCAGCCCGCTCCTTGGTGACTTCCCCAAGTCCCTCGTGGGGTTCCAGCGTCAGGAGCAGGGTGCCGCCATTGCCCCTGACCTGTTCGACGGCGGCCTCGACGTTGCGGTTGTCTGTGTCCGACATCGGGAAAGGCGAAAAGCTGACGACGACGGCGGGTCGCCTCCCGAGGTTGGCCGTGTACTCGGCCAGCGTCTCGTGTTCCCAGTCCAGGTTCACCCCTGACAGGATTCCGGTCTCTGGTGCGAGGTTGGTCTCCACCACGCATTCAGGAGCCGCTGCAGGCTGCGGCGCGCCACATCCTGTCAAGGCCAAGCCAACAGAAACGATGACTGCGCCCCCAGCGCTTCGCCTGAACATGCCACCAATCTAACCATCTTGACGTGTTGTTCAGCAGCAGAAACGGCCCGGATGCCCGCACGTGATGGGCGTCCGGGCCGCAGCCAGGTGGTTTGTCAGTGCCAGAGGCCCAGGGCAAACTCCGCAATGACTGTGGAAAGCAGGAAGGACGCGGTAATGGCCACGAGACCTACGGGAATGATCTTCCAACCGATATTCCGCAGCAACGGAATGTCCTTGCCAAGGGAAAGGCCGGCCAAAGTCAGCATCACCGTGGCGATGGACAGGAAGTCCACAGTCTTGACGGCCTCGTTCAAAACGCCGGCTCCGAAGAACCACGGGCTGGAAATGTACGCGCCGATGGTGGTGATGAAGACGATGGCAGAGATCTTCCTGGTGATCTTTGCCAGGAACAGGCTGACGAGGACCAAGGCCAGCATGATGCCGTAGCCGGCAAGGATGGACCAGCTCAGGCCCTTCGCGGCCACCGCGGCGGTTCCAACACCCAATACGGTCAAGACTGACAAGGAAAGCCACAGGGGCAACTTCATCGCCGCAGAGGACTTTGCCACCTCTTCCCGGAAGCGGCGGTTCTCCTCGGCCTGGACCTCGTCCTGTTCCAACTCAGCCGCGGTGCGGGCCTGGGGAGCCGTGCCGGCAGCAACCTTCTGAGATTCCTTGTTGCGGGTGAGCACCTTGTAGAACCGGTCTGCCACGGGCAAGGCGATGTAGATGCCTACATAGACGCCCAGGATGGTGGTGATGAGGTTGGAGACGGCGGCCATGCCCAGGATGGCTTCCTGGTCTGCCGGGTAGGCGGCAATGATGCTCGCCGCTGAGGCAGCCATCATGGAGCCCGAACCAACGCCCGCCCCCATGGCCAAAGCCAGGGGATCAAAGATCTTCCAATTGGCAACCAGCGACGTCAGCAGTGTGATGAAGATGGCGCCGAACAGGGTGCCGAAAACGTACATTGCCAGGACGCCGCGGTACTGATCGGAGTCCGGACCATACTTCTCCGAGACCATGGCGAACGACGGTTCACGGTCCAGGGAGAACGTGGCGCCCACGGTGGCTTTGCCCATCCGCAGCAGGACAGCCAATGGCAGTGCCAACACGATGGTTCCCAACAAGTGGCCCACCTCTTGCAGGAGCAGCGCGGGGCCGGCCTTAATGAGGCTCGGCAGGCTGGGCCCAATGTTGAAGGCAAGCCTGGCCACCAGGAGCAGGACGGCGACACCAACAAGGGCCGCTGCCACGCGCTGGAGATCCAGGCCGAGCGGCTTGAACTTTTGGATGGAGACCAATAGGCCAAGAATCAAGCCCCAGACCATGGGGAAGATGATGATCGCTCCAATGCCGAGATCAATCTTGGCCTGGCCGATGAACTGGACCGCAAGGGCGATGACAAACGCCAGGGCGGCAATCGGAAGAGTCAGCCGCGTTCCGGCCTTGTCTGTCCGCGCGGTTTCGGTGCTGGTGCTCATGATGTTGCCTTCTGGATAAGGGCTTCACGGCGGTAGGCCGCCTTGACGAAGCGTTCTCTCTGCTGGGGATTTGTTGCGGCACCCGCCACAGTCCAAGCCAGCGCAGTAGCTGCCTCGAACATCACGGCGTATGCCTCGGGAGTGTTCGCAAGAGCTGCAAAGCCGTGCGAATGGATGGGGACGTTGGCGCCGGGAATGCTCAACCACGGATGCAGGGAAGGAATGACTTGGGAGATGTTGCCCATGTCCGTGGAGCCCCCTCCCATTCCCGCCGCCGGGGATGTGTCTTTGCCGAAAGCATCCATGGCTTCGGTCCAGTGGGCGGCGAGTTCAACGTCTTGGACCAGCGGCTCGTAGAGCGGTTCCGCGGCAGCGATCTGGAGCGTTGTGCCCGTGGCGAGAGCCGCGCCTTCAAAGCAGTGCTTGACCCGTTCGAGCAGTGCCTCGTACTCCGGGAGGGTGAAGGCACGGCATTCGAAGGGAACCACGGCATGATCCGGAATAATGTTGGTGACGTGGCCCGCCTCCGCCACGTAGCAGGCAACACGGTGGTCGCCGGGAATCTGCTGGCGGAGCAAGCCAATGGCAACTTGGCTGAGCACGGCCGCGTCCCCGGCGTTGACGCCCATATGTGGGGCGGCGGCCGCGTGGGCGGCCTTGCCGGTAAAGACGGCCTCGTAGCGGCCCACAGCCTGGGCCGTGGTGCCCGCAGGGTTGTACGTCACGCCGTCCTGGACCGGGTGGACCATCAATGCCAGGCCTACGCCGTCGAAGGCACCCCGCTCCAGCATCAGCACTTTACCGCCTCCATGCTCCTCGGCTGGCGTGCCGATCGCCTTCAACGTGATGCCAAGGTCATCCACATGGGGAAGGAGCGCCAGCGCAGCAGCCACCGAGGCTCCAGCGATGAGGTTATGTCCGCAGGCGTGCCCCACCGACGGCAAGGCATCGTATTCCACGCACAGGGCAACCGTGAGATCTCCGGTTCCCGCGGTAGCGGTGAAGGCTGTCGGAAGGTCGGCCGTTCCCTGGGTGACCTCAAAGCCACCTTCGGCGAGCAGGGAGGTAATCGATTCTGCGGCCCGGACTTCCTGGAAGGAGATCTCTGGGTTGGCGTGCAGGTCCTCCGACAGGGACTGAACCCGGGGTTTCCATGACGTGACGCCTTCCGCCAAGGCTTGACGCAGCACAAGTGAGGAGGCTGTATTGGTGAATTCCATGATTCTTCCTGTTAGTAGGACAGGGACGGGAAGGGAGATCCGGCTGCCCGTGTGGGCACCCAGACTGCCTTGGTCTGCGTGTACTCGTCCAACACACCGGGTCCGGAGGAGCGGCCGTGGCCGGAATCACCGAAGCCGCCAAAGGGAACAGCTACGTGGATGGTTTTGTACGAGTTGATCCAGAACGTCCCGGCCTTCACCTCACGGGCGATGTGGTGGGCGCGGGAAACGTTGGAGGTCCACACGGCGCCGGCCAAGCCAAAGTTGGTGTTGTTGGCACGGGCGATCGCTTCAGCTTCGGTGTCGAAGGCGTCCGCACCCACCACGGGTCCGAAGACTTCCGTTGTCTCCAGACGGTTGGCGGGAGTCACGCCGTCCAACAGCGTTGGCATGACCCAATGACCGCCGGCCAAAGGGGAGCCAGCCAACGACTCGGGCAATGTTCCCCCCGTTAGCCGACGTCCGCCGTCGTGCATCCCGGCCTCAATCAGCGCAGTGACGGTCGCGAACTGTGGCGCGGTGATAATCGGCCCCACCTCGGTGGCGGCGTCCAGCGGATCCCCGACCCGGAGCCGGGCAGCACGTTCGGCCACCATTTCAATAAACCGGGCGTGAACACTGCGTTCCACCAGCAGGCGCGACCCGGCCACGCAGGATTGCCCGGCACCGGAGAAGATGGCGGAGATGGCGCCGTCGGCGGCGCGCTCGAGGTCGGCGTCGGCGAAGACGATGTTGGCACTCTTGCCGCCAAGCTCCAACAAGGCTGGAATTCCGGCTTCCGCAGCGGCTACGGCAACCCGTCGGCCCGTGGGGACGGAACCGATGAAGCTGACTTTGTTGACCCGGCGATCGGACGTGAGGGTGGCTCCCACAGTCTGCCCGAGCCCCACGGCTACGTTGAAAACGCCGTCGGGGAGTCCGGCTTCGTGGGCCAGTTGGGCGAGACGGACGGTTGTGGCAGGTGTGAATTCGCTGGGCTTGATGATGACGGCGTTGCCGGCTGCGAGTGGCGCCGCCGAGTTCCAGCCGGCCGTGAACAGCGGGGCATTCCAAGGAGTAATCGCCACCACGACTCCCCACGGGACCCGCTCTGTGTACGTGTGCCACGGGCCCGGCACGGGAATGGTCTGGCCAGTGAGCTTGTCCGCCCAGCCTGCGTAATAGCCGAACATTTCGGCCACTTTGGATGCTTCAACGCGGGCATCACGGATGGGCTTTCCAGTGGTGGCCGATTCGAGGATCGCCAATTCCTCGGTGTGGGCTTCGACCACCCTGCTGACGTTACGGAGGATGGCAGCGCGGTCGAAGCCGTTCAGGGAGCCCCATGCTGCAGCGCCGCGAACGGAGCTCTCCAGAATGGCGTCGGCACCTTCAGTGCCGGGATCGGCATACGTGGCAAAGGCTTCACCCGTGGCCGCAGACGTCAGAGTGACATTGCTGCCTGATCCAGGGAGCACCCTTCCGTCGACGAAAGCGCCCAGGCCCGTAGGAAAGGCTGCGCCCAGGACATCGCGGGCTGTCTTCGCGGAGGAGGCAGGAGGGGCTGTAGTGATGTTCAAAATACTGTCCTTTTGTTACTGGATGGCTACGCGACGTGCGTGGTTTTGGGGGCGCCGGCGGGAGTTACAGCGGGCGCAACTGTCCTGGCGATCTCGGTGAAATCTGCGGCCGGCCCAAGGGCAGCCAGTGCTTCCTGCCACTGTTCGGCCGCGGCTGCCAAAAGTTCGGGGTGCTCGCCGACCTGCCGTGCCATGTCGATGGCGAGGGCAGCATCCCGTGCCATCAGGCCGAGGGAAAAACCGGAGTCGTGGGTGCCGGACAAAACCCAGTTGGGGTACATCGCGGCGGAGACTTTGCTGCCTCCGGAGGCGTTGCTGATGCTGGCGGCAGCCACGGCCGGATCGATTCCATAGGCCTTCGCCACGCCGAGGGCTTCTCCCACGGAGACGAGGTTGGCGGCGGCAAGGACGTTGTTCAACAGTTTGACGACGTTTCCGCTGCCGGGTCCGCCGATGTGGGCGTACCTTCCGCCGGTGAGCGCGTCGAGGACGGGCTGGGCAGCCGCCACGGCGGTGTCTGTTGCTCCGACGAAGGCACTGAGTGTTCCGGTTGCTGCGCCGTCGCGCCCGCCGGAAACCGGCGCATCCACGAACGCTGCGCCGTGGGAGTCCGCCAGGGTCCCCATGGACGTGCTGGTGCTTGGTTCGGAGGTGGTGGTGTCAATAATTGCGAGGGTCCCGGGCGCTGAGAGGAGCACCGGTACGGTTGCCTCGACTATTTTGGCTGAGGGCAAGGACAGGACGACGTACGGGACGCCGGCGAGGTCGCGTAGTTCTGCCGTGGTGGAGATTCCAGCCCCGGCAGCGGCGTTGCGTGCAGCTTCCGAGGGGTCGAAGCCTGTGACGTCCCAGCCCGCACTGTGCAGGGTTGACGCCATCGCGCCTCCCATGGATCCGAGGCCGATGACGGCTATGCGGCGGTTGTTGCTCATGAGTACTCCTAAGTGGGGATCTTGACGGAGGAAGACTGTGGTGGCCAACAGCCCGCGTCAGTCCAGGTAGATGTCCAGGTCTTTCCAGAGTTGCTGGGTTCGCCGGATGGCAGTTCGGCTGCGCTCCGGGTGGGCTGCTTCCATGCCGGCCAGCAGGCCGTAAACCATGGAATTGGCCGCGGTCACGGACTGGAAGAAGGAGATTCCTTCCGAGGCGACGATCAGCAGGTGGTCCGCGGCTGCAGCAAGGCGTCCACGGCGCATATCGCTGATGGCCACGACGGTGGCACCGGACTGCTTGGCGGCTTCTGCAGTGACGATGATCTGTTGGACTGACCGCCACATATTGACCACCACCAGGACGTCACCGGGGCCGAGGCTGTTGGCTGCCGAGGCCAAGTGGACGCCGCCCCGGTTTTCCAGCGTGATGGGGTATCCCATGGTGGACCCTAAGTGCGCCATGACGCTTGCCGGTCCAGCGAAGGAGCCGATGCCAATGGTGGTGATGGACTGCGCTGAGGCGAGGGCGGCGATGGCGGCCTCGACGTCTTCGGCAGTGTTTGAGTCGAGGGTGAGCCGCAGGTTCTCGATGTCGTGAGTCAGTGCGTCGTGGAGCGGGCTGCGGTGCTCGCCGTGCTCGAGAAGGGTGTCTTCGGTGGAGATCATCACCAGGTACCGAGAGCGAAGCTCGCGCTGGAGGTCGGGCCAGCCGCGGTAGCCCAGGCGCTGGGCGGTACGGACAACGGTGGAATTGTTGACGTCGGAGCGTTGGGCGATTTCTGCGATGTCCGCATATGAAGAAAGCTGCGGATTTCGGGCAATGACTTCCACAACCCTCGCCTGCGACTTGGACAGCGCAATCTCGGGGAGCGCGTCTCCCAGCCACGCGTGGTCCACGGCTTCCCGCGCCATGGGTGCGGTGCCCGCCTCTTCTTGCTTGCTTGTCACGGTCTCAAACTCCTTGTAATGCACATCACTCGGCAAACTGGATTGCAATTAACATACTCTGCAATTCTGTTTGCGGCTAGTGGTTTGCGTTACAGCCGTGTAAACCTTCCGCCTGTAGGCCGAAATGTCATGGCACCGCGTTAAACGACAGGTGCCGGGAAACCCCTGTGGGGTTCCCGGCACCTGTTGGACGCCTAGGCTTGGTTGCTCACCAGGCCTTTATTCGCCTGCGCTGCTTCAATGCGCCGAGCGGAATGCAGAGGTGCGAAGAACGAGCCGAGTTCCGCCGTCGCCGTCAACGGCAGCACGTTGGCCACGTACTGGTCAGGGCGGACAACCACCACCACGCCGTCACGACTGAGGCCGCGCAGTTCGAAGATGTCGTTCGCCGGATCTGCGCCGAATACCTTCTCCAGGTAGGTGAGCTTGAAGGGCCCGACGGTGGGTTTGAAGGCCGCCGGAACGGCGTTGATGTCCACGTTGGTGTGGTCCTGCTGGTAGATCACCTTGACGTCGAACCAGGCATCCCTGTCAAGGTTCGACGGCGTTGCGGCCAGCGGGGAGTCCGGCGAGTTCGCTATCCACTCGGCCAAGTCCGCTACCGCGCCTGGGGCGCCGGCCTTCGCGGAGTCGGCGAAGACGTAGATACGCCATCGGCCGTCGGCTTTGGCATGGTGGCCCAGGTGCATCGGGTTGGTATCGCAGACACGGAGCACCGGCGCAGACTTGAAACGCTTTCCGATGGGGAAGCCCGTTGCGAGTCCCTGGTGCTGCGGCTCAGCGACCAGGATGGAAGGGGCGTACTGCGTCATGAAGCCCGCGGGGAACTCGGCGGTGCTGGTGTAGAAGTTCTCCAGTTCCGCGGGGTCTTCAAACTCTTCGGGCTTCTTGGCCATAAGGGAGGACCATTGTTTGTCGAAGTCGATAAGGTTTTTCGCTACCACTTGGCGCTCCGCAGAGTACGTATCCAGCAGGCTTTCGGGGCTGCGGCCTTCAAGGACGTGTCCGAGCTTCCAGCCAATGTTAAAGCCGTCCTGCATGGAGACGTTCATTCCCTGGCCGGCCTTCGCACTGTGGGTGTGGCACGCGTCGCCGGTGATGAACACCCGCGGGGTGCGGGTCCCGCGCTCCTCCGGCAGAACGTCGTCGAACCTGTCCGTGAGGCGGTGGCCGACCTCGTACACGCTGTGCCACGCCACGTTGCGGACGTCCAGGGTGTAGGGGTGGAGGATGTCGTTGGCCTTCTGGATGATCTGCTCAATGGTGGTTTTCCGGACGGCCCCGTGATCATCGGCCGCTACTTCGCCCAGGTCCACATACATGCGGAACAGGTGGCCGCCTTCGCGGGGAATCAGGAGGATACTGCCGCCGCTGCCGGATTGGATGGCGCATTTGGTGCGGATGTCCGGGAAGTCGGTGACGGCCAGGACGTCCATAACGCCCCACGCGTGGTTGGCTTGGTCTCCCGCCAAGTGGCAGCCGATTGATTCACGGACCCTGCTCCGCGCACCGTCCGCGCCCACGACGTACTTGGCACGGATGGTGCGGGCCTGACCTTCGTTTGGCCCGGACGTATGGACCAGCGTTACCGTGACGGGATATTCGCCCGCACCCGTGACCTCAAGGCTGTGGAATTCGTAGCCGTAGTCAGGAGTCATGCGTGTGGGGGAGTTGGCCATGAATTCGGCGAAGTAGTCCAGCACGCGAGCCTGGTTGACGATCAGGTGCGGGAACTCGCTGATGCCCGCGGGATCGTCAACAGCCCGGGCGGCGCGCACGATGCGGGAGTGGTCAGCGGGGTCCGGCTTCCAGAAGGCCATCTCGGTAATACGGTAGGCCTCTGCGGTGATGCGCTCGGCGAACCCGAAGGCCTGGAATGTCTCGACGCTGCGAGCCTGGATGCCGTCGGCTTGGCCAATAGCGAGCCTTCCGGGGCGACGCTCAATGATCCGGGTGGTGACGTCAGGGAACTGCGACAGCTGCGCCGCGGCCAGCATCCCAGCCGGACCACTGCCCACGATGAGGACGTCAACTTCGTCTGGAAGATCGGCTGGGCGGTCGATTCCGACGCCGGCCCCCGGTTCGACTCGGGGGTCACCGGATACGTATCCGTGATGGTGGAACTGCACGGGCTTTCCTCACTTCTTTGTGGGCTGACAATCGCCAAGTTGTTCGATAATAGAACATGGTGTTCTATTATCGCTCACACAATGGTAATCCTGCTCACATCGGTGTTCAAGTCTTGGCGCCCTGTTCCGACTGAATCGGGTTGGTTCCTTCGTAATGGACGGTCGGCGTGTCAGGATCGGGGGTATGCCGCGACTGATGCTCCTGGACACCGCTTCGTTGTATTTCCGTGCTTTCTATGGCGTGCCGGATACCATCCGTCGGCCGGACGGAACGCCGGTCAACGCCGTTCGCGGACTGATGGACATGATTGCCCGCCTCACCACCGACTACGAGGCAACGCACGTCGTCGCCTGCTGGGACAACGATTGGCGCCCGCAATGGCGGGTGGACCTGATCCCCAGTTACAAGTCACACCGGGTGGCCGAGATCGTGGCGGACGGACCCGACGTCGAGGTAGTCCCCGATCCGTTGGAGGCGCAGATTCCCATGATCCGACGCGTACTGGCTCTCGCTGGCATCGCGGTGGTGGGTGTTGATGAGCATGAAGCGGACGACGTCGTGGGTACCTACGCAACCCATGCCCGCATCCCCACCGATGTGGTGACAGGTGACCGCGACCTCTTCCAGCTCGTAGACGACGACCGTGACGTCAGGGTCATCTACACCGCCCGCGGCATGAAGAACCTGGAGGTACTCACCGAGGTTGCAGTGGTGGGGAAGTACCGCGTCCTTCCGCAACAGTATGCAGACTTTGCCACACTCCGAGGGGATGCTTCGGACGGTCTCCCCGGCGTGGCCGGGATCGGCGAGAAGACAGCAGCGTCCCTCCTCGGCGAGTACGGTTCGCTGGATGCCCTGCTGGAAGCGGCTGAAGACCCCGACGGCGGGTTGTCGGCTACCGTCCGAGCCAAACTTTCAGCGGCGGCGGACTACCTTAAGGTGGCGCCCGCCGTCGTCAACGTTGTGCGGGACCTGAAGGTCCCCACGCTCGAGGACGCGGGCGCCGAACTGCGTCCCGTCGCTGGCGAGGCGCGGGCGGAACTGGAGCAGCTGGCCGTCGACTGGAACCTGGGCGGATCGGTCAAGCGCCTCCTCGATGCCTTGGACCGCGTTCACTGAAAAAGCTCCATTTCACAGCCCCTCCTTTGCATTCACAGCACAATCAAAGGTTCGCAACAGCGTGGACTGGGGTGGCCCTCTCATGGTGATAAGAGGACGGCACCACCGACCGTCCCTCAGACACCAGCCGTACCTAACGGCTCATTGAGGAGAGGTACATGTCGAAAACCAAGAGAATTACGCTGGGCGTTGCAGCAGGAGCGCTGGCGTTGGGTGCAGGAATGGGCGTAACCAGTATGGCCACAGCGGCCACCACCCCGTCGCCCAGCGCTACCTCGTCAGCAGATGCAACCACCCCTTCCGATCGCGGCGGCAAGCCAGGCGGCCACGGACATGGTCGTGACGGTGGCCAGATTGCCACTGAGCTGGCCACCAAGCTCGGCGTTGACGAAGCCAAAGTGACCGAGGCCCTCAAGGCCTTCCGTGAGGCCAACAAGCCCACCACGCCGCCAACCGGGGGCGTGGTGGGTACCAAGCCGGACCGTTCGGCGCAGGACGCAGCCCTCGCCAAGTCGCTGGCCGAAGCGCTCGGCGTTGACGAGGCCAAGGTGACGACGGCCCTGGAGGAAATCCGTGCCGACAGCCAGGCCCAACGCGCTGCTGCGCTGAAGACGCGACTCGATAAGGCCGTCACGGACGGCAAGCTGACCCAAGCCGAAGCCGATGCTGTGACGAAGGCAGTTGAAGCGGGAGTCATCGGAGGAGGCGGCCGGTAGGACGCCACCCACGGCCGTAACGGATGAAAAGGGATCCTCAGGGTACGCCCGGGGGATCCCTGTTCATCACTGCCGGAAACTTTTCCAGGGTGTTGTCGATTTGTCCTCGCACTGTTCGACCTATGGATGAGAAGGTCGAAAGGCGACCTTCCACAACACAGGAGATTGATCCAAATGGCCAAGTACATGCTGATCATGCGGGCAGACGACGACTCATACGCCAAGTTCCAAGACATCGACTTCAACGAGATCCTCGAAGCCATGGGAAAGTTCAACGACGAACTGATCCGCGCCGGCGTCCTCCTCGCAGCTGAAGGGCTGGACGACGCCAAAGATGGCGTGGTGGTCGACTTCACCGGCGAAACTCCCGTTGTCACTGACGGCCCCTACGGTGAAACAAAAGAACTGTTCGGCGGTTATTACATCCTGGATGTCGCGTCCCAGCAGGAAGCGATCGAATGGGCTAAGCGGGCACCGATGACCTCGGGAACCAAGACCGAGATCAGGCGCGTCACCAGCATCGACGAGTTCCCCCAGGACAACGAATGGATCCAAAAGGAACGCGCGTGGCGCGAGCAGACCGGGCAACTCTAGGCCCACTGAACAGCCGTAGGCAGCAGCCGAAGTGAGCCGCAATGAGGCAAGGGCCGCCGTCGAAGCTGTGTGGCGTAGTGAATCTGCCCGCATCGTCGGCGCCCTCGCCCGCTACACGGGGGACTTCCCGCTGGCCGAGGACCTTGCGCAGGAGGCACTCGCGGAAGCGTTGGTGTCATGGTCGGTGAGCGGCATTCCGGCTGAGCCGGCGGGTTGGCTCCTGACCACCGGCCGGCGGCGTGCCATCGACTCGTTCCGGAGGCGTGCCCTCCGTGATGAAAAGTACGCCCTACTGGCGCACGACCTGTCCGAGGAGGCACCGGGCGTGGACACTTTGTTCAACCCTGACGCCATCGACGACGACGTGCTGGCACTCATGTTCATTTCCTGCCACCCGGTGTTGTCCAAGGAAGCTCGAATCGCCCTGACGCTTCGGGTGGTTGGTGGCATGGGTACCGAGGAGATTGCCAAGGCCTTTCTGGTCCCCGTTCCAACTATTCAGGCGCGCATTACGCGTGCCAAGAAGACGCTTGCGGCGGCCCACGTCCCGTTTGGCGTGCCGGAAACAGGCGAGATTCCTGAGCGGCTGGGGTCCGTTCTGCAAGTGGTCTACCTGATTTTCACCGAGGGTTCGTTCGCCTCCGGCGGTGATACTTGGATGCGGACAGAGCTGGCCAATGAGGCCCGCCGACTTGCCCGTGTGTTGGTGCGGCTGGCCCCTGAGCCCGAGGTGTTCGGGCTGTTGGCGTTGATGGAATTGACTGCGGCCCGCTTCCCGGCGAGGCTCGACGCTGCTGGACTGCCAGTGCTTCTGGAAGACCAGGATCGACGGCGGTGGGACCAGTCCGCCATACGGCGAGGCAGGGCGGCGCTTGCGACGGCCGTGGCGGCGGGCCGGGGTCTCGGCGCCTATGGACTGCAGGCCTCGATTGCTGAATGCCATGACGTGGCGCGTACGGCGGGGGAGACGGACTGGCAGCGGATTGTGATCCTGTACGAAGCACTTGGCCGACTGACGCCGTCGCCCATCATCGAATTGAACCGCGCCGTGGCAGTGGCCATGGCTTCGGGCCCAGCCTCGGGCTTGGAACTCCTGGATGCGCTTCAGGTCAGGGGTGAGCTGGACGGTTCCCACCTCGTGCCGACAGTGCGGGGTGAGTTGCTGTCCCGGCTTGGCCGCTACAGCGAGGCGAGGGAGGCCCTGGCTGAAGCCTTGGACCTCTGCTCGAATGCCGCCGAACGCACATCGCTGGAACGCAAGATCGCCCACTTGTCCGAGTAGTAGGTCACGGATTCACCTATGTGGAAAACACTGGCTTGTTGTCTCCGTTTACAGCGTCGGCAGATAGTGGGCAGGCTCAGGGCGGTGAACTCCGCGGGGGCGGTAGCCCAGGGCTTCGGCGCCTCCGAGAAGGTCGGCGAGGTACCAGATGATGGCGAGCCACATCTCTGTGCCTTGTAGCGTTGACAGGTGTTGGTTTCCGCTTTCCGGCGCGATGCTGAAGGCCATCCCTTCCCCAGCACGCCACCAACCCAGCGCCTGGCTGAGCTGGCCCCGTGCCCAGGCGTTCGCCTCGTCCCGGCGATGATTGGACTGCTTGGCCGCGAGCCACAGGGGATGGGCAACATCCAGGACGTTGCAGGCATTTTGCCTACCCGGGCCGAAGTACCGCGGATCCGCCGAGTGCTCCAGCACGGTGTCCACGAGCCGTTCGACGTACGGCACAGGCAACCCAAACTGAGCGAAAGTGCCACGCGTCAGGCGGTAGTAGCCGTTGACCACCTTGAGGCGGGTGTCGTCCGTGGGAGTGCCCCACGTCCCGGCAAGCGGATTGGCATGGGTCATCAACCAACCGAACAAGGTATTCAGTGACCCCGGAGAACTGCCGTGGTTCTGTGTGAGGTTCCAATAGGCAGCGGTTCCCCATGCATCAACCCACGCACCTGCTTCCCACGCTTCCTTTCGCCAGGGAAGGGAGTCCATCTGAGCCACCAGCGACGCAGGGTCGGTTTCCGCCACCGCGTGAATCGGGTGCACGAACCGGCTTCCTGCCAGGTCCAGGGCATACCCTACGGAAAGCACATGGTAGGTCGCCGGGCCAGCGCCGAATCGAAGACCTCCAGCGGAGGCCGGCCCATCAAGCCCGAGTTCCGGCACGAGGCCAGTCACGTGATCCTGAAGGCCTTGGAGTCGACGCACGTGTTCTTCCCGCGAAAGTTGCGGAGGAACAGAGCCCAGGAGCAGGTCCGCGATCTCAATCGCGTCGCAATGTGCCCTTACTGTGGGTTCCACGCCGGGTCGGTCCAGGAACTGACCATCGGCAGCGGGCCTCCAGCTGCGCGCGAGAATCGTTGGGGCGTCGGCGCGCGCCGTATTGGCGAAGGCCGCAAGCGCGGAGCGCATCCTGTCGTCAGCTGCTGGTGGTTGGGCGGCTGGCTTGGCACCGGAGGTATCCCGCCGGTCCCGGATCCTACGCGCGGGATTACCACCCACCACGGACCACTCCGGAACGTTTTTGGTGACTACGGCACCCGCGGCGAGGACGGCGTGTGACCCAACGGTGACGCCATCAAGGATCACGACGTTGGAACCGATCCAGACGTCGTCTCCAATGGTGATGCCTTTGCTGGTGAGCGGCTGCCTGAACACAGGCTCGGACGGGTCCATGGAATGGTTGAAGCCCAGGATGGATGTGTGTGCGCCAATCCGGACACCGTCGCCCATGGTGATATTCCCACGGACCACCGTGAAGGCATTGATCGTGCAGTCGTCGCCAATGGTGATGGAGCCAGTGACGTATGCATGGGCGGCGATGAACGAGCCGACGCCGATCGAGAGTGTGTCTGTATCAAGATTGGCCAGTGGGGACAGGAAGGCCCGCTCTCCAAGGAGGATGCCCAGCCGTTCAGCAATGCCCTCTTGGTACTCGAGCTGCGCCTCGCGCTCGGAATCCGCGGCTGAGCCCCAGAACGTCCAGGGCGAATAGTCGTACTTAAGATCGTGCCGGGGATTCACGTTGTTGTCTCCGCAATCAGGGATAGGGGCCACATGGCTGGAACGGGAAAGCGCTTGCCATCATTATTGGCTGGCCTACAAGCCCGGTCAACGCCTGGCCGCTAAACGATCAGAACTGAAAGGGCCGGGTGGTCACTGGCGAAGGTTCTGGCGCACGTCTTCTGAGGACTGCGGAGTCAGCTGGGTTGCCGCCCAACTGGCAAGCAGAGTCAGGGCATCAGCGGTGCCCGTGCCGGGCTCAGCGTTGTAGACCGTGAGGGTCAAGCCGGAGTCGGCCGATAGTTCAAGGGCTTCATAGAGTAAATGCAGGTCTCCCACGATCCGGTGCCGGAAGTGCTTCTTCCCGGTGTAGTGCAGCCGGACGTTGTGGGAGGCCCAGCGGACCCTGAATTCCTCGCTGCGGGTGGAAAGTTCGCCCACCAGGTCGCTGAGTCCGCGGTCGTAGGGATCTCGGCCTGCCTCTGTACGCATGATGGCCACAGTGTCGTTGGCCGCTCGTTCCCAGTCCGTGTAGAAGTCGTGGCTGCGGGGGTCGAGGAACAGGAAGCGGGCGTGGTTGGGCGGACCGGCGGGGCTGTCATGGATATCGGCGTAGAGTGCCCGTCCCAAGGCGTTGGTGGCCAGAATGTCCAAGCGTCCATTTCGGACAAACGCCGGTGACTGCGTGATCGCGTCCAGCGTGAGTTGCACTCCAGGTCGAATGGCTTGCTTCCGCACCGGTCGCCGCCGTGCTCTGCCGCCGTCGCTCGCTGCCCGGGCGAGGTCGTACAAATGCGCCCGTTCTGCGTCATCCAGTTGCAACGCGCCAGCCAGTGACTCCAGGACGCTTTCCGAAACGCCTGAGAGGTTACCGCGCTCAAGACGCGTGTAATACTCCACGCTCACACCAGCAAGCATGGCTACCTCACCGCGTCGTAGCCCCGGCACGCGCCTATTCCCACCGTAGGCGGCGAGCCCCGCTTGTTCGGGAGTGATCTTGGCCCGCCGAGTGGCCAGGAAGTCGCGCGTCTCAGTCCGGTTGTCCATGCTTCCAAATGTAGGCGTTTTGACCTGCTGAGGGAGTCCCTGCCATTACCCCTAACAGCAGTAACTCCTTTCACCCAGGGAAAGAGGGTTAGATGGAAAGCATCCACAACGTTCACCACGCAGGAGAAACATGCCTACCGCTAACGCTTACGCTGCCCCCTCGGCTACGGGCGACCTGACCCTCACCACTATCGAACGCCGCCACGTCGGCCCCAACGACGTCAGCATCGACATCAAGTTCGCCGGCATTTGCCACTCTGACATCCACACTGTGCGGGGCGATTGGGGCCCACAGCAGTATCCGCTGGCGCCCGGCCACGAAATCGCGGGCATCGTCACCGAAGTTGGCTCGGATGTCTCCAAACACAAGGTGGGCGACCGGGTTGGCGTTGGCTGCCTGGTCAACTCGTGCAAGGAATGCAAGCATTGCCTGGCCGGGGAAGAACAATACTGCCTCAACGGAAACGTCGGTACATATGGGTCCGTTGACCGTGACGGCACCATCACTCAAGGCGGCTACACCAGCCACGTCGTGGTGAACGAAGACTTTGTTGTCACGATCCCGGAAGGCCTGGACCTGGACGTCGCCGCGCCGCTGCTGTGTGCCGGTATTACCACCTACTCACCCCTGCACCACTGGGGTGCCGGCCCCGGCAAAAAGGTTGCCGTTGTTGGTCTTGGCGGCCTTGGCCACATGGCCGTGAAGCTCGCCCACGCCATGGGCGCGGAGGTGACAGTCCTCTCACAATCCTTGAAGAAAATGGAGGACGGTCTCCAGCTGGGCGCGGACCACTACTACGCCACCAGCGATCCGTCCACGTTCGAACAGCTCGGCGGGACGTTCGACCTCATCATCAACACGGTCAGTGCGTCCATCGACATCAGCGCCTACCTGCAGCTGCTGACGCTGGATGGCACGCTTGTCAACGTTGGTGCTCCGGCGGAGCCGTTGCCGGTGAACGTTTTTTCATTGATCACCGGTCGTCGCCGTTTTGCCGGTTCTGCGATTGGCGGCATCCGCGAAACGCAGGAGATGTTGAACTTCTGCGCGGAGCACGGCCTGGGTGCCGAGATCGAGGTCATTCCGGCCAGCAAGATCAACGAGGCCTATGAGCGTGTGCTCGCCTCGGACGTCCGCTACCGCTTCGTCATTGACGCCTCCACCATCGGCTAGAAGCCACGGCACCACCGATCAGGCCGCGCTCCCTCACGGGGTCGCGGCCTTTTCGGTGCCGCGCAACAGGGACAATGGACAGGTGACTTTCAGACTGGACACCATGGGGACGGGGCTGGTCTTTGCTGATTCCCTCAAGGACCTGGCTGCGGCCCTGACAGAACAGGGCGACGGCGGCACGGCAGTGGTGCAGGCGCCGCCCGGCACGGGCAAGACCACGTTGGTGCCGCCGCTGCTTGCCAATCTCCTGGACCAGCGGCAAGGTGTTCGGCCCCGTGTCGTCGTCACCCAACCCCGACGTGTTGCGGCCCGTTCAGCCGCACGTCGCCTTGCCTTGCTGGACGGCAGCCGCCTTGGCGACCGAGTGGGTTATACCGTCCGCGGGGAAAGCAAAACCAGCCAGGACACGGTGGTTGAATTCGTCACACCAGGCATACTCCTCCGACGACTCCTCGCCGACCCCGGACTTGAGGACATCCACGCCGTGGTCCTTGACGAGGTGCATGAGCGTGGACTCGAAACAGATCTGCTGGTGGGCATGCTCGCCGAAGTCCACGAACTTCGCGGCGACCTCATGCTCGTCGCCATGTCGGCCACCCTTGACGCACCGCGTTTCGCCGCGCTGTTGGGAGGAAGCACCCACGACGGCGGCGGGCCGGCTCCCGTTGTCGACTGTCCCTCAGCGTTGCACCCCTTGGAAGTGGCATGGGTTCCGGGCAGGGAACAGAGGCTGGATGGCAGGGGATTGGCACGGGCCTTCCTCGATCACGTCGCCCGCACGGCGGCCGCGGCCCACGCGTCAGCGTTGCTGCTGAACCCCGATGTGGACGCCTTGGTGTTCCTTCCGGGCGCGCGTGAAGTATCCGACGTCGCCAGCCGCCTCCGCGCGCAGGTGCAAGGGGGCGTTGAGGTACTTGAATTGCATGGCCAGATCGGCCCGGAGGCCCAGGACCGCGCCATCTCCGGCCGGGAACCGGGAGGCCCGCCACGGATCATCGTGTCCACGTCGTTGGCGGAATCCTCGCTCACTGTCCCGGGGGTGCGGCTGGTGATAGATTCCGGGCTTTCCCGCGAACCCCGCCGCGATGCGGGGCGGGGGATGACGGGCCTGGTAACGGTCTCCTGTTCCCGCGCATCCGCTGATCAGCGGGCGGGCCGCGCTGCGCGACAAGGACCCGGTACGGTAGTTCGCTGTTACGACCAACAGGCTTTTGCCGCTGCTCCCGCACATCAAACCCCCGAAATTTCGGTCGCGGACCTGACCGGTGCTGCCTTGGTTCTTGCCTGCTGGGGCGCACCGGGAGGCCGTGGCCTTTCGCTTCCTGACACACCGCCCCGGACGGCCATGGACGATGCCGTTGAGGTCCTCCGGGAGTTGGGTGCCGTCGCTGACGATGGGGTAGCCACCGCCTTGGGCAAAACCTTGGCGCGGGTCCCTGCCGACCCCCGGCTTGCCCGCGCCCTGATCGACGGAGCCGCGGTGGTGGGCCAGCGCGCAGCGGCGGAAATCGTCGCTCTCGTGGCAGGTGACCATCGGGCACCCGGGGCTGACCTGACCAAGCTGCTGGCGTCCCTTCGTTCCGGTTCCGACCCCGGCAGGCGGCGTTTCACTGAGGAGGTGAAGCGCATGGAGTCGATAGTGCGGCAGGAAGCGGCCGCCGTCGAGCGTCAGTCCTTGGTCACTGACGTCACCGCGGTGGAGGCTGCTGGACTTGTAGTGGCCTTGGCCTTCCCGGACCGCGTGGCTCGTCGTGTTCCAGGCGATGGAACCACCACGTACCTGTTGTCGTCGGGGACGCGGGCCGGCTTGCCGGCAGGAAGCCCGTTGTCCGGCCAGGATTGGCTCGCCATCGCCGAAGTGTCGCGCGCCCAAGGCCGGGACGCTGCCGGAACCGGGGCGGTCATCCGTGCGGCGGCCCCATTGTCTGCTGAACTGGCGGAAGCTGCAGCGCCGGGGCTGCTGGAAGAAAGTGTGCAAGCGGCCTTTGGGCAGGGACGGGTGACTGCCCGACTGGAGCGACGCTTGGGAGCGATCGTCCTCTCATCCACGCCCGTTCGCGCCACCCCGGAGGCAGGACGCCATGCCGTCGCCGAGGCACTCGGAAAGTCCGGACTGTCCATGATCGGCTGGTCAACCTCCGCTGATGCCCTGCGGCGGCGGCTCGCGCTGTTGCATCGTGAGCTCGGCCCACCGTGGCCCGACGTGAGTGAATCGAGTCTGTTGGCCAGGCTGGAGGAGTGGCTTGCCCCTGAACTGGAGGCCATGGCCACGGGCACCCCCGCACGATCCATCAACCTCACGGACCCACTGCGGCGCCTTCTGCCTTGGCCGGAGGCCACCCGCCTGGACGACCTGGTGCCTGAACGCTTGGCGGTGCCCAGCGGTTCTCGCGTGCGGATCGACTACCCGGAGGCTTCCGATGGCAGCGGTCAGCCCGACGGCGGCCGGCCTGTGGTGGCGGTTAAGCTCCAGGAGTGTTTCGGCTGGGACAGCACCCCTCATGTGGTGGACGGCAGGGTGCCGGTGCTGTTCCATCTGCTGTCCCCGGCAGGCAGGCCGCTGGCCATCACGGACGACCTCGCGTCGTTCTGGTCCGGGCCCTATGCGCAGGTCAAGGCCGAGATGCGTGGGCGCTACCCCAGGCATCCCTGGCCCGAAGACCCGTGGACTGCGCCTGCTACGGCCAAGACCAAGAACCGTATGTAGTTCCTTCCGGCTACGCCAGACGTTCCAGCAGGAACTGAATTTCGCCGTCCACGAAGGTCCCCAGCACGCTGCTGGCGGCGAACTCGTCCGGATCCGCGGTCAAGGGATCGAGTTCGAACGCAGTGAAGTCTGCGCGCTTCCCTACTGTGATCGAGCCTGAGACGTCCCAGAGCCCGGCGGCCTTGGCCGCGTGCGAGGTGTAGCCCTCAAGGGCTTGGAGTGCACTAAGGGCCTGTGACGGCGCGATGGGTTCCTGCTCTGGCGCTCCGGAACGGCGCCGCAGCTGGGCATCGGCCATGATCGGCAGGGGCTCATAGGGAGCGATCGGCCAGTCAGAGCCAATGCCCAGGGTCACTCCGGCCTCGCGAAGATCCCGGCACCGCCACGCCCGGTCGGCACGCTCCGCCCCGAGACGCGTGGACCAGTTATCGCTGTGGTCGGCGAGGGAGTAATGCGTGCAATGCGTCGGCTGCATGCTGGCGACCACACCCGTTCCCTTGAAACGGTCCACGAGATCATCCGGCACGGTCTCCAGGTGCTCGATCCTGTGGACGGTCCCGCGCAGAATGTCTGCCGGCACAAGACCCCGCAGTGATTCCAAGGCATCCAACACGTGTTCCACTCCTGCATCACCAATCGCATGCGTCGCCGTGGGGATGCCGCGGGAAGCGAAATACTGGACAGCGCCCGTGTATTCCTCCGGCCGTGGCCAGAACGGTGCCGTGGACTGGCCATACAGGTCCGGTTCGTAGAGCCAGGCGGTGCCATTATCCACGGTTCCATCGACGAACAGCTTGATGGCTTCAATGGACCAGCGTCGGCCTCCGGTGCCAATGGTCCGGGCAAGTTCTTTCCACTCGCCTTCGCCGCTGCCCGGCATGCACCACGGTGCCGTACGCAGCCGTAGCGGCAGTTCGCCGTCGTCTTCAAGTGCCTGCAAGAGCGCCGACGATTCGTCACTGTGGTCCATGACATGGCCACCGGTCAGGCCCGAGCGGGCAAAGTCACGCAGGAGCGCGCCGAGCCGGCTCTTGCGCTCGTCGAATGGTTCCTTGGGTATGTGGCTTTGGACCAGCTCCATCGCGGCGGCTTCGATGAGGAATCCGGTGGGGACGCCGTCACTATCGCACACCACTTCCGACGCTTGCTCGAATTCGTACCGGCCGTGGATTCCGGCCACGGCCAGTGCACGACTGTTGGCCACCGCCGAGTGCCCGTCGAACAGCCGGATGAATGCGGGCTTACCGTCGCTGACGTCGTCCAGCACGTTGCGGTGCAGAGGCACTGTACCGAAAGCGTTCGGGTTCAGTCCCCACCCGCGCAACCAGTCGACGTCGCGCGCTGCTTCTGTCCGCAGGAGCGCACGGACTTCCTCCAGCGTCGACGCGCTGGAGAGGTCCACGCCGATAGTGAGGTCCAATCCGAACACTGGGTGGATGTGGCAGTCCACCAGGCCCGGCGTCAGGGTTGCGCTGCCGAGGTCCACCACGCGCGTGCCGGTGGCCTGCCAGTCCAGTGCGTCCTGGCGGCTTCCGACGGCGGCTACCACCCCACCGCTGACGGCGACTGCTTGGAGGGGATGGGCATGGTGGCTGTCCAGCGTGTGGATGGTGTCAGCAAGGACGATGAGGTCAGGAGTCATGGGTTTCGAAGCTTCCAATTCGGGCGAAGTCGTTGGGACGGTTGGCGCGCAGCCTTCGGGCGAGGAGCAGCCCTACCAGGAAAACGGTGGGCGCCACCAGGAGAAGGATGGTGTTGGTCAGCGCGTCCGCGAAGGTCAGGAGCTCGATATTGACGGCGATCAACGCCACCACCCCGAACAAGAGGACGGCCGAGGCTGCGCTGACGGGTATGAGGAACCGGTTGGTGACCGCAGCTGCATTGCGGCGCAGGTAGATGAACGCTGCGACGGACACCAGCCCTTGCAGCGCCACGATCCCTACGATGCCTGGGGTGTTGACCCAGATCAGCAGGTGCTTGTAGGGGTCGGCGCCGGCAATGGCGCAGATCATGATGACGATGGCGGCCAGGACAGTCTGGATCTGCCCGGCACGGTGCGGCGACTTGTACTTGGGGTGGGTCCTGCCGAGGAACGCCGGTAGGATCCCATCCTTGGCGAGCATGTAGACGTAGCGGTTGATGGCGTTGTGGAAAGCCAACTGGGAGGCGTACACGCTGGTCACGATGAGCACATACATGACCACCTCGGCCCACGGGCCCACGTACTGGCTGATGGTGGCGAAGAACATCCCGTCGGCGAGCTCTCCCGCTGCACTCACCACGTTGCCGTCGCCATAGGCCTGGATAACGGTCCAAACGATGAAGGCGTAGAACACGGACATGAAACCAATGGCGATGTAGGTTGCTCTGGGGACGGACTTGTCCGGATTACGTGCTTCCTGGCGGTACAGCACCGTTGATTCGAATCCCATGAAGGCCGCGAAGCAAATGGCCAGGATCGCGAGGACGCCAGGGGTGAAAGCGTGCTCCGGGGCGAACGATCCGAAGCTGATGCCTTCCGCGCCACCTCGCGCCAGGATTCCGACGCCCATGATGGCAAGGATCGCCGTCTCGGCGATGAGCAGAATCCCCAGGACTTTGGCTCCGACGTCGATGCCGCGGTAACCAAGGAGCCAGACGGCGGCAATAGCCACCAAGGCGACGGCCGGCCATGGCACGTCCAGGCCGAACAGTGTCAGCAGCATGGCCTGGGTTTGGACGGCGAACAGACCATAGACGCCGATTTGCAGGCAGTTGTAGGAAACGATGGCCAGGACCGCCGCGGCCAGTCCCACTGTCTTGCCCATGGCCAGCGTGATGTAGGTGTAAAAGCCGCCGGCCGCTTTCACATGCTTGGTCATCGCCATGAAGGAAATGGCAAAGACGAGCAGGACCGCGCCGGCAATGATGTAGCCCATGGGGGCGCCGATGCCCCCGATGCCAATGGCTACAGGCGCCACGCCGGCCATCACGGTCAAGGGCGCTGCTGCGGAGATCACCAGGAAGGCGATGCCACCGGTGCCGATCGCGTTCCGTTTGAGTCCATTTCCAGCATCCGCTGCTGGAGGTCGGGTTTCGAGGTCAGGCATGGGGGTCCTCTGAGTTCATGGGGAGGGAAGTCTTCACAATGAGCCGAGCGCTTAGCGAAAGGCTTTCGTTTATGGTAGGTCCTTGTGACCGGCGGCACAATACCTTGACGCAAAGTTCTGGCTAGAGTCGTAACAACAACCTTGAATGGAGACACCCGTATGGCACGCCCGCTGGTCCCGCTGATATCCATCGATGCCCTCGTCACTGCCGCCCTGGAACTGGTGGATGAAGCGGGGGACTTCAGCCTGCCAAAGCTCGCAAAACGCATCGGGGTCAGCCAGTCCTCCATCTACAACCACGTCAGTGGCCGGGAAGAGATCCTTGAGCTGATGCGGGGCCGGATTATCTCCGAAAGCCCCTACGCCCTCAAAGACGGAGAGGACTGGGAGGCGGCCCTGCGCGCCATCGTCCGCAGCTATCGTGACGCCTTCGCCCGCCATCCCAAACTCGCGCCCCTGCTGGTGCTCCAAACCGTCCAGGATGACCAGGTCCTGGCGCTCTACGAAAATCTGGCGGTGGCACTCGAAGGGGCCGGCTTCCGTGGCCAAGACGTGGTTTCGGCGATCTCCACCATTGACAGTTTCGCCTTGGGCTTCGCACTTGACCTCGCAGCGCCGGACGTTGTGTGGGCCCCACCAGCACAGGGTTATCCCATGCTCACCCGCGCTTTGGCGGACGCAGGACCGTCCGGGGAGCGCGGCGAAGCCGCCTTCGACTTCGGACTGGAAATACTCGTCGCGGGGCTGCGTTCCCGCCTGCAGACGACAGTGCTGTGATCGACCACAGTGCTGTGAACTACGTCGGTCCTGTGAATGACGTCGAAACTGTGAATGACATCCAAACTGTGAATTTCGCACAGACCTGGTGGGACGCAGTGGTCCGAGGATTTACGGATACGCACACCACGGAGGTCCCTTTACCTGCCCTGCTGGCTATCCTCGCATGCGCTGTGATCCTGAGCATTCCCCGCGTTACCTGGCGATGGTTCGGCCTGTATGTCACGTTCGTCCACGAGCTCGGCCACGCCTACGCTGCACTCATGACCGGACGTTTCGTCCACGGCCTCAGAATAGGGCTTGACCATTCGGGACGCCTCGTCAGCAGCGGAAGGAGTGCTTTCGGCGCAGCATGGTCCGGCTTTTGGGGTTACCCGGCGCCTGCTGTCGTCGGGCTGGCCCTGATCGCCGCATTTGCCTTAGGCCGATCCGGCGCGGCCATGTCCGTGGGAGCCGTGGTCCTGCTCGTCTCCCTGATCTTCCTCAGGAACCTCACCGGGATCCTGGTGGCCGTCCTCAGTGCCGGCGTTGCCCAGGCCCTGATCCTGTTTGCGACTCCCACTACGGTCAACTATGTGGTGCTGGCGCTTGGAATTGCGCTTTCCGTGGGCGGCGTCCGCGACCTGATGAAGCTCGCGGGTGTTCACACCCGCCGCCGCGACAGGCTGGCAGCGTCCGATGCCTTCATTCTTGGCCGTACCACGGGCGTCCCGGCGTTCGTTTGGCTGGCAGGCTTCACCGTGGTGATCGCCGGCTGTGCTGCAGTCTCTGCCTGGTTGTTGTGGGGCATGCTTTCCTCCAGCAGTTGAGCCCTTGCCCTGTGGTCCCTTGAGGGTGTCCAATCCTCTTTAACGTTCGAACCTCTTCGACGTTCGGACTCCATACTGGGATACACCACCAGGAGGTGCCCATGTCCGTGAAGGGCACGCGCGAAACTGCCAAGGCCACAGGGTCGGGCACACCCGAGGCCCGACGAAGTGACAACGGATCGGTACTGGCCGCAAGCGATCCTGCGAAGATTCGCAACGTTGCGCTGGTAGGGCATTCCGGCGTCGGCAAGTCGATGCTGGTGGAGGCTCTGCTGGCTGCAACCGGAGCCATCACCAGGATGGGATCCATCAGTGAAGGCACCACCGTCAGCGACTCCGATCCGTCCGCCATCCATCAACAACGTTCCGTGACGTTGTCAGTGGCACCGATCCTCGTAGGGGACATCAAGGTCAACCTGATCGACACCCCCGGCTACACTGACTTCACCGGCGAACTGCGCGCTGGCTTGAGGGCCGCCGATGCGGCCCTTTTTGTTGTCTCCGGAAATGACGGCATCGATGGTGCCACCATCGCCCTCTGGGGCGAGTGCGAAAAGATCCGCATGCCGCGCACGGTGGTGGTCAGCAAACTGGACCATCCGAGGGCCGACTTCAGTGCCGCCGTCGTGCGTTGCCAGGAAGCCTTCGGCGACGGCGTCCTCCCGCTCTACCTTCCGGCTGAAGGCAACCAGGGTCTTATGGGGGTCCTGCACAGCGGCAGCGACCACGAGGCTGTTGAGGAAGCAAGGGGGCCGTTGATCGAGGGGATCATTGCCGAGAGCGAGGACGAAACGCTCCTGGACCGTTACCTTGGCGGGGAGGAACTGCCATTGGCGGACCTGATCACCGATCTGGAAACGGCCGTGGCGCGGGGCAGCTTCTTCCCTGTCATGCCGACATCGGCCGAAACAGGCCTCGGCCTCCCCGAACTCATGGCCCTGATGACCGATGCGTTGCCGTCACCGTTGGAACGTACTCCTCCGGCAGCCATGAAACTCGATGGCTCCTCCCTGAAAGCGCTGGATTGCGATCCGACAGGACGTCTCGCCGCAGAAGTTGTTCGGACCACCGTGGATCCCTTTCTTGGCCGCGTGTGCCTGGTCCGCGTCTTTTCGGGGACCCTGCGTGAGGATTCATCCATCCATATCGGCGGCAGGGGACTGGCAAACAGGGGGCACGAGGACCACGACGCCGATGAGCGCCTGACGCACCTCTACTCACCTGTGGGCTCCAGCCTGAAGGCCGTTCCACAGTGCATTGCGGGGGATATCTGCGCCATCAGCAAACTCACCAGTGCCGAAACGGGGGACACCGTCTCCGATCGGGAAACGCCGCTGCTGATCGAAACATGGAACATGCCGGAGCCCCTCATGCCGATCGCCATTGAAGGTGCCTCGCGCAGTGATGAGGATGCCCTTGCCAAGAGCATTGGAAAAGTGGCGGCAGCCGATCCTACGCTTCGGCTGGAGCGAAACCAGGACACCCATCAGCTCATCCTCTGGTGCATGGGCGAGGCCCACGCGGACGTGGTGCTGGACAGGCTCCGCGGGCAAGGAGTCAAGCTCCAGACCGTGGACGTGATCACTCCTCTCCGCGAAACGTTTGCCACCAAGGCGACGGGCCACGGCCGCCACGTCAAGCAATCCGGCGGCCATGGCCAGTTCGCCATCTGCGACATCGAGGTGGAACCGTTGGCCCGCGGCGAGGGATTCACGTTCACGGACAAAATCGTGGGCGGCGTCATCCCGGGAACCTTCGTCACGTCCGTGGAGAAAGGCGTGCGCTCACAGATGCTCAAAGGGGTGTCAGCAGGATTCCCCGTGGTGGACATCAAAGTGACGCTGCTGGGTGGAAAGACCCACAGCGTTGACTCGTCCGATGCCGCGTTCCAGGCAGCGGGGGCGCTGGCGCTGAGGGAAGCGGCTGCGGCGGCGAAGATCCAGCTCCTGGAACCTGTGTCCTCGGTGGTCGTCAGTGTCCCCGATGAGCATGTCGGGGCCGTGATGAGTGACTTGTCCGGGCGGCGGGGACGCGTCACCGGAACCACCGCGGATGAGGGCGGTGGAACGGAGATCAGCGCAGAAGTGCCGGACCAGGAGCTCCTGCGCTACGCCATCGAACTTCGGGCGCTGACAGCAGGGACCGGCCGGTTCCGGCGTTCCTACCTCCGCCATGACCCCGTTCCTAGATAGCCCCTAGGAGTGTGTCCGCAGGAAAGCGGCCACCGCGGGAGCGAGCGACGCGCCCACTTCGGCCGGGGTGCGCTTCACGCCCTTGACCGCGAACGAATGGTCGCCGCCCTCGCTCCACTGAAGTGTCGCCGTCGGGCCTATCTTTTCCACCACGCCTTCCAACAGTGAAGGCGTGGCGAAGGTATCCCGAGTGCCTTGAAGGAAGAGCATGGGCGCCGTGACACCGTACAGGTGTTCATCGCGCAACTTCTCTGGCTTACCGGGAGCGTGCAACGGATAGCCGAGGTACACCAGCCCGCGGGCGGGCATGCCTTCGGCCACTGCCATGGATGCCATGCGCCCGCCGAAGGACTTGCCGGCGGCCCAGACAGGCTCGGTATCGGATAGTTCCGCGGCTTTGTCCATCACGGCCCGCCACGTGGCGATGGCCAGCGGTGGACGGTCCGGGAAGCGCCTGCCTGCTTCGCGGTAGGGAAAATTGAAGCGCAGCGTGGCCACACCTTCGTCGGCCATGGCTTCGGCGAATCCGCGCAGGAACGGGTGTTCCATCCCGGCGCCTGCCCCGTGGGCCACCACCAAGGTGGCAAGAGGCTGTTCCGGCCGGATATGAAGGCCCGATACTTCGGTCTCGCCGACGGCAATGGTGACGGATGTTTCTGGTTTTGGCATGTATCCATCATGCTGCAGTCACCGGCGTGCTTGGGACGCGCGGCACAAATGCAGTGGCGGGTGCTGACGCGGGCCGCCACTTCGGGGTAGCTTGTGCCCATGGCGAGCGAAGCAACCACTGTTACCGTGCCCGGTCCCCACGGCCCCCGGGAGGTTCGAATCTCCAGTCCCAGCCGTGTGATGTGGCCTGAGGCAGGACTGACCAAACTGGACCTGGCCAACTACCTCATCGACGTCGGGGAAGCCTTCGTTACGGCGAACGGCAACAGGCCCATCAGCCTCCAACGCTATTCGGGCAACATCGAAGGGGAGATGTTCTTCTCCAAGAATCCACCCAAAGGCGCCCCGGAGTACGTCCGGTCTGTTCCGGTGACCTATCCCAGCGCGCGTTCGCATCCACAACTGGTCATCGACGAACCGGCTGCCGCTGTCTGGGCAGCCCAAATGAACACGGTGGTGTTCCACCCGTGGGCGTCGCGGGCCGATGATCCCGACAACCCTGACCAGCTTCGCATCGATCTCGACCCGCAGCCGGGGACGGACTTCGATGACGCCATTCCGGCCGCGCTGGAACTCCGATCCGTGTTGGAGGAGGCTGGGCTGACGGCCTTCATCAAGACTTCCGGCAACCGTGGACTGCACGTGTACGCGCCCATCCACCCCAAGCACGAGTTCCTGGACGTACGCCACGCAGTGATCGCCGCTGGACGAGAGTTGGAGCGCCGCATGCCGGAAAAGGTCACCACTGCATGGTGGAAGGAAGAACGCGGATCGAGGATCTTCGTGGACTTCAACCAAGCCAACCGGGACAGGACCATCGCCGGGGCGTACAGCCCCCGTGCCGTGCCCACGGCGCAGGTATCCTGCCCGCTTTCATGGGACGAACTGGAGAGCGCCGACCCTGCAAAATACACCATCTCAACGGTTCCCGACCGCCTGAAGACCATCGGCGACCCTTGGGCTGGCATGCACCAACAGCACGGCGACATCGACGTACTGCTTACGTGGTGGGACCGCGACGTCCGGAACGGACAGGGCGAGATGCCTTTCCCGCCCGAATTTCCCAAGATGCCGGGCGAGCCCATGCGCGTGCAGCCGAGCCGGGCCCGCAAGCCGGAGGAGTAGACCCAGGAGCCCATGTGCGAGGAAGTCCGGGGCGGGGGATCCTGTCAGCCGCACTGGCGTGCGGCCTGCTGGTCAGTGGTTGCACCGACGAGCCGGTGCCGCTGCCGCCTGAGTCGACCACAGCCGTGCCGACGACGACGGCAACCACTCCGCCGGACGTAGTGACGCCCGCCCCGCCTGCGGTCCCGACACCCACCGTGGCAACTCCGACGGAGACTGCATCAACACCGGCCTTCCAGGAACTTCGCGCGACCCTGGAGCTCTTCAGCCGGGAGAAACTGCAGGAAGGCGCCTCAGCGATCCTGGTCAAGGCCAAGGTCGGCAGCCAGGAGTGGACGCATGCCGCCGGTGTCAGGAGCCGCGACGGACGTGTCGCCGCCCAACCCGGTGACCGCTTCCAAGTAGGTGGCCAGGTCCGGACCATGATCGCTGTCTCTGTGATGAAGCTCGTCGACGAGGGACGGTTGCGTTTGGACGACGCCATCACCACGCATCTGCCCGCGGCCATCGTCCCGGCAACGAATCCGGTGACCATCCGCCAGCTCCTGGGAAACAGGGTGGACCTGCCTGGAGCCCAGGCAGATGCCCTGCTGGCACAGGTGGTGGAGCATCTTCGCGGGGCACCGCTGGACGCTGTGCTCCGAACGGACATTCTGGCGCCGCTGAACCTCGGTTCGACGGGGCTGCTGGGGGCCAACACCGGCGTGCCCGACGACTTGGTCCACGGCTACGTCCGGATAGGATCCGACACGGTGGATGTGACCAGCCCTGGCACGCCGGGCAGTGCTGCGTCCGCTGGCCTGATGTCCTCGGTGGAGGACATCACCAGGTTCCAGGCCGCGCTGTTGAACGGACAGTTGATGTCCCCACAGAGCCTCATCGATATGAAAGGCACGGTGTTCGCCGACTACGGACTGGGCCTGGACCATTGGGACGACCGCTGCACCAACGGGACCTACTTCGGTCACGCCGGCGACGTTCCCGGGTACGGGAGCATCGCCATCAGCAGTGCGGACGGTAACCGCCAACTGGCCATTTTCATGGCCTATCCGCCACTGCCTGCAGCACAGCAGCCCTCGGCCCTCGCCTTGGAGATGACAGGGGTGGCGCAAGTTGCCTTGAACACCGTCTGCCGGTTCCAGTTCCGCTGAGGGACTCTATTCGAAGCGCGAAGGATCGCCGGTTCCGCGTCGGACCACTTCTGCGACGCCGCTGGAGAAATCGATCACCGTGGTGGGCTCAGAGCCGGTATCGCCGGAATCGATGACGGCGTCCACCTCGTTGTCCAACCGTTCCTTGATTTCCCAGCCCTGGGTCAAGGGCTCCTCCTGGTCCGGCAGCAGGAGGGTGCTGGAGAGCAATGGTTCGCCCAATTCGGCGAGGAGTGCCTGAACCACCTTGTGATCCGGAATGCGAACCCCCACAGTTTTCTTCTTGGGATGGAGGAGTCGCTTGGGAACTTCCCGCGTGGCCGGGAGGATAAACGTGTAGCTGCCCGGAGTGACGGCTTTGATGCTCCGGAACACGTCGTTGTCGATCATGACGAACTGCCCCATCTGGGCGAAGTCCTTGCACACCAACGTGAAGTGGTGTTTGTCGTCCAGGTGGCGGATGGTCCGGATGCGGTCCAGCGCTTCCCTGTTGCCAATCTGCGCGCCGAGCGCGTAGCAGGAGTCGGTGGGGTAGGCGATCAAGCCGCCGTCCTGCAGCATATGGACCACTTGGCCAATGGCGCGCGGTTGGGGATCTTCCGGGTGGACGTCAAAGAATCTGGCCATGGGAAGAGCCTACGACAAAGCTATGACAAGACGTCCTTGTTGGAGAATTTCGCGTAGGCCAGCGCGCCGCAGACAGCGATGTATCCGGCCTGCAGCAGCGCGTTCTCACCAAACGACGTCCAGGCGATCGGCTGCCGAAGCAGATCGGCGAACCCCAGCCAGTGGTGGCTGAACAGCCATGGATGCAACCATTCCAGCTGCGGCAGGTTGTCCAGGACCTGTGAGACCACGGAAAGGACAATCGTCGCAGCCATTGCCCCCACCGGCACATCCGTGAACGTTGAGATCAGGAGTCCGATCGCGGACAACCCCAGCAGGGAAACGGTAATGTACGCGGCGATCAGCAGCGATCTCAGGGCCGACTCGCCCACGCTGATGGTGTCACCTGACAGCAGTGTCACCGGCCCCACGGGAAAAAGCACGACGCCGGCCAAGGCACCTGACGCTGCCACCGTCGCCGTAGCGGCGAAACAGAATGCGACGGCCCCGGCATACTTCACCAGCAGCAGGCGCACCCGCCCGGCAGGCGCCAGCAGCAGATATCGCAAGGTCCCGAGGTTGGCCTCTCCGGCGATGGTGTCTCCGGCCACCACCCCGATGGTGAGGGGCAGGAACAACGGCACGCACACCACCAAGGCCGTCACTGCCACAAACAGGCCGTTTTGCGTGATGCGGTCCAGGAACAGTGGACCGCGTCCGGGCGTAGCGGGCCGGGACGATAACTTCACGGCGACGGCAATCAGGATGGGAACGGCAGCGAGGGCGATCAGCATGGCCCAGGTGCGGAGCCGGCGGAAAAGCACAGACAATTCCGAGGCGAGGAGTGCCCACCCGGCCCCGGGGCCGGCGGTGGCAACGGACGAAATCCCCGCAGTTTCAGCCGACAACGTCGAACCCCTCTCCGGTCAACGACACAAAGCGATCTTCCAAGCTTGCGTTTTCCACGGTGAAGCCACGGACCCGGACGCCATCTGCCACCAAGGCAGCCACGATCGACTCCGGTTCCACCCCATTGAGCCCGGTGCCCAACAGCGCCGTGGCCTCCCGTGGACTACCTGGGCCCGGAGCCTCGCCGGGGACCAGCCCCAGGCGTGCCAGGACGCGGGCAGCACGTTCGACGTCGGGCGTTTGGATGAGGACGTGAGCCTGCCCGGAGGACCGCAGTTCGTCCAGCGGCCCTTGGGCTACCAACCGGCCGGCGCTCATGACGCCAACGTGGGTGCACATTTGCTCAACTTCGGCCAACAGGTGGCTGGAGACAAAAACGGTTGTCCCACCGGCGGCCAAGGAACGAACCAGGCCCCGGACCTCGCGGGTGCCTTGGGGGTCCAGCCCGTTGGTTGGTTCGTCGAGGACCAGCAGTTCCCGTGGCCTCAGCATCGCGTTCGCCAAGCCCAGCCTTTGTTTCATGCCCAAGGAATACGCCCGGACCTTCTTCCCGGCAGCGTGGCTGAGTCCTACCCGGTCCAAGGCGTCGTGGACCCGTTGCCGCCTCGTGGCTGACGGTGCGTGGCGGTCGGCGGAGTCCAGGCGGAGGAGGTTGCCCGCGCCCGAAAGAAAAGGGTAGAAGCCCGGGCCCTCCACCAAAGCGCCAACATCAGGCAGCACCGAAGCCAAGGCACGCGGCATCTCCCGACCAAGGACGCTGATGTCACCGCTGTTGGGTGTCGCTAAGCCCAACAGCAGCCGGATGGTGGTGGTCTTCCCGGAACCATTCGGCCCCAGGAAGCCGAAGACCGAACCGCGCGGCACCGAAAGGTCGATGTCGTCCACAGCCGCCCGGTGACCGAAGCGTTTGACCAGGCCCCGGGTTTCTATGGCAAGGCCGGCCGCGACTGGCGGCCCGGGCTCGTGGGGGTCGGTTGCCTTCACTGGGCGGCAGCGGCTGACTGAAGCCGATCCAGAGGGACCATGCCCACAAAGATGCGGCCGTCGTCGAGAATGAGAACGCTCAGCAGAGACGATGTCAATGCCTTACCGCCGGAAACGGGCTGAAGCATCTGGGCGAGCTGGGGACTGGACATGAGCTCAGCCGGAGCAGAACCTGCCGGCAATGCGACAACGGCGCCCCAGCCTTCGCCGGAGACCGTGGCCCCATGCTGTTTAGGGTCCGCCTGGCCGAAGGCTTCCGGCGTGGCATCAGGCCCGGGGACCGCGGAGTCGGGCTCCGGTGCTGGCATGGATGGTACCGGTTTGGCGGGCAGCGCTTTCTCAGTGACCGTCGCGCCGGGCGGGGGCGTGAAGTTGAACAGCCCGGCGTCCGGAGTGGATAGATTCAGTTCCGTAAACGCCAGGGAGTAGGCAGGCTCGTCTTGTCCATTGGCCCGCACTTGGACGCCCAAGGGGAGCCCCGTCTCTGCATCCACGTAGATATCCACCGTATCAACCAACGTTTCGGAACTGCGAGGGTTGAGGCTCAGGCGGTAGGCGCTCCTGCCAGCGACCGATGACGAGCCTCCCACAGTCACCTCGGTGGTGGCATCAATGGCTGCGAGGAAGCGTTTCGCCATGGCCTCCGGAGTGGGCATATCCGGCCGTGGAGACGCGGAAGGAAGAGACTCCCTGAGTTCGGCCCTTGACGGCACCGGGACGCTCAGGTGGGTGGCGCTGTTGTCCGCCGAGTTGTAGAACCAGGCATCCCCACCGTTGACCACGAGGTCACGTTCAGCCATCGGATCCAGGATTTGCACCCGCGCCTTGAACGGACCGTCCACGTAAACCCGGGCCGTATGGGAGCCTGTCAGGAGCTCCAGCGCAGACGCAGTACCGGGGGCGATACCAGGACCAACAGCTGGAACTTCGGGAAGTCCCAGCTCAGACGCCTGTTCCACCGTGCCGGACAGGGCGCGCACCTCGGTCCGCGCGATCATGGCGAGGACTTCGTCAGCTGTCTTGGGTGGAAGGGATACAGTGGCGCCTGCTTGGACTGAACCGAAGAGGACTGCCACCGCCAAGGCAAGTGGAATCAGGAGAGCTGGCAGCCAACGCTGCCTGGCCCGTGCCATTGCTACCAACCACCGCATGTGAAAGGCATAAATCCAGATTACTCCGGATACCTGCGGGCACCACCCCGCCAGCGGCTGGATACGGTCCAGGCTGGATGCGCCGAACCGTACCCAATCCGCGAAGGGCGGCTACCAGGTTTGCGTGACCTTCAGCAGGCCGCGCGGGGCGTCGGGATCATTGCCACGTGCCACCGAAAGCTGGAGTGCGAGCAATTGAAGGGGCAGGATCTGCAGGATGGGAGAAAGCTCCTCCGGCACACCCGTCGGCAACGGCAGCACCAGTCCGTCCCGCAGTGCAGCAGCGGGATCACCCACGACGCACACATGCGCGCCCCGGTCAGCCAGCCGTTCCAGCACAGGACGCATGGCCGCCCCACCGATGCCTTCGGGGACCACTGCGACGACGGGGTGCTGGGAATCGATCATGGCGAACGGACCATGCAGCAAATCCGCACCGGAGAAGGCCTGTGCAGGAAGGTAGGAAGTCTCCATGAGCTTGAGTGCACCTTCCCGGGCCGTGGGGTAGGAGTAGCCGCGCCCCGTGGTGATGATGCGGTCGGCAAACCGGTACTTGCCCGCAATGTCCACGACGGCGTCGTCTTCCAGCACTGTCGCCGCCCACTCCGGAAGCCGCCTGGCGTCGTCAGCCGAACCACCACCCCAGGCTTCGATCAGCAACCACAGCGCCAGGAGTTGCGCGGTGTAGCTCTTGGTGGCCGCCACGGCGGATTCTTTTCCGGCCTGAATGTCCAGATGGTGTTCGGCGGCGCCGGCCAGCGGCGAATCCGGCGAGTTGGTCACAGCCACAGTGAGGGCGCCCAGGCGGCGGGCTGCCGCCGTCGACTCCACCAGGTCCGGGGAGCCGCCGGACTGGCTCACTGCCAGCCAGAGGACACCGTCCAACGTCGGAGCGGCACCGTAAGCGGTGAGGGTCGACGGCGACGCGAGGCCCACCGGCAGCCCAAGCTTGATTTCGATGAGGTACTTCGCGTAAAGCGCGGCGTGGTCGCTGGTTCCGCGTGCGGCCAGCAGGACAAAACGCGGGGCGGCCTTCTTGATGATGTGGGCCATGGCGCTGAACTGGTGCAGGCCGGAATCGAGCAGTCCGGCAAGCACCTGCGGCTGTTCGCCGATTTCGCTGGCCATCAGGAAGCCGGGAGCGGCCTCCATGGGTGCGGGGGAGTCGGAAATGATGGTCATGGGTTCCTGTCTGGGTAGGAGGGTGGGAATCAGTCCTGGATCAGCTGGCGGGCCAGTTCCACCGCACCGTGGACGGGTGCCTGCGTCAGGATCCGGATGGACGACGGATCTTCCAGGGAGAGTTTGCGGGCAACGGCCCCGGCGAGTTGGCTTTGGTTCACCAAGAGGGCGCCGGCCATGACCAAGGGCAGGTCCAAGCCCAGTTCACCCATCACCTGCCGGGCCAAAGTGGCCAGCGAGTGGGCGGCTTCGGCCTGGATCCTCAAAGCCGCGGGATCGCCCTCGGCTGCCAGGTCCAGGACCAGTGGGGCCAATCCCGCCCAATGGTCCGGCTCTGGCTTGGCGTAGAACGAATCCATGAGCTGCAAAGCGTCAGCGCTTGCGGTGGCCGCCATCAGTGCCCGGACCAGCGTGCCGGGCTCCAAGCCGGCGTAATACTCGCGGAGAGCCTCGCGAACAGCGTCCCGGACCACGGAGTAACCGCCACCTTCGTCACCCAGCAGGTAGCCGTAACCTCCGCTGCGGGCTTCGCGTCCGTCACGGCTCCTTCCCCATGCCACGGAGCCGGTGCCCGCCACCACCACGGCGCCGGCGTCCAGGCCTGCTGCAGCCAGGACTATGCGCGTGTCATGGACGACGTCGATCCTGGCACCGGGGAAGTGTTCCGTCAGCAGGGCGGACAGGACAGCCCGGCTCGCCGGGGTGTCCGCGCCGGCGGCACCGACGCAGACGGCTTCAATTCCGCCGCCGACGCTCGTAGCGATCCGGCGCAGCACGGCGTCGGCTCCTTGGTGGCCCACCGACGACAGGTTGGCGCTGGCTTCGGTAATTTCGACGCCGGAACCACCTGGGGGCGCTGTGTTCGGCTGCCGGTCGTCCCACCGCACGGCGTGTGTCTTGGAGCCCCCGATGTGGAGGCCCAGAACCGCCGGCGTCACCGGACTGCCGCCGGTTCGGTGATCTCGCCCAATGGCGTCTTGCCGGCCTCAGCCTCAGGCCACTTCCCGCCGTTTTCCCAGAACTGCTGTATTTCTTCCAACTGACGTCCCTTCGTTTCGGGTGCGAACTTGCGGACAAACATAAAGCCGAGGATAGCCAGTACGCCGAACACAGCGAAGGTTCCCGCACCGCCAAGTCGCTGAAGCATCGTGAGGAAGAATGCCGCCACCAGCACGTTGGCCACCAAATCGGACGTCAGCATGGCGCTCGCCCCGAGTGATCGCAGCCGTGACGGGAAACTCTCACCGGCGTAAACCCACACCAAGGCACCGAAGCCGAAAGTGAATCCAACGGTGAACAGCAGGACCCCGAGGAAGCCCAGCACGGTGAGGAGCCCGCCGAAGTCCTGGCCAGCGATGAAGACGCCCACCAACAGGACGTTGGCCACGACCATCATGCCGATGCCGGTCAGGAGCACCGGGCGGCGGCCCAGCCGGTCCACCAGAGACAGAGAGACGAAGACGGCCGCAAGTGCGGCAACCTGAACCGCGGCCGGGAGGAGCAAAAGCGCTGCGTTGCCACTGAAGCCCATAGCTTCGAAGATTCTGGGGCTGTAATAGACCACGGCGTTGATGCCGGTGATTTGGATGAAGAAGCCCAAGCCCACAACAAACACGGTGGCCCTCAGGTAGGGGGTGCGCAGCATTTCACGAATTCCGCCACCGCGTTCTTCGCGGATGGCGCGCTGCATCTCGGCAAGTTCAGCCTCCACGTCGGTGTCCGGCTCGATGGCGCTGAGTGTCTTCCTGGCGTCTGCGGTCCTGCCTCGCATCATGTACCACCGCGCGGTGTCAGGGAGCTTGATGACGATGGCCAGGACAATCACCGCGGGAACCGCGGCCAGGCCCAGCATCCATCGCCAGGAGCCGGTGCCCGCCAGGGCGTAGGCGGCGACGTATCCGACGATGATGCCGATGACCGTGGCCACCTGGTAGGCAACCAGCAGCGCTCCACGGACTTTTGCCGGAGCCGACTCTGCTACGAAGACCGGAACCACCACCACGGAGACACCGATGGTCAAGCCAAGGAGGAGGCGTGCGATCAGCAGGGTGGGAACGTCGTTGGACATCGCGCTGAGGATGGCGAAGAGCGCGTACCCCACGGCGAGCCCCACCATGCAGGCCTTGCGGCCCAATCGGTTGGATAGCCAGCCACCCACCAGGGCCCCGAGGACTTCGCCAGCAACCACGGCGGTGGTGACCAGTTCCTGCTGGGAGGTGGTGAGGTCGAACTGCTTCGTAATGAACAGCAGGGCACCGGCGATGTTCGACGTGTCGTAGCCGTAGATCACGCCAATGGTGGCGGCAGCGCCGCCCACCAGGAGCCCGAGCCGGGGTGTTTGCCGTAGGTCGTGCAGGATCGACATCTTTGTCCCTTGAATCTGTGGAAAAGTAGGGTCTTGCCGGAGGATTTCCGGAATTGGTTTAGACCAACCTGCACAAGATTGGCATAGACCAATCATGTTGTCTACAAGTAGGATGTCCAATATGTCCGCAGATGCCGCGCCAGCGACCCCAAAGTACTATCTCCTCAAGACCGAGGTGCTGGGACTCATAGCCGGGCTGCAGCCGGGCACGCTGATCCCCACGGAGCGTGCCCTGGCGGAGAAGTATTCGACATCCCGTACCACGGTCCGGCAGGCCATCAGTGAGCTCGTGGCGGAGGGAAGGCTGGGCCGCATCCAAGGGCACGGAACCTTCGTGGCTCCGCCGAAAGTGACCCACGTCCGGCAGCTGACATCGTTCTCGGATGATGCCCGAACGCAGGGGCTGCGGCCGGACTCCCGGTTGATCGCCCTCGATGTCGTCAAGTCTGACGCCGACGTCGCAGGCCATCTGGGGCTAAACCAAGGAGATCCGGTGACCCGGCTTGAGCGCATCCGCTTGATAGAGGGGGAGCCGTTGGCGCACGAGACAGCCTGGCTGCCCGGCAAGCTGCCACGATTCAAGTCGAATCTCGCCAAGGCTGGTTCGCTCTATGCAGTGTTGGCCGATGCCTACGCCATCAATATCGCCGACGTTGAGGACACGGTGGAGACCGCACTGGCCGGTCCAGCCGATGTCAGGCTGCTGGGAATCGAAATGGGGGCACCCTTGCTGGTGGTCCATCGCTTGGCCCGTGACGCCGCTGGCGCCCCAGTGGAGTGGACCCGCAGCGCGTTTCGCGGGGACAGGTTCCGGTTTGTATCGCGAGTGAAGGCCGGAGGTTGACCGCCCCTTTCCTGCCGGTGACCGCCGTCAGGAAGCCGTAACCCCTGCTGTTTCCTTCAAAGTACGGCGAACGAACTCCGCGCTCGGCTCCGCATAGGCGGCCACGATCCGGCGGAACAGATCCGCGCCTTCGCCCCCGGGCCAGTCCTCAGGCAGGAACGCGGACGGGAGGCCTGGATCGAGGTACGGAATGATTCGCCACCGGTCAATGCACTGGACATAGGTGGCAAAGGCATCGGGAGAAGAGTGCACGGCCGCACCGGCACGCGCGGCGCCGGCTGCGCCGTGCTCCCGGATAAAGTCGCTGTGCAATTCGGCCACTGCGTCCAGGTCCCACCACTTGGAAGCGGCATCCCGGAGGCTGCCACCCACCAGCGGGGTGTCAGTCACGAAAATCGTTGCCATGTCCCGCAACTCCAGGTCCGACAGGATTTCCTCGACCTCAACACGCAACGAGTCCGGGCAGATCCAGAGGCCGGCCGCCACCGTCCCACAGCCAATCCAGTGGAGCCTGCGGCGCAGCTGATGGCGCTTCTCCCGCTCCGTCTCCGGGATGGAGAAAGAGATCAGGCACCAGGGATCCGAAGCCGACATGCTCCGTGGGTGGTAGACTCTGCGGTCGCCACGGGCCAGCATGGCGGAGGCCCCGTCGGTGAGGGTGAAGCCTGGGACGCCATTGCGGACCTCCTGCATCACAACGTCCTTCTTGCGCAGGCGCCCCAGGGCCGTCCGGGACACTGTCCCGGACGTGCCCAGGGCCGCCATCAGAGCAACGATGTCCTTGGCCGACATCCATCCGCCAGCGTCCCGCAGATACAGGCCGATGACCGTTCGCAGCAACGACGTTGTGCTCCCGGGACGGGAGTCCATGTCGTCAAGGACGGCGCTCACAGCAGTTCGGAGAGGGCGTCGCGAATGGCTGCCACTCCCAGCTCAACCTCGGCGTAGCTCGTGCTCAGCGGGGACAGCCCAATGCGCAGGCCATGCGGAGGACGGAAGTCGGGGATGACCCCCTTCTCCCAGAGTTTGGCCGTGACGTCAGCGAAGAGCGGGTGGTCCACGGTGATGTGCGAGCCACGCTCAGCAGGATCCCGCGGGCTCACGATCTTCACGCCGAGCGGTACCAAAAGCTCCTCGGAGAGTGCAATGGCGTACTCAGTGAGCTTGATTGATTTCTCGCGCACGGCGTCCATGCCCACGGAGGCAATCAGCTCAACCATGTCCTTGAGGGGCTGCATGGCCAACACGGGCGGCGTTCCTGTGATGAACCGACGCATACCCTGTGCAGGACGATAGGAGTCGGTCATGCCGAAGGGGTTGTCGGCGCCCATCCACCCCCAGATCGGCTGTTGCAAACGATCCTGCTGCGAAGCATTCACGTAGCCGAAAGCGGGTGATCCCGGTCCGCCGTTGAGATACTTGTACGTGCAGCCGACTGCGAGGTCCACGTCCCAGGCGTCCAGTTCCAAGGGCACGGAACCAACAGAGTGGCAGAGGTCCCAGAGCATGAGGGCACCGGCTTGATGCACCTTGGCGGTGATACCCTTGGCGTCCGCCAGGAACCCTGAACGGTACGCAACATGGCTGAGAACGACGACGGCGGTCCGCTCGCCGAGCAGTCCGTCCAGGTCGGCTTCGCGTACACCGCTGGCAGGGTTGGCGGCGATCCACCTGATGCTGGCCCCGCGCTCCTTGGCGATGCCCTCGATGATAAAGCGGTCCGTGGGGAAGTTGTCGCGGTCGATGATGATTTCGTCCCGGCCCGGCTGGGCGTCCACGGCTGCGCGGATCATCTTGTAGAGCATCACGGAAGTGGAGTCGCCAACGGTGGTTTGGCCAGGGGCTGCGCCGAGGGCCACTTCGCCGATGCGGTCGCCCACAGCCGTGGGCTCGTCCATCCACTGCTCGTCCCAGCCGCGGATAAGGCGGCTGCCCCAAGCGTCATGAACGAACGAAGCGAGATTTCCGGCCGTTGCCTTCAGCGGGCGCCCCAATGAGTTGCCGTCCAAATAGGAGGTGAGTTGGTCGGCGTCGGGCGCATAGAAGGCGTCACGCTGGGCGGCGAGCGGATCGGCGGCATCCAGTGCGGCCGACGTTGGCCGCTGGGTTTCCTGTGCGGTGGTCATGGTTCCTCCTGGGAGAGTGTGGTTCAGGGGTGGTTGCTTAGTTACCGATCTCGGTGCGAACGGCGTAGAGCTCAGGGAAGAACGTCAGGTCCAGGGCGCGCTTGAGGAAGTCGACGCCGGATGAGCCGCCGGTTCCCACTTTGAAGCCGATGGTGCGTTGGACGGTCCTGAGGTGGCGGAACCGCCACGCCTGGAAGTTGTCCTCGATATCCACCAGGTCCTCGCAGGCTTCGTAGAGACCCCACGGCGTATCGTCGGATTCGTAGATCTTCTGGAAGACCGGGACGAGGTCCTTGCGGAACGTCCATGGCTCGCTCTTGTCACGCTCAAGGATGTCGGTGGGGATGTCGTAGCCGGCGCGTGCAAGGACGGCCAGGAACGCGTCGTACAGCGTGGGCTCCTCCAACAGCGTACTGAGCAGGGCGTGGGCCTCGGGCTCGCTTTCGAAGACGCGCAGCATGCCTCGGTTCTTATTCCCCAGGAGAAATTCGACACCGCGGTACTGGTACGACTGGAATCCGGAAGAGCTTCCCAGGAAGCCCCTGAACTGCGCGTATTCGCGGGGAGTGAGCGTTCCGAGGACGGACCATTGTTCGGTCATGGTGCGCTGGATGGCCTTGACACGGGCGATGCACTTAAGCGCCTTGCCCAGGTTGTCGGCGTCGAAAAGCCTACGGGCCTCCAGCAGTTCATGCAGGACCAGCTTGAGCCAGAGTTCGCTGGTCTGGTGCTGAATGATGAACAGCAGTTCGTCGTGGTGTTCCGGCTCGCTGAGCGGGTGTTGAGAGCTGAGCAGGTGGTCGAGGTCCAGATATCCGCCGTACGACATCGCGTGCCGGAAATCGGTGCGGACAGTGTCCTCAATCGGGCGGACGCTGTGGGCGGACTGGACTGCGGGCTTTTCCATATCCCGAGATTATCACTTCCATGACGAACGTCAAGAGATTGATTTGCCTCTCGATGTCACTCGGGTCCCGTAGTCTGATCCTCAACCGTTTGGGGAAGGGGGAGCGACCATGGATTCCGTCCGAGGCGCCGTGACGCCGGTGTCCATCTACTTGGATGTCGACGGCGTGGTGAACCCCTTCAGTCCGTTGGGAACCACCGACTGGGGTGGGGAATGGACCATTGCCGATGCTGGCATCCTGGAGGTTGCCTACGCGCCCGAGGCAGTGTCTGAGCTCAACGATCTTGCAGGCCATCCCGCAGCGCGCTTCGTCTGGCTCACAACGTGGGAGCGCCTCGCCCCTGAGTTTCTCTGCCCCGCCATCGGCCTGAAGGGCCAGGACTGGCCCGTACTGTCCAGCCAAGGCTGGGACGAGGGCCCTGAGTGGTGGAAACTGGTGGCCCTCCAAAAAGATGTGGCCGCCTCCGGCAGCGATCGGATCGTCTGGCTCGACGACCAACTCCGCCACGAGTCCGACGCCCGCTCGTGGGCCGAGTACCAGCAAGACCGTGTGCTTTGCATCTCACCGGATCCCCGCAAGGGTCTGTCCCGTCGCGACCTCGCGGCGGTGCGGGCGTACCTGGGCTGAACCGGGGTCCCGGTACGTTTGTCCGCTCACGGGATGGCACGTAGGATTCTTAAGGTTTCAAGCCCGCCAGAGTGAATCCCGCAAGTCGAGTCAGTTGAACAATTGCTGAACTATGCTGTGGATGGCAGGTATGGGGAAGTGAAACTGCTGAACGTCGACGACTCTGCAGATTGGGCAACAGGTGGATATCACCTTCATGGTCGCGCTGGTAATAGCGTTGGCCCTATTCTTTGACTTCACCAACGGGTTTCACGACACAGCCAATGCGATGGCCACGCCTATCGCTACGGGGGCGATCAAGCCCAAGACGGCCGTCGCACTGGCCGCGGTGCTCAACCTCGTAGGTGCGTTCCTTTCCACGGAAGTGGCCAAGACCATCTCCGGTGGACTGATCCGGGAAGGTTCCGACGGCATCCACATCACGCCGGACATCATCTTTGCCGGCCTCATGGGGGCCGTGCTGTGGAACATGATCACCTGGCTCAAGGGACTGCCCTCCAGTTCCTCGCATGCCTTGTTCGGTGGCCTTATCGGCGCCGCAGTAGTCGGCATCGGCTTCCATTCCATCAACTTCGAGACCGTCCTGCAGAAAGTTATCCTGCCGGCGATCTTCGCGCCCCTCATTGCTGGCCTTGTGGCGTACATCTGTACACGCCTCGCCTACGCTCTGACGTCACGGCATGATCCCGAAACCGGCGACAAACTGACACAGAAGCGTGGCGGTTTCCGCACGGGGCAGATCTTCACCTCGAGCCTGGTGGCCCTGGCGCACGGCACCAACGATGCCCAGAAGACCATGGGCATCATCACCCTGGTCCTCATTGCAGGGGGCACCCAGGCGCCGGGCAGCGGCCCGCAGTTCTGGGTCATCGCGGCCTGTGCCTTTGCCATCGCCATTGGAACCTATGCCGGCGGATGGCGCATCATCCGCACCATGGGCTCCGGACTCACCGAAGTAAAGCCCGCACAGGGCTTCTCTGCTGAAACCAGCACCGCCTCGGCCATCCTGGCCTCGTCCCACTTGGGCTTTGCCCTGTCCACCACGCAGGTCGCCTCGGGATCGGTCATCGGCTCCGGCCTCGGGCGCAAGGGAACGTCCGTCCGCTGGGGCACCGCCGGCAAGATTGCCTTGGGCTGGTTGTTTACACTCCCGGCCTCGGCAATTGTGGGCGCCCTCACCGCACTACTGGTGAGCATCGGCGTCGTAGGTGTTGTCATTGCAGCAGTGGTTGGCACAGCCGCGGTCCTGTTCATGTTCGTGGTTTCGCGCAGGTCCCACGTGGGCCACCACAACGCCGTCGAGGTCGAAGAAGCCGGCCATGCCGTGCGGTTCCGGAAGAAAAAGAAGTCTCGAAAGACCACCCAGAGCGAGGACGTGCAGCGATGAAATGGTTGGAATTGCTGCAGGTCGCCGGAGTGACCCTCCTGGCAGCCGTAACGCTGGTGGTCCTCTATTCCTTGGGTGTGCGGCTTACGGCCATCGCAGGTGACGCACGGCAAAAGTCGCCCGCCGTGGTGCGCTCCCTGGCCTACGTATGCTTCGCCTTCTGCGGCGCAGCCGTACTTTTCGGCATTTACCTGATTGTTCCGTACTTCGGAAAGTAGAAGTCTCTCTGGCAGTCAGATCCATTCGGGAGAATAATCAGCAGTGTAGTTATGCACATAACTGCGTGGTCGTGATCCGGCAGATGTGGGGCTGTCATGAAGTTCCAATCCCGAAGCCAGCTCATCGGACTGGCGCTGGTTCCGGTCCTGACGCTCGGCCTCTCCGCTTGCCTCCCACCTTCTTCCGACGGACTTTCTCCCAGCCCTGGCCCCGGATCGTCCACCACGGGAACGTCGGCGCGTCCGCAACCCACCGCCGTCGTACCGACGGCCGGCCAGCCCGCGGGTCCTGCAGGTCCTGGCGCGCCACAGGCTGAGGCACCCGTAGTGCGCTGGGTTCCGGTGGGGCCGATCGGGCCCAACGACCCCACGTCGGGCCAGCGGTACCTCCTGCTGCAGCAGTTCCAGTGCGACGCCTTGTCCCAGAGCGTGGAGGGCGCCGATGACGCTGCCGTATGGGAGGCGGGCGCGGCCGTTTGCCGGGCGCTGCAAACGGGCAGTCAACAGGACTGGCAACGGGCGTCCATCGCTGTTGCCGCCACACCCAGGATTCCCCAAACTCAATGCCTTGAGTTCAGGGTGGCCGCCACCGCTGCTTCGCTCGTGGCCCAACACCGCAGCAACCCAAGTGCCGCCTACCGGGTAGAGCCGGGACAGGGCGAGGCATGCCCGCGTCAGCTGCTGGGGCTGACGGTCGTCGACGAGGAATTGCGACCTGTTCCGGGAATGGCCCGGGCTTCCGGTCCCCGTACGGGCGGCACGATTGTTCGCCTGGATGGCTACTACGTGCGGGTGGGCGAGGTCCTGTTTGACGGCGTCCCCGCAGTCCCGGACATCGTTGGCGGGGGCGGCGACTACGAGACACTGTTCCTGCGTATGCCGCCGGCAGAAGGCAGGGAGACCATCCGGATCTCCATTACGGACACGGTGGACATCAGTGGGACTGTGACGTTCTTCTATGACGATTCCGGTGGGGCCGGCAGTTCACCAAGCCCATCGGAAACCGGGGGCAGCATCCCTGCCACGGAGCCGCCGACCAGCAGCCCGGCGCCCACTGCTACGTCCAGTGGGACCTCCGCGACGGCTGCCCCGTGAGCGCTTCCCCCGAGCCTGATGAACAGAGCCTGATCAACACCCGTTGGCAGAGGACCAAGGATGTGCTCTCCGTCGTCGGTCCGCCGTTGACTGTTGTTACGGCGCTTCTGGTGTACTTCGGCTGGGCCCGCACCGATGCCCAGGCAAAGGCCATGGGATTGGATGTGAGCCTCTTCGGGTACACGGTCCAGGACTTCATCCTCCGCAGTATCCAGTCCTTGTTCCAGCCGTTGGCCTGGCTGGTGGTGATCGGGCTGCTGTGGCTGATGCTTGACAGGGCCGTGTCACAGCTCCTCGAAGGCGGGCGGCATCGGGGTCTCATCCGCAGGACAGCAACAGTGGTGCTGGTTCTCGGTTTCGCCTACGCGGCCGTGATGTGGGTGGTGGTCGTGACGCAGCCGGAGCGGATTCTGCTGTATGCGCCCTTCCTCATCGCAGCGGGGCTCGTCGTAGGGGCCTGGGGCCTCAGTGTCCGACGCCGAGCTGTTTCGCCCGGCGATAAGCCGGTCCGGTCAAGGCCCCGCGCCCTTGAAACAGCGCTGGTGTTTGTCCTTGTCACGCTATTGCTGTTTTGGGGAACATCCGATTTTGCCCAGGCGCTGGGACGGGGAGCCGCCGTCGATTACCAGGAGAGGTCCGGCCTGCTGCCCACGGCTGTTGTCTACAGCAAGGAGCGCCTGGCGGTCAGTGCCCCCAACGTCCATGAAGAGTCGACCGGCACCGAAGCGGCTCCGCTGTACCGCTACACGGGTCTCCGGCTATTGGTTGTCAGTGGCGGCAGGATTTTTTTGCTGAACGATGGGTGGAGCCTGGCCCAGGGGCGTGTGGTGGTCCTTCCGGACAACGGCACCGTCCGCGTGGAGTATGGGAACCCCACCGCCGACTGATTAGTCTGGGTCCATGGGGACTTTCCAATACTACGTAGCTTCCACCATTGACGGCTTCATCGCATCACCGGACGACGACCTTGGCTGGCTGTTGCAGTTCGACAGGGTGGATGGGGTCAGCCAGAGCATCAAATCCTTCATGGCCGGGGTCGGGTGCATCGCCATGGGCGGCGATACCTATCGGTGGCTCATGGAACACGAGCCTGGCAAGTGGCCCTATCCGGGTACGCCTTGCTGGGTCTTCACCCATCACGAATACTCCGCGCCGGCCGGCTCGGACATCACCTTTGTTCGGGGCGACGTCCGCGAGTTCGCGCCGGACCTGCTCAAGGACGCAGGAGACAAGAATGTCTGGCTGGTGGGCGGAGGCGACCTCGTGGCCCAATTCGCCAATGCGGGCCTGCTCCACGAAATGATCGTCACCATCATCCCGGTGGTGTTGGGAGCCGGTAAGCGGCTTTTGCCGCTGGACGGCCCGACGGCGCCACTTGAGCTGGTCTCGTCCAAGATCCTGGGTGGGGCCGCCGCAGAGTTGCACTACAGGCTGCCGCAACGGCCACACTAGTCGCCCGGCGCCGGGACCTGCTGGGGACTCAGTGGCGGTTGTCCCGGATCATGTTGGTGATCCGGGCAGTTGAGAGCCGTCGGCCTTTCTCATCGGTGATCACGATTTCGTGCGTGGCCAGGGTTCCACCGAGGTGGATGGCGGTGCACGTGCCCGTCACGGTGCCGCTGGCAACCGAGCGGTGGTGCGTAGCGCCCACCTCGATGCCCACGGCGTGACGATCCTTCCCGGCGTGCAGCGAAGCAGCAAACGATCCCAGTGTCTCCGCGAGGACCACGTGTGCTCCGCCGTGCAGAATCCCAGCCACTTGGGTGTTCCCCTCCACCGGCATGGTGGCCACCATGCGCTCGGCACCCATCTCCGTAAAGCGGATCCCCATCTTCACCACAAGGTCACCGACGCCGTGCGCTGAGAGCCAATCGTGGAATTCTTCCGGCACACCTGCCTCGTTGAGCTGGTCGACAAACCGGTTCGGCGTGAAATTGTCCATCATGCCAACTAGGCTGGCACCTGTGAGTGAAACAACCAAACCGGACCAGGTTCCAACGGCCCAAGCTGCTGCCATCGCTACAGCACCCACCCCCTCTGCCACGGCATCCACCAGCACTACGGGGGAGGGCCGGCCCAGGCTGCTGGTCCTGGACGGCCACTCCATGGCGTTCCGGGCTTTCTACGCCCTTCCAGCCGAAAATTTCTCCACGGCCAGGGGCCAGTACACCAACGCCGTCCACGGCTTCACCTCCATGCTGATCAACCTGATCAAGGACCAGAAGCCCACTCATATCGCCGTGGCCTTCGACGTCTCTGACGACACCACATTCCGCAAAGCCGAATACAGCGAGTACAAGGGCGGCCGCAACGCGACCCCGGCGGAATTCGCAGGCCAGATCGGGCTGATTGCAAGGGTGATGGAGGCCTGGGGCATCAGGACCATCGCCATGCCCGGATACGAAGCGGACGACGTCCTGGCAACCCTGGCCGCACAGGCTGACGCTGCCGGTTTCGAGGTGTTGCTGGTCTCCGGCGACAGGGACGCTTTCCAGCTCATCAACGACAACGTCTTTGTGCTGTACCCCAAGCAGGGGGTCAGTAACATCCCCAAAATGGACGCCGCAGCCATTGAAGAGAAGTACTTCGTCAAACCCGGTTTGTACTCGGATCTCGCCGCCCTTGTTGGCGAAACCGCGGACAACTTGCCCGGAGTACCAGGCGTTGGCCCCAAGACCGCTGCAAAGTGGATCAACCTCTATGGCGGCCTGGAAGGAATCCTGGAAAACCTCGATGCCATCGGCGGCAAAGTGGGCGGAGCGCTCAAGGAAAACCTCGAGAACGTCAAGCGCAACCGCAGGCTCAACCAGCTGCTGACCGATCTGGACCTGCCAATCACGCTGGCGGACCTGCACGAGCCGCGTCCGGACCGCCAGGCGATCGAGGACCTCTTTGAAGAACTCGAATTCCGCACGCTCCGCACCCGGCTCTTCGACCTCTACGGCGACGACACCGCGGGAGCCGCGCCGGACACCATCGAGGCCCCTGAATTTTCCGTGCTCACGGACGCTGCCGGGCTCGAGGCATTCTTCGCCGCAGGTTCAGGTGTGCGTTCGGCATTGGCCGTTCAGCTCGTCCCGGGCCGGATCGGTGACGATGCCAGTGCCCTGGCTGTTGTCCGGAGCAACGGAGCGGCCTACATCGAGCTCGCAGGCTTGGACGCTGCGGCTGAAGCGGTCCTCGCGCGCTGGCTGCAGGACCCCGAGGAAGCCAAGGTCCTCCACGAGTTCAAATCGGCGCTCAAGGCCCTGCACAATCGGGGCTTGGGGCTCGAAGGCGTGGTGGATGACACGTCCATTTCCGGCTACTTGATCCAACCGGACCGCCGCAGCTATGACCTGGCCGAACTCGCACAGGTTCACCTGAAGATCTCACTGGCTGCCGCTGCAGCACAGTCGGGCCAGCTTGAGCTCGACCTTTCGGGTGATACTGATCAGGTTGCCGCTACATCGCTGGTCCAGCATGCCGCCGTCGTGCACGCCCTCAGCAAGCACTTCGAAACGGAACTAGCCGAAATCAAGGCTGACGCCCTGCTGACAACGTTGGAACTGCCGGTGGCACGCGTCCTGGCGCAGATGGAACTTACCGGTATTTTCGTTTCCACGGACCGCATGGACGAGCAACTCGCAGACCTCACCAAGGTGATCCAGAATGCCCAGGAACAAGCGTTTGCGGCAATCGGGCATGAAGTGAACCTTGGATCCCCCAAGCAACTGCAGACAGTCCTCTTCGAGGAACTTGGCCTGCCCAAGACCAAGAAGATCAAGTCCGGCTACACCACCGACGCGGCTTCCTTGAAGGGGCTGTTGGAAAAGACCGGTCACGAATTCCTGGTCCAGCTCATGGCGCACCGTGAGTCCTCCAAGCTGGCCCAGATGGTGGAGACCCTCAAGAAATCCGTGGCTGACGACGCCCGTATCCACACTACGTACGCGCAGAACATCGCAGCCACCGGCCGTATCTCGTCCAACAACCCCAATCTTCAGAACATCCCGGTCCGCAGCGAGGAGGGCCGGCGCGTCCGTGGAATCTTCGTGGTCAGTGAAGGCTACGAATGCCTCCTGTCCGCCGACTACTCACAGATCGAAATGCGCATCATGGCGCACCTTTCGGGGGATGAGGCCCTGATCCAGGCTTACCGCGACGGGGAGGACTTGCACCGCTTCGTTGGGTCGCGGATCTTCAACGTTGAACCAGCCGAGGTCACCAGCGCCATGCGCTCCAAGGTAAAGGCCATGTCCTATGGCTTGGCCTACGGCCTAACGTCTTTCGGCTTGTCCAAGCAGCTGGAAATCTCCGTGGATGAAGCGCGGACACTCATGAAGGACTACTTCGACCGCTTCGGGGGTGTACGTGATTACCTGCGGGGAGTTGTGGACCAAGCCAGGACCGACGGTTACACAGCCACCATCGAAGGCCGACGCCGTTATCTCCCGGACCTGACCAGCACCAACCGACAAGCCCGAGAGGCAGCAGAGCGGATTGCGCTGAACTCACCCATCCAGGGCTCAGCAGCGGACCTCATCAAACGCGCCATGCTGGGAGTTTCTGCAGAGCTTGCGAGCCAGGGCCTGAAGTCCCGCATGCTGCTGCAGGTCCACGACGAACTCGTCCTGGAAGTTGCGCCCGGGGAACGCGAAGCAGTGGAGAAGCTGGTGATCGAACAGATGGGCTCGGCCGCCGAATTGTCAGTGCCCCTCGACGTCCAGATCGGCGTCGGGTCAAGCTGGTACGAGGCCGGACATTAGTCCAGGCACGGATTCAAAGGACCGCCGGAGGGCGCGCCGCCGAGATGGTGGCGCGCCCTCCGGCGTCTGGCTAGGCTCGAGGGCGTGGCTGATCCCAATGAACGAAACCTTGAAAAATACTCCGTCCAGCGTTTCCCTGCCGTAGCCGATTCCACCGCCGCAGATTACAACCGGTGCACCACATGGGTGCAGGCGGTGTCACACGGGTTCCACCAGCAACGGCGCGATGACGAATACCTGGCCAAGACGTTGAAGGCTTACCAAACAGATCAACGCGAGCTGACAGGTGTCTACGTCAACGGCGGCGTGCCCGACCATTCGCTGGCGGCCGACGTGCCCGTGGCTACGTACGCCACCATGCGCAAGGCCTTGAACGTTGGCTTTGGCCGCCAGCTGGAGTCGAATCTGGTCACGGCTGTGACCGTCCGTGGTACCCACCGCCGGAACGGAATCCTTCGCGGCATGATCACCGCAGATCTGGAAGCTGCCAAGGATGATGGACTGGCCATGGCGGCCCTCACGGCCTCCGAGGGTTCCATCTACGGCCGCTTCGGCTTCGGGGTGGCTACATTCGAGCGGAGCATCAAGGTTGATACCGGTCCACGCTTCCGCCTCAGGGGAGTGCCTGAAGGCACTGTGGAAGTCGCCGATCCCTCTGAGCTGTTGACGGTGGCGCCACAGGTATTTGAACGGGTCCAGCGGCTTTCACCCGGTTCCATTGACCGGCAGGAGTACTACCGCCTGGTGGCCTCCGGTTCCATAGGCCACGACGGCAAGCCGGACACCAGCGTCCGCTGCGCCCTGCACTACGACCTGTCCGGAACGTTGGATGGCTATGTTTCCTACCGTTTCAAGGGCTGGGACCACAAGCCATACACCATGGAAATCGTGGACCTCGTGGCCGCAAGGAACGCAGGCTATCTTGACCTTTGGCGCTTCCTGGGCAGCATCGACCTTATTGACGAAGTGACCTGGGCTGAGGCCCCCGTGGACGACCCCCTCGTGTGGGCACTCGAGGATCCAAGGTGTATTGATGCCTCTGAGATCCGCGACATGCTGTGGCTCCGGATCCTGGATACCGCCGCCGCCCTGCAAGCACGCAGCTTCCCCGTTGCTGGAAAACTGGTGCTTGAGGTCACGGATTCCTTGGGTTTGGCCGGAGGCACCTGGGTTCTGGAGTCCGACGGCGGTGCTGCCGCCGTCGTCAATGACGCGTCGGGTGCGACGCCAGACCTCAGCATGGACGTTGCGGATCTCGCGTCCATCTACCTGGGTGCGGTGTCTCCGGTGACGTTGACCGCAGCCGGACGCATCCGGGAGATGACGCCGGGCGCTGCACTCAAGGCCCAGCAGCTCTTTACGGTGGAACGTTCCGCGCACTGCCTGACCCATTTCTAGACCACTCCACAACACCACAACCACAACCACAAACACATAGTCACAACCAGATAGGACATCCATGGGGGATTCCAAGCGGCGGCCATTGGCCGGCCGGCGATCAGTGCTGCTTGGAATGGCCGGCTTGATGTCGGCGGCCCTGGCGGCGTGCGCGGACAGCGGGCAGGGCATCCGGCCGGAGATGTCGGGGGAGCAATCGGGGGCACCGCGAACAGGCCCGGCAACCCCGCCGCCGTCCATTGCCGCCATATCCAGCCAACAGGCGGCCGCTGCCTTGGCTCCTGCCACTGCGTCCGCACCGCCTCCCGCGCCTGACAAGCAGCAGGTCCTTGCCGAGTTCGCAGGGAGGTATCCCAAGGAGTGGGGGCTCCACATTACGGGCGTCGTGAACAGGTCAACGTCCCACAAAGTGGCGCTGACCTTTGATGCCTGCGGCGGTCCGGGCGGGACAGGCTGCGATCACAGGCTCCTCCAGACCCTTCGGAAGCTCAGCGTCCAGGCCACCTTGTTCATCAACAGCCGGTGGATCCAGGCCAACCCGTCCCTCTCGGTGGAGTTGGCCGCCGACCCGCTGTTCGAGCTGGCCAACCATGGAACCGCGCACCTCCCGTTGTCGGTCTCCGGGAAGTCCGCCTACGGGATCGCAGGGACAGCCAATGCGGCCGCGGCGTACGACGAACTCATGGGCAACCAGGCCATCATGCAGCAACTGACAGGAACGCCTCCGCGCTTCTTCCGGCCCGGGACTGCGTTCTACGACGACGTCGCAGTGGAGATGACGCGGAGGCTTGGCATGTTGCCGGTCAACTTTTCGGTCAACGGCGACGGCGGCGCCACCTATCCGGCGGCCACGGTCGCCACCGAAGTGGGGCGGGCGGGAGCTGGCGACATCGTGATTTCACACTTCAACAGGCCGGCATCCGGAACCGCGGAAGGCTACGCGCTGGCCCTGCCACGACTCTTGGACCTCGGGGTGCCGTTCGGACGTCTAGGCGACATCCTGGCGCCGTAACACTCCTTTTGACCCTGCTTTGCCAATGCGACTAGAATAAACGGGCGTGTACTACGTGCATGCATCCATTTTGTACTAATCCACAAATCAGGATGACCCGGCGATTTGCCGTGTTCTGCCGTCCGGACCCGGGCGGCAGCGGTTTGCCTGACCGACTATCTATCCACAACGGAGCCCCTACTACATGACCATCACCTCCACCGAGAAGCCCGGTACCCCCGTAGTCGCCATTAACGACATCGGTACCGCTGAGGACTTCCTCGCAGCTGTCGACGCCACCATCAAGTACTTCAACGACGGAGACCTCGTCGAAGGTACCGTCGTCAAGGTCGACCGCGACGAAGTTCTGCTCGACATCGGTTACAAGACCGAAGGTGTCATCCCTTCCCGCGAGCTTTCCATCAAGCACGATGTTGATCCCGGTGACGTCGTCGCCGTTGGCGATCAGGTCGAAGCTTTGGTTCTCACCAAGGAAGACAAAGAAGGCCGTCTGATCCTCTCCAAGAAGCGTGCTCAGTACGAGCGTGCCTGGGGAGACATCGAGAAGGTCAAGGAAGAAGACGGCGTCGTTACCGGTACCGTCATCGAGGTTGTCAAGGGTGGCCTCATCCTGGACATCGGCCTGCGCGGCTTCCTGCCCGCATCGCTCGTGGAGATGCGTCGTGTCCGCGACCTCGCTCCGTACATCGGTCAGCAGATCGAAGCCAAGATCATCGAGCTGGACAAGAACCGCAACAACGTTGTGCTGTCCCGCCGTGCATGGCTCGAGCAGACCCAGTCCGAGGTTCGCTCCACGTTCCTCAACAAGCTGGAAAAGGGCCAGGTTCGTCCGGGCGTTGTTTCCTCCATCGTCAACTTCGGTGCCTTCGTGGACCTGGGCGGCGTAGACGGCCTCGTTCACGTTTCCGAGCTGTCTTGGAAGCACATCGACCACCCGTCCGAGGTTGTCGAGGTTGGCCAGGAAGTCACCGTCGAGGTCCTCGAGGTGGATCTGGACCGCGAGCGTGTCTCCCTGTCGCTCAAGGCTACGCAGGAAGATCCGTGGCAGACCTTCGCCCGCACCCACGCCCTCGGCCAGGTTGTTCCGGGTAAGGTCACCAAGCTGGTTCCGTTCGGTGCGTTCGTTCGCGTCGAAGACGGCATCGAAGGCCTCGTTCACATCTCCGAGCTGGCTGTCCGCCACGTTGAGCTCGCCGAGCAGGTTGTCTCCGTTGGCGACGAACTGTTCGTCAAGGTCATCGACATCGACCTCGAGCGTCGCCGTATCTCCCTCTCCCTCAAGCAGGCTAACGAGGGCGTTGACGCTGACAGCACCGAGTTCGATCCCGCTCTGTACGGCATGGCCGCTGAGTACGACGAAGAGGGCAACTACAAGTACCCTGAGGGCTTCGACCCCGAGTCGAACGAATGGCTCGAAGGCTACGAGACGCAGCGCGCCGCTTGGGAGCAGCAGTACGCTGACGCCCAGACCCGCTGGGAAGCCCACAAGAAGCAGGTTGCCCAGCACGCTGCCGACGACGCTGCAGCTGCAACGTCCGGTGAGAGCGATTCCGGCACCACGAGCTACTCCTCGGAGCCGGCTGCTGCTGAGTCCAACGCCGGCACCCTGGCGTCCGACGAAGCACTCGCCGCACTGCGTGAGAAGCTGACCGGCAACTAATTCCGCCGCCCTCACGGGATGTGCTGAATAGCCAAAGAAGGACCCCTGCCTCCGGGCGGGGGTCCTTCTGCGTTGTAACGCATGCTGTCAGCTGGAGACGTCGATCCACTCGGTTCTTTCGGGGCGCAACTCCGCATTGCCGGCGGTCAACGAAGCTACCCGTGCCCGGGCTTCGGCGATGGCTTCCGGCTGGTCCCGCAGCGCCACGCGCAGAATGGCGTGCCGGGCCTCATATGCAGTCTCCGCCATGACGTATCCGGCACCCCGCAGTTCATTTTCCAGGCGGCCGGCGTCGGCGTGGGGGACCTCAACAGCGCACAGCCGCAGGCGGCGCCTGTGGACCAACGGTGCCAGGTCCAAGGCGGTGGAGACCGATTCGGAGTAGGCGCGTACCAGCCCGCCGGCGCCCAGAAGGATCCCACCGAAGTAGCGGACGACGACGGCACTGACGTCGCTGAGGTCGGTCGCCCCAGTCGCTGTTTCGCGTTTAATGAGGGCTTCCAGCATGGGGATGCCCGCCGTGCCGGACGGTTCGCCGTCATCACTGGAGCGTTGGATCATGCGGTCCGGTCCTATGACGAACGCCGAGCAATGGTGGCGGGCACCGTGGAATTCACGTCGCAGGTCAGCCACCAGGGAACGAGCGGTTTCTTCGTCCGGTGAGCGCCGGAGAACGGTAATGAAACGGGACCGGCGGATTTCCAGTTCGTGGCGAAAGTCAGGACCTGCCGTCAGCGTCGTGTAGTTGGTCGCACGGCTGTCTTCCTCAAATTCCACCGCTTCAGTCTAGTGTTGAGGAGTGCTGAAAATCGGACTAACGGGCGGCATCGCCTCGGGGAAATCACTGGTGGCCTCCAGGTTGCAGGAACTGGGTGCACTCCTTATCGATGCGGACCTTATCGCACGGCAGGTGGTAGAGCCTGGAACTGCAGGACTGGATCGTATTGTCGAGGCGTTCGGTCGCGGCATTCTGGATGAGGAGGGCCGGCTGGACCGGCCCAAACTCGGCTCCATTGTTTTTCACGACCCTTCCCAACGCGAAGTGCTCAACGGCATCGTCCATCCCTTGGTTCGCGAGGCTGCGGCAGCAATGATGGCCGGCGCCGGCGCGGGCGACATCGTGGTGCAGGACATCCCCCTCCTGGTTGAGACCGGGCAGGGCAGCAAGTTCCACCTCGTGGTGGTGGTTGATGCACCCGACGACCTTCGCGTCCAGCGGATGGTGGAACTCCGCGGGATGACGCCCGAGGATGCTCGTTCCCGCATGGCAGCGCAAGCCACACGTAAGGACCGGAACGCCGCTGCCGACGTTATCCTGGACAACGCAGCAACCCGCGAAGAGTTGCTCGCCACCGTCGACGGCCTCTGGGAACAACGCCTGGTGCCCTTTGCTGAGAACATCAAGCGTGGTGTCCGGGCAGTTCGAAGCGACGGCCCTGTCATGGCCTCATCGAAGGAGCACTGGGGATCCCAGGCCGCACGCCTCGCGGAGCGCCTTATGGCAGCAGCGCCCGAAGAGATTATGGCGGTGGACCACATAGGGTCCACTTCGGTGCCGGGGTTGGCCGCGAAGGACGTTCTTGACCTCCAAGTGGCCGTGGCGGACCTTGACACAGCGGACCGAATTGCGCCGCTGCTGGCAGCCGCCGGGTTCCCTGCAGTGCCCCATGTCCGTCAGGACACGCCGAAACCCTCGCACCCCGAGCCTGAAGGCTGGCAGAAACGATTCCATGCCAATGCCGATCCTGGCCGGCCGGTCAACCTGCACGTACGGGTGGCGGGCTCACCGGGATGGCACTATGCGTTGTTGTTCCGCGACTGGTTGCGGGCAGAGCCGTCAGCGGTCGCGCTGTACGAGAGCCACAAACGCGAACTCGCGGGCCGGTATGCGGAGGACCGGGATACCGCCGCCTACGCCGATGCCAAGGAGCCGTGGTTCACGGACATCGCGTGGCCCCTCGTGGAAGAGTGGGCCAACCGCACTGGTTGGAGGCCGCCGTCGTATTCCTCTTCTGCTGTCCGCAAACGCGGACAGTAGCTGTCCTGGGGCAGGGGTAGATTGGTTTCATGAGCCTTGCCCAGGAAATCAACCGTGTCGTCGCGCCTTTTGAAGTGGTCAGTGAATACAAACCTGCCGGCGACCAACCCACCGCCATCGCCGAACTGACTGAACGCATCAATAACGGCGAGAAGGATGTTGTGCTCCTGGGCGCCACGGGTACGGGCAAGAGTGCCACCACGGCGTGGCTCATCGAGCAGGTTCAGCGGCCCACCTTGGTGATGGTCCAGAACAAGACCCTCGCCGCGCAGTTGGCCAATGAATTCAGGGAGCTCCTGCCGAACAACGCAGTGGAATACTTCGTTTCCTACTACGACTACTACCAGCCTGAGGCCTACGTCGCCCAGACGGACACCTTCATCGAGAAGGATTCCTCCATCAACGAGGAAGTCGAACGGCTCCGCCACTCCGCCACCAACGCCTTGCTCACCAGACGCGATGTGATCGTGGTGGCCACCGTGTCGTGCATCTATGGCCTTGGTACCCCGGAAGAGTACATCGCCGGAATGGTCACCCTGCGGAAGGGCGCGGAGATGAACCGCGACCACTTGCTGCGGAAGTTCGTGTCCATGCAGTACGCCCGCAACGACATGGACTTCCACCGTGGCACCTTCCGGGTTCGCGGTGACACTGTTGAAATCATCCCCATGTACGAGGAACTCGCCATCAGGATAGAGTTCTTCGGCGATGAGATCGAGAACATCCAGACCCTCCATCCACTGACCGGCGAGGTGCTTCGCGACGAAGAAGAGATGTATGTTTTCCCCGCCTCGCACTATGTGGCTGGTCCTGAGCGCATGGCGCGCGCCATCAAGCGGATCGAAGACGAACTCGCCGACCGCCTGAAGGTCCTGGAAAGCCAGAACAAACTGGTGGAAGCCCAGCGACTCCGTATGCGTACCACCTATGATCTCGAAATGATGCAGCAGATGGGCTTCTGCAACGGCATCGAAAACTACTCCGTGCACATTGACGGCCGTGAGCCCGGAACGGCACCCCACTGCCTGATCGACTATTTCCCCGACGACTTCCTACTGGTGGTGGATGAGTCGCATGTCACCATTCCACAAATCGGCGCCATGTACGAAGGTGACATGTCCCGCAAGCGGAACCTCGTGGACTTCGGCTTCCGGTTGCCGTCAGCCATGGACAACCGGCCCCTGAAGTGGGACGAATTCCTGGAGCGGATCGGCCAGACGGTCTACCTGTCCGCAACTCCTGGCAAGTATGAGCTTGGCAAGGCAGACGGCTACGTTCAGCAGATCATCCGTCCCACCGGGCTCATCGATCCCGAGGTTGTGGTCAAGCCCACCAAGGGCCAGATCGACGACCTGTTGGGGGAGATCAGGACCCGTACGGAGAAAAACGAGCGCGTCCTCGTGACGACGCTGACCAAGCGGATGGCGGAAGATCTCACCGATTACCTGGTGGGTCACGGCGTCAAGGTGGAATACCTCCACTCCGACGTCGACACCCTGCGTCGCGTCGAACTGCTGCGGGAACTCCGCATGGGCGTCTTCGATGTCCTCGTGGGCATTAACCTGCTCAGGGAAGGCTTGGACCTGCCGGAAGTCTCCTTGGTAAGCATCCTGGACGCGGATAAGGAAGGCTTCCTGCGGTCCTCCACCTCCCTGATCCAGACCATCGGACGTGCAGCCCGTAACGTTTCGGGCCAGGTGCACATGTACGCAGACCGCATTACGGATTCCATGGCTCACGCCATTGAAGAGACCAATCGCCGCCGCGCCATCCAGGTCCAGTACAACACCGACCATGGCATCGACCCCCAGCCGCTGCGGAAGAAAATCGCCGATATTACCGATCAGCTGGCCAAGGAAGACGCCGATACCCAGGAGCTGCTCAACAACAACCGCCTGGCCAAGGGTGGCAAGCGTGGCAAGTCTGCTGCCAAGGGCGCGGCCACCGTACGGCAGGACGGCCTCGCTGCGGCGCCGGCCGAGGACCTCGTGGGCCTCATCGAGCAGCTCACGGAGCAAATGCATGGTGCAGCCGCTGAACTCCAGTTCGAAGTAGCAGCCCGCATTCGCGACGAAGTCAAGGAGTTGAAGCGCGAGTTACGGCAGATGCAATCCGCCGGGCACGCCTAAGGTAAGGTTGAGGTCACGTAGGGGAGTATCCCAAGCGCTACATCCGTCAGCACGCAAGGCACAGATGCCTCGCCGGATCTAGCGGGCCGCCAACATCTGCATTCACCGCACCCTGGCAGGCCGGAGAGACTTACACCGCTTTCCCGTACCCTGCGAAAGGCACCTTAATGCAGCTTCCCGTCTGGTTCGAGGTCGGCTCCTTTGTCGTCCTCGGAATCATCCTGCTGATCGACCTCCTGTTGGTCGTCAAGCGTCCCCACGAACCTTCCATGAAGGAGGCCGGCCTCTGGGTTGGCTTCTATGTTGCCCTGGCGCTGGTCTTCGCCGTCGCCATGTTCTTCTTTGCCGGCGCTGAATACGGCGGACAGTTCGTCGCCGGTTGGGTTACTGAGTACAGCCTCAGTATCGACAACCTGTTTGTGTTCATCATCATCATGGCCCGCTTCTCCGTACCCCGTAAGTACCAACAGGAAGTGCTGATGGTGGGCATCATCATCGCGCTGATCCTTCGGGGTATCTTCATCGCCCTTGGCGCCGTGGTCATCGAACAGTTCAGCTGGGTGTTCTACATCTTCGGCGCGTTCCTGCTCTGGACTGCTTGGAAGCAGGCCAAGGATTCCGGTGAGGACGAGGAAGAGGGCGCGGAAAACCCGCTCATTGCCCGCCTTCGTAAAGTCCTGCCGATGTCCGAGAAGTTTGACGGCAACAAGATCCGCACCGTAGTGGACGGCAAGAAGGTCTTCACCCCCATGCTGATTGTGTTCATTACGATCGGCCTCACAGACCTCTTGTTCGCAGTTGACTCCATCCCCGCCATCTTCGGGCTGACCCAAAGCGCGTTCATCGTTTTCACCGCCAACATCTTTGCGCTGATGGGCCTGCGCCAGCTGTACTTCCTGCTCGGTGGATTGATGACCCGCTTGGTCTACCTCAAGCATGCGTTGTCGGTCATCCTGGCGTTCATTGGCGTCAAACTGGTTCTTCACGCCATGCACGTCAATGAGCTTCCGTTCATCAACGGCGGCCACCACATTGAGTGGGCTCCGGAGATCCCCACCTACGTGTCCCTGGCAGTGATCGTAGGCACCATCATCGTGGCGGTTGTCGCCAGCCTCCTGAGCCCGGCTGCCCGCCAGGCCAAGCTGGATGCCCGTTTGGAAGAAGACGCGCAGAAGAGCATGAGCGAGGCAGAGTAACTGACGCAGAAAGTTGTAGTCTCGTGAAGTGACTACCACTTCAAGAACGGCGCTGGACCCCCAACGGGTTCAGCGCCGTTCTGTTTTCCTGCTCAGTTCGGCCCAGCTCCTTAGCGGCGTTGGCAACGGCGCCACGCTCTCCATCGGGTCGTTGCTGGCCGTGGACTTATCAGGTTCCGAGGCCTGGGCGGGTTCCATCACCACCATCCTGACACTGGCCGCAGCGGTCTTCGCCCTTCCCTTGGCACGGTTGGCTGAGGTGCGTGGACGCCGTGTTGGGCTTGTTACTGGTCTGGTCGCCGCCATGATCGGTGCCCTTCTGATCATGGCTGCCGTGATGGCGCAATCCTTCCTCTTGCTATTGCTGGGAGCTGCGTTCCTCGGGCTTGGCACCGCGGCGAATCTTCAGGCGAGATTCGCCGCCGTCGACCTCGCCGATCCTGAGCACCGCGGGAGGTCGCTGTCCACCGTTGTCTGGGCCATCACCATCGGCGCAGTGGCGGGACCGAACTTGATTCAACCTGGCGCAGTGGTGGGCGCTGCCCTGGGGCTGCCACCCATTGCAGGGCCGTTCGTGTTTTCCGCGGCAGGGCTTTTCCTGGCGGCCGTCCTGCTGTTCGTCGGGCTAAGGCCAGACCCGTTGCTGCTGGCACGCCGCCTGGCGTCCACTGCCAAGGGTGCCAGCGACCCAGGCGAGCAGCCCGTCCGGGGCACCATCCGTTCCGGCCTGCGGGCGGTCCGCTCCTCGCCACTGGCGATCCTGGCCCTCGCGGCCGTGGTCGCTGCCCACGGTGTGATGGTGGCCGTGATGTCCATGACGCCACTGCACCTGCAACAGCTGGTGGGTGGATCCCACGAAGGCCACCATGGCGGAACCACCGACAGCACCGACGCGCTGGTGGTCATTGGACTCACCATCTCGCTTCACATTGCCGGCATGTTCGCGTTGTCTCCGGTGTGGGGCTGGCTGACGGACAAGGCCGGGCGCCTGCAGACCATAGCCATGGGACACGGGCTCCTCCTGGTAGCTGTCTTTATCGCCGGTTTCGGGCAGCGTGAACCTGTGCTGGTAACTGCTGGCCTGATCCTGCTCGGCCTGGGATGGTCGGCAGCAACCATTGCCGGTTCAACCTTGTTGGCCGAAAGCGTTGCTCCTGACCAGCGGGTGACAGTCCAAGGCGTCTCGGACACGTTAATGGGGGCCGCCGGAGCAGTCGGCGGCGCAACCTCCGGACTGCTTCTCGCATGGATCGGATACCAAGGACTCAACGTTGCTTCCAGTGTCATGGCGGCAGCGGTGCTCGCCCTGACAGCCCTGGTGGCAAGCCGCCCGAGGTCGCCTAACGCGGTGGAAGGGACCCCGGGCAAGCCACCAAACTAGCGTGCAGGGCGCACCATCGCGAAGAGTCGGCCGAAAATCCCTTCACCGTCCTCACCGATGCCGTCGTGATGGAAGTCGGACGTCACCCATGGTTGGAGCCCGCGCACCGCAGCGGCGGTTTCGAGGGAGAGGTCGTGGTCCACGTAGATGTCGTCCTTGTAGACGGCCGCGGCAACCGGAATCGTGTTGGCTGCCAGCCGTTCGGTGTCATACAGCGGCTTCCAGTCCTTCCTCGCAGCCAGCAACTCTGCCACCTCGCGCAGGGGAGCCAAGGACGGGTCCTGTTCGAAGTACCAGGGGTACACCATTTCCCCCGTCAGAAGGGGCTCCTCAGCCCCAGGCTTGAACTCCGGGTATTCCTCAAGCACACGCCAGGCTGCCCAGTTGGTCGCCTCGCCCTGACCGTAGATTGACTCGTGCAGGACCGCGTAGAGGGGATTGGCTGCCCTGCTCACCAGTGCCCGGACCTGCTCGAGGAACGCCTCGGACAACCGTTCTCCGGACGGAGTGTCGATGAAGGCGTCCTCCAAAAGGTAGTGCAATGAGTCCACACGGGTGTTGCCACCCAGGAACGACCCCACCATCTGGAACCGTTCCGGTGTGAGCCGTTCACCGCTTGCCAGGAACTCCGCGTGTTTCTCCAAGTGGCGGGCTATCCGGGTGACCAGCTCCCTGTCTTCCGGGTACCACGAGAAGTACTCGGCGTTTCGGGCAGCCACACGGCGGAAAGTTGCGCGGTACACCCGCTCGGCGGAACCTTCGAGCGGTGCCAGGCCACCAGTGATCAGGACTTCCCGCAATCCTTCCGGTGCGAACGAAAGGTAGGTCAGCGCACAGAAGCCGCCGAAACTCTGCCCCAGAACCGTCCACGGTCCGGAGTCCAGGACGCCCCGGATGAATTCAGCGTCAGCCACGATCGAATCGGCGCGGAAGTGGGTCAAGTAGTCGGCCTGGGCGTTGGCGTCTCCTTGGAGTTCCAACGACTGCCGTTCAATAGGCGTGGACAGCCCGGTGCCACGCTGGTCAAGCATCAGGATACGAAAATCTTTTGCAGCCGCCTTCATCCACCCTGACAGTGACGTGACCCTGTTACCGCGACCGCCCGGACCACCCTGCAGGAACAGCAGCCACGGGAGCCTGCCGGCTTCCTCAGCCGTGTGTTCCGTGGAGGAGTACTCCCTGGCGAACACGGTGATCGTCTCAGGGGTGTCGCTGTCCACCTCGGGTGCATGCACCAAAGGAACTGTGAAGTAGTGCTCAGCAGTCCGGACGCCACGGAACTCGTGACGTGCCCGGATGCTGTGTACGTCGCCGGAAGTCACGTGTTCAGCCACGGGCAAGCGCTTCCTTCGAGGTGTCGGCGTTCGCTCCGAATGCTTCGAGCGCGTGGCCCGTCAATCGGAAGGTGGACCACTCCTCCATGGGGAAGGCCCCGAGGTTCTTGTAGAAGTTGATGGACGGTTCGTTCCAGTTCAGGACGCTCCACTCCACCCGGGCATAGCCACGTTCGACGGCGGTTTGGGCCAGGTGCTGCAACAGCGCCTTGCCGTGGCCCTCGCCTCGGGCGTCAGGAACCACATAGAGATCCTCCAGGTAGATGCCGTGGACTCCTTCCCACGTGGAGTAGTTCAGGAACCACAGCGCAAAACCCTGGACGGCCCCGGCGGCATTCTCAGCCATCGTGGCATGAACGCGGGGATTCTCGCCAAAGAGGACTTCCGTCAACAATTCCGGGGTGTTTTTGACAGCGTCCGGTTCCTTTTCGTAGATCGCAAGATCGTGGATCATACGCAGGATCGCAGGGACGTCTTCAGCGGTGGCGGGGCGGATTACACTCATGTCTTCGAGCTTACTAGGGGAGTCAGGCGCGCTGCCGCCAGGCGGGAGCAGACGTTCCATACCGGACAGGCGGCTCCCTGTATCGGAATGGGATGCCATCAACCACGAGTGGTGGCCCAACAAACCTGAGCTGGCCGTAGGGGCTGTCCATGTCAAGGTAGTCGGGCTCGGCAACCCAACTCGTGGAAGCGTCCGCAGGGCTCGACGGCAGCCCGAAGAGCTCCTCCGCCGTCCGCGCCAGGGAGAGCTTGGCTGAACCACCAGCTCCGGTCCTGAGGCGCTGGGCGAGCAGTGCCAGCACCGCTGCCGCCAGCCCGTACCCGGTGGCGTGGTCCAGGGCCTGGACGGGCAATGCGCCCGGCGTCCACCCGGCGTCGCCATGCTGTCCGTAGCGTTCGGCAATTCCGGAGGCAGCCTGGACAAGGCTGTCGAAACCGCGCCGACCTCTCCACGGTCCGGTTCCTCCCCACGCCGTCAATGTGGCCACCACGAGGTCGGGCCTTCGTGCCAACAACGCCTGGGACCCAAAACCAAAACGGTCCAGACCGCCGTCGCGGTATCCCGTCACGACGACATCGGCGGAATCGACAAGGCAGGTGACGGCGGCCAACTCCACAGTGTCCTCCAGATTTGCAAGAGCACTCCGTTTGTCGAAGCCCCCATCCACAAATGCATCGGTCAGTTCCGGAATGCCTGGCGGGTCGACGCGCAGCACGTCCGCACCCAGAGCGCCGAGCAGGCGGGTGGCTGTTGGTCCGGCGATGACGCGCGTAAGGTCCAGGACCTTCAAACCGTCCAACGGCAGAAGCCGGTTCCCTCCCGGCGTCCACGGTGGGGCACCCGTCCCCGAGGACTGAACCTCGGAACGGTGGAAGCTGATCCAGGGGCCGGAGCTGGCCGCGGTATGCATGGCTGAGGACATCCATTCCGTTCGCCTGCGAACAGCGGCAGCGACACCTTGGTGCGAGACGATCGCCTCCTCGGCCTCCAACGACGTCATCGACAACAGGACGCGGTCAACATCGTGGGGCCCGGTTGCCGAAAGGGCCGCCATCAACCGGGCAGCGTGGTGAGGGTAATTGGCATGGAGGCGGATCCAGCCGTCCGAGGTACGCCGGAACCCCGACATGGCCGCAAAGCCTTCGGGCTTCTGCCCGGCGATCCTGAGGTACCCCAGGGAGTCGAAGGCTGCCGCCACCAACTCTGCCGCCGCTCCGTACGTACCGGCAGACCCTGTCAGGGCGTTGAGTGCCGTCGCTGCGGCCTGAACAGAACCAACCGCCAGCCCCTCAACATCCAGACCACCGCCCCACCACCGCCGCGGACCCGTGCAGGACGCTCGCGGCACCTCGCGTACGGCTTCCAGTTGCCTCAGGCTGCCCGTAAGGTCGGGGATGGACTCCATGCGTACCAGCTACAGCCTGTTGACGTCGGTCACGCGGACCACGGCGGTGCCTGTCTCGTCAGAAGCTGCCAAATCAACGTCAGCCGAAATGCCCCAGTCGTGGTTGCGGGCCGGGTCATCGAAGATTTGCCGGACTTTCCACACTCCGGCTTCCTCAGTGATGATGAGTAAGCCCGGTCCACGTGCATCCGGCCCGGTCCCAATGTCGTCGTGTTCGTCGAAGTAGTCGTCCAGGACCTCTTCCCAGCGGTCAGCATCCCAGCCGGCATCGGAGTCCAGTTCGCCCAAGGCAGCTGAGTCCTCGTCCGCAAAGAGTTCAACGCGGCGGAACATCTCGTTCCTGACCATCACCCGGAAGGCCCGGATATTGGAGGTCAGCAGCGGCGGTGGGGGCGGTGGCGCATCATGCGGCGTCGGCGTCAATCCCGACGTGAGCTCTTCCCATTCGTCCAGCAAGCTGGAGTCCACTTGGCGCACCAGTTCGCCCAACCACGCAATGAGGTCTTCAAGATCCTCACGAAGCGAGTCCTGGGGAACGGTCTGGCGCAGGGCACGGAAACCGTCAGCCAGGTAACGCAGGACGATACCTTCCGAGCGGGCCAGGCCGTAGAACTGCACGAACTCACCAAAATTCATGGCGCGCTCGTACATGTCACGGATGATCGATTTCGGTGCAAGCTCGAAGTCGCCCACCCACGGTGCCGCTTTGCGATAGACCTCAAAGGCTTCGCCCAGGATCTCCGCCAATGGCATCGGATAGGTGACTTCATCCAGCATGGCCATGCGTTGCTCATACTCGATGCCATCAGCCTTCATGGCGGCCACGGCCTCGCCGCGTGCCTTCTTCTGCTGGGCTGAGAGAATCTGGCGCGGCTTCTCCAGCGTCGATTCGATGACGGAGACCACGTCAAGGGCGTACGACGGCGACTCCGGATCGAGTAGTTCCAAGGCAGCAAGCGCGAAGGGGGAGAGGGGCTGGTTCAAGGCGAAGTTGGCCTGCAGGTGAACGGTCAGACGGACTGACCGTCCTTCTGCTTCCTGCTCCTCTTCCGGGATGCGCTCCACGACGCCCGCAGCCAGCAGTTCGCGGTAGATCCCCAGGGCTTTCTTCATGAGCCGCAACTGCGCAGGCCGGCTCTCATGGTTTTCAGTGAGCAAGCGACGGGTCGCCTGGAAGGGATCTCCCGGACGCTCCATGAGGTTGAGCAACATTGCGTGGGTCACCGTAAAGCTTGAGGTCAGTGGCTCAGGAACGGATTCAACCAGTCGATTGAACGTGGGTTCGCCCCAGGACACGAATCCCTCCGGCGGCTTCTTCTTGACCACCTGGCGCAGCTTCTTCTGGTCGTCGCCAAACTTGGCGGTGGCCTTTGCCATGGCTTTGGTGTTTTCCACCACATGGTCAGGGGCCTGGACCACCACCGTGCCGGCGGTGTCGTAGCCGGCACGGCCGGCACGTCCCGCAATCTGGTGGAACTCACGGGAGTTGAGCGCCCTGGTTCGGACGCCGTCGTATTTGCTCAAGGCCGTCAACAAAACGGTGCGGATGGGCACGTTGATGCCCACGCCCAAAGTGTCAGTGCCGCAAATGACCTTGAGGAGCCCTGCCTGGGCGAGCTGCTCCACCAAGCGGCGGTATTTGGGGAGCATACCGGCGTGGTGGACCCCGATCCCGTGGCGAACCAGCCGGTTGAGCGTCTTTCCGAAACCGGCGGCGAACCTGAAGCCGGCAATGAGCTCGGCGATCCGGTCCTTTTCATCGCGGCTGCACATGTTGATGCTCATGAGGTTCTGCGCGCGTTCAATGGCTTCAGCCTGGCTGAAGTGGACCACGTACACCGGAACCTGCTTGGTGGCGAGCAGTTCTTCCAACGTCTCGTGCACCGGGGTCAGGTGGTAGTAGTAATGCAGCGGAATGGGACGTTCGGCAGAACTCACCGTAGTGGTCGCCCGGCCCGTCAGCCCAGTCAACCCGGTTTCAAAACGGCTGACGTCGCCCAGCGTGGCGGACATCAGGAGGAACTGCGCTTGGGGCAGTTCCAGCAGGGGCACCTGCCAGGCCCAGCCGCGCTGGGGATCGGAGTAGAAATGGAACTCGTCCATGATCACCGAGCCCAGTTCCGCTGACGCTCCTTCGCGCAGCGCGATGTTGGCGAGGATCTCCGCCGTGCAGCAGATGATGGGGGCGTCCTGGTTCACACCGGAGTCACCGGTGATCATGCCCACGTTCTCGGCTCCGAAGATATCGCACAGCGCGAAGAACTTCTCCGAGACCAGCGCCTTGATGGGAGCCGTGTAGTAGCTCCGCTGACCTCGGGCCATGGCCTCAAAGTGGGCTGCGATGGCTACCAGTGATTTGCCCGAACCCGTAGGGGTGGCAAGGATGACGTTGGCGCCGGCGGCGAGTTCCATGATCGCTTCGTCCTGCGCAGGGTACAGCTGCAGCCCGCGGCTCTCCGTCCACTCCACGAACCGTGTGTAGATTTCGTCCGGGTCCAAGGGACCGGTAGCGGTGGAACCAGGGAGCTGCTCAAGAAGTTTCATTGGTTTCCAGCTTAGTGCCCGGACGGTTTAGGCTCGGCCCAGCAGTGGTGCCGGATGCGAGGAGGCTTTTGTGAAATGGGATCCGTCCAAGTATGTGGAGTTTGGCAATCATCGGGACCGCCCGTTCCATGATCTTGTCGCGAGGGTCCAATCCAGCGATCCGCGGCTCGTGGTGGATCTTGGCTGTGGCCCCGGAAACCTGACGGCCACGCTCACGGACCGTTGGCCAGCAGCGCGGATTGTGGGCATCGACTCGTCGGAGGAAATGCTGCAGAAGGCCGAACGCCAGGCACTGCAGTCCAGCCAGTTGACTTTCGAGCAGGAAGACATCGCCGACTGGGCCCCTGACCCCGAAACTGACGTCGTTGTCACCAATGCCGCCCTCCAATGGGTTCCCGGCCATCGGGAAATGCTCAGCAACTGGCTCGCTGCCCTGAAACCCGGCGCCTGGTTTGCCATGCAGGTTCCGGGAAACTTCACGTCGCCGTCGCACACGCTGATGCGCGGACTCGCCGAATCTCCGCAGTGGCGGCCGCTGCTGGGCGGAGTGCTGCGGCACGACGGCGCGGTTGGCACTCCTGCGGAGTACCTGGGCATCATGCTCGACGCCGGATGCTCGGCTGACGCTTGGGAGACCACCTACCAGCAGGTCCTGGAAGGTGGGAATCCCGTTTTGGAATGGGTCCGCGGCACGGGGCTCAGACCGGTGCTGGCGGCCTTGTCCACGGCAGAAGCCGCCGACTTCGAACAGCAGTACTCCGCGCTGCTGCGGGAGGCCTACCCGGCGACGAGCCACGGAACGGTATTTCCGTTCCGTCGCATCTTCGCGGTCGCGCGAAAGAACGCATGAACCGGCGGTCTGCTGCCTTTTGCGTAGCAATCAGGTTCCGGCGGTGCGATGGCTTGTCCCATGCAGGCGTCGCTGGTCTAATTCTCGGCATGGACCAAGGACGCTTCAATCTTCAGCCGCACCGAGTGGTGCGGGCACACGGCCGGAGTTCCTCGTGACTCCCACCGGGGAGTTCCCGGGCGTCTGGCGCCCCAACACGGCCAGCGCTGTGGCGCTCTTTGAACAGCTGCGGCTGCGGATCATTGAGCTGGCGGACTCCGGCGTCCTCGCCGTCGGGGCTAAACTCCCGCCAGTGCGCAACCTGGCCGGGGTGCTCGACGTCGCTCCACACACTGTGGCCCGGGCGTACAAGGAGTTGGAAGCGGCAGGCGTCGTGGCCACCCGTGGGCGCAATGGAACGGTGGTGTGCGCACGGGATGACCGTTGGGGCGCGCTGGCTGATGTCGCTGCGCAGTATGCGGCCGCCGCGAAAGCTCAAGGGGCTTCCTTCGCCGAAGCAGTGCAGCTTCTTGCAGCTGCCTACGATGCCGATTGATACCGATCAGTAGCATGTGAGGCACGACATGGAAATTCGAAGAAGTTTTCGATTAGCATTGGTAAGTGCCCAAAGCCTTAGCTGAAGATACCGCCATCGATTCTCCCAAGAGCGTCTCCGTCGTTCCCGATACGAAGCCGAGCAAGCCAGACCTGTCGCGGCTTGTGGTGAAGGGTGCCCGGGAACACAACCTCCGCAACGTGGATCTCGACCTCCCGCGTGATGCCATGATCGTGTTCACGGGGCTCTCAGGTTCCGGTAAATCGTCCTTGGCCTTTGACACCATTTTTGCCGAAGGCCAGCGCCGGTACGTGGAGTCGCTGTCCGCGTACGCCCGCCAGTTCCTTGGCCAGGTGGATAAGCCCGACGTCGACTTCATCGAAGGCTTGTCGCCGGCAGTGTCCATCGACCAGAAGTCCACCAGCAAGAACCCCCGTTCCACGGTGGGCACCATCACTGAGATCTACGACTACATGCGTTTGCTGTGGGCCCGCGTAGGCCGCCCGCACTGCCCTGTCTGTGGCGAGCCCATTGCCCGGCAGACGCCGCAGCAGATCGTGGACCAGCTCCTGGAACTGGAGACAGGCACTCGTTTCCAGGTCCTCGCCCCGGTGGTTCGCGGGCGCAAGGGCGAATTCGTTGATCTCTTCAAAGAATTGACCGCGAAGGGCTATTCCCGTGCCCGGGTGGATGGGGAACTCGTTCAGCTGAGCGATCCTCCCAAGCTGGGAAAGCAGTTCAAGCACACCATCGAGGTCGTGGTGGACCGCCTGGTGGTGAAGGAAGATATCAGCCAGCGTCTTACGGACTCCGTGGAGACCGCCTTGGGCCTGGCTGAAGGGCGCGTGCTGGTTGAATTCGTGGACCTTGATGCCGAGGATCCCGCGCGTATCCGGGCCTTCTCCGAGAACCTGGCCTGCCCCAACGAGCACCCGCTGGCCATCGATGAAATCGAACCCCGCTCCTTCTCGTTCAACAACCCCTTCGGCGCCTGTTCCGCCTGCAGCGGCATCGGCACCAAGCTGGAAGTGGATGAGGAACTCATCGTTCCCAACCCGGAACTGTCCTTGGGCGAGGGTGCCATCGCCCCTTGGTCTTTGGGCACAGCGACTACTGAGTACTGGAACCGCCTCCTGGAGGGCCTGGCCCACGAGCTTGGCTTCTCCATGAAGACCTCGTGGGAAAAGCTTCCCAAGGACGTGCGGAACACCGTTCTTCACGGCAAGGACCACAAAGTGGTTGTCCAGTACAAGAACCGCTTCGGTCGTGAACGCAAGTACAGCACCGGCTTTGAAGGTGCCATTCAGTACGTCCATCGGAAGCACGGCGAAACCGACTCCGACTGGGCCCGCGACCGATACGAAGAGTACATGCGCCAGATCCCGTGCCCTGAGTGCAACGGTGCGCGCCTCAACCCCGCCTCCTTGTCCGTACTCATTAACGGAAAATCGATTGCCGCCGTTGCGGCCCTGCCGATGCGCGAGTGCGCAGAGTTCCTGGGCAGTTTGACCCTCACCAACAGGGAAGCCCAGATCGCCAACCAGGTGCTGAAGGAGATCCAGGCCCGCCTGACCTTCCTCCTGGATGTCGGCTTGGAATACCTCAACCTTGAGCGACCCTCGGGTACTTTGTCCGGTGGTGAAGCCCAACGCATCCGTCTCGCCACTCAGATCGGTTCCGGCCTGGTGGGTGTCCTTTACGTTTTGGATGAGCCGTCCATCGGCCTTCACCAACGCGACAACCGGCGACTCATCGAGACACTGACCCGCCTGCGCGACCTCGGCAATACCTTGATTGTGGTGGAACACGACGAAGACACCATTCATGAGGCCGACTGGGTAGTGGACATTGGACCAGGAGCCGGCGAGCACGGTGGACAGGTGGTGCACTCCGGTACCTATAAGGAACTCCTGGCGAACACCGACTCCCTGACCGGCGACTACCTGTCGGGACGTCGCAAGATCGACATCCCCGCCAAGCGCCGCAAGTACGACAAAAAGCGTGAGCTCAAGGTTGTCGGCGCACGGGAGAACAACCTCAACAACGTTGACGCGACGTTCCCGTTGGGACTCTTCACTGCAGTGACCGGCGTGAGCGGCTCGGGCAAGTCGACACTGGTGAACGAGATCCTTTACAAGGTCCTCGCCAATAAACTCAACGGCGCCAAGCAAGTGGCAGGACGCCACCGGACTGTTGCTGGACTGGAGCACCTGGACAAGGTGGTCCACGTGGACCAAAGCCCCATCGGGCGGACGCCCCGTTCCAACCCGGCAACCTACACAGGTGTGTTTGACAACATCCGCAAACTGTTCGCGGAGACCACCGAAGCCAAGGTTCGCGGATACCAGCCAGGACGGTTCTCGTTCAACGTCAAGGGCGGGCGCTGCGAAGCCTGCTCAGGCGACGGCACGCTGAAGATCGAGATGAACTTCCTGCCTGATGTCTACGTGCCCTGCGAGGTGTGCCACGGCGCCAGGTACAACCGGGAAACACTTGAGGTCCACTACAAGGGCAAGACCATTGCCGATGTCCTCAACATGCCCATCGAGGAAGGCGCCGAGTTCTTTGCCGCCTTCACCCCCATCGCACGGCATTTGAACACGCTGGTGGACGTTGGCCTTGGCTACGTTCGTCTGGGTCAGCCGGCCACCACCTTGTCAGGTGGCGAAGCCCAGAGAGTGAAGCTCGCGGCCGAGCTCCAGAAGCGCTCCAACGGGCGCAGCATTTACGTCCTGGACGAGCCCACCACCGGCCTGCACTTCGAGGACATCCGGAAGCTGCTCATGGTGCTGCAGGGCTTGGTGGACAAAGGCAACACCGTCATCACCATCGAGCACAACCTGGACGTCATCAAGTCCGCAGACTGGATTGTGGATTTGGGCCCGAATGGCGGTTCGGGTGGCGGAAAGATCGTGGCCACCGGCACACCGGAGCAAGTTGCCAAATCGACCGACAGCCACACAGCTACCTTCTTGGCAGAGATTCTGGGCTAGTACCTGACTGGCGGCCATGAGGCTGTCAAGGGAATATCTCTCCAACCCAGGAAGTATTCCGGTAGCGGCATGCGAGTTTCAGGCATGCCGCTACTCGTGAGAAACTAACCCGGTGACTCAAACAACGGTGCCCGTAATATTCGATCTGGACGGCACCCTTGTCGATCCCGCAGGTGGTATCACAGGAGGAATTTCGGCAGCGCTCCAGGAAATGGGCCTGCCCGTTCCCGAACAAGCCGTACTGAATTCCATGGTGGGGCCCAAGCTCAGCGACTCCCTCCTGCATTTGGCAAACGTCCCTGCGGAATTGGTGGATGAAACCATTGATCGCTATCGGCGCCATTACCGGGAATCCGGTATAGCCCAAAGTAAGCTTTACCCCGGAATATCCGACCTCCTTGAGTTCTTCGCCGAATCCGGCCGGCCAGTGGCAGTGGCTACCCAAAAACCGCAGTCGATTGCGCAGCTCGTGCTGGAGCACCACAACATTGCTGATTTCTTCGTCTCCATTCGTGGAGCGGCGGATGACGAGTCCGTGGGGGCGAATACCACGTCCGGCAAGGTGGAGATCGTTGGCGCTGCTTTGGCGGACCTCCATTCCCAGCCGGCGGTGATGGTGGGGGACAGGCACCAGGACGTCGCCGGCGCAATGGCCAACGGCTTGGACTGCATCGGCGTCACGTGGGGATTCGCCCCGGACGGCGAACTGGAAGAAGCCGGTGCGGTAGCCGTCGTGGGAACCGCGCTTGAACTCCGAAACAAAATTGAAGAACTTGACGCTGTCCGTGCGGCAGCCCTTAGCGAGGTACAAAACGATGGCAGTCTTTGATGCGATCCGGTGGACCACCCGCGGACTGATCTCCTCCACATGCCGGCCTACGGTCATTGGACTCGAAAACGTCCCCAAGGAGGGACCGTTCATCGTTGCTCCCAATCACCTTTCCTTCCTGGACAGTGTCATCGTCCAAGCCCTCATGCCCCGTCCTGTCGCTTTCTTCGCCAAGGCCGAATATTTCACCACCAAGGGCGTCAAAGGCGCTGTGATGAAGTCCTTCTTCGAGGCCGTAGGTTCCATCCCCGTTGAACGCGGCGAGCAGGCGGCAAGCGTACAAGCGCTCAAGACCCTCCTGGACATTCTCGAATCCGGAAAAGGCATCGGCATTTACCCTGAGGGAACCCGGTCCCGTGACGGCATCCTTTACCGTGGTCGGACCGGGGTGGGCTGGCTTGCCTTGACGACCGGAGCGCCGGTCATCCCCGTGGGCCTGATCGGTACGGAAAAGCTGCAGCCTGCGGATAAGAACGCCGTACGCCCGCAGCATTTCACCATGAAGGTCGGCGAGCCCCTGTACTTCGATAAAACGGGCCCTGACCACTCGTTGCCCGCACGCCGTGAAGTGACTGACAAGATCATGGACGCCATTGCCCTCCTCAGCGGACAGGAACGCTCCACGAGTTACAACCAGAGCAAGTCGGTGGACTAGGGCCAGCAGCGCGTCCGAACGGTTGTCAATGGCTGTCGGTCCTGTTCACTAGACTGGAACCGTGGCAGATCCAGCAAGTTACCGGCCCCAAACGGGTGAAATTCCCACCACCCCGGGCGTCTATCGATTCCGCGACCCCCATGGCCGGGTCATCTATGTGGGCAAGGCAAAGAACCTCCGGTCCAGGCTGAACTCCTACTTCGCCAACCCTGCGGGGCTGCTCCCGAAAACCCACGCAATGGTCCACGCGGCCAGTAGCGTGGAATGGACCGTGGTGGGCAGCGAACTGGAATCGCTGCAGCTGGAATACACCTGGATCAAGGAATTCAAGCCGCGCTTCAATGTGGTTTTCCGCGACGACAAGACCTACCCCTACCTCGCCGTGACCATGGGCGAGAAGTACCCCAGGGTGCAGGTCATGCGTGGGGAGCGGCGGAAAGGCACCCGGTACTTTGGGCCCTACACTGCTGGAGCCATCAGGGAAACCATGGACACCCTCCTGCGGGTCTTTCCGGTCCGCAGCTGCAGTGCAGGGGTCTTCAAACGGGCGCAGTCCAGTGGACGGCCATGCCTCCTGGGCTACATCGACAAGTGTTCGGCCCCCTGCGTTGGCCGGGTCACACCCGATGAACACCGGGCCCTCGCCGAGGATTTCTGTTCCTTCATGGGGGGCGAAGCCAAGCGCTTCATCGGACGGCTTGAAAAGGACATGACGGCGGCCGTGGCCGAGCTGGATTACGAGCGTGCCGCGGGACTCAGGGATGACATCATTGCCCTCCGCAAGGTCTTTGAACGCAACGCCGTGGTCCTCGCGGAGGATACCGACGCAGATGTCTTCGCGTTGCACGACGACGAACTGGAAGCCTCCGTGCAGGTGTTCCACGTGCGCGGCGGCCGTGTCCGCGGGCAGCGGGGTTGGGTGGTGGAGAAAGTCGAGGACGCCACCACACCGGAACTCATTGAGCACTTGCTTCAGCAGGTGTACGGGGAAGACAGCGAGGTGCAAGGCCGCATCCCGCGGGAGGTACTGGTACCGGAGAACCCCAGCAACCACGCCGAACTCACCGAATGGCTGGGTGGGTTGCGCGGCGCCAAGGTAGACATCCGTGTGCCGCAGCGCGGAGACAAAGCTGCCTTGATGTCCACCGTGCGGGACAATGCGGAGCAAGCCCTCAAATTGCACAAGACCCGCCGCGCCGGCGACATTACCGTGCGCTCCCTGGCGCTCCAGGAACTGCAGGAAGCACTCGAGATACCGGTTCCCCTCTTGCGCATCGAATGCTTCGATATCTCCCACGTACAAGGCACCAACGTGGTGGCCTCCATGGTGGTGGTCGAAGATGGGCTGCCCAAGAAATCGGACTACCGAAAGTTCTCCATTACCGGTCCCGCGGCAGCGGACGACACCGCTGCCATGCACGACGTCCTGACCCGGCGCTTCCGGCATTACCTGACGGACAAGGCCGCACAAGTCCCGGTAGTGTCCGGGGAGATCGTCAACCCGACAAGGGCGGGCGCCAAGACCGCAAGTGAAGTGCCGCCGTCGGACCCAAGCATGCCTGCGCCAAAGGCGAAGTTCGCCTACCCGCCCAACCTGGTGGTGGTGGACGGCGGGCAACCGCAGGTCAACGCCGCCGCGCGCGCCCTCGCCGCGCTTGGAATCGACGACGTCTACGTGGTGGGTTTGGCCAAGCGTTTGGAGGAGGTCTGGCTCCCCGACAGCGACTTCCCGGTGATCCTTCCCCGAACGTCGCAGGGACTGTACCTTCTCCAACGGATCCGCGACGAAGCCCACCGTTTCGCCATCACCTTCCACCGGCAAAAGCGCGGCAAGGCCATGACGGTCTCCGTTTTGGACGGTGTGCCTGGCCTGGGCGAGGCCAAACGAAAGGCCCTGGTGGCACATTTTGGTTCGCTCAAGAAGATCCGGGCCGCATCCGTGGAGGAGCTCACTTCCGCCAAGGGCATCGGGCCGGCCCTGGCCGCTGCAGTCGTCCAGCATTTGGGTTCCACCGCGGACACTGATGAAACAGCGCCCGCGGTCAACATGACCACCGGCGAAATCCTTGAATCTTAGCTAGGGTTAGAACTTGCTGTACTGAGCACTTCCGACGAAACGGGGACAATTGATGGATGAGGCAACGGCAGGGTCCGGCACGGAGCAGGACGGCATGACGCCCGTCAAGCCACCGGAGGCGGAGCTGCTGGTCGTCACCGGCATGTCGGGGGCGGGACGCAGTACCGCTTCGGATGCGCTGGAGGATCACGGCTGGTACGTCGTGGACAACCTGCCTCCGCAAATGCTGGGTACGCTGGCCGAAATCGTCTCCCATGCCCCCAAGTCAATTCCCAAGCTGGCTGTGGTGGTGGATGTCCGCAGCAAGGATCTCTTCACCGACATCCAGACTGCGCTGGGCGCTTTGAGTGCCACCGGCATTTCGTTCCGGGTGCTCTTCCTGGACGCAAGCGATGAAGTCCTGGTCCGCCGGTTCGAGCAAGGCAGGAGGCCTCACCCCCTGCAAGGTGGGGGTCGCATCCTTGATGGCATCGGCATCGAGCGGGAGGTCCTGCGGGAACTGCGGGAACACGCCGACATTGTTTTGGATACCAGCGAGTTCAACGTCCATGGCCTTGCCACGGCCATCACCGAGCTGTTCAGCGACACTGGACCGGTGACCCTTCGGCTCAACGTCATGAGCTTTGGTTTCAAATACGGGCTGCCTGTGGACGCCAACTTCGTAGCCGACGCCCGCTTCATCCCCAACCCGCACTGGGTCCCGCAACTTCGGCCCCACACAGGGCTCGACGAGGACGTCAGCAACTACGTGCTGGCCGCCGATGGCGTGCATGAGTTCGTAGACCGCTACGTCAGCGCCCTGGAACCCGTTTTGGACGGGTACCGCCAAGAAAACAAGCACTACGCCACCTTGGCCGTAGGCTGCACCGGCGGCAAGCACCGTTCGGTGGCGGTCGCCGTCGAGCTTTCCAAACGCCTGGCACAATATCCTCGCGTCACCGTCACCACCACCCACCGCGACCTGGGACGCGAGTAGTGGGGGTACTGACTGGTCCGCTGCCCCTCATCCCGCCGAAGGGCGTTCCAGGCAGCCAGCAGAAGAAGAGCCCCTCGGTGGTCGCCCTGGGTGGCGGGCACGGGCTGGCGGCCTCCTTGTCGGCCCTGCGCCTGCTCACCTCAGAGCTGACGGCCATCGTTACGGTAGCGGACGACGGCGGCTCCTCCGGGCGGCTCCGCGACGAGTACGGCGTCCTCCCGCCCGGTGACTTGCGGATGGCCTTGAGCGCCCTGTGCGATGACACGGACTGGGGGCGGACTTGGCGCGACGTGATGCAGCACCGCTTCGACGCCGGATCGGCCAAGGGTGGTTCGCTGGACAACCATGCCATGGGCAACTTGCTCATCGTGACACTATGGGAACTGCTCGGCGACACCGTTGCCGGCTTGAAGTGGGCTGGAGCCCTGCTGGGCGCCCGCGGTCAGGTGCTTCCCATGTCCAGCGTCCCGCTGACCATCGAAGGGCAGGCGCGAGTAGAGCTGCCAGGCGGCGGGCATGAGCTCCAGACCGTGCGGGGACAAGCGAAATGCGCCGTCGCCGGAAAGTTGGAAGAGGTCACGCTCCTGCCCGAAGACGCCCCGGCCTGCACGGAGGCGCTCACAGCGATAGAGCTCGCAGACTGGGTCATCCTCGGTCCCGGCTCCTGGTACACCTCTGTGCTGCCGCATTTGCTCCTGCCTGAGCTTCGGCAAGCCCTGGGCGATACTGCAGCCAAGCGCTGCCTCACCATGAACCTTGATGTGGAAACAAAAGAAACATCAGGCATGACGGCGGCCGACCATTTGGACGTCCTGCGCCGCTATGCACCTGAGTTCAGCGTGGACGTGGTCCTTGCGGATCCCGCAGCCATCCAGGATCTCAAGGCCTTCGAGAAAGCCGCAGGGATGATCGGCGCCGAAGTGGTGTTGGGTAGAGTAGGGGCGTCGAGGCGCCGCCCCGTCCATGATCCACTGCTGTTGGCAGCGGCGTACCACGATATCTTCGGGAACAGTTAGGAACACACGATGGCACTTACTGCGTCGGTCAAGGACGAACTGTCCCGGCTGGACATCAAGAAATCTTCAGTCCGCAAGGCGGAGGTTTCGGCAATGCTGCGCTTTGCAGGCGGCTTGCACATCATTTCGGGACGGATCGTCATTGAGGCCGAGGTCGACCTCGCCTCCACGGCCCGGCGTCTCCGCGCGGCAATCGCAGAGGTCTACGGCCATCAGAGCGAGATCATTGTGGTCTCCGGCGGCGGGCTGCGACGGGGGAGCCGCTACGTGGTCCGCGTTGTCCGCGACGGAGAAGCACTTGCCCGCCAGACCGGCCTGCTGGATGGACGCGGCCGTCCTGTCCGAGGCTTGCCGTCGGTTGTCGTCAACGGCTCCGCCGCGGACGCCGAGGCAGTGTGGCGGGGCGCTTTCCTCGCGCATGGATCCCTTACTGAGCCCGGACGTTCGTCCTCGCTCGAAGTAACCTGCCCCGGCCCTGAGTCGGCCTTGGCGCTCGTCGGAGCTGCCCGCCGCCTCGGCATCCAGGCCAAGGCACGGGAGGTTCGTGGCGTTGACCGCGTCGTCATCCGCGACGGCGACACCATCGCGGCTCTCCTGACCCGAATGGGCGCCCACGACGCCCTGATGGTCTGGGAGGAACGGCGCATGCGTAAGGAAGTCCGCGCCACTGCCAACCGGCTTGCCAACTTTGATGACGCCAACCTGCGGCGCTCTGCCCAGGCGGCCGTGGCAGCCGGCGCAAGGGTGGACCGCGCCTTGGAGATCCTGGGCGACGACGTCCCGGATCACCTCAAATACGCGGGGGAGCTCCGGGTGGCCCACAAGCAGGCGAGCCTGGACGAGCTGGGCCGTCTTGCCGACCCCCCGATGACCAAGGACGCCATTGCGGGGCGCATTCGCCGCCTTCTGGCCATGGCGGATAAACGCGCAGCAGATTTGGGCATCCCGGGCACTGAAGCAAATGTGACTCCCGAAATGATGGACGAGTAGTCCACACCCATAGAATCGAAAAAGTGCGGAGGAAATACTGCGAGGCCACCGCGGGTTGTTCCCGGTGGAGGCAAGAGCAGGTTTCTTCGCCAAGGATTTCCGGCCGGCCCGCTGGTCGGATGAAATAACGAGAGTTACCAAACCGGACTTCAGTCCATTACATTGGAGGATTTCGTGACAGAGTACGTTCTGCCCGAGCTCGGCTACGACTACGCAGCACTCGAGCCGCACATTTCGGCAAAGATCATGGAGCTGCACCACAGCAAGCACCATGCGGCCTACGTTGCTGGCGCCAACAACGCGCTCTCGCAGCTGGCCGAAGCGCGCGAGAAGGGCGACTACGCCAACATCAACCGCCTTTCCAAGGACCTCGCGTTCCACACCGGCGGCCACATCAACCACTCCGTGTTCTGGAACAACATCTCCCCGGACGGCGGCGACAAGCCCGAGGGCGAGCTCGCAGCCGCCATCGACGATGCTTTCGGTTCGTTCGATGCCTTCCGCGCCCAGTTCAGCGCTGCCGCGCTGGGCCTGCAGGGTTCCGGCTGGGCTTTCCTGGCCTACGAGCCCATCGGTGGCAACCTGCTCATCGAGCAGCTCTACGATCAGCAGGGCAACGTGGCCGTGGGCACAACCCCGCTGCTGATGCTGGACATGTGGGAGCATGCTTTCTACCTGGACTACGTCAACGTCAAGGCCGACTACGTCAAGGCCTTCTGGAACATCGCCAACTGGGCAGACGTTGCCAAGCGGTTCGAAGCTGCGCGCGCCAACGCCACGGGCCTCATCGTCCTGTAGTTGGTGAGTTCCGGTTCACGCCGATGTAACAAAAGTCACTTTTTGCGTGAAATGGGACCAAATGCTGGAAAGCCTGCCTCCGCAGTTGCGGGGGCAGGCTTAGTTAAACGTAAGATGGATCACGGAAGGCGGTTAGCCTTCAGCAACGTGGCTGGTCGCCCTCCGATCTGATAATCACCTCTGCCCAAAGACGTGCGGGGTCTGTTAGTTGGAAATTTACTAAATCCGACTCACTAGGCGTGCTTGCAAGAGCACCAAGGAGATTGACACATAGTGACCACCCGTATTGGTATTAACGGCTTCGGCCGCATCGGCCGTAACTACTTCCGCGCAGCACTGGCCCAGGGCGCAGACCTTGAGATCGTTGCAGTCAACGACCTCACCAGCCCCGAGACCCTCGCCCACCTCCTTAAGTACGACTCCGTCGGTGGACGCCTCGCCCAGACCGTGGAAGTTGTCGATGGAAACCTGGTAGTCGACGGCAAGTCCATCAAGGTCCTTGCCGAGCGCGATCCCGCCAACCTTCCCTGGGGCGAGCTGGGCGTGGACATCGTTATCGAGTCCACCGGCTTCTTCACCAAGGCAGCAGCGGCCCAGAAGCACATCGACGCCGGCGCCAAGAAGGTCCTCATCTCGGCACCTGCAAGCGACGAAGACATCACTATCGTCATGGGCGTCAACCACGAGCTCTACGACCCCGCAGCTCACAACATCATCTCCAACGCTTCCTGCACCACCAACTGCCTTGGCCCGCTGGCCAAGGTAGTCAACGACGCTTTTGGCATCGAACGTGGCCTTATGACCACGGTCCACGCCTACACGGCTGACCAGAACCTGCAGGACGGGCCGCACGGCGATCTTCGCCGCGCCCGCGCCGCAGCCATCAACATGGTCCCCACCTCCACCGGTGCTGCCAAGGCCATCGGCCTGGTCCTGCCGGAGCTCAAGGGCAAGCTGGACGGCTACGCCATCCGCGTTCCCGTCCCCACGGGTTCCGCCACCGACCTCACCGTCACCGTTTCCCGCGAAGTGACGGTGGAAGAAGTTAACGCCGCCGTCAAGGCAGCTGCAGAGTCCGAGCAGTTCGCCGGCATCCTGAGCTACACCGATGCCCCCATCGTGTCCTCCGACATCGTGGGCGACCCCGCTTCCTCCATCTTCGACTCCGGTTTGACCAAGGTCATTGGCAACCAGGTCAAGGTTGTTTCCTGGTACGACAACGAGTGGGGCTACTCCAACCGTCTCGTGGACCTTACGGAGCTCGTCGCATCCAAGCTGGGCTAGGGTAGACACATGACATCTCACACCCTCAACGAACTCATCGCTGAAGGTGTCCGCGGGCGGTACATTCTGGTCAGAAGTGACCTGAATGTGCCGCTCGACGGCTCTACAGTGACTGACGATGGCCGCATCAAAGCGTCCCTTCCGGTCCTCAAGAAGCTCTCGGACGCCGGTGCCCGTGTGCTCGTAACAGCCCACCTGGGACGCCCCAAAGGTGCCCCTGAAGACAAGTACTCATTGAAGCCCGCCGCTGCCCGCCTGGCGGAACTCGCGGACTTCAAAGTCCAGCTCGCCGAAGATACGGTGGGTGCCTCCGCAAAGGAGCTTGCCGGGGCACTGCAGGACGGCGAAGTACTCGTCCTGGAGAACGTTCGCTTTGATGCCCGCGAAACCAGCAAGGACGACGCCGAGCGCGGCGCCTTCGCTGACGAACTGGTGGCCCTCACGGGAAGCAACGGCGCGTTCGTGGACGATGCTTTCGGCGCTGTGCACCGCAAACACGCCAGTGTCTATGACGTCGCCACCCGGCTGCCGTCATACCTTGGCGATCTCGTACACACCGAGGTGGAAGTTCTCCGGAAGCTCACCACGGACACGCAACGTCCCTACGTTGTGGTCCTTGGCGGTTCCAAGGTCTCCGACAAGCTGGCCGTCATCGACAACTTGCTGGGCAAGGCCGACACCATCCTTGTCGGCGGCGGCATGCTGTTCACCTTCCTCGCCGCTGCCGGACACAAAGTGGCAGGCAGCCTCCTGGAAGAAGACCAGATCCCCGTCGTCCAGGACTACCTCAAGCGGGCTTCTGCCGCAGGCACCTCCTTTGTCATCCCGACGGATGTGGTGGTCGCCAGCCGTTTCGCGGCCGATGCTGAGCATGAGGTGGTCAAGGCGGATGCCATTGAGGACAGCGCCTTCGGTGCTTCCGGCATTGGCCTGGACATTGGCCCCGAATCGGCGTCCGCCTTTGCGGCTCAGATTGAAGGCGCCAAGACAGTCTTCTGGAACGGCCCCATGGGCGTTTTCGAATTCGAAGCGTTCGCCAATGGCACCCGGGCCATCGCCCAGGCGCTGACGGACACCGTGGCCTTCACGGTGGTCGGCGGCGGCGATTCCGCAGCGGCCGTTCGAACCCTCGGCTTCGAGGACTCGCAGTTCGGCCACATTTCCACCGGTGGTGGCGCCAGCTTGGAATACCTTGAAGGCAAGGAACTTCCCGGCCTCAGCGTCCTGGACCGCTAAGCATCACACCGGCCGGCAGGACGCTCACACGTCCTGCCGGCCGTTCCATATTTCAACGCATTCTTTGGAGTTCATGTGACTACCTCTGCCAACGGCAACTTTGTCCGCAAACCCTTCATCGCCGGCAACTGGAAGATGAACATGGACCACGTCCAGGGCATCACGTTGCTGCAGAAGCTCGCCTGGACCTTGTCCGACGCCAAGCACGACTACAAGCGTGTCGAGGTTGCTGTCTTTCCTCCGTTCACCGATCTCCGCGGCGTCCAGACACTGGTACAGGGCGACGAACTGGAAGTTGTGTACGGCGGCCAGGACCTGTCCCAGTTCGACTCCGGCGCTTACACCGGCGACATCTCCGGACAGTTCCTTAGCAAGCTGGGCTGCGCCTACGTCTTGGTGGGCCACAGTGAGCGTCGCACCATCCACAATGAATCGGACGATGTTCTGAACGCCAAGGTCAAAGCTGGCTTCCGTCACGGGGTCACCCCGGTTCTCTGCGTGGGCGAAGGCTTGGAGATCCGCCAAGCAGGCACACACGTCGATCACACGCTGGCTCAGTTGCGTGCCGGCGTTGAAGGCCTCACGGCAGAGCAGGCAGCCGAACTTGTGGTTGCCTATGAGCCTGTCTGGGCCATTGGTACAGGAGAGGTAGCCGGCCCCGACGATGCACAGGAAATGTGCGCCGCCATCCGTGCCGAACTTAGCGAGCTCTTTGATGAGTCCGTTGCCGCCAAGACGCGCCTGCTTTACGGTGGCTCGGTCAAGGCCAACAACGCTGCCGCCATTATGGCCGAAACCGACGTAGATGGATTGCTTGTGGGTGGCGCCAGCCTGGACCCCGCCGAGTTTGCTAACATTGTCAGGTTCGAGAGCCACCTCGTCACGGACTAGTCCGGCTCCCGTTTTCCGCTTCTTCGAAAGGCCGTCGTGGACGTTCTTCAAGTCATTCTGCAGATCCTGCTGGGCATCACCAGCCTTCTGCTGACGCTGCTCATCCTCCTGCACAAGGGACGTGGCGGCGGTTTGTCCGACATGTTCGGTGGCGGAATGAGCTCCGGATTGAGTTCGTCCGGCGTAGCCGAGCGCAACCTGAACCGCTTCACCATCATTCTTGGTATTACGTGGGGCGCAGTCATCATCGGCTTGGGCCTGATCATGCGCTTCACGTCGGGTGGCGACTCCTAGTCGTCCCCGGCTGGGGAGGCTCCTCGAAGGGGCCTCCCCATTTTTTCTGCTCGGCGGCACAAATCACTAGTGCCGCCGTCGAACCTCCCGCATTAGACTGGCCCTGTTGGCCGTAAGGCCCACGGGCCGTGACGGCCAACCACCGAGTCGCTAGGGGTTCGAAAATGGTTCATGGCACGCCTGGTTACCGCGGCACCCGCGTTGGGGTAGCCCTCGGATCCGCTCCCAGAAATCAAAGCGACCACGGCGAAGGTGAACAATTGCCGCGTATTCGTGTCCCCTATTGGTGCGCCAAGGGACACGAGACGCGGCTCGTTTTTCTTAAGCTGCCGGATGACCAGATTCCCAAGACCTGGGACTGCCCTAAATGCGGCTTGCCGGCTTCACGGGATCCCGGTCACCCTGCGGAACCAAGACCCGAAGACGAACTCTTCAAATCCCACCTGGACTACGTTAAAGAAAGACGCTCCAGCCAAGACGCCGAAGTTGTCCTGGCTGGAGCGCTGGAGCGGCTACGCGCCCGCGGGGTCCTTCCGGACCAGCTGCTGGGGGACGCGTGAGGCCGCATTCTCGTCAATAAGCCACAGGGTCCTCGCCCGGCCGGCGGGACCAGCTGCCGGCACCTGAACGGGGTTGGCACCTGCAAGGGCAAGTCCAACGGCACCCGCCTTGTCTTCACCGGCAACAACCATCCAAATTTCCTGGGCGGTGTTGATGGCCGGCAGAGTCAAGGAAATACGCGACGGCGGCGGCTTGGGTGAGTTTTCGACGCCCACCACGGTGCGTTCTTTCTCCCGAATGCCGGCCTGCTCCGGGAAGAGCGACGCCACGTGGGCGTCCGGACCTACGCCAAGAAGCAGGATGTCGAAGCGGGGCAGCTTGCCGGGCTGCTCCGGCCTGTCATCAGACATGTCCGCGGCGTGCTCAGCCTGGGCTGCGGCTTTGAGTTCTTCGGCGTAGGCAGCAGCTGCATCCTCCGCGGTGGAGAACTCGTCGGCCGAACCAGGTTCGTGAACCCGTGCGGGATCAACAGACAAGTGGGCCAGCAAGGCCTGGTGTGCTTGGCGGGTGTTCCTGTCGTCGCTGTCAGCGGCGACGAACCGCTCGTCACCCCACCAGAAGTTGACCTTCGACCAGTCGACTGCAGGGGCGGCGGCAGAGTCGGCCACCGCCTTCAGCGTTCCAATGCCTACGGTTCCGCCGGTGAGGACCACCGTGGCTTCGCCGTGCTTGTCCTGGACATCCACGAGCTTGGTGATGAGACGGGCTGCAATCGCGGCCATCAACACCTTGGAGTCGGGGTGGATGCTTACTCTTGGCTCAGCGTGCACTTGTCTGGACTCTCCTCTGGCTGGTAAGTGGAAGTCCCATCGTAATCACTTCTCCGAAGACTTCGTCGGGGTCCAGCCGCCGGAGTTCCTCGGCCAGGCAGTCCTTAAGGCTGCGCCGGGGGAGGGTGATGCGCTGCGCGGGTTGTCCTGGCTGGGTCAGCTCGGCCACGGACAAGCCGGGACGGAAGAGCTGCACATCGCCGCTGGCGCGGGTGAGGCGCACACGGCGGATACCGGTACCCGCCGGGTCTGCCACGATCGTGACGGGCGCCTGCAGGGCAAGGCTCAACCAGGCGGCGAGGAGCAATGTACTGGGTGAGTCCGATGCGCCTTCGACGGCCACCGCCGAAACCGGGTCGCCGTCAACCTGGTCGAAGACAGCTGCGAGCTGCATGCGCCAGTTGGTCAGGCGGGTCCAGGCAAGATCGGTATCGCCGGCCTTGTACGTTGCACGAATGTTCTCCAGAGCACGTCGGGGGTCCGGCTCGTTCGCGGAGTCCGTGATGCGGCGGTGCGCAATGCGGCCGATGGAAGTTTCGCAGGCACTTTCCGGGGCACCGTGCGGCCACCAGGCTACGATCGGTGCATCCGGAAGCAGAAGTGCCGCCACCAGCGATTCGCTCTCGTGGGCCATATGCCCGTGGCCGCGCAGGACGATGACCTCGGAAGCACCGGCGTCACCTCCAACACGGATCTGCGCGTCCAGGCGGTCCGGACCTTCGACACCTGCGTCGGCAAGCACAATGATCCTGCACGGGTGTTCCCGACTGGCTTCATTAGCCGCCTCGATTGCTTCCTCTTCCTGCCCGGACTTTGTCACCACCACCAGGGTCAACACTCGGCCCAACGCGATGACACCGCCTTGTTCGCGCAGCGACATGATCTTCTTGGAGACCTTGGAAGTAGTGGTATCTGGAAGATCTACAATCATGGCCTTCTCCAGGTTCGTCCGTCGCGAGCCAGCAGGGCGTCGGCCGAAGCCGGACCCCAGCTGCCGGGTGCGTAAGGTTGTGGTTGTTCTTCCAGCCCGGCCCAGTATTCCTCGAACGGGTCAAGGATCTTCCAGGACAGCTCCACTTCCTGGTGACGCGGGAAGAGCGGGGGTTCGCCCAGGAGTACATCCAGGATGAGGCGTTCATAGGCTTCGGGGCTGGACTCGGTGAAGGAGTGGCCGTAGCCGAAGTCCATGGTGACATCGCGGACTTCCATCTGCGTGCCCGGAACCTTGGAACCGAAACGGATCGTGGCGCCCTCGTCGGGCTGGACACGGATCACTACGGCATTCTGTCCGAAGTCGTCCTCGCCGTGATCACGGAACAGCAGGTTGGGTGCCCTCTTGAAGACCACCGCGATCTCTGTAACGCGGCGGCCAAGGCGCTTACCGGCCCGCAGGTAGAACGGCACACCATTCCAGCGGCGGGTATTGATATCCACCCGGATCGCGGCGTACGTCTCGGTCTTGGAGTCAGCCGGGATGCCGTCCTCGTCCAGGTAGCCCAGGACTTCCTCGCCGCCCTGCCAGCCACCAGTGAACTGACCACGTGCGGAGTGAGTGGAGAGGTCCTCGGGCAACTTGACCGCAGCCAGAACTTTTTCCTTCTCCGCCCGCAAGTCATCGGCGTTAAAGGAAATGGGTTCTTCCATCGCCGTCAACGCGAGCAACTGCAGGAGGTGGTTCTGGATCACGTCACGGGCCGCGCCCACACCGTCGTAGTAGCCTGCGCGCCCGCCGGTGCCGATGTCTTCGGCCATGGTGATCTGGACGTGGTCCACGTAGTTGGCGTTCCAGAGGGGTTCGAACAACTGATTCGCGAAACGAAGCGCGAGGATGTTCTGCACCGTTTCCTTACCCAGGTAGTGATCGATCCTGAACACCGCATCGGCAGGGAACACCGACTCCACAATGTCGTTGAGCTGCCGGGCGGACTCGAGGTCGTGTCCGAACGGCTTCTCAATGACCACGCGACGCCACTGCCCGGGCTTGGCCTGTGCCAAGCCGTGCTTGGACAGCTGACGACAGACTTGCTCGAACGCCTTGGGCGGGATGGACAGGTAGAAGCCATGATTGCCGCGCGTGCCGCGGGTTTCGTCCAGCTCATCCAGGACATCTCCGAGGCGCTCGAAAGCGTCGTCGTCGTCGAACTCGCCCTGGACAAAGCGGATACCGGAAGCAAGCTGCTCCCAGACCGCTTCATCGAATTTCGTCCGGGCGTGGGCCTTGACGTTCTCCTTGACCTCAGCGGCAAATTCCGCGTTGTCCCACTCGCGGCGGCCGAAACCCACCAAAGCGAAGCTGGGAGGAAGGAGACCACGGTTCGCGAGGTCATAGACCGCGGGCATGAGCTTCTTACGGGCGAGGTCGCCGGTGACTCCGAAGAACACCAACGACGATGGCCCGGCAATGCGGTTCAGGCGCCGGTCCCGCGGATCCCGCAATGGGTTCCGCAGGCCGGCGTTCTTCCTGCCGTTTTCAGTTTCTGGCATGTTTGGTTCTGTGCCTTAGCTTTCGAGTGCGCTGGCCTGGCCGGCCAACGCAGCGACGACTTCCTGGAGTTGGGCTACGCCGGCAGCACGGTCGGTGAGGTGCAGGCGCAACACGGGGCGGCCATGGCCTTCCAGGACCTGGGCATCGCCCGAGGCCTGCGCGGCAATGAGCTGACCGAAGGTGAAAGGGCGCTCCGGGATGGCCAGATCGGTGGACGATGCAGCGGTGATCTGCAGGAACACCCCAATGGCCGGTCCACCCTTGTGGAACTGCCCGGTGGAGTGCAGGAACCGGGGGCCCCAGCCGAAGGTCACCGGACGGCCACTGACAGCGGCGAGTTCGTCGCGAATTCCTTCGAGCGGAGCGTGCGAAATGCGGTCAAGGTAAGCCTGGACGCTTAAGTAGCCATCCGTGCCGAGCTGGCCGAGGAGCGCCTGCACGGCTTCCGATGCAGTTGACGCTGAGCCGAGCCACTCACCACCGCGTACTTCAACGGCACCATCCGTGAAGGCTGCGGGAGTGGGTTCCGGCCGGGCGTCCAACAAGCCACGGGCAGCCACCTTCGCGGCCTCGACGTCTGGCTGGTCGAACGGGTTGATGCCCAGCAGGCGACCGGCGACTGCCGTGGCGAATTCCCAGACGAACATCTGGGAGGGCAGCCCACCGGCGATGGCAACCTCGTTTTCGCGAAGTTCGACGTCGGCATCCGCACTTACCAGCCGAACCACCAGGACGTCGTCGGCTCCGTTGAGGGCCTCCGGGGACTCCGGGCCGGCCACGACCGGAAGAACACCGGTACCGAGTTTGCCGGTGGATTCCGCGATGAGCTGCTCGGCCCAGTCGGCGAAGCCCACAATGCCCGAACCATCCTCGGCGATGACGATCTTGTTGCGCAGCGGGTTGGTACCACCCAAGGCAATGCCCAGGGCAAGGCCGATGTTGTCAGTGGAGTCCTCGTTGAGGATCTCCGCAGCCTCTTCCGCTTCATCCAGGAATGCCTGGATGTCCACGCCGGCCAGCCCGCAAGGTACCAAACCGAAGGCAGTGAGTGCCGAGAAGCGTCCGCCGACGTTGGGGTCGGCGTTGAACACTGCACGGTAGCCGGCTTCGCGGGATGCCTTGTCCAGCGGAGACCCGGGGTCCGTGACGATGATGATGCGGCTCTTGGCGTCGATACCGGCGTCGTTGAACGCCTTTTCGAAGACGCGTCGTTGCGAGTCGGTCTCCACAGTGGAGCCGGACTTGGAGGAAACGACGATTGCCGTCTCCGCCAACCGGTCTGCCAGAGCAGCACTGACCTGTTCAGGATCGGTGCTGTCCAGCACAGTCAGCTCGACGCCGGCGGTACCCGCAATAACCTCCGGTGCCAGGGACGATCCACCCATGCCGCACAGGACAATGCGTGAAACGCCTTCGGCGCGAAGGGCATCGCGAAGCTTCAGGATCCCGTCGACCAAGGGCTGGGACACTGTTGCGGCCTCAACCCAGCCAAGGCGGATCGCTGACTCGGACTCCGCGTCAGGGCCCCACAGCGTGTGGTCCTTGGTGAAGATTCGGGTGGCGATCTTCTCTTCGACCAAGCCGTCAATGTGTTCTGCGATGGCCTGCTGGGCGGCACCGCTGGCGTCGTAGCTGATAGTGCTCATAGTGGGTTAGGAAGCCTTCCGTGCGGTGACGAGTGCGCCTTCGACGTCGGCGAGGAGTTCCTTCCAGGAGCCCACGAACTTCTCGAGGCCTTCGGTCTCGAGGAGGGTGACGACGTCGTTGTAGGAGACACCGAGCGCTTCGAGGGCGTTGAGGGTCTCGTTTGCTTCGTCGTAAGTGCCCGTGATGGTGTCACCGGTGACCACGCCGTGGTCGAAGGTGGCGTCGAGCGTCTTCTCCGGCATGGTGTTGACCACGCCTGCTGCAACGAGTTCCGTCACGTAGAGGGTGTCCGGGTAGGCCGGGTCCTTCACGCCGGTGGAGGCCCAGAGCGGACGCTGCGGGAGGGCGCCGGCTTCGGCCAAGACCGACCATCGTTCGGTGGAGAAGAGTTCTTCGTAGACCTGGTAAGCCAGGCGTGCGTTCGCGACGCCGGCCTTGCCCTTGAGTGCCTTCGCTTCATCGGTGCCGATGGCGTCAAGGCGCTTATCGATCTCGGAGTCCACGCGGGAGACGAAGAACGAAGCCACGGAGTGGATCTTGGAGAGGTCGTGGCCGTTCTCCTTGGCCTGCTCAAGGCCGGACTGGAATGCATTGATGACTGCGCGGTAGCGCTCCAGGGAGAAGATCAGGGTCACGTTGACGCTGATGCCCTCGGCCAAGGTGGCCGTGATGGCTTCAAGGCCCTCCAGGGTTGCCGGGATCTTGATGTGGACGTTGTCCTTGTTGACCTTGGCGTAGAGGTGCTTGGCCTCGGCGATGGTGCCGGCGGTGTCCCAAGCCAAGCGGGGATCAACCTCGATGGAGACGCGGCCGTCCACGCCATGGGTGGCTGCAGCGATGGGCGCGAAGAGGTCGCAGGCGTCTGCAACGTCGGTGGTGGTGATCTCGAAGATCGTCTCTTCGACACTGGCGCCCGCCGCAGCCTGGGCTGCAATGGTGGCGTCGTAGTCCGTGCCGGAGGTGATGGCGGCGTGGAAGATCGACGGGTTGGTGGTTACACCAACAACGCTCTTCTCGTCGATGAGCTTCTGCAGGGTGCCGGTCTCCAGACGGTTGCGGGAGAGGTCATCGAGCCAGATCGAAACGCCGGCGTCGGAAAGCTGCTGCGTGGGAGTTGTAGACATGTGTTTTCTCCTGTTGTGGGGGATCAGGCCGTCAAGCCTGCGAGGGAGTCTTTGGCTGCGGCTGCCACGGCTTCGGCGGTGATGCCGAATTCGTTGAAGAGTCGCTTGTAATCGGCCGAGGCACCGAAGTGTTCCAGGGAGATGGATCGGCCTGCGTCGCCGACGAATTCGCGCCAGCCGAGCGCCAGGCCGGCCTCGACGGAAACGCGGGCCTTCACGGAAGCGGGGAGCACAGATTCGCGGTAAGCCTCGTCCTGCTTGTTGAACCACTCAACACACGGCATGGAGACAACGCGCGCTGCGATGCCTTCGGCCTGGAGGGCTTCGCGGGCCTGGACTGCGAGCTGGACTTCCGAGCCGGTGCCGATCAGGATGACCTGGGCGTCAACGGTTTCGCCGTCCTTGGAGGCTTCGGCCAGGACGTAACCGCCCTTGGCAACACCAGCGGTGGAACCGAACGTGTCACCAGCAGCTTCGCCTTCACCGCGGGCGTAGGTGGGGATGTTCTGGCGTGTCAGGACGATGCCGGCCGGGTTCTCGTGGTTCTCCAGCATGGCCTTCCATGCCGCAGAGACTTCGTTGGCGTCGCCGGGGCGGACAACATCCAGGCCCGGGATGGCCCGCAGGGATGCGAGCTGCTCCACCGGCTGGTGGGTGGGTCCGTCTTCGCCCAGGCCGATGGAGTCGTGCGTCCACACGTACAGGGACGGGACACCCATCAGCGCGCCGAGGCGGATGGCCGGCCGCTGGTAGTCGGAGAAGATCAGGAACGTGCCGGAGAAAGCGCGGGTGCGGCCGTGCAGGGAAATACCGTTCACGATCGACGCGGCAGCGTGCTCACGGATACCGAAGTGCAGCACGCGTCCATACGGGTTGCCCTTCCAGGCATCCGTGGAACGCGAGGTCGGGATGAACGACGGCGAGCCTTCGATGGTGGTGTTGTTGGACTCGGCGAGGTCGGCCGAACCGCCCCACAGCTCCGGAAGAACCGGACCAATGGCGTTCAGGACCTTGCCCGAAGCCGCGCGGGTGGAAACGTCCTTGCCGGCTTCGAACACCGGAAGCGCGGCGTCGATGCCCACGGGAAGCTTCTTGGCTTCCACACGCTCCAGCAGGGCGGCGGCGTCCGGGTTGGCTGATTGCCATGCCTCGAACGAAGCCTGCCAGGCTGCGCGGGACTCAGCACCGCGGTCAAGGACCTTGCGGGCATGTGCGAGGACTTCTTCGTCAACGTCGAAGGACTTGGCCGGATCAAAGCCGAGCACGGTCTTCAGTGCTGCGACTTCCTCGGCACCCAGGGCCGAACCGTGGATCTTGCCGGTGTTCTGCTTCTTCGGAGCCGGGTAACCGATGATGGTGCGCAGCGAGATGATGGACGGCTTGTTCGTCTCTGCCTTGGCCGCCTGAAGTGCGGAGTACAGCTCCTGGACGTCTTCGACGTAGTCGCCGGTCTTGGTCCAGTCGACGCGCTGGGTGTGCCAGCCGTAGGCCTCGTAGCGCTTGAGGACGTCTTCGGTGAAGGCGATGTCAGTGTCGTCTTCGATCGAGATGTGGTTCTCGTCATAAATGACGACGAGGTTGCCCAGTTCCTGGTGGCCGGCAAGCGAGGAGGCCTCGGAGGTCACACCTTCCTGCAGGTCGCCGTCGGAGGCAATGACCCAAATGGTGTGGTCGAACGGCGACTCGCCGGCGGGAGCATCGGCGTCGAACAGGCCGCGCTGGCGACGCTGTGAGTAGGCGAAACCAACAGCGGAAGCCAGGCCCTGGCCCAGGGGACCGGTGGTGATTTCCACGCCGGCGGTGTGCTTGTACTCGGGGTGGCCCGGGGTCAGCGAACCCCAGGTGCGCAGCGCTTCCAGATCCTTCAGTTCCAGGCCGTAACCGGACAGGAACAGCTGGATGTACAGCGTCAGCGAGGTATGGCCGGGGGACAGGACGAACCGGTCGCGGCCAATCCAGTCCGGGTTCTTGGGGTCGTGGCGCATCAGCTTCTGAAACAGCAGGTACGCTGCCGGAGCCAAGCTCATTGCCGTACCAGGGTGGCCGTTGCCGACCTTCTCCACGGCGTCGGCGGCCAACACACGAACGGTGTCAACAGCCTTCTTGTCCAGATCGGTCCATGACAGTTCTTGCTCTTCCAAATGTGGCACGAAAACCGAGCCCCTCTCTGTGCTGACGGCAGGCGTATGGACACGGCACGCAGGAAGCACAGGATGGCGCCCGCTGCAATGTGTCTACCAGCCGTTCACCATTGAAACGTTGATCTCTCATCCAGACGCACGGATATCCGAGAATACGGTTTCCCGGATGGTCAACGTGTGCTGATCTGCTCAACAGCTTAGCCCTAAACGTGTCAGGGAACTCAGGGAATCCCACTAACTGGACAGAAATTCCCTTATATGAATCACGATGGCCCGCCGGGGGAGTGAAGATTCGGAAACATTGACGTATTTTGCGGACATCGGGCCACTTCCGGCCACGGTATGATATTTGGAGGCCACCAGCGGTTCACGCGCCCGTGCTTGCTTTCGACAACCGGGACGCCAGCCGCTGCGAGAACCCCAGAGCATAGAACAGAGTGACTGCCGCCGTGAGCACAACTGATACGCCCCTCAACGCGTCCCCGGCCCGGGGAAGCATCGGAATTTCCCGCAAGTTCAAGGCGTATCTGGCACTGACAAAACCCCGTGTCATCGAACTGCTCCTGGTCAGCACCCTTCCCACCATGATCTTCGCCCAGCGCGGATTCCCGTCGATCGGCCTCATCCTCGCCACCCTCGTGGGCGGCGCGTTCGCTGCAGGCAGCGCCGGCGTCTTCAACTGCTACATCGACCGCGATATCGACAAACTGATGCACCGCACCGAGAAGCGTCCCCTTGTCACTGGCGAGGTGACTCCGCGCGAGGCCTTGGTTTTCGCCTGGGTTCTTGGCGCTGCGTCCATCGCGATCCTGTGGTTCGGGGCCAACCCGCTGTCAGCCTGGCTGGGCCTCGGTGCCATAGTCTTCTACGTCGTCATTTACACCATGATCCTGAAGCGCCGCACCGCCCAGAACATCGTCTGGGGCGGGGCCGCCGGTTGCTTCCCGGTCCTCATCGCGTGGGCAGCGGTCACCAACACTGTTGAGTGGCCCGCAATCGTGCTCTTCATGGTGATCTTCCTCTGGACGCCTCCCCACTACTGGCCGCTGTCCATGCGCTACGGCGAGGACTACCGCAACGCCAAGGTACCGATGCTCGGCGCCATCGCCGGCGCGAAAGTGGTCTCGGTGCAGGTCGTCCTGTACGCCTGGGCCATGGTTGCCTGCTCCTTGCTGATGGTCCCCGTTGGCGGGGCCGGATGGGTCTACACCATCGTCGCGGTTGCTGCGGGTGCATGGTTCCTCTACGAGAGCCATGCACTGTACAAGCGCGCACAGGGTGGCGACGTCTCCAACAAGGGTGCAATGAAGGTCTTCCACGGTTCCATCAGCTACCTGACGCTGCTCTTCATCGCGCTTGCCGTTGACCCCTTCATCGGTTCACCGATCATCGGCGGCTAGGGCGTCCCACCCCGCAAGCAACAGATACTGACGACGCCGGCACTCACCCGAGTGCCGGCGTCGCTGTTTCGCCCAACGCCACCGCGACGCTCTCTCACCTCCCGCACCCTTTCGCCGGTCCCTCTCTCACCTCCCGCACCCTTTCGCCGGTCCCTCTCGCACGTCTCGCACATGGCACAGGTCCGGAGTTCCAAGGGTGGTGTTCGCGACTGGGCGAGGGGCGCAGGCGGCGGGGCACACCTCCCCATCGCGAAGGCTTCCCTGAGCAACGCCGAAGTGCGGGCATTGTTAGCAACTGACCGACCCCGGAGTCCCCGCCGTCGCCTTGTTTCGAGCTGTTCGGGAATCGAGGGATGCTGAGGGCTCGAACCAAGGCCCCTCCCTGCTGAGCGCTGCCTGGATCACGCTCCAGTGGACAATCCTCGCTGTCTACAGCCACGGTCGGAGCCCGTCCTCGTACAACGGCGCGGTTCGGTAAGTCCAGCGGCATCCAACGAGGAAAGGCGCTGTTCAGCGAGGAGATACAGACACCAATCGCCGCGTGTCATGGTCACGCCCGGGTGCCGGCGCCGCGACCACTTACACATGACAAAAGGGAGCAGTTCAGGATGTGGGAGAGGGTCCCGTTAAAACCCGTGGGATGTGGGAGAGGGTCCCGTTAAAACCCGTGGGATGTGAGAGAGCGAACCTCAAAAAGGGGCGGGATGTGAGAGAGCGAACCTCAAAAAGGGGCGGGATGTGAGCGAGCGTGCGGGGTTCAGGTGGCGGGGCTGTACTTTGCCAGGTCTGCTGCATTCGTCGCAGCACTCATCAGCACGGCAGCGCCGAACATGTGGGCACCGACGAGGAGGGCCGGGATGCCATTGTAGTACTGGGTGAACCCAATGATGGCCTGCAGCAGGGTTACGCCCAACAAGAGATAAGCCGCTGTGCGGAACGGTCCGCCGATCTTGTGGCGCACCACCAGGAACACCGCGAGGAGCGTTCCGGCCGTGATGAGGTAGGCGGGAACGGCGTGGATGTGCGAGAAGAGGTCCCAGTCGAGGTCGTTCCGGGGAGCGTCGGCGTCGCCTGCGTGCGGTCCGGCACCGGTAACTACAACGCCAAGCATCACAGAAAGGGCCGAGAAGACGGCTACTGCCATCATTGCCGGGCGGGCAATCGCCGGAAGGGACGGCAGCGTGCGATTCATGAAGCCCCCGGTCCTGCCGTAAGCCCGGTTGACGAGCAGCGTTGCGAAGACCACCAATGCCATGGACACCAGGAAGTGGAGGCCTACAACCCAGGGGTTGAGGCCTGACAATACGGTGATGCCGCCAATGATGGCCTGGGCCGGGATACTTGCGAGGAGTCCCAGAGCCAGGACAAAGAGGTCGCGACGCTCCTTGCGGAGGTTCCACAAATACACCAACATGAGCGCTGCAACGGCCGCGAGGGCGAACGTAAGCAGTCGGTTGCCGAACTCAATGAATCCGTGAATGCCCATCTCCGGTGTATTGACCAACGAGTCGTTGGTGCATCGCGGCCACGTGGGGCAGCCCAGACCCGAGGCGGTAAGACGGACCGCACCACCGGTCACCACAAGAACCGTCTGCCCAATGAGCGACAGCAGGGCCAGTCGGCGCACCGCCTTGTTGACTTCGGTGGGCAACTTGGACGTGAATCGCTGGATGGTTTTCGGGAGGCGCGATGCCGTGCTCACAGTTTTCTCAACTCTCAGTTCTGCATTGTTAGTGGCTACAGGCTGGTTAGTTCCACTTGAACCAGCGGATGGCTGCGGCGCCGGCTAGCACTGTCCACAGCAGGAGGATCACGACGGCGGGAAGCGGGACGGCCCCCAGCAGGAAGACGTCACGGAGTGCTTCACCCAACGCGCCAGAGGGAAGGAACTGCACTATGCCCTGGGCGAGGGCGGGAAGCCGTTCGGCAGGGACCACAATGCCGCCCAGCGCGCCCAGCAGGATCCACAGCAGGTTGGTGATGGCCAGCGTTGCTTCCGGTCGCACCGTGCCCGCCACCAGCAAGCCCAGTGCTGTGAAGGCGGCGGCACCGAGGACCAGCAACCCAAGCCCAGGCAACCATGCCTCTGGACGTGGCTGCCAGCCAAGAAGGCCGGCAATCGCGCCTACCACCAGGACCTGGAGGAACAGGACCACCAGCACTGCGAGAATCTTGCCCGCAATCAGGCCTCCACGGCCCAAAGGAGTAGTGGAGAGGAACCGGAGGACACCATAGCGACGATCAAACCCCGTCGCGATGCCTTGGCCGGTAAATGCTGTGGACATGGCGCACAGGGCGAGAATTCCAGGGGTCGCCACATCCACACGCGATCCGCCCATGCCGTCCAACATGGGGGTGACCACCAGACCTACAAGTGCCATCAACGGCAGCACGATGGCGAGAATCAGTTGCTCGCCGTTGCGCAGCATGGTGATGGTCTCGTAGCGGCCCTGCTGGATGATCCGGCGCGGCAATGACGCCGGACCGGCGTTGGGTGAGAGGAGCTTGCTCATCTGAGGTCCCTTCCGGAAATATCCAGGAACACATCTTCAAGGCTACGGGCTTCCAAGCGCAGTGAAGCGGGCAAGATGTTCCGTTCTGCCCACCAGGCGGTCAGGGCCGCAAGGTCGTTTGGCGTCAGCTCACCGCTAATCGTGTAGCTGCCCGATCGGGTCTCTGTGATCTGGAGCCCGGCGCCGAGGACACCGGTAAAGTCGAGTCCGGCCGGGGCATCGAAGTACAAGGTCCGGTCCGTCATGGAGGTGTCGGAAGAATGGTCGTGCTTCAGAAGCTCGGCGACTGTTCCTTCTACAACATTGTGTCCGCCGTCGATGATATAGACGTAGTCCGCCAAGCGTTCGGCGTCGTCCATGAGATGCGTCGTGAGGACGATCCCCATTCCTGCGTCCCGAAGTTCTGCGATGAGGTCGAACACCATCTGGCGCGACTGGGGATCCAGCCCTGCACTGGGTTCGTCCAGGAACAGGATCTCCGGGTTTCCCACCAGCGCGGCCGCCAAGGCGAGCCGTTGCTTTTGGCCGCCGGAGAGGCGACGAACAGTGGTCCTGGAAAATTGATCGATTCCGAGGCGCTCCACCAAGGCGTCAACGTCCATGGGGTTTCGGTACATGCCGGCGACGTGCCGCAACAGTGGGATGGGACGGGCCGACGGCGGCAAGCCACCGTCCTGGAGCATCACACCTACGCGCGCCCTCAAGTCCGCACCCGCCGTGTCCGGGTCCGCGCCGAGCAGCGAAATAGTCCCGCCGGTACGTTTTTGAAGACCTTGGGCGCACTCGAGGGTGGTGGTCTTGCCCGCCCCATTTGCCCCCAGAAGGGCGGTGACTTGGCCGCGCTCGGCTACCAGTGACAGTCCGCTGACCACCCGCAGCATTTTGCCGTCAAGCGAGGCCAAAGGGCCTACGTCCTTAATGAGTCCGTCTATGGTGAGGACAGGGGAATCGGGTGATCGCACCAAAGTATTCTACGTGAAGTAGTACGGTCACACTTGGCGGGCAGCCCCAGGTCAGTCTTGCCTTACTGGATGCATGAAACAAATTACGACATGATTGTGTTGTGTATTCCATGAGCAGTCCAGTTTCCATGCCCTCAAAGCGGCATGCTGCAGCGGCAGAGGCCTATGTGCCTTCGCCGGCGCTGCCGGACGCGGATGACCGTACACGGGATCGCGTCCTGAGCGCCGTCTTGGAGAATGGCCCGGTAAGCGCCGCAGAACTGGGAGATCTTCTCGGTTTCACCCCGGCCGCAGTGCGCAGGCACCTTGACCACTTGGAACGCAGTGGCGTGATCGAGGTCAAAAGGGTGGCCAAGGCCGGCTCCGGCGCAGGTCGTCCGGCACGCCGCTATGTCCTCAGTTCCCAGGGCCAGTCAACGCTTGGCGACGATTACCTGAACATCGCCAGTTCCGCGCTGCGGCGCCTGCAGGAACTTGCGGGCGAGGACGCAGTGCGGGAGTACGCGGAAGAACGATTCGCCGACATGGAACGCCGTTACGCCCCTGAGGTGGAAGCGGCCGGTGATGACATCACGGCTCGTGCCATGGCGCTCTCCAAAGCCCTGAGCCGCGACGGCTTCGTCGCCTCTGCCCATTCCATTGAGGCCAAGGCCCCGTTGCCCGCTGCCTTGTCCAGCGTCCAGCTATGCCAAGGGCACTGCCCCATCCAGCGTCTTGCCGCCGAATTCCCGGTGTTCTGCGATACAGAGACCAAGGTCTTCTCCCGCTTGGTGGGCGTCGACGTCCGGCGGCTCTCCACGCTCGCGCAAGGCGGGCACGTCTGCACCACCCATATACCTACCGGGCGACTGGCTGCCACGGCATCCCCAGATGTCGCAGTGCAGTCCGGGAACCCGTATCAGGAATCAAACAACCAGCAAGAAAGGCCGTGATGACGGACCAAATAGCAGAGAAAGCGGTAGCCGACGGCACTGTGATCTCGGAGATTCTGGAGAAGAATCCCGAACTGCACGGTATCGGAAACTACGAGTACGGCTGGGCCGACAAGAACGACGTAGGCGCAAATGCCCGTCGTGGCCTCAACGAGGAGGTTGTCCGCGACATCTCCTCGAAGAAGAACGAGCCCGAATGGATGCTCGATCTGCGCCTCAAGGGCCTGAAGTACTTCGACCGCAAGCCCATGCCCACCTGGGGTGCAGACCTCTCGGGCATCGACTTCGACAACATCAAATACTTCGTGCGTTCCACGGAGAAGCAGGCAGCTACGTGGGAAGACCTCCCCGAAGACATCCGGAACACCTACGAGAAGCTGGGTATCCCGGAAGCTGAGCGCAGCCGTCTCGTCTCGGGTGTCGCTGCCCAGTACGAATCCGAGGTTGTCTACCACCAAATCCGCGAGGATCTGGAAGCCCAGGGCGTCATCTTCCTTGACACGGACACCGCGCTGCGCGAACACCCGGAGATCTTCCAGGAGTACTTCGGCACCATCATCCCGGTGGGCGACAACAAGTTCGCCTCGCTGAACACAGCTGTATGGTCCGGCGGATCGTTCGTGTACGTGCCCAAGGGCGTGCACGTTGATATCCCGCTGCAGGCCTACTTCCGCATCAACACGGAAAACATGGGCCAGTTCGAGCGCACGCTGATCATTGCCGATGAAGACTCGTACGTTCACTACATCGAAGGCTGCACGGCTCCGATCTACACCTCGGACTCCCTGCACTCGGCTGTTGTGGAAATCATCGTGAAGAAGGGCGCCCGCGTCCGCTACACGACCATCCAGAACTGGTCCACCAACGTGTACAACCTCGTCACCAAGCGCGCCATCTGCGAAGAGGGCGCCACCATGGAGTGGATCGATGGCAACATCGGTTCCAAGGTGACCATGAAGTACCCTGCCGTCTACCTTGTTGGCGAGCACGCCAAGGGTGAGACCCTGTCCATCGCCTTTGCCGGCGAAGGCCAGCACCAGGACACGGGCTCCAAGATGGTGCACATCGCGCCGAACACCAAGAGCTCCATCATCTCCAAGTCCGTGGCCCGTGGCGGCGGACGTGCTGCCTACCGCGGCTTGGTCCAGGTCCGCGAAGGCGCCAAGCACTCGGCCAACACGGTCCGCTGTGATGCCCTTCTGGTGGACACCATTTCCCGTTCGGACACGTACCCGTACATCGACATCCGTGAGGATGACGTTGTAATGGGGCACGAGGCCACCGTTTCCCGCGTCAGCGAAGAGCAGCTCTTCTATCTGATGTCCCGCGGCATGCCTGAAGACGAAGCCATGGCCATGATCGTGCGCGGCTTTATCGAGCCGATCGCCCGTGAACTGCCCATGGAATACGCCCTTGAGCTGAACCGCTTGATTGAACTGCAGATGGAAGGGTCCGTCGGTTAACAATGACTGATATCACTACTGAAAAGGCGCGCATCGGCGCGCCCTCGGCCCAGCCGTTTATCAACGGTTTCACCGAGGAAGGCGAAAACCTTTCGCCCGTAAACACCGGGACGAACACCAGCACGACGTCGGAGCAGCCTTCCGCTGGTCCGCTCGCTGGCGCTTCGGCCAAGAGCCACTCGCACGGTGGCGGCGTAGGCATCCCGGACAGCTCGCGGGCAGGCCGCCTCACTTCCTACAAGCTGGCTGACTTCAAGCCGCTGAACGGCTTGGAGGAAGACTGGCGTTTCACACCGCTGAAGCGCCTGCGCGGCCTCCACACCGAAGTCCTCAACGGCGCAGCTCCGGCTGTCAGCGTCACCGCACCGGCCGGCGTCGTTGTTGAAACCGTAGGACGCGATGACAAGCGCATCGGCCAGGCCGCCATCCCGGAGGACCTCGTGTCCGCCAACGCCTGGGAAAACTTCGCCGAAGCCACGGTGGTTACCGTGCCCGCGGAACTGCAGGCGGACAGTGAAGTTTCGGTCCTCATCACCGGTGCCGGAGAGGCTCCTTCCGCCCAGCACATCGTGATTGTGGCGGAGCGTTTCTCCAAGGCCGTCGTGGTCCTTGACCACCAGGGCACCGCAGTTGTCTCCGAGAATGTGGAGATCATCGTCGAAGACGGTGCGGAACTGACCGTAGTCTCACTGCAGGAGTGGGCAGACAACGCCGTCCACGCGTCATCGCAGCAGGCCAAGATCGGCCGCGACGCCAAGTTCAAGCACATCGTGGTCAGCCTCGGCGGGGACCTCGTCCGCGTTACGCCGTCCACTCGCTTTACTGCACCTGGCGCCGACGTCGAAATGTTCGGCTTGTACTTCGCAGATGCCGGACAGCACCTCGAGCAGCGCCTCTTCGTGGACCACGCAGTGGCCAACTGCAAGTCCCGGGTTCTCTACAAGGGCGCACTGCAGGGCCGCAATGCCCACAGTGTCTGGGTTGGCGACGTCCTGATCCGCAAGGAAGCCGAAGGCACCGACACCTACGAGGCCAACCGCAACCTGGTGCTCACCGACGGTGCCCGCGCGGATTCGGTTCCCAACCTCGAAATCGAAACCGGCTTGATCGAGGGTGCAGGCCACGCCAGCGCCACCGGCCGTTTCGATGACGAGCACCTGTTCTACCTGATGGCCCGTGGCATTCCCGAAAAGGTTGCCCGCCGCCTGGTGGTCCGAGGATTCCTCAACGAGATCATCCAGCAGATCAAGGTCCCGGCAATCGAAGAGCGCCTGACCGCAGCCGTTGAGCGCGAACTCGCCGCGACCGACAACTAAGACAGGCCAGGCAGGACAACAATGAGTGAAGAAACCAAGGGCGAACTGGTATGCAACGCCAATGACATCCAGGTCAAGCAGGCGCTGCGTGTCCTGATCGACGACTACCCCGTAGCCATCGTGAAGGACTCGATGGGCGATATCCACGCCATCGCCGATACCTGCTCGCACGCGGACATCTCGTTGTCCGAGGGCGAGGTTGAAGGCTGCGCGATCGAATGCTGGGGACACGGTTCCCAGTTCGATCTTCGCAGCGGCCAGCCCCTCCAGCTGCCTGCTTATGACCCCGTCCCGGTTTTCGCCGTCACCATCGACGGAGACGACGTTTACGTGGACGTGACCAACGTTGTGAACGGCGCTTCGGTAGATAACTACTGAGCGTCCAGTACCGCCAGACTTACGAACGAAAAGAAAGAAGAGCATGTCAACTCTTGAGATCAAGGACCTGCACGTCAGCATTGAGACGGAGCAGGGCACCAAGGAGATCCTGAAGGGCGTCAGCCTGACCATCAAGACCGGCGAGACCCACGCCATCATGGGCCCCAATGGTTCGGGCAAGTCCACGCTCGCCTCCACCATCGCCGGTCACCCGCGCTACAACGTCACCAGCGGCACCATCACGCTGGACGGCGAAGACGTCCTCGAGATGAGCGTCGACGAACGTGCCCGCGCAGGCGTCTTCCTGGCCATGCAGTACCCCGTAGAGGTTCCGGGCGTCACCATGACCAACTTCCTGCGCACCGCCAAGACAGCCATCGACGGTGAAGCACCGGCGCTGCGTACCTGGACCAAGGACGTCAAGGCGGCCATGCAGCAGCTGCGCATCGACGCCGACTTTGCCCAGCGCAATGTCAATGAAGGCTTCTCCGGTGGCGAGAAGAAGCGTGTCGAGATCCTGCAGCTTGAGCTCTTCAAGCCGAAGTTCGCCATCCTCGACGAGACCGACTCCGGCTTGGACGTCGACGCCCTGAAGGTTGTTTCCGAGGGCGTCAACCGTGCGCACGAAGAAGGCAACATGGGTACGCTGCTCATCACCCACTACACCCGCATCCTGCGCTACATCAAGCCGGACTTCGTTCACGTCTTCGTCGACGGCAAGGTTGTTGAAGAGGGTGGCCCCGAGCTCGCGGACCGTCTCGAAGAAGAAGGCTACGACCGCTACGCTCCAGGCGCCGGCGTTGCCGTTGCTCCTGCCGTGCAGGCCTAGTTAGGATCGTTCCATGACCGAAATCAACACGGCGCGCACCAGCCTCGAGGACGTCGAGGAAGCGCTTAAGGACGTCATTGACCCGGAACTTGGGGTCAACGTGGTGGACTTGGGCCTCCTTTACGGACTCAAGTACTCGGACGAGGACGGCGCCCTCCTGATTGACATGACACTGACCACGGCGGCGTGCCCGCTGACGGACGTGCTTGAAGAGCAGGTTGGCAAGTCCCTCGACGGAGTCGTTGACGATTGGCGCCTGAACTGGGTATGGATGCCGCCGTGGGGTCCTGAGCGGATCACCGACGACGGCAAGGACCAGATGCGGGCCCTCGGCTTCAACATCTGATCAGCAGGATTTGTCCGGAAAGCGGGCATAAGGAAGGGTTCCGGGCATGTTGCCCGGAACCCTTCCTTTTTCATGACACCACAGCCCTAGGGCGTGGCCACTCCGAACGTGTCGCATTTGTTGATGTCGCCGGTGGTGTAGCCCTGATAGAACCATTTCTGCCGTTGCTCGCTGGAGCCATGGGTCCACGACTCGGGCGAGACCCTTCCGGTTGCTGCTTGTTGGATCCGGTCGTCGCCGACGGCGGACGCGGCCGAGAGCGCATCCTGCAGGTCCTGCTCGGTGAGCGGATCCAGGAAGGGCCTGCCGCTGGCATCGGTTTGCGTTGTGGCGTGGCGAACCCACAGCCCGGCAAAGCAATCCGCCTGCAACTCCACCCGGACTGCTCCGGACTGCGGGCCCTGTGGGTCCTGCTGGGCCTGGTCCAAGGTCCCCAGGATGTTCTGTACGTGATGCCCAAACTCATGGGCCACCACGTATTCCTGTGCCAAGGGCCCACCCGATGAACCGAAGCGGGTCACCAACTCGTCAAAGAAGCCCGGATCAAAATAGGCTTTGACGTCCGCCGGGCAGTAAAAGGGTCCCACTGCCGCGGTGGCTGGGCCGCACCCTGTGTTCGTGGCCGTATCGAAGATGACCGTCCCCGGCCGCGAGTACTGCACGTTGTACTGGGCCAGGTAATCGGGCCAGAAGGCATTGAGACTGTTCACAGTGCCTGTGATCCGGCAATCCAGGCGCTTGTCCGCATCGGCACCCGTCTGGCATTCCTGGATACCTCCCGCGCCGGGACCGCCACTTTCGACGGCGGGTGGCTGGCTTCCGCCGCCCGTCAAGTCTCCCAGGACGTTCGGATTTACCCCGAGCAGCACCAGCAAAAGCACCACGATGCCGCCGCCGATGCCACCACCAATCTTGGTCCCTCGGCCCATTCCACCGCCGCGTCGGTCTTCTACTTGGGACGGGTCAAGCTGCGCACCATCGTTGAAACTCATACAGTCAGAATAGACGTCACTTTTAGTGCCGGAGGCTGGACACTGCCGTAAAATTGGTTGGATGCCTTTCCTGGACAAACTTCAACTCTGGGCTGATGAGCGCCCCCACGACACCGCCGTCGTTGTTGGCAGCAGCCGAATCACCTGGGTGGAACTCCGCGATGCCGCAGCAGCGCTGCTCGGAACCGCCGGAGCCACTACGGTGCTGGCTGAGCCAAACTCCGTCCGCTTCGTCGCACACTATGCTGCCGCCGTAGCAGGGGAGCGGCGCTGCGCCGTCCTGGACCCGCAATGGCCGGCCGCCATGATCGAGGACGTGGCTTCGCGCCTCCTGGACAACGCCTCTGCGACCGGGACAGAACTCGTGGATGGAGATACTTCCAGCACTTTCCTGATCGGTCTCACCTCCGGCACCACTTCCGTGCCGAAAGCCTTCACTCGCTCCCGCCGCTCGTGGCAGGTGTCCTTTGACGCCTCCATCGAGTTTTTCGGGCTTGCGCAGGATGACCGTACGCTGGCGCCTGGCCCGCTTTCCGCCAGCCTGAACCTCTATGCCCTCTCGGAGTGCCTGTATGCCGGCGCCGCGTTTCACACCCTGGCATTCTTCGATGTTGGTGACGCCCACGCAGCCATCAGCCATGACGGCATCACCCGCCTTGTGCTGGCTCCCACCATGCTCCGGTTGCTCAGTGAACGGGGCCTCGCCGGCGATGTCGATGCCTCCGGTATCCGCAGCATCATTTGCGCGGGTTCCAAGCTGGACGCCCGGACTTTGGAGGCGGCACGCCGATGGGCGCCGCATGCCGCCATCTATGAGTACTACGGCGCCTCGGAGCTGAGTTTCGTCTCCGGCACCCGCCTTGCCGCGGGTGAACCGCTGGACGCCGGCGGCACAGGAATCGGAACCCCGTTTCCCGGTGTCGAACTGAGCATCCTTGACGATGCAGGCCGGCCGCTTCCCGATGGAGACCATGGGAATATCAGCGTGCGCAGCGGTATGGTCAGCAACGGCTACTTGTGGGGCGATGACGGGCAGGCGTTGCGGTGCCTCGATGGCTGGTACACGGTGGGGGACCAGGGCTACCTCGACCATGGCACCCTCCACATCCTTGGCAGGCGTTCGGACATGATCATCACGGCCGGAAAGAACGTCTACCCGCACGAGGTTGAACTCGCCATCGCCTCCGTTCCCGGGATCGAGCTCGCGATCGCCGCCGGGGCGCCCGACGATCTCCGCGGTCAAAAAGTGATCGCCGGAATCGTGCCTGCCTACGGTGCCGTGACAGCTACGCAGCTCCGTACGGGCCTTGATGGCCTGCTGGCACGGGACAAGTGGCCGCTGCAGTATTACGTATTGTCGGAGTTGCCCGTGACCGACCGAGGCAAGGTCAGCCGCAAGGTGCTCCTCGATTGGATCAAGAACCATGATGCGCGGGCGCAGCCTCTTGGCTAGCGTCAATCCGTCCGGCAGGGGCACGGATGAATCCCGGCAGCCGGTCATCATCGCCGCGTTGCGGTCACCGATATGTCGCGCCAACGGGCAACTGAAGCAGTTCCGAGCGCCGGACTTGCTGGCACCAGTGTTGAGTTCGCTGCTGGAGTCCACAGGTATGGACCCAGTAGAAGTGGATGATGTCATCATCGGCAATGCCGTGGGTGGGGGAGGAAACCTTGCCAGGTACGCCGCCCTCCAGGCCGGCTTGCCAATGACCGTTCCAGGGCTCACTGTGGACCGCCAGTGCGGCTCAGGGCTGGACGCGATTGCCCTGGCCTCGCGGCTGGTGGCGGCCGGCGGCGATCCCCTGTACCTGGCCGGCGGCGTCGAAAGCATCAGTTCGGCACCGGCCCGCGCTCACAGGAACGACGACGGCGGCCTGGACTTTTACGCCCGGGCCACCTTCGTGCCACCCGAGTTCGGCGACCCGGACATGGGTGTGGCGGCGGAGAACGTGGCAAGGGACTTTGGGGTGACCCGGCAGCGGCAGGACGAGTACGCGCTCAGAAGCCATCGCCGTGCAGTGGACGCCGCTGCTGCCGGGAAGTTCTCGGAGGAGATCGTTCCGCTCACGAGCAATGGAACACTGGTGGATACCGACGACGGCCCCAAACCTTCACTGCGGGCGCCGCTGATGGCGAGGTTCCCGGCTGCATTCGTGCGCGGTGGAACGGTCACGGCAGCAAACTCATGCTTCGACGCCGACGCGGCGTCCGCGGTCGTCATCACGTCGCTGAAGCGTGCACGCAGCATGGGTGCCGCAGACGGCTTGACCGTTTTGGGCTGCGACACCCATGGAGTGGACCCGGAACTGCTGGGTATCGGTGCCGCCTACGCAGCCGAACGCTTGCTGTCGTCGAGCAACCTGGTGGCTGATGAAGTTGACCTCATCGAATTCAACGAGGCTTTCGCATCCCAGACGATCGCATGCCTGGAGCATTTGGGCGTGGACCCTGCCAGGGCCAACCTCGAAGGAGGAGCGCTGGCGTTGGGCCACGGCTACGGAGCTTCGGGGGCCGTCCTGGTCACGCGACTGTTCGCACAAGCGCGCAGGAAGTACCAGGAAACGGGTGCGTCGGCGCTCGGGTTGGCGATGATCAGCATCGCCGGCGGCATGGGAACTGCTGCCCTCCTGCGGTATTCAAGGCTCTAGCTCTTCTCCGGGATTTCCTCAGCCTCGCCCAGCCCCCGGGCGGCCAACGCGTCGCCCGTCTGCCGGGCGTAGGCCACAGTGGTGATGAAGACAGGAAGGACCAGCGCCCGGGGATTGCGTTCCAGACCGCGGGCACGCGCTGAGTCCCGGACATCGGAGAAGGCGCCGGCGATGAAAGGAATGCTCCTCAGCATCACTGCGATGGTCAGTGCGAAGCGCTCGGGGTCGGCACCGAGCCGGCGGAAGGGCTTGGCCAACGACACCACGCCGTCCAGAAGGTCCTGCACCGGTGTTGTTGCTGTCAGCACCGAGGCCGCCACAACGCAGACCAGGATGTTCACTACGATGCGGGCCGCCGTCGGTCCCCCCAGCTGCCACCACTGGAAGAGCCCGATGACCAGGAGGATCGGCGCCACCATCCAGATTGCCCTGAGGAGGCGCCGCACGCCGGCACCGCTGAGAAGGAACAGCCCGCACATGACGGCGAAGATCGCCAGGGACACAGCCCAGTCCACGATCAGGAACGACGCCGTTCCGCAGGCAACCACCACCAGGAATTTCAGCCAGAGCGGAGTGCGGTGGATCACCGAGTCTCCGCGTACGTAGTTGGCAATCAGGAAGCCGTGGCCCCTCACCGTGGAGCACTTTCGTGCGGCAGTTCACCCAGGGAAGCTGCGCACAGCGCCCGGTAAAGGGCAACGCCCTCGGCTGCACCGCCGTCGAACACTATGCGGCCCGACTCCACCACCAGGACGCGATCCATGTCCAGCGCCAGATCGAGGTCGTGCGTGGACATGATGACCTGCTGGTCCAATCCCGCAAGTGTTCGGCGCAGAAGTTCGCGGTTGCGGAGGTCCAGCAGCGTGGAAGGCTCGTCCAGGACCAACACTCCAGGATTCACGGCCAGGACGGCGGCCAGCGCCAGTAACTGCCGCTCGCCACCAGAGAGCTCATAAATGCTTTGGTCGGCAAGGTGGAGCAGGCCAAAGCGATCCAGGACGGACTCGGCCCGGGCCGCACGTTCCTTCGAATTCTTCACGGATCGACGCAACGACAACTCAACGTCCTCGCGCCCTGTCGGCATGACCAGCTGGGACAGGGGATCGGTGAAGACGAAGCCCACATTGCCCCGGACACGGCGGACGTCCGTCACCGTGTCGGCGCCACCCACGGTCACCGTTCCGGCACTCGGTTCCACTAAGCCATTCAGGAGGCGCAGAAGCGTTGATTTCCCGGATCCGTTGGCGCCAATCACGCCGATGCGACGCTCGGACAACTCCAGGGAGAAGTCATGCAGCAGGGTCTTGGGCGCGTCCCGGCCGTCGACGGCGATCCGCACCGAGACCCTGCTGAAACTGATGAGGTTCATGTACTGGTTGTTCCCGCTTTACTTGACTCGACGTACCAGGACGTCAGGGAAGGCCTTGTGGATTGCCAAGGCAATCACCACGGCCAGTACGTTCTTGATGATGTCGCCCGGGTAGAAGGCGAGATCTGCGATGAACGCCTTGGTGAAATCCAGTTTGCCGTTAACCATCATCCCCAGGACACCCAGGCCGTGGACGATCACGATGCTGCTGACCATGGTCGCGGCAAAGAGCCACAGCCCGCGGTTCCTGACCGTCCGGCGAATCACGACGCCGGCCAGGTAACCGGTGGCGGCAGCGGCCAGGGGGAACGCGATAATGTAGCCGGCGGAAGGGCTGGCAAGGATACCCAGGCCGCTGCGGCCGCCGCTGAAGATCGGCAAGCCTGCCAGGCCCAGGAGGACATAAAGACCGACGGCGGCAAAGCCGCGCCCAGCGCCGAGGACCAATCCGCTGAGCATCACTGTAAGGGTCACCAAGGTAATCGGAACCCCAAGCGCCCCTACAGGAATGCCGGGCACAATGGCGGAGGCGGCCACAAGGGCCGCAAACACGGCAATGAGGCCGAGGTCAGTCGCGGTCCAGCGTTTTCGGGAGGCGGCGGTGCGCTGCGACGTGGAAGCGGCAGCAGCGGCAGAGTCAGTCTTGCTCATGACGGTCCTATCAGGTGTGGTGCGAAGCGATGGAAGTGCGTGTTTTTCCCCTGCTTTTGAGGATACGGAGGCCTTGGAACCGGGTTTTTGGAGCCTCTCCACAACGGACGGGCAGCAATCTTTGGTCGATGACACAGTTTTCGCTGTCCGGGGACGATGTCAGCCAGCGGCCATGCTGCCGGTAGACTTGAACAGGCTGTTCTCACGGCCGCCCCCGCCGCACTTATCGGACCCACCGGTCCCCGCAGGCGTTCCCCATTGAAAGGCATCACCCGAATTGATTACCGTCCAGGAACTCGAACTCCGCGCCGGCGCACGCCTGCTCATGGACCAGGTTAACTTCAGGGTGGACAAAGGCGACAAGATCGGGCTGGTTGGCCGCAACGGTGCCGGCAAGACCACGCTCACGCGCGTCCTCGCAGGAGAAGGCCTTCCCGCTGGTGGAAAGGTAACCCGAAGCGGCGAGATCGGGTACCTGCCGCAGGACCCGCGCACTCCGGACATGGAACAGCTCGCCCGTGACCGCATCCTTTCTGCACGTGGCCTGGACGTGGTGGTGGGGAAGCTCAAGAAGGCTCAGATGGAAATGGCCAGCGAGGACGCAGCCGTCCAGCGCAAGGCCATGAACCGCTACGACCGCTTGGAAGCTGAGTTCCTGGCTGGGGGCGGCTACGCCGCAGAAGCCGAAGCCGCTGCGATCTCCTCCAACCTTGCCCTGCCGGAGCGCATCCTCAACCAGCCGCTGAAGACCCTTTCCGGTGGTCAGCGTCGTCGTGTGGAGCTCGCCCGCATTCTCTACTCTTCGGCTGAGACGCTGCTGCTTGACGAACCAACCAACCACCTCGACGCCGATTCCATCACCTGGCTGCGCGACTTCCTCAAGGACCACCAGGGCGGGCTGATTGTCATCAGCCACGACGTGGAACTGCTGGAAGCCACGGTCAACAAGGTCTACCACCTGGACGCCAACCGCGCCCAGATCGACTACTACAACATGGGCTGGAAGCGCTATCTCCAGCAGCGCGAGACGGATGAGCGGGCCCGCAAGCGTGAGCGTGCCAACGCTGAGAAAAAGGCCCAGGTCCTCATCGACCAAGCCAACAAGATGCGTGCCAAGGCTACGAAGGCCGTCGCGGCGCAGAACATGGCCAAGCGGGCTGAACGCCTCCTCGGCGGCCTGGAAGCTGTCCGCGAGAATGATCGCGTGGCCGCGCTGCGGTTCCCGGACCCGTCACCATGTGGCAAGACGCCGCTCACCGCGGAGGGCCTGAGCAAGTCCTACGGATCCTTGGAGATCTTCACAGACGTGGACCTCGCCATCGACCGCGGCTCCAAGGTGGTCATCCTGGGGCTCAACGGTGCAGGCAAGACCACCCTGTTGCGGATGCTGGCAGGAGTCGACAAGCCGGACACCGGCGACATCATTCCGGGCCACGGCCTCAAGGTTGGCTACTACGCCCAGGAACACGAAACCCTGGACCACGATCGCACTGTCCTGGAAAACATGCGGTCTTCCGCCCCGGACATGAAGGACGCCGAAGTGCGCGGAATCCTGGGCTCGTTCCTGTTTTCCGGTGACGACGTCGACAAGCCTGCCGGCGTCCTGTCCGGCGGCGAAAAGACGCGCCTGGCTCTAGCGACGATCGTGGCCTCAAGCGCCAACGTGCTGCTCCTTGATGAGCCCACCAACAACCTGGACCCTGCCAGCCGTGCAGAGATCCTGGGCGCGCTCAAAAACTACAGCGGCGCCGTTGTCATGGTCAGCCACGATGAAGGTGCCGTCTCGGCACTGAACCCGGAGCGTGTGGTGCTGCTCCCGGACGGTGTGGAGGACCACTGGAACGAGGACTACCTGGACCTCATTACCCTGGCCTAGGAGCCTCTGGCTAACGAACCTGCAAGGGTTCCGCACCCGTGATGCGTGCCAGTTCTTCGTAGCTGATCGAGAACATCGAGTTGTGGTCTCCCGCGCCAGCCCACAGCACTGGGTGTTCCTGCAGCGACGTGTCCAGGACGGTCCGGATTCTGCGGGGGTGGCCCACGGGGGCAACTCCACCCACTTCCTGGCCGGTGTGTTCCAGCACGAATTCTGGCTTGGCGCGGCGGATTTTCCCCGTTCCCAGCTGATTGGCCACCAGTGCCGTGTCCACCTTTGCTGCGCCGCTGGCGAGGATAAGCAGGGGTTCGCCATCAAGCTCAAAGATCAAGCTGTTAGTGATTGCGGCTACGTTGCAGCCGAGTTCCGACGCAGCTGCGGCGGCTGTAGGCACTGTGGCAGCGAAAATCCGAACGGTGTCCTGCGCGCCGGCAGCCACCAAGGCAGACCTGACGTTGAGGACGGGGTCGGGAACCGGTTCAGTAGCCTTGTGCATCCAGGATCGCGTCTTCCTCTTCTTCGGACGTTGGCCGTTTGTTCTTGCGGGGGGCAGGAGTTCGGCGTTTGGGCGTGCCGCCGGCGGCGATGATCTCTTCGTCCTCTTCGTCTTCGGCGTCAATGGCGGCATTGCGGGCCTGCTGCCGCGCCGCGTAACCGAAACCGATGAACATCAGGACGCCAAAAGCGAACCACTGCAGGGAATAGGAGAGATGTGTTCCCTCTTCCGTGGCCGGCTTGGGGAACGGTGTGGGCATGGGCTGCACGGCAGGATCTTCGCTGGCGAGCTGCCCATACGCGCCCGTGGCGATCGGGTAGGGGAGTTCGGTGGCATAGCTGGCAAGGTCAATGGAGGCGAGCTGGCCGTCCACTGCGCCGCGGTCCAGTTTGGGCTCTGCGGGTTTGAGGCGGGCGACCACGGTGACCTCACCTCTGGGAGGCGGCGGAACGACGTCGGGGTGGCCGGGTGTGTTGTTTCCGATCGGTAACCAACCGCGGTCAATCACCACCGCTTCACCGGTGGTGAGGCGGAAAGGAACCACGACGTCGTAACCTGGCTGGCCGTTCAGCGGCCGGTTCCGGACAACCCGCTGACCGTCAAGGTCGTAGGAACCGCGCAGTTGGACCTGCGTCCATTCACGCTCAGGGTCCAAAGCGTCGAATTGGCCTTTGATCTCTGTGTAGGGGACAGGCGTTGCGGAGTAATTACTGACCACGCGGTTGATTTCGGCCAGGGTCTCGGCCCTTCGGTCCATTTGCCAACGGCCCAGGAACACGCAGGCAGTAGCGAAGATGACAGCAAGAACGAAGTACCCCAGCCACTTGCTGGAGAAAAGGAAACGATACATTCAGCCAGCCTCGTTCGCCGTTGAGTGGTCCGTGAACGGCACAGTGTCTTTCCAGAGGCCACGCGTCTGCAGGTAATCCTCAAGCCACTCGCGGTGATCGCCACAAGAAAGCCAGACCTTGCGCCGTTCCGGAGTGTGAATCCGCGGATTGTTCCACAGCAGTTGCCATTGGGCCCCAGATCGGCAGCCCTTGCGCGAACATACCGCCGGACCGGCGGCACGTTCGGACTCCTGGCCGGCCATTCCTGCGCCGCCAAGGTTAAAGATGTTCATGAAGCCGCCCGTTCATCGCCGGCGTGTCCGGCCTCGCTTGCGTGGCCCTTAGTCGGGTCCGCTTGATTGCCTGTTGGCTCGTCATCCACCAATTCGCCTTGGAGCACCGTGGGTGCCTCAGCCCGTTCATCGTCGTCAGGCTGGGCCGAGCCCTCGATTTCCGGGACAGCAACGTAGTCCAACAAAGACTCACTGTGGTCTTCGGCTTTGTCATTGCCGTTGGCGATCACCACGGCAATCCACGGAAGGAAGACAGCCCCGGCGATGGCAATAATCTTGAACCAGCCGTCAACCACGAAGATCAGGATGATGCAGACCATGCGGATGCCCATGGCAACGGCATATTTGATCATGCGTTCGCGCATGTCCTCAGAGTGGGCCGCAGCGGCATCGGTGATGCTGTGGACTTCGGGGTCGCTGGAAACAGCGTCCGGTTCCCCGGGCACTTGCTGCAGGGGACTGCTTTCTGGTGTCACAGCTGAATCATCACGCTCCAAAGGCCTCTCTCAATTCTCTCACCAAGGCTGTACCGGCCCAAACCGCGCAGGTGGCTGGTTACCCGCGGGTTGCTGCAGGCGGCGGATAAGATCGACACAGGAAAATCCCCCTTCACAGCGGCAATCGACTGCCGCGGAACCTGGAGCAAGAGTATGTCTGAAGCAGTATCCACCGGTCGCAGCGTCCTGATCACGGGCGGCAACCGTGGCATCGGTCTGGCCATCGCCGAGTCATTCCTTGCCAATGGCGACAGGGTGGCTGTCACCTACCGCAGTGAAACAGAACTGCCTGAAGGCATCCTGGGCGTGAAGGCCGACGTCACGGATGAAGCATCGATTGACGCAGCGTTCAAGATCGTTGAAGAGGCCCACGGTCCCGTGGAAGTGCTGGTGGCGAACGCGGGTATCACCAAGGACACTCTCCTGCTTCGCATGAGTGAGGACGACTTCACCTCAGTCCTGGACACCAACCTCACCGGCGCTTTCCGTGTCATCAAGCGGGCGTCCAAGGGCATGATCCGGCTGCGCAAGGGCCGTGTGGTTCTTATCTCATCAGTGTCCGGTCTCTATGGCGCTCCCGGCCAGATCAACTACTCCGCCTCCAAGGCCGGCATGGTGGGCATTGCGCGTTCCCTGACCCGCGAGCTCGGTAGCCGCGGCATCACCGCCAACGTCGTGGCTCCGGGATTCATCAACACGGACATGACTGCTGAACTCCCCGAAGACACGCAGAAGTCCTACTTGGCCAACGTCCCCGCTGGTCGTTTCGCCGAGGCGTCCGAGGTTGCCGATGTTGTGCGTTGGGTTGCAAGCGACGAGGCCGCCTACATCTCCGGCGCGGTGATTCCGGTCGATGGCGGCCTCGGAATGGGCCACTAGCAAACTAGCCCCAACAGCAGTTTTTTGTCCGGGGTCAACAACGGATTTCGGCTCGGCCGCTGGCATGATGGAATCCGAGCCCACGGAATTTGGATGAAGTGAACAAAAGGAGCACGAATGGGAATGCTGGATAACAAGACCGCGATCGTCACGGGGTCTTCCCGCGGAATCGGCGCCGAAGTTGCCAAGATCCTCGCCGGCGAGGGTGCCGCCGTCGTAGTCAACTACCGCCAGAAGGCGCCGCGCGCCAACAAGGTAGTGGCCGAAATCCAGGCAGCGGGTGGCCGTGCCGCTGCTGTCGGCGCCGACCTCACCACCGATGAAGGCGTGCACGCCCTGGCCAGCACTGCCATGGAGGAATTCGGTTCCCTCGACGTATTGGTCCTTAACGCCTCCGGCGGCATGGAGTCCGGCATGGAGGAGGGGTACGCGTTGAAACTGAACCGCGATGCCCAGATCAACATGCTCAATGCCGCAGTGCCGCTCATGCCCGAAGGCTCACGGGTTGTCTTCGTGACCAGCCACCAGGCGCACTTCGTAGAGACCGTTCCCACCATGCCCGAGTACGAACCCGTGGCAAAGAGCAAGCGTGCCGGCGAGGATGCACTGCGCGCCTTGCTTCCCAATCTTGCGGACAAAGGCATTTCACTGGTGGTCGTTTCCGGCGACATGATCGAGGGCACCGTTACGGCAACGCTTCTTGACCGCTCCAACCCGGGTGCCATCGAGACTCGCCGCGCGGAAGCCGGCAAGCTCTACTCCGTTGAGGAGTTCGCGGCCGAGGTTGCCAAAATGGTTACCGCCGATGTCGAATCCGGTCACACGGAATACGTGGGAGGCGCCGACTACTTCGGTAAAACAGCCGAGTAGCGCTTCGCCCTCTGCAACGGCCCGGGACAATGTCCCGGGCCGTTGTTGTTTATAGGGCCACTCACCCGAATCCTGATAGATGACAATTTGATAAATAGTATTGAATTTAGCGTCACGAAATCAGAAACCCTGTTTCACTAATATGCTTTTGCGTTAACTGTTTCCATCTGATTGAATCTGCAAGGCGCCCAATCCGTAATTGAGCACAGCATTACGTTCCGGGCGGCACGCGACTCCAGCTTCTCCAGCCCACCTCGAACGCATTGAACTGCGAACTAGGAGCTTCTTTGGACCTGTTACTGCATGCAGATGGCATTCATGCGTCTTATGATCAACGGCACATCCTCAAAGGCATTGGATTTTCGTTGCACCGAGGAGAAATCCTGGGGTTGATCGGCACCAATGGTGCAGGCAAGACGACCTTGATGGACGTACTGTCCGGATCCCACAAGCATGATTCCGGACAACTGATGTTGGCCGGTGAAAAGTACGGGCCGGATTCCGTGGAGGAAGCACAGGCCTGCGGCGTGGGACTCATCCCACAGAACTTCCGGCTCCTGCCTGAACAGACCGTCGCCGAAGCAATTTTTCGAGGCACGTTTCAAGCCAACAAACCGCACCTGGAACTCCGCGACCAAGCACTCACGTTGATCCGGGACATCGGAATCGCCCTGGACCCGGACGTGAGGGTGGGGACGCTGATACGCGCGGAGCAAGCCCTGGTGGAAGTCCTGCGGATGGTGGCCGAGGAAGCCCAGCTCGTGATCATGGACGAAGTTGCTGCGTCGCTTCCGGACCACGACGTCGCCGTCCTGCACAAAGTCCTGCGAATGCTGATCGGGCAGGGCAGGGCCATCATCTACATCACCCACCGCTTGGACGAGGTCCGTTCCATTGCGCATCGCATCGCCGTCCTGCGGGACGGCAGGGTGCACAAGACCTTGGAAGCGAGCCGGACCGACGTCGGCGAACTTGCCTTCCTCCTGCTCCAGCAGGAACTCGAGGACAGCGCCCGGCCCGCCGGTCCTGCAGGCGGCGACGAGGCGCTGCGGGTCCTGAAACTCAATGCGGGCAAGAATGTCCGGGACGTGACGTTCAGCGTGGCAAAGGGCGAGATTTTCGGCCTGGCCGGTACACACCGCTCCGGCATCTACCAGTTGGTCGAAGCACTTGTGGGCATTCACCCGATCAGTTCGGGGCAGATTCTCCTGAACGGACAAGCGGTCCAGATCCAGAGCCTGGAGGATGCAGCCCGTTTGCGGGTCGGGTACTTGTCAGACGCTGCGGACGCCGTGGATACCGACGCCAGCATCGCGAACGGCCTCCGCCCTGGATCCGATGCAGGGCTGGCGGATCTCCACACGGAGATCACCCAGCTCCGGACCGTCATCGAACTCGTCCGTCGCATGCGGATCAGAACCACCAACATCCATGGCAGCATCACCACCCTGTCCGGCGGCGACCGGCAGAAGGTGGAGCTTGCCAAATGGATGTCCACTGACTGCGACGTCTTGATCCTGAGCCATCCCAGTCGGGGCATCGACATTGGGGCCAAGGAAACTGTCTACAAGATGCTCACCGAGCTCAGTCAATCAGGCGTGGCCATCATTCTCTTGTCTTCGGACATGTCGGAACTGGTCAACTGGTGCCACCGTATCGGTGTGATGCGCGAAGGGGAACTTGTCACCATCGAGGCAAACGCAAATACCAACGAGGATGTCCTGGTTCACCACATGTTGGGTCAGAAGTTCGATTCCAAGGGCAGCGAAGCCCGCCGCGTGAAGGCCCAGGAGCCCGGCCCCCTCCTACGATGAACCAACAGAGGGGCGGCCATGGATGGCCGCCCCTCTCACTTTTCCTGCTCTTGTTGGTTCAGATGGTAATGGCCTTCGCGAAGGTCTTGAGCTTGTGGCGGGCCAATGCCAGGTTCGCATAGGTTCGGTCGAGTACCAGGTACACAAACAGGCCCTTGGATCCGTCTGAATTCAGGACGTTGATCAGGTGGTACTGGGAGCCCAGCGTAATGAGGATGTCCTCGATATCGCTCTCCAGGCTCAAGTCGGCCATAGTGCGGAGCTTCGCGCTGACCACGTTCGAATTGCCGGCGGCAGCCACGCCGAGGTCAAATCCAGGGCTTCCGCCCTGCGCCAAGGCCATTCCGCTGGTGTAGTCCACAATGGCCGCACCCGTGGCGCCTTCGATGGAAAGCAATTGCTTGATAGCTTCATTCAGTGAGCTCATGGTGAATTCATCCTCTTCTTCTTCATCATCAACGGTCTCCGTGAAGTCGGCCATCCGGGCTCCCTGGTAAGGGCTTGCATTGCGGAGATGTTCAGGCACGGCGGCATTTACCGCGGATGCTTCCGTGTCCCAGTCTTCGCCATGGAACATTTCGTGGAAAGGCGTTTGCTGGCTTGTGTTTGCAGCCCAGCCATTGGCATCCGGCTCAAATTCATCGCGCCGCTTCCACCATTTCCATGTGCGCTGCGAATGGTTCACTCTTTGCCCCTGTACCTATATCCCGAATTAGCGCATGCTTCACAGCTTCGTCTTGGAATTCGAAATCTAACACATCGAATGCCAGCGTGGACAATGCGCAGGGAAATGATTTCGATTCAGTAAATTGTTTGGAATTTGGCGTCACGAAATCCATTTGCTTGTTTCGCGGCGTTCTTGCCGCACGCCGCTCATGTGGAGCCGCCGTTGTTTTGGGCACGCGAAAGGATCCGACCAAGCAAGAGCGGATGACCGGTAAGGGGCTGCAGGTGCTTACCCTGCGGATCAGACGTTGGCGATGTGCCTCACGGCGTCAAGGTACGGCATGTTGATGACGGCGTCAGCCACTGCCCGAACGGCTGGCTTTGCATTGAAGGCAACGCCTATTCCGGCCGCCCCGAGCATGTCGAGGTCATTGGCACCGTCGCCTACTGCAATGGTGTGTTCCAGGCTGATGCCTTCTGCGGCTGCCCACCGGCGCAGGTACTTTTCCTTGGCGGCACGATCTACGACATCTCCGAGGACCTTGCCAGTGAGAGCGCCGTCGACAATCTCAAGCTCATTGGCAATCCAGTAATCAAGGCCCAGCTCCTCTGCGATGGGACCCAGGATCTGGTTGAACCCTCCGGAAACCACCGCCACCACGTGGCCAGCCGCCTTGAACGCCGCAACCAGTTCTGCCGCACCAAGGCTAAGGCGCACCTCGTGACGCACGGATTCGATGACGGCGGTCGGCAAACCCGCGAGGACGGCCACACGGGCGTGAAGGCTCTGGGCAAAGTCCAGCTCGCCACGCATGGCAGCCTCAGTCACCTCGGCAACTTCTTCGCGCTTACCGGCATGGCCTGCCAGCAGCTCGATCACTTCCTGCTGGATGAGCGTTGAGTCCACGTCCATGATGAGGAGCTTCCGGGCGGCCTGGCGAAGGTCCTCCGGAACAATAGCCGTATCCACGCCTGCATCGGCGGACTGGGCCACCAAGCGCCGCACGGACAAGAGGTCGACGGCAGAGTTCGCCGGCAAAGTGAGGTTGGCCGTGTGGACTGTGAAGCGCTCGTCTCCACCGTGTGATTCCGATGACACTGCAACGCCGGCGTCGGCAAGCACCTTCCGCACACCCTCGAGGGACCCGGGGGACAAATTCACGCCATAGCTGACTGCAGCCAAGTTCGAAGTCATGGGCTCAATCCTACTGAGGGTGCTGCTGCCACCCGAAACTGTTTCGACTCATATCCGAGCAGAAACATCAGTTATCAGTCATGTGCAGTTTTGTCCTAGTGTCTACTGCTATGAGTGATGTTCTGGAATTGGCTTCCGTCAGCGTTGTCCGAGGCAAGAAGACCCTGCTGGACAAGGTCGACTGGGAGGTCAACGAAGGCGAACGTTGGGTCATCCTGGGCCCCAACGGTGCCGGCAAGACGACGCTTCTCCAGATCGCAGCCGCTCGCTTGCACCCGAGCAGCGGCAAGGCAGGAATCCTTGACGAGACGCTGGGCCGTGTGGATGTCTTTGAACTCCGCCCGCGCATCGGGCTTTCTTCGGCGGCCCTCGCCACCCAGATCCCGGAGCACGAAAACGTCCTGAACGTCGTGGTGACCGCCGCCTATGGCGTCACCGGACGTTGGCGGGAGGGTTACGAGCGCGACGACGAACGGCGCGCCTTCGGCCTCTTGAACGACTGGGGCATGGGGCCGTTGCTTAACCGCACCTTCGCAACACTGTCCGAGGGGGAGCGCAAGCGAGTCCAGATTGCCCGCGCCCTCATGACCGACCCCGAACTGCTTCTGCTGGACGAGCCCGCGGCCGGCCTCGATCTCGGTGGTCGCGAAGAACTCGTCCACAAGCTCGGCGAACTTGCCAGCGACGAAGCCGCACCCGCCATGGTGCTGGTCACCCACCACCTCGAGGAAGTGCCGCCGGGCTTCACTCACGCCATGCTTCTCCGCGAAGGCGGAGTGGTTGCGGCCGGCCCCATCAAGGAAGTCCTCACCGACGGACATCTAAGCACCACCTTCGGCCTGGCCTTGGATCTCTCGGAAAACGGTGGTCGCTACACTGCGACTGCCCGCCGCTAAGCGAAATCGTAGCCAACAGTGGAAATTCTTAGCAGCATCCTGGTCTTTTTCGCGGGCTTGTGGGCCGGCACCATCAACGCAGTAGTCGGTTCCGGCACGCTGGTGACTTTCCCCGTTCTCATCGCCATCGGCATTACTCCCGTGGTTGCGTCCATGAGCAATGCGATGGGCCTCGTCGCGGGAACGGCTGCCGGGGCTTGGGGCTATCGCCGAGAACTGGCCGGCAGGGGTCGGCAACTCATGAAGCTGCTGCCAGCGTCGTTGCTGGGCGGCATCACCGGTGCGTGGCTGCTGCTGCATCTCCCGGAGAAAGTCTTCCACTACGTTGCGCCCGTCCTGCTGGTTCTGGCTCTGATGATGGTCCTCTTCCAGCCGAAGCTGCAGGCGTGGGTGCGCAGCAGGGAACAGAACCCTGAACATGCCATCCGGGATCGCAGCCACGGCATTTTGCTGGTGGCCCTGGTGTATCTTGCCGGCGTCTACGGCGGTTACTTCGTGGCAGCCCAGGGCATCCTGCTGGTAGGAATCCTCGGGGTGTTCCTCACGGGAACCATGCAAAACGCCAACGCCATGAAGAACATCCTGGTGCTGGGCGTAAACATGGTGGCGGCCGTCTCGTACCTGATCTTCGCCTTCGACCGCATCAACTGGCTTGTGGTCCTGCTCATTGCCGTCAGCTCAACCATCGGCGGTCTTGTGGGCTCAAGGGTTGGCCGAAAGCTTTCGCCGCGAATCCTCAGGGCGGTCATTTTCACCCTCGGCATCGTGGCCCTTGGCTTCATGATTGCCAACCTGCTGAAATAATCTCCCGGTGACCTTCCACTACCTCGAGTCGGCTGACGATCCCCGCGTCACTGACTACACCACGCTCACCGACGTACATCTCCGCAAACTCCGTGAACCCGAAGAAGGCATGTACATTGCCGAATCTTCCCGGGTACTCCGGAGGGCGCTTGCCGCGGGGCACCAGCCCAGATCCTTTTTCCTTGCAGAGAAGTGGCTGGAGGACCTCGACGATGTCTTCCAGGCCTATCCCGACGTTCCTGTCTTCATTGGCAAAGCGCCCTTGCTGGAGGAGATTACTGGCTTCCACCTCCACCGCGGCGCGATGGCTGCCATGCACCGGCCAGCTCCCGTTCCGCTGGAGGAGCTCTTGGTGAACGCACAGCGGGTCGCCGTGCTCGAGGACATCGTGGACCACACCAACGTGGGCGCCATCTTCCGTTCGGCTGCTGCGCTCGGAGTGGACGCCGTCCTCGTATCGCCGCGGTGTGGTGACCCACTGTACAGGCGCAGTGTCCGCGTCAGCATGGGAACTGTCTTCCAAGTGCCGTGGGCACGGTTGGAAAGCTGGCCCAATGACTTGGACCGCCTCAAGGAGCAAGGCTTTACCGTGGCTGCCATGGAGCTGACCGATGATGCCCTTGACTTGGACGAGCTGGCCGCCAGACGGTACCCGAAACTTGCCCTGGTTCTCGGCACCGAAGGTGCCGGCATGAGCAGCGACACCTTGAACGCCGTCGACCTCGCAGTCAAGATTCCGATGCGGGCCGGTGTTGACTCGCTCAACGTCGCGTCGGCGTCCGCGGTGGCGTTCTGGGAGCTTCGTCCGCGCGGATAATCCCCGGTTCGTGCCGGGTGGCTGTTTCCGCTATGATTGGTTGTTGGCCCGGCCGCTGAAATTTTCACATTCCAGCAATCGGACCACCTCCATTCATACCTGGCAGCTGGCAAAATCCAGTTGCGTGAACAAAAGGTCCCATTATGAAGTCTGATATCCACCCGAAGTACGAAGCTGTTGTTTTCAACGACCTGGCTTCCGGTACGCAGTTCCTGACCAAGTCCACCGTGTCTTCCTCGAAGACCATCGAGTGGGAAGACGGAAACACCTACCCGGTTATCGACGTCGAAATCTCTTCGGAGTCCCACCCGTTCTACACGGGCAAGCAGCGCATCATGGACTCCGCTGGCCGCGTCGAGCGCTTCAACGCTCGCTTCAAGGGCTTCGGCGGCAAGAAGTAACCCACTTCACCCCAAGGCTTTCAAAGCCCGCATTGCTGGAATTCCGGCAATGCGGGCTTTTGCGTTTTCCGGCAAGATGGACAGCATGACTTCCCAGCCCAAACCAGAAACAAAAATGCACGACGGCGGCACTCGCCTGCACGGGGAATACAAAGTCCCGGGCGGAAAACTCGTGGTGGTGGACCTGGATGTGGTGGAGGGGCGGTTCGCCAACGTCTCGCTGAGCGGCGACTTCTTCTTGGAGCCCGATGAGGCTTTGGAGGACATCAACGGGGCCCTCACCGGACTTTCGGATGCCTCTTCGGCCGCCGATATCGCAGCGGCTGTTACAGCCCGCCTGCCCGAAGGGGCTGTACTGTTCGGATTTTCCGCGGAAGCCGTGGCAGTCACTGTTCGCCGGGCGCTGTCCAAAGCAACCAGCTGGGCAGACCACCAGTGGGACGTCATTCCGCCAACGGTACTTCCCACGCAAGTGAACGTGGCGCTGGACGAGGTGCTCACTGAGGAAGTCGGGAGCGGCAGGCGCAATCCCACTCTCCGTTTCTGGGATTGGGAAGAACCCTCCGTGGTGATCGGCAGTTTCCAGTCGGTGCGGAACGAAGTGGATCCGGAGGGTGTAGCCCGCCATGGCATCACAGTGGTTCGCCGGATCAGTGGTGGCGGTGCCATGTTCATGGAAGCTGGCAATTGCATCACCTACTCCCTGTACTTGCCGCAGACGCTCGTGGACGGCATCAGCTTCGCGGACTCCTACGCCTTCCTGGACGCCTGGGTCATGGCCGCGCTTGAGAAGCTCGGCATCACGGCCTTCTACGTACCGCTCAACGACATCGCCACGGACCAAGGCAAGATTGGCGGGGCTGCGCAGAAGCGGCTGGCCAACGGCGGCATGCTGCATCACGTGACCATGAGCTACGACATCGATGCCGACAAGATGGTGGACGTCCTGCGAATCGGCAAGGAGAAGCTCTCTGACAAGGGCACACGCAGCGCCAAGAAGCGCGTGGATCCATTGCGCCGGCAGACCGGACTGGCCCGGTCAGCCATCCTTCACGCCATGCAGGAAGTCTTCACCGAGCGTTATGGCGCGGTGGAATCCCGGCTCACTGAAGCAGAACTGGACGAAGCCCGGAAGCGGGTGGACTCGAAGTTCGGCACCGAGGATTGGTTGAACCGGGTTCCCTAAGTGCACTTTCGACCTGCCGGCAGCTAGCTGTACTATCCCGGTTGGTTGGTGACGCGGCTGATGGGTGAGGCGCCTTTGAGTGCGGTGTGTGGCCTGCGTTGATTGTAGTGCTCGATGAAGTCCGGGTAGCAGGCTTGGCGTGCGGCCTCTGAA